>OZ260109.1:0-572500 GCA_965284675.1 Flavobacterium sp.
AGAATTGAGCAGAAAGAGATTGTAGAGAAATATAATAATTTAGATTCTATTTGGGATTTGAATGACAAATGGCATAGCTACACATTCAAAATGATTTCTAAGTTCATCATACAAAATCTAAAACATTATTCTCATATAGATAACATTAAAATTTTAAACGCTGGATCAGCTGGATATTCGTATGAACTTCCTGAGAAAAATATAACACACATAGACATTGCTGAAAAAAAAATCAAAGACTTAGAAAATTCGATTCAAGCAAACATTGAAGATATTCCTTTATCTAACGATACTTTTGAAGCCATTATTTGTGTAGGAAGTGTAATAAACTATTGTGATCCAATCTCTGCAATTCAAGAGTTTTCAAGAGTATTGAAAAAGAATGGTAAACTAATTTTAGAATTTGAAAACAGTAATACTCTGGAACTAATAGGTACAAATAAATATAACAAAAAAGCAATTTTAATAGATACCTTTTACCTAGGAAAGGAGACCATTTGGTATTTTTCAGAGAGTTTCATCGAAGAAATTTTAACTGAAAATGGTTTTTTAATTACAAAAAAAAACAGATGGCATATTTTATCTCCTCTGATTTATAGATATACCAAAAAAGGAAACTTTTCTGCTTTTTTTTGCAAACTTGATTCAATGCTCAAACTTTTTCCATTTTTCAAAAAAGTGTCCTCAAATACTATAATTTTTGCTGAGAAAACTATTTAAACATTTCTATAATTTTTTCAATTGTTGTAGAAATGGGCTGGTTTTTATATTTGTAAAACAAATGAAAAAGAAGCATCAATAAAATTATTGAAGTGAGGCAGATAAAAACTATACCCGTAGCATCAATATCATATTCTTTTTTCAATTTTACTACACCTATTCCAATTAATACTGCTACTATTGAGAAAACAACCAATAATCCGCTTAGTTTTATGATTTTTGTACTAAGATTTGATTTTTTTGGCAAAGGTTCTGTGTTATATATATGTGAATAACCGTTAATTTCAATGAAATCTTTCCTTTTAATATTGTCAGTTATTAATGTCATTAATTTATTCAAATTTAGAAAGTAATCATTTTGCTCGAATTCATTTAGAAACTTGTCATACCATCTTTTATAATGCTTAAAGTAGATTGTATTAACCATTAATTGAAAAGTGTCTTTCTTGATTTTTTTAAGCTCATTTTGTGTATAAATCATTAATACTGACATTAACTCACTTTCATGATTATTTTTGCCTAACATTGGCTGGTAATAATTTGTTTTAATTACTCCAAAACCTGACATTTTCAATAGTCTGATAAGATTTCTTGTATTCTCTGTTGGAACTCTTTGATCATTATAATAACCTACTTCGCCCAAAATATAATCATAGATTACATTTTCATCAATAAAGAAATTTTTTATTTCTTCAATAAATTGATAAAAGGTGTTATTTCTCCTAAAGTCCTTTTCAATTAAAATATAATCAACAAACACAATACGTTCATTTTCAAAATAAACTAACTGTGCATACCCAATTATTTTGTTATTAAGATAGAGACCTAGTATATAAAACCTATCATCAAATTGTTTATTGTAATTATCTAACCAATAAATAATTTCTCTTGTATCAGTACGAAGAATTGGTTCAATATTTTTTGTGTAAATATTGAGTGCTCTTGTTAAATTATTATCAGTAGAATCCTTAATACGTTTTAGTTCATATACTACTTTCATCGATAATTAATAGTTATCAATGATATATAAATTAGAATTACAAGTTTATTGTTTTTCTAGGATGTTTGTCTAATAGTATTTGTCTCTGTTTTTCTTTATTAACGTGAGTGTAGATTTGAGTTGTTGTTATTGAGCTATGACCTAACATTGATTGAATATATTTAATGTCTACATCTTGTTCCAGTAAAAGAGTTGCAAAAGAATGTCTGAAAACATGAGGGGTGATTTTTTTTGGTATTTCTAGCGCGAAAGATATTTTCTTTACAATTAGTCTGATAGACTGATCTGATAATCTTTGACCAATTCTATTTACCAAGAAATAACCAATTTTATTAATGTCTTTTCTATACAACTCTGAATAGTGTTGTAAAATATTTAAACTATCAGGATTACATATTTGGAGAATCCGTTCTTTTCTGCCTTTGCCCATGATAATTATAGTTCCAGACTTCAAGTTTACATGTTCGTCACGTAAATTGGATATTTCTGAAACTCTAGCTCCAGTGGCAAACAAAAGTTCGATTACAACAATGTTTATGACTGCCTGACTGTAGCTGAAACTAGATTTGTCAAAATTAAGGTTTAATACTTCATATGCAGATTTAAATATTTTTGAAACTTCCTCTAAATTCATTACGGATGGTAACTCCTTAATTTCTTTAATTTTTATTCGCATTTTTCGGAAAGGATTTCTTTCAATTTGCTCTTCATATTCTAAATAATTCAACATCGCTTTCGTTGAGGCAATTTTCCTCTTCATTGATTTTGGTTTTAGATTTGAAAGAGATTCAATATATGCTCTCAATTCAATTTTATTTAGCGTGCACAAGTTTTGTGAATAGTTATTGTTTATCATAAAGTTTTTAAATTGAAAGAGATCTGTTTGATAGGCGATGAGCGTCTTTTTACTTAGATTTTTCTCTATTCGACAATGAGATAAGAAATCAGAAATGGCATTGGAAATAGTTAGCATATTTATTTATTTTAATAAAGTTTTAGCCAAACTACAATACTTGTTATTATTATTTGATATTATGAATACAATTTTGAAAGTTGAATACCCGCTAGCGCAGATTTACAATCCGTGCAAACAACTAAAACAAAACAAATTAATACAATTGTACTACTAAAAAACCCATAACAATCGATGTTATGGGTTTGATCATTTATGTGGCTTGGATTACTTCTTCAGTTCGCTTTGCTCGAGTGCAACCCCGATGGCGCGGATTTACAATCCGTGCCTGCAATCAACGTCATAGCTAAAAAAAAGCTACAACATTGCTTTAATAATTTTTTTACCTGTGCGGCACGGAATACAATTCCGCGCTAGCGGTAATAAAAAAAATCCAGTCTAAAGTAATAAACTGGATTTCTAAAAAACTCTCCTTATGATTTACTATCGAACCGTAAGTCTTTGGTTTTTTGTAAATTAGTCAAAAACTCATCTTTTTAGTTAAAAAGTAAAAGCAAATAAGATCTTATTATGAAATTCTAATAAAATTATATAATTTTTGGAAACAAAAAACTAAATTTGATTAGTAAAAGTTACTGGATTGTTGCACTATAGGTTTCAAATCTAACGTAATATGAAAAGATGAAAGAGCAACCACAAAACAAATCTACTTCTCAATTCCTCAAAACTGATGGTGGAAAGACCAAATCCAATGCGATTGAGGTTCCTTCCATTTCATTGCCAAAAGGAGGAGGAGCAATCAAAGGAATTGATGAAAAATTTTCTGTGAATGCTGTTAATGGTACTTCTTCTTTTTCTATTCCACTTCCATTTTCACCCGCTAGGGGAGCGTCACCTGCTCTAAGTCTTTCCTATAATTCTGGTGCTGGTAACGGCATTTTTGGCTTGGGTTGGAATTTGAGTTTGGGTTCTATCAAACGCAAAACCGATAAAGGTTTGCCTCAATATTTAGATGCTATCGATTCGGATACTTTTTTATTTTCTGAAGTTGAAGATTTAGTTCCAGAGTTTAAAAAGAATGACGATGGAAGTTTTCAATTAGACCTAGAAGGTGACTATAAAATAAACGAAAGAGACTCATCGGACAAACTTTTTACGATCAGAACTTACAAACCCCGTTTAGAAGGATTATTTGCCCGCATAGAACGTTGGACTGAAAAAAAAACGAGAAGAATTAAATGGCGTGTAATTACAAAAGATAACACAACCACATTATTTGGTTGGACTGATAATGCTATTATTTTAAATCCAGAGGATTCGACAAAAATTTATGAATGGGTTCCCGAATTTACATTTGATGATAAAGGAAACTGTTCGCAATATATTTATAAGAAAGAGGATGAAATAGGCTTTAATGAATCAGTACTGCACAACCACAATAGGTTAAAAAGTGGCAAAATCACCTACGCCAATCTTTATCTTGAAAAAGTATATTATGGAAATAAAACGCCTTATCAAGGATTTGGATATGCTTTTCCGAACGAAGAACAGTATATGTTTCAAACTATTTTTGATTATGGCACATTAGTACATAATGATTCCTTTGAAACAATCAACGATTGGGATTTTAGACCCGATGCTTTTTCTGATTACAAATCAGGTTTTGAAATACGAACTACTCGATTGTGTAAAAGAGTTTTATTGTTTCACGTAGTTGAAGAATTAGCTTTAAAACCTGATAAATCAGATAAAAAAACACTCATAAAGTCGATCAATTTTGAATATGATACTGCAATCGAAGAAGATTTTACCTTTCTTAAAAAGGCAACTTCCTTCGGATATATCAAGAAAATGGACGGTTCTTATTCCCACAAAAAGCTCCCACCCATCGAGTTTGACTACCAAAAACATGATTGGAGTAATGAAGTAAAAACTATTTCCTCCGAAGATTTGGTTCATGCTCCTTCGGGTTTGGACGAACCACAATACCAATTCACCGATTTATTTAATGAAGGCTTATCGGGTATTCTTACCGAACAAGCCAATGGCTGGTATTACAAGCACAATCTAGGT
This sequence comes from Flavobacterium sp., assembly GCA_965284675.1. Taxonomy (GTDB): domain Bacteria; phylum Bacteroidota; class Bacteroidia; order Flavobacteriales; family Flavobacteriaceae; genus Flavobacterium. The sequence goes on from OZ260109.1 coordinate 4,707, forward strand.
GATGGGAAATTTGAACAGGCAAAATTAGTTTCTCCAAAACCTTCTTTTGCTGGATTGGGAGGTGCTTTACAATTGGCCGACTTGGATGCAGATGGAGGAAAACAATTAGTGAGTTATGCTAACGAACCCAAAGGCTTCTTTGAATTAGATGATGATAACCAGTGGCAAGGTTTTCGCTCCTTCAAAGCGCTTCCTAACATCGATTTTGGTGATGCCAATACGAGGATGCTTGATCTAAATGGTGATGGAAAACCCGAGTTACTGATTTCTGAAGACACTGTCTTTACTTGGTATGCTTCTGACGGAAGAAATGGATATTCCGCAGCAAGAAAAACGACCAAACCTTTTGATGAAGAAGCAGGACCGCATATTGTTTTTGCTGATGCAAAACAAACAATCTATCTGGCCGATATGTCTGGGAATGGAATGACCGATATTTTACGAATTCGAAATGGGGAAGTATGTTATTGGCCCAATTTAGGATATGGAAAATTTGGTGCAAAAGTAGCCATGGATAATGCGCCTGTTTTTGATCATCCCGATGCGTATAATCCTTCCTACTTGCGACTGGTAGATATTGATGGCTCTGGCACTTCTGATATTGTTTATTTGGGTAAAAACAAATTTACTTGTTGGAAAAATTTAAGTGGGAATCGTTTTAGTACCCTACCATTTGAGATAACAGCCTTTCCTGAAATTCATTCGCATGCAAAAATAACTGTGACCGATTTATTGGGAAATGGTATTGCTTGCATTGTTTGGTCAAGCTCATTGGCCAAAGACGCCCATGCTCCTTTAAAATATATTGACCTCATGAACAGTAAGAAACCGCATGTCATGGTTTCTTATAAAAATAATTTGGGTAAAGAACTATCTTTAGAATATACATCTTCTACTAAATTTTATATTGAAGATAAGCTGGCTGGAAAACCATGGGTGACGAAATTGCATTTTCCAGTTCACTGTGTTTCCAAAACCATTACCGAAGATAAAATATCAGGCTACAAATTCATTAGTGAATACAAATACCATCATGGGTATTATGATCATCCTGAAAGAGAATTTAGAGGCTTTGGCATGGTTGAGCAAATAGATGCTGAAACTTTTGAACATTGGCAAAAGAGTGGTGCAACGAATATCACGGATGTCACTTTGCACCAAGAGCCAGTTGTTTCTAAAACATGGAACCATACTGGAGCATTTTTGCAAAAAGATAAAATCTTACATCAGTTTGAAAGCGACTACTGGTATAAAGAAATGGAACGGCAACTCGGTAGTAAAGTTATTCCCAATGAAGGAAAACTACCAGAAGCTAAAATAATTTTAGCGCCAGGAATTGATGCATCAGTGCTAAAAAATCTATCCATCCAAGAATGGCAGGAAGCTTTGCGAGCATGCAAAGGAATGGGATTGCGATCTGAAACTTTTGCAATGGATGCCATTAAATACGGTAGTACTGATGATGCCCGCAAACGAGAATTGACTCCTTTCTCTGTAGGAACGCATAATTGCATCATTGAACTGCTCCAACCTAAAGGCAAAAACAAACATGCCGTATTTATCGTTAAAGAAAGTGAAGCCGTTACCTACAGTTACGAGCGCAACATCGAAGACCCGAGAATTGCACACAGTCTTAACATCAAATTTGATGAATATTGCAATGTATTAGAATCGGCTTCAATAGTTTATCCGCGTTTGTTAGAAGATGCTTCGCTTCCTTCTGTAACAAAAGAAGAGCAACTTAAAACAGTCATTATTTACACCCAACATCAATTTACAAACGATATCAATGAAGAGAATAACTATCGTTTGCGATTACCTTCAGAAGTAAAAACGTACGACATCAAAGGAACAAAATTTGTCAAGCCAACAGGTTTATTCAAATTGACTGATTTTGATGATTCTACAAATCCATCGCCCTATAATATCCTCCTTTCATCAACAGAGGTTCCCTATCAAGAATACAATAATAGTCCCACAAGCGGCACTCAAAAAAGAGTAATAGAACACATTCGATCTACTTATTATCGAAATGATTTAACTGCTGCTTTGCCTTTAGGAACATTGGAATCTCTTGCCATACCTTTTGAAAGCTATCAATTGGCTTATACACCCGATTTGGTTACAGATATTTTTGGAGCAAAAGTAGATGCTTCATTATTAGCAGAAGGCAAATTTACCCATAGCGAAGGCGACAGTAACTGGTGGGTTCGTTCTGGTACGACACAATTTAAAACAGTAACCGAAAGTGATAAAGACGCACAAAATCGTTTTTATAGTCCTATTTCTTATACCGATCCTTATGGTGCTATTACCAGAGTAAAATACTACGGTAACTATTTCTTGTTTATAGAAGAAACAGAAGATGCTTTAGGAAACAAATCGGGTGTGGAACGTTTTAATTTTCGCACCCTATCTCCCAAAAAGATGAAAGATAGCAATGGCAATTTTTCTGAAGCTATTACTGACGAATTGGGCTTGGTAAAAGCAGTAGCTGTAATGGGCAAGGGCATTGAAGCAGACGAACTTACTGGTATAACAGAAATTACTGACGATGCGGAATCCGATTTAATCCGTAGTTTCTTTCAAGCATCCAACGCCGTTCAGCTAACCGCTATTGGAAAGACCTTATTAAACCGTGCTTCTTCAAGATTTGTTTATGATTTTGAAGCTTATATGACTTCTGGCAAACCTGCTGTGGTGGCTGCCATTACCCGAGAACAGCATTTTCAGCAATTGGCTGATGCTCCAGTTCAAATAGCTTTTGAATACTCGAATGGAATTGGAGAAGTAGTACTGAAAAAAGTGCAGGCAGAACCAGGCAATGCCAAAGAAGTAGTTGTAAATCCAGATACTACCATAACTATAAACGAAATAGATACCGCGTCATTCATACCGAAACAACTCCGCTGGATTGGTAATGGACGAACCATCAAAAACAACAAAGGCAATGCAGTAAAACAGTACGAGCCTTATTTTTCGGTAAGCTGGCAGTATGAAGATTATAAAGAATTGGTGGAAACGGGCGTTACGCCTATCATGTATTATGACGCAGCGGGACGATTAATAAAAACCGAAATGCCGGATGGTACTTTTTCAAGAGTAGAATTTGATTCTTGGAAACAAAAAAGTTATGATGCCAATGATACTGTAAAAGAAAGTGCATGGTACAGCAAACGAATGGCCTTGCCAGCAAATGACACTGAAAGAAAAGCGGCTGAAAAAGCGGCTGCGCATTACAATACGCCTTCGCAACTGCATGTGAATACCATGGGCAGACCCGTCTTGCAAGTTGAACATAATGGTTGGAATGAACCGAACAAAGAGATTTTATACAAAACAAAAATTGAATTAGATACCGAAGGCAATCTTCGTACAGTAACCGATGCGCGTGAAATAGCCCAAAATGCATTAAAAGGCAATCTCGTGATGCAATACAAATATGATATGCTGGGCAATTTAGTGTATCAAAACAGTATGGATGCTGGACAACGTTGGTTGCTCACAAATATACTTGGTAAACCACTTCGCACTTGGGATGAAAGAAACCATGAGTTTCACTATTTTTATGATGCGGCACATCGCCCTATATACAGCAAAGTAATTGGTGGTGATCTGAAAAAAGCAGATGGTTCCGATGAGCCATTAAATCATATTTTCGATAAAATCATTTATGGAGAAAGCCTTTTAACAGGAATAAGAACTGATGCAAACAGGTTTAACGAAGCCATTTTGCAAAGCAGAAATGTTTTAGGAAAAGTCATCCAGCATTACGATACCGGAGGTTTGGTAGAAACACCTAATTATGATTTTAAAGGACAACCGCTAGCAACCACTCGAAAATTATTTAAAAAATATAAAGAGGTAGCCAACTGGATAGATGCCAATCTAGCCAATGATTTAGAAGCAGAACCAGGATTTACTTTTACAACACGAACAGATGCTTTGGGCAGAATTACCCAACAAACCGCACCAGATGGTAGTATTATTACCCCTTCCTATAACGAAGCTGGTCTCCTCGATGGAGAAAGTGTTTTGCATCCTGGGGCATCAAGTGCAACAACTTATATCAAAGACATCAATTATAACGAAAAAGGCCAGCGCAATTTTATTAAGTATGGTAATGGTGTTAGAACAACTTTCGAATACGATAAAGAAACGTTCCGGTTAACCAATCTGGTGAGCAATAAAAACAACAATACGTTGCAGGATTTATTGTATACATACGACCCTGTGGGCAATATCGTACGCATTGAAGACAAAGCCAATGATACCACTTTCTTTAATAATATGCAGGTAGAGCCGGTGAGCGAATATGTTTATGATGCACTGTATCGGTTAAAGGAAGCAAAAGGACGGGAGAATGGCACAGCATTAAACTTCGCCGACAACGACAATTGGAATGATAGTTCAAAAATGATTCCAAATCATACACCGGGCGACCCAATGGCTGTGGAAAGCTATACTGAAAAGTACACCTATGATGAGGTTGGTAATATAACAGAGATGAACCATCTTAATAAATGGACAAGAACTTATGAATATGAAACCAACAACAACCGACTGAAAAATACAAAAGTGGGCAACCAAACATTTTTATATCCTCACCATCCATTACAGGGTTATAGTACAAAACTGCCCCACCTGAACGAGATGGGTTGGAACTTTAAGGAAGAATTGATAAGCAGTTCGCAACAAGCAGTAAATTGGGCTAATGGCAGCATACCAGAAACCACTTATTACCAATACGATGGCAGCGGACAACGCATTCGCAAAATAACCGAAAACCAAACCATTGCCGGATCTGTTCCCACCAAAAAAGAGGAACGCATTTATATAGCTGGCTATGAAACGTATCGGACATATAAAGCTAATGCAATCATTTTTGAAAGAGATTCGTTCTCCCTGATGGATCAAGGACACCGGTTTGTAATGGTAGAAACCGTAAAGCAGAATTTGGATAAAAACGCAAATTTGGAAGCTATTGGTACACGATTAACCCGCTATCAATTGCACAACCACCTCGGTTCTGCTGCTTTAGAACTGGATGATAAAGCAGCAATAATAAGTTATGAAGAGTACCATCCCTTTGGGACGACCGCCTACCAAACACTAAATAAAGACATTGCCAAAACCGCAAAACGCTACCGCTACACGGGCATGGAACGCGATGAAGAAACGGGTTTGGAATACCATAGTGCGAGGTATTATTTGCCGTGGTTGGGAAGGTGGTTGAGCAGTGATCCTATTGGGATTGGAGATGGGGTGAATGTGTATGGGTATTGTCATAATAACCCCAATAATCTGATAGATATGGAAGGTAATCAAGCGGGTCCATCTACATATATTAATGCAAGGCATTTCCAAGATACAATTGTGAATTTTGGTCACTCTGCGGCCGAAAAAATGTTAACAATTTCCGGAATTGGAGATGGATATGCTCATCATTTTAAAAGTAATGCAGTTGGTCTTATTCCAGTAGTTGGCCCTCCTGCAATAGTAGGTAATATGTTATTTGGTGCTGGAACAGCTGGATATAATGAATATAAAAAGAGTAGTAGTCTATCAGAAGCATTAATAAGTGGGGTAAATACAGTAAATCCATTTTACAACACTGCCGTTGATGCTATTAAAACAAAAAAAAGCTTGGATGCTGGAAATTATCAAGAGTTTGGTAAAAATGTCTTTAATACAGGTCATGGGGTTTTAAGTTCAGTTGCATTTGTTCGAGGTACCGTTGCTAAAGCTCCGGCAATTTCTTCTACCATATTTAACGTGGGAAAATATATTAAGAATACAACAATAAATGCTGCGATTTCTTCAGCACCATTATTTTTGGGAACAGGGGGGATAGGAGGGGGATTGTTGCGTAGAATAACTTTGGATACATCCAATACTACAACGGGAACAAGGAGCTTTAGGCATGTTAAGCACGGAAGTGGGCTAACAACATTTATTGAAACTGGTGCAAATGAAAGATTAGTAAGTGTAAAAGCTACGATACAAGAAAGTTTTTTGGGAAAAGGTACTGACGTAACAAAGCAAGGTAAAGCGTTCACAGAAATACTAGGACAACCGGGTGATCATGCAGGTCATGCAGTAGCGAAATCATTAGGTGGTGGTGGTGGAATTAAGGTTGAAAATCTCACCCCTATAGATCCAAGCTTAAATACTGGGCTGTTAGCTCAGTTTGAGATTCAAATCGCAAAATCGATTAGAGAGTTTGGAACCGCTGATATCTATCAGGAATATAAATATAATAGAAGTTCTCGCCCAACTGAAGTTATTTATGAATCCACTTCTGGAGGAGTTACAGTTACTAAGAATTTTCAGAATAAATAACCACGGATTGTGCTTTTTTATAACCAAATAATAATTACCCATTTTTAATTGAATTAAATATCATGCAAACTCAAAACATTGTAATCACAGGACAATTAGTAAATAAAGCCAATAAGCCATTATCAAACCTTCGCATAGAAGCATGGGACAAAGATTTATTGTTCGATGATTTTGTGGGCGAAGCCATGACAGATACCGATGGCCGTTTTGAAATCAGTTTTACTGAGGCCCATTACAGGGAATTGTTTTTTGATACTAGACCAGATCTCTATTTCAAAATTTATACAAACGATAGCATGATTCATAGTACTGAAAATACTGTATTATGTAATATAGATGATCCTCAAAGAGATATTGTAATAACTGTGGAAGCGGATGAGGATACAGAGCCACAAGAACAAGATATAAAAGCTACTTTTTTTAAGCTACACCTCAAGTCGCAAAAACTGCAGGATGATTTTTACAAGATTTATAAAGCTTTTGATGGATATTGGCCCGACATCAAACAAGAATTATTAAAGAACAATAGCTTTTCACCCGAACTTATTAAAAAGCTGGAGTTCACGAATCAACTTGCAGACTGGGGAAACAACAACGAACGACTTGTTGCGCTATTTGATAGTGAGCATCAAACCAATTCGATGCGGGAAATAGCATTGCAATTAAACAGGGACGAATTTATTTCCAAGGTCCAAAATACAGCTCCTGCAGAGTATAAAAACAAAATTGAATATGCCGAAAAATTGCACGAACAGCTTTTTTTTCTAGAACCTACCGCCATACTTATCAATATAGGTAGAGATAGACGTATTCCTATTCTTAACGATAGCATTGGCAAAAATGTGATTTCAGTCTTAGAAAAACAGCCTGATTTTAATATTAAAACGACCTCTATCTACGAAATCCTTAAAAAAGAAGAATTGCTCAGCCATGTTCCGGAAGAATTAAAAGCTGAAGTACAATCGCAATTAAAAATAGTGCAGCGCATTGCGACGGTAAGCTCAAGTTCCGTTGCAATTCCAGCTCTTTATACTACAAATTTTCATAGTGCAGCACAAATAGCAAGCCTTCCTGGCGAACAATTTGCCACCATGATGTTCAATGAAGGTCTTGAAAGAAATGTAGCACTTCAGATTGTGGCCAACGCCCAACAAGCAGTTGCACGAAATGAACAAACACTGATCTCTTTAAAAGAAGTGCAGGAAGGAACAGGAATTGAATTCATTGATAGAAGCCTTAATATCTATGAAGACGAGGGAATTCTTTTTTACGACCCTGAAAACGAGCCTGTTATTATCGACGATTTTATAAATAATAAGGATGTTACAGTATATAATTTTCTTAAAAAGAACAACCTCTCCTGGGATTTGCTTTTTGGCGATGCCGACTTTTGCGAATGTAGTGAATGTACTTCTGTATATAGTCCTGCCTCTTATTATGTGGAGTTGTTGCAATATTTAAGAAACAATAATCTGGATCCAGAAAATTCAAAAACTAAGAAGAAGGAGAATGATATTACGAATACGCCACTTGAAAAACTATTCAAACGCAGACCTGATCTAGGATGTCTGGAACTAACCTGCAAAAATACCAATACCGTATTGCCGTATGTAGATCTGGTGAATGAAGTAATGGAAAGCTATCTAGTAAGCGATGTAGACCACAAAATCACTAAACCATTTAATGTAGAAGACGAAACGAGTGGTGAACTTTTATCAGAACCCCAACATACAGACCGAGAAGCTTACAGAATACTAAGCAAGGCTGTTTATCCGCTTTCTTTGCCTTACCATCAGCCTATTGATGCAGCCAGAATTTACTTGAATCATTTAGGTACGAGTCGCCATGAACTCATGCATACATTCGATAAAAATGCTGAGTATACAATACAAAATAGAGCCAACGATGCAGAATTTTTAGGGATGACCGAACAAGAATACATCATACTTACAAAAGAACCTTTTAACATAAATAAAAAGAATTCGCCAGGTGAGATTGATTTGAAGCCTGTTCACTATTACTATGGTTATAAAAGCGATGGCGCCTTGCAAGGTAATAAAGGTCTGAGGAATATTAAGGATCAATTTTTAAAAAGAACCGGAATCGATTATGTAAATCTTATAGATCTACTTCAAACAGAATTTATAAATCCTAATTTACCTAAAGGAATATCGAAGATTATATTGGAAAGTGTGGCTAATAAATATAGCTATTTACTGGAATATGCCCTAGAAAATGGTTTTGATAAAATGGGAGAGGTAATTATCCACCAGATCTCCAACTCAGATTTATCTAATTGGGAAGACGGAGATGCTCCTATCTGTGAAACAAACGCTGTTAAGAGGGCAGAAATTTCGGATTATGACATTATAAATTGGGCAGAAAAAGAGTTTTTGAAACTTGGTAAATTGATTGTGATTGAAAGTGGTAGTTCAGATAGCTGTAACCTTGATGATGCTATATTGCAGCATTTAGATGGCAGCGCTGTTTCTCTGGAAGAATATGACAGAATACATCGCTTTATCAGACTTTGGCGTAAATTGGGATGGACAATCGATGAAACAGACAAAGCTATTGTTGGACTAAGCCTTCATAAGTCAAATAGTATTAAAAATCCGAAACCTATTATTCTGCCAGTTAATAACGATTCAGAAAAAGCAAAATCTGAAATCAATGTTAAACTAATAAATCAACTGGTCTCAGTCAAAAAGATACTGAAAACTACAGGATTAGAGTTGGTCAAATTGCTCGCGTTCTGGACAGATATAAGTACAACAGGCGAAAATTCACTTTACCGTCGGCTTTTTCTGACCCATAACCTCGTAAAACTAGACCCTGTTTTTAAAGCTGACGCTTCGGGTAATTTTTTGACCGCCAATGAAAAAATTGTTGACCATAAGCCTGTTTTAATGGCGGCATTAAATCTATCTTCTCAAGATATTGATTTACTAATAAACCCGAATACGGATGAAAAATTAACCATCCATACTATATCCAAACTTTATCGTTACCGCTTGTTATCAAAAGCTTTGGGTCTCAAAATTTCAGAGCTCATTGATTTTCTTTTTTTGTTTGAGGACGTTTTTTCCAATGCAGCGACTACTTTGAAATTCCTAGAAACGTGTTCAAGAATGGAAGATGCCGGCTTTAGTCCCTTTCAACTTAATTACATCATTGGAAATCTAGATAGTGAAAAAATACCTCTTGCACCTTCAAAGAAAGAAGTTTTGTTGCTAACAAAAGTTTTATACGACGGATTAAATGCAATTGAAGATGCTCACAAAGATTTGTCAGGAGAGTCTGCAGAGGAAGAGGCTACAATTGAACTGGTGATGTTGAAAGCAAGTCTTCTTCTTGAACCCGCTGTTGTTGAAAAAATAGCAGGTGTTTTAGAAGGTACCACAACGTACAGTACTACCGCATCTATACCGGATGATCTAGTGCCTAAATATCTGGAAATTACTAATAAACTTGTATATAGCCCCTCGCTGGGTAAGATTCAGATAAAAGGGATATTGACTGATGAGGAGATTATAAAATTGAAAAAAATAAATAATAACCCTGACTGGGACAAGGCAATTGAAGAAATCCAAAAACAGCAGAATAAGGGTTATAAAGAAATATTTGAAGACAATTTTAGTATCGATCCAGCGATTGAAAAAGTAATTAAAGCCGGTGACATTTCTTTTCCTTTAGATGTGAGTACAGCTCCTAAAAAAAGGGTTGCATTTTTATCCATTTTTCTGCCTTACTTGCGAAAAGAGCTTTCACATCGCTTTATTATTGAAATACTGGCCGAACAAACAGGTCTGGAAGCAACGTTGGTGGATGTTCTGGTCACCAAAATATTAAAGCAGCCTTCTCAAGAACCGATCTACAAGGTCTTAGCAAAAATAAAAGAGCAAAGTAACACACAGGAAAATAACTGGAAAGGATATTTAATTCCAAACACCACCGGTATTTACAGATTAATTGTTAAAAATACAGACCAGTCGCCCAACATTACGCTTGACGGATCTACAAAAAAATTTAACAAAAAGGAAGATTCTGAAAAAGAGTGGTGGAATGACAATGTAGTTGAGGTTGACATTGAACTGGAGGCAGGAAAACTATATACCTTATCTTCAGACACAACAATTAAAAATATCTACTGGAAAACAGCAGCATCTTCGATTGCACCCATTCCAACAGCCGCACTTATTCCAGATTTTGCGTGGACAGATTGTGCAAGTGCTTTGGATAAACTCAAAAAAGTAGCCATCATTGTGTCAACATTTAAACTGAGTAGTGATGAAATACGTTTTTTAAATCAAAACAAGGAATTTGAAGGTTTAGATTTCAATACACTAAGCCTGAATCATTTCCTCAGACTGGAGGCCTATACACGTCTACGTAATTCATTGCCACAAACCAAACTGAACTTGCTGGACTTTTTCCATTGGGTGGATAAAATAGCTAGTGACACTAAAGAGCTGAGTGATAAAATAGTAGAATTGACAGGCTGGAAGAAAGAAATCATTGACAAACTGATCGAAGAAAACCATTTTAAGCTAGTTAAAGATGATTTTAAAGATGAAAGAAATCTGTTAAAACTGCAACAGGCAATTGAAGTTGCTAATAAAATAGGAATGGATCTTGATCACCTCTTTACTTGGGCAGATCCCTTTTTTGATGAAAGCGAATCAGAAAAGGATAAGTTTAACGGGTTGCATGAAATCGCAACCAGCCTAAAAAATGCCATTCGGGCCAAATACAAACAGACAGATTGGGAACAAGTTATTAAACCAGCACACGACCTGTTGCGCAACAACCAAAAAGAGGCTTTGATTGCCTATTTGTTGGAACAAGAGGAGTTCAAAGGCTGGAACATAGTGGATGCAGACAGTCTCTTTGAATACTTTTTAATAGATGTGCAAATGGATGCCGTTATGGAAACTTCCCGTATTAAGCAGGCCATAGCTTCTGTACAACTATTTATCCAACGTTGTTTTTTAGGACTGGAAGAAGAGCACAATAATATATCGCCAGAAAAACTAGACAGATCACGTTGGGAATGGATGCAACGGTACAGGGTTTGGGAGGCTAACCGAAAAGTATTTCTTTATCCTGAAAACTGGATTGAAACCAATTTACGAGACGATAAAAGTCCTTTTTTCAAAGAACTGGAAAGTGAACTGCTTCAAAAAGATATCAATAAACAAAATGTAGCCGATGCTCTTAAATCCTACCTTTATAAAGTAGACGAAGTAGCCAATATGGAGGTAATTGGTTTGTATATTGAAGGAGAAAAGGAAAATTATGGATGGGTAAAAGGAGCCAAACTTCATGTTTTCTCCCGCACCAGAAATGCGCCTTATTTTTTCTTTTACCGCTTTATGGCATTGGACGAAATGAATTGGTATCCCTGGGAAAAAATGGATGTTGATATTACAAGTTATGATGTTGAAAACTCTAAAACACATCAAATAATTGATAATGGCTGCTACATATCTGCAATAGTTTGGAATGACCGTTTAATTGTTTTTTTTCCACAGATTGTAAAAAAGATTGTGGCTAATGAAAATTCGCAAAAATTAACTATTGCTGAATCTGCTGATTTGAAACCTGAAGGATTAAAGCCTGATGAATATCATGAAATCAAAATGGCATGGAGTGAATACCGAAATGGAAAATGGACCCAAAAGCAAATCAGCAATAATAATATTTATAATTCCGGCAGTAGTTACACATCAACAATGGATATAAATTTGTATTCGATCAGACCTGAATATTCTGAAAAAATATCAAACGAAATCGGAATAAAAATTTTTTATGATAATCAGACCCTAACAAATTTATTCACCTTTGATGGAAATAGGATTGATGTCATAAGCATTGATAAAGTAAAATTTAATTATTGGGGAGAAGATATAGGCAAATTAAATTTTCATTATATAGAGAATACTATGTTCCCACTGCAGGATAAGTACTATTCATCTATATCTTCCCCTAGGGTAATACATTCCACATCAGAAAAGACTTTGGTTAACATTCATTTGGCGCTATTTACAATTCAACCATTTTACGACAATAACATAAGAAATCTTTTAGGAAAAACAAGCTTCCCTGATTTCGAAGAATTTTTTAAAAATAACACCAAAGATTTCAAATTTGGTCAGTACACCAATAGCAAAAAAACTTCTTCTGGTAAAATTTATCACGAGCTCAAAGAGCCTTATTCACTTTACAACTGGGAGTTGTTTTTTCATACGCCAATGGCTTTGGCAGATTCGCTTAGCAAAGCCCAACAATTTGAGGAAGCTATGAAATGGTACCATTATGTATTTAATCCAGTATCTCAAGATGGTTTTGATGACAAGCGGTTCTGGCAGTTTAGTCCCTTTAAAGAGGCAAACAGCAAAAACATACTCGAAGCTATTTTTAATCAACTTCAGCCCAATACTCCGGATCAGTCCATCAACGAATGGCGCAACAAACCCTTTATGCCACATGTGGTAGCACGCAGTAGGCCTGTAGCTTACATGAAGTGGGTGGTGATGAAGTACATAGACAACCTCGTTGCCTGGGGCGATTATTTATTCCGTCAGGACACTATTGAAACAATCAATCAAGCAACACAGCTATATGTTTTGGCAGGCCATATTTTAGGGCCACGTCCTAGGATGATCCCTAAGCGGGGAAAGACAAAACCTCAGACTTATATGGGGCTCTTAAACAAATGGGATGCATTTGGCAATGCGATGGATGAACTCGAAATAGCAGTACCTTATAGTAATCAGACGCCCTTATCGCGTGACAAAAAAAGTGGTGAATTAGCCAATGTTAATATATTTGGTCAGGCTAGCACTTTGTATTTCTGCATTCCGAAAAATCCAAAATTAATCGCTTACTGGGATACTATAGGAGATCGCTTATTTAAAATTCGACACAGTCAAAATATCGAAGGGATATTTAGAAAAATGCCCTTGTTTGAACCGCCAATTGATCCTGCTTTATTGGTGAAAGCTGCTGCACAGGGTCTGAGCATTGCCTCCGTATTAAATGACCTGAATACCTCCATGCCCAATTATCGTTTTTATTATTTACTGCAAAAGGCGCTGGAATTGTGCAATGAGCTGAAATCTCTTGGAGGAGCACTACTATCTGCTTTTGAGAAAAAAGACAATGAAACCATTGCGCTCATTCGCTCCAAACATGAAAATGTGATGAACAGTCTGATGATGGAAATCAAGAAAAAGCAATTAGAAGAAGCACAAAAAAACCTCGAAAGCCTAGAACAGAATCGGAAGGCACCAGAAGAGAGAATGAAATACTATTTGCAATTAACTGGTATGGATGAAAGCCTTTTACCAGATGCAAATACCGATTTTAGCGCAATAGCTAATACAATTTCGACAGTGGATGGTGAAAGTGGGTTAAAATTAAATGCTTTTGAAAAAGAGGATATGGACAAGGCTAGTGATGCCAGGGAAAAACAGAGTCAGATTGCACATATAGAAATGTTAGCAAGCATACTTCATGTAATACCTACATTAACTACACAAGGATCTCCTTTAGGTGTTGGTTTCGCAGGTATGTTATTTTCGGGTACAAGTATGGCTAATGCGGCTCAAGCTGTTGGAAAAGGATTTCAAATTGGAGCAAATACCTTGTCTTACCAATCTACCAGCGCAGCCAAAAAAGGAGGTTTTTCAAGAGCCATGCAGGATCGCGTTCAACAAGCCAATGCTGCAGGCTATGAGTTAAAACAAATAGACAAACAAATTACCGCTCAAAAAATACGTATAGAAATCGCCAATCAGGAAATTAGTAACCAACAACAGTTGATGGAAAATGCCCTAGAAGTAGAAGAATTTTTGAAAAATAAATATACCAATGAAGAGCTATATACCTGGATGAGAGGCAGTCTTAAAACCTTGTATCATCAAGTATATGGATTGACGTATGAGTTGGCAAAAAAAGCCGAAAGAGTATATCGTTTTGAAAGAGGCATCAGCAGCTCCAGCTTCATACAGTCGGGTTATTGGGATGCTGGAAGAAACGGATTGTTGGCTGGTGAACAACTGTATGTAGGTCTTAAACAAATGGAAGCGGCCTATCAAAATGAACGTGGCTACGATTATGAGATAACCAAACACATCTCTCTTCAGCAGATTGATCCTATGGCATTGATTTATCTCAGGGAAACAGGCAAATGTGAGTTTAGCTTTCCTGAGGTTTTGTTTGATATGGACTATGCCGGCCACTATAAACGCAGGATAAAATCTGTTTCTATTTCTATTCCATGCGTGGTCGGGCCTTACACAGGTGTTAACGCCACTCTAAGATTATTAGAGAATAAGTTTAGAAATACTGCTACTGCTATTCAGGGTAAGTCTTATGAAGAAGAAACAAATGAAGAGGAGGATAATCGCTTTAGTCGATTTATTATTCCTATCACTGCAATAGCTACCAGCTCAGCCCAAAACGATAGCGGTATGTTTGAGCTGAACTTTAAAGACGAACGCTATCTGCCATTTGAAGGCGCTGGTGTAATTAGTAAATGGAGATTGGAATTGCCACTTATTCCGCAATTCAACTATCAAACTATTGCAGATGCCATCATACATGTAAAATACATCGCAAGTGAAGGTGGAGAAGGATTAAAATCTTTGGCTAACCATTCTGTTGATACAAAATTAAAGGCTATTCAAAAAGAATTTTCGAAAAATGGCTTGGCTGTGTTGATTAACATAAAACACGACCTTCCTAATGAATGGCATATGCTTAAGGAGAATCTAGAAATATCTCTTACAATTGATAAAACCCGACTGCCGTATATGGTTCAGTCGTTTGAAAAGGTTTCTATAGAAAATATACTGTTTGTAGCAAAAGTTAAAGAAAAGCCAGAAGGTTTTACTTTCGATATAGACAATATACCTTTACTACTTAAAAAAGATGCTAACTCTATTTTATATGCAAAAGAATTTAACGGTATTACATTAGGAAAAGAATTTAAATTGAAGACAGCAGAATCAGCCGATAAACTAGAGGAACTATTAATGATTATTAACTATAAAATTTTGAATACCTAACCACAAAATTCCGTTGCATAATTTCTGTCATGTACAGATACAATGAGATAAAAAGCATAAAGAAAGGGATTACTCAAAAAAAACTCTGAATAATCCCTTAATCTAATCACAGTTTACATAGCACGCGCTACTGATTAAGCCTATATTCTCAAACCATCTGGATATTTATTCTACTACAATTTGGTAGCTCTCTGCTTGGTTGTTTATGTAGATTTTTAATAAAGTATAAAAAATGGAATTCCTAGAAAAAAGTGGACACGTTTTCATAACCTTTAAGCTATCATTTTTGAATTGGAATTTAAAAAAGCTTCCTTTCTTGGGCCTCCCGATTCCGTTGCACTGCATCGGGATAAACTTCTCTCCCAAAAACTATTGTATAAAAAAAGAGCTATACTTTCGTATAACTCTTTAAAAAGCTCCCCCTCTTGGGCTCGAACCAAGGACCCTCTGATTAACAGTCAGATGCTCTAACCAGCTGAGCTAAGGAGGAAACTGTATGTTTGTAAGGAACTTTTTTATTTATTTAGCCGTAAACTTATCGGCTAAGCGGTTGCAAATATAGGGCGTTTTTTATTTTGTGCAAATAAAAATTAAACTTTTTTGAAAAAATTATCGACGATGATTTCATAGATGTCTTTTCCGAAGGTCAAGGCCATTAACGAGAGTAGAAAAATCATTCCGCCCGTTTGTACATAACCCATTGCTTTTTCGCTTAGCGTTCGTCCGGTAACCATCTCAGCAATAGTGAACAAGGCGTGTCCGCCATCTAAACCTGGAATCGGTAATAGGTTCATAAATGCCAATCCGATGGAAAACATCGCGGTAAAATTCCACACATATTCCCAATCCCATGAAGTGGGTAGTTGACGTGTAATTCCAATTGGACTTTTAACTTGCTTGTACGCTTGTGTTTTCGGTTTTAAAATCAGTTTGAATTGTTTGATGTTGTATACAAACATCATCCACGATTCTTTTACAGACGCAGAAACGGCTTCGGTAAACGACATTTGATTGGTGATGATGAATTCGTCGTTCATCTTCTTTTCGTTGAATTGAATGCCGAGTTTACCTTTGTCATCCACTACAGCATCCACTGTCATGGGTTTATTGTTTCGTTCAATGGTCAGCGCTACTTTTTTTCCTTTGTTCCGTTCTAACTGATCTGCGAACTCGTCATAATAGTTTACGGTTTGACCTTTCACTCCGGTGATTTTATCGTCATCCAACAAAATTCCTTGGTTGCCCTCGTTTACGACATCTTTTATATAAAAGTCTTTAAATTTAGTTTTTATGTTTACGGTAGTAATGCTGTCGATTCTTTCAGAGAATTTTTTAGTCACTTTTACAGGAACTTTTACTTCTTGTCCGTTTCTCGACACTAAAATCGTAACGTCTTTATTGATGTTTTTCTTCAAAGAGTCGTTCAATTCATCATAGAATTCAAGCTTCGAATCATTGATTCCCAAAAGCATGTCTTTTTCTTGAAACGCTACACCATTTTTGGTATGAACACTGTCCACATAAAATAAATTCAGTGGAGCTCTAGTCTTGATGAAACCTTTACCTTCTGTACCTAAAATCTGTTTGATTTGATCATCATTCAGGTTTAATTTTACGGTTTCGCCGTTTCTATCAATTACGATTTCTTCGCTTAATAAAACATCTACGACTAACCAGTTAAATTTGGGTTGTAATTTTCCATCCACAGAAACAATTTTGTCGCCATTTTGAAACCCTGCATTCAATCCGACTTTTCCGAATGAAAGTCCGTTTTCCTGAATTTTTTCAGTTGAAATGTATTTCTGACCTACCGTGCTGTACATGATGGTGTAGATGAACCAAGCCAAAATAATGTTCACGGTAATTCCGCCCAACATGATAATCAATCGTTGCCAAGCTGGTTTTGAACGAAATTCCCATGGTTGTGGCGCTTGTTTCAATTGCTCTTTGTCCATGCTTTCGTCAATCATTCCAGCAAGTTTAACGTATCCGCCAATAGGCAACCATCCAATTCCCCATTCTGTATCTTTGATTTTTTTCTTAAAAAGTGAAAATCCAGCATCCATAAAAAGGTAGAATTTTTCCACTTTTACCTTAAATAATTTTGCAGGAATAAAATGCCCAAATTCGTGCAGCACCACCAATACTGATAAGATAAATATGATTTGAGCGATTTGTACTAAAGTATCCATGTTTTGATTTGAGTTATAAACGCACAAAAGTAAGGTTTTCACCTTACTTTTTTATAATATTATTCTAGAATGCTATTTTTTTACAATTTTTTTATGAAATCGTCCTTCGGATGTGATAATCGTTAAAAAATGAACTCCTGAAGATAAATCAATTATGGAAAAATCAGAACGGTTGGATGTGCTTACCAACTGGCCTAAACTGTTGTAAATGTCTATTCGATTCAACTCGATGTTCATCGGCATTTGAACGTGTAATTCAGTGGATGCAGGATTTGGATATACCGTAATAGCTTCTTCTATCGAGAAATTTTCAGTTCCCAAAGTAGCCGAATTATTCTTGGATATGATGTTGCGTTTGATGTCAAAATCAACATCATTCACTACAAAAGGAACCGAGATAATGAATTGTTGACCATTCGATGTATTGTCAACTACCGTATCAAAAGTTTGTCCGCCCGGACCATAGAGTCGAATCGGAACAGGCATTTCGAAATAATCCACACTCGAATGCGATTGCGTTTGATTTACTGTAATTCGGGCCAATCCAGCGCCCCAATTTTGAGCCGTAATCGTGTAGGTTGGATAGCCTTGATTGTAAATCCAATCATTGAAAAATTCGTCCAAATTACCGCCGTACGTTGCTTCTAAGTGATCTTGTAAATCGGTGGTAATGGCGTAACCATAAGCTAAATTTGCATCCGCAAGGTAGTTTTTCATCCCTTGAAAAAAAGCGGCATCACCCATTTTAAAACGCAGCATGTTCACGACCATTGATCCTTTATTATAGGTAAGTCTCGAACTGAATATTCTTCCCACATTCGTAGCTTCAGTGTCCGTCAGATAAACGGCTCCGCCCGGTTGTGAGGTAATGGAATTGATTTTCGAAGTTTTCCACGTCGTAAAACTAGAATCGCCATCTAAATTTTCAACCACTAATCCGCTTAAATATTCAGCAAATCCTTCGTTTAACCAAATGTCGTTCCATGAACCACAGGTAATTTTATCGCCAAACCACTGGTGACCTAACTCATGTGCAATCAAACTTCTGCCGAAACTCCCCATAAACGAAACTGTTGTATGTTCCATTCCGCCACCCCAACCAAATTGGGCATGACCGTATTTCTCATCTTTAAATGGATACGGTTCAAACAACGTTTCAAACAAATTCATAATCGGAAGAGTTTCTGCCAATTGCGTTGTAGCACTAGCATAATTCTCAGGATAGATATAATTTACTATTGGAAACGGCGTGTCAATTCCGGCAGTTTGTTCAAAAATCTGATAATTGGTAACGGCAAAAGCAACCAAATATGCTGGAATAGGATAATTGTGTTCAAAATGCGTGGTTTTGGTTCCGTTTCCGTTATCAACAGCGCTTTGTTGTAATCCATTCGCCACACTAACATAGGCTGACGGCGCCGTAATATAAACATCTATACTACTCATTTTGTCGTTCAAATCTTGTTTACATGGCCACCAATCGCGCGCTCCAAAAGGCTCAGAAAGCGTCCACATTACCGGAGTTCCCGCATGTGTTTCTGCTGCAAACGCATCGAATCCGTTTTGAGGTGGAATTCCAGAATAGGTTATTTCAATAGTGGTAGAACTTCCCACACTCAATTGAGCGGGCAAGGTCACTACAATTTCATTGTTGCCATTTTGGTCAAACACTAAGTTGGTTCCGTTTTGTTTTGCAGATGTTGCTACCAACTCATTGGCCAAATCAAAAGTAATCGATGAGGTGTTTTCTAAAGCCGTAACGGTATTTTTCACCACGCCGGCCACAAAATAATCTGCGGGATCAACGTTGAGTCGTAATTCAGAATGGGTAACATCGTAATTTAAAGTATTCGGATTCACCACAAAATTCATGATGTTGGAAGCCGCTTTCATTTCCGCTTCAGCGATATTTTCTACATCCGACTCTTGATTTTGAGCAAAAGAGAAAGAAATAAAAAACAATAATAATAAAGAGTAGGTTTTTTGCATTGTAAAAAAATTTAGGCGAATGTAGTAATTTTTTGTGAAAACAATTCCTAATGGATTGATAAATAACATCCTTAAGAGTCAAAATTTATAAACTTAGAAGTGCTGAAAAATAGAAATCAATTCCCTAAATTTGCATCTTCATAAAAATAAAGGACATGTTACAGTTAAGTGTGATCAGAGAAAATAAAGAGAGTGTTATTCAAGCGTTGGCCAAGAAGCACATCGATGCTAAAACCATCATTGAAGAGGTAATTCAGTTGGATGAACATCGAAGAAGTGCTCAAGCCGAATTAGACAACACCTTATCCGAATCGAATAGACTGTCCAAAGACATTGGCGAATTGATGAAAAACGGCGAAAAAGCAAAAGCCGAAATCCTCAAGCAAAAAACACTTCAACTCAGAGAAAAAGGAAAGGAACTTTCTGAAAAAGCAGAAGGTTTTGCAGGCGAATTGACGCAAAAAATGTACTTGCTCCCGAATCTTCCCGCTGCTATTGTTCCAGAA
Source organism: Flavobacterium sp. (assembly GCA_965284675.1). GTDB lineage: Bacteria > Bacteroidota > Bacteroidia > Flavobacteriales > Flavobacteriaceae > Flavobacterium. The sequence continues at coordinate 24,810 of OZ260109.1, forward strand.
GGAAAAACCCCTGAAGAAAATTTGAATGTGTTTGAAGAAGGCGACATTCCGGTTTTACACGAAGGCGCACAACCTCATTGGGAATTAGTAAAAAAATACGACATCATCGATTTTGAATTGGGTGTGAAAATCACTGGAGCTGGTTTTCCGGTATATAAAGGAAAAGGCGCCAAATTGCAACGCGCGTTGATTGCGTATTTCTTAGATAAAAACACCGATGCGGGTTATTTAGAATACCAAGTACCACATTTGGTAAACGAAGCATCCGGATTTGGAACGGGTCAATTGCCCGATAAAGAAGGACAAATGTACCACGTTGGTTTGGATGATTTGTACCTCATTCCAACTGCCGAAGTTCCGGTAACAAATATTTTCAGAGATGTCATTCTCAACGAAAGTGAATTGCCTGTTTTATGTACGGGTTATACGCCGTGTTTCCGTAGAGAAGCCGGTTCGTATGGTGCGCACGTTCGTGGATTAAATCGTTTACACCAATTTGATAAAGTAGAAATCGTTCGCATTGAACATCCTGATAATTCATATAAAGCCTTAGATGGTATGGTCGAGCATGTAAAAGAAATCATGCGCGAATTGAAATTGCCGTTCCGAATTTTGCGTTTGTGTGGCGGTGATATGAGTTTTGCATCGGCTTTGACGTACGATTTTGAAGTGTTTTCAACCGCGCAGGATCGTTGGTTGGAAATTTCATCGGTATCAAATTTTGAAACCTTCCAAGCCAACCGTTTGAAGCTGCGTTTCAAAGACAAAGACGGAAAAAATCAACTCGCTCATACTTTAAATGGAAGTTCATTGGCTTTGCCGCGAGTGATGGCCGGAATTATTGAAAATTATCAAACACCAGAAGGAATTGTAATTCCAGAAGTACTGCGCAAGTACACGGGTTTCGATATAATAAATTAAAGTTTAAATCAAAAGTTAATCTTAGACTAAATAATGTACTAAATTAGCACAAAATGTGTTATTTTGGTACATTGTTTTTTAATACAATTGGCATGAAAAAAATTTTCGCACTCGTTTTTCTGTTCCTAACTTTGGCTGTTCACGCGCAAAGCGAACAACTCGCGAACAACTATTTCGACCGCGGTGAGTTTGAAAAAGCATTGCTGAATTACGAGGAATTACTCAAAACACAACCGGGAAATTTTAATTATTTCATCCGAACCATCGAATGTTTTCAGCAGTTACAACAGTACGATAAAGCCGAAAAAGCACTGCAAGACCGCGTTGCAAAATACAAACAAGGAAATACGATTGTTGAGTTAGGCTATAACTATCAACTACAAAAAGACCAAAATAAGGCCAACAAATTCTACGAAGATGCCATCGATAAGATTGCTAAAAATCCCACCGAAGTATACAGCATTGCCTATCAATTTGAAAAAAGAGGATTGATTGATTATGCGTTGAAAGCCTATCAAACCGGGGTAAAAGTGGAACCAAAGTTCAATTTTAACTACCAAATGGCGTTGTTGTACGGACAAAAAGGTGATTTGGATACGATGATCGACCGATTTTTAGGTGAATCGTATGCGAATCCACAAAATTTAGTGATGATTCAAAATCAGCTCATGCGATTTATGACCGAAGACACCACCGTTTCGTTCAACGATTCACTCAAAAAAGCACTTTTACTGCGAGCCCAAAAAGACCAAGATGTATTTTGGAACGAATACCTAAGTTGGTACTACACCCAAACTAAAGAATACGGGAAAGCATTCATTCAGGAGAAATCCATTTACAAACGAAATCCGGAAACCTTCGCCAATATTGTCAATTTAGCTCAGTTGGCCATTGAGGAAAACGAATCGGATATCGCCAAAGAAATTTTAGAATTTGTACTCGCCAATACCCAAGATTTAGACTTGCAAATTCAGTCGCATTCCTATTTAATGGAGATGAAAATCGCCAAAGCAACCGAAAAAGAATATGCGACCATCGACAGCGAATTGGATAATTTAATTAAAGAGTTTGGGGTGAGTCCGTATTCGTTATCGCTACTAAAAATCAAAGCGCAATTTGCCACATTCAAACTCAAAAACCCCGAACAAGGAAAAAGCATTTTAAAAAGTGCATTAGAAATGCCACTCAACAAATACCAGTTGGCCGAGTTGAAAATGGATTTGGGAGAAATCTTTTTGTACGAAGAAAAATTCAATCAGGCCTTGATTTATTATTCACAGGTTGAAACGGATATGCACAACGATGTACTCGGGCAAGAAGCGAGTTTTAAAACGGCGAAAACCAGTTATTTTAAATCCGATTTCGAATGGGCCAATCATCAGTTGAAAGTACTGAAGTCGGCTTCCACACAATTAATTGCCAACGACGCACTCGATTTGTTTTTACTCATTTCTGATAATACCGTAGAAGATTCAACTCAAGTCGCACTAAAGAAATTTGCTCGTGCCGATTTTTTACTATTTCAAAACAAAACACCCGATGCACTCACTGCGTTTCAAGCGATTGTAAAAGAACACAAAGGTGAACCGATTGAACCGGTTGCTTTGCTAAAAATCGGTAAAATCTACGAACAACAAAACGATTTTACTACGGCGTTGAGTCAGTATAAACTCATCATCGATAACCACAAAGAGTGTATTTATATTGATGAAGCTTTGTATTTTTCGGCCGAAATTTACAGCCGACTCAAAGATACCGAAAATGCAAAGCCGCTCTACGAAAACATCATCATGAACCATCAGGATAGTATTTTCTTTGTCAATGCACAGAAGCGATACAGGCAATTGCGCGGCGATAAGGATATTTAGTGTTCAGAGCTCTGTGTTCAGTTAAAATTACTACAGAAATGTTCGGTGATTCAACCCTCAAACAAAAGAAAATGATTTTATACAACGTAACCATCAATATCCACGAAAGCGTTCACGATCAATGGATGAATTGGATGCAAAACAAACACATCAACGACGTGCTCGCTACGGGTAAATTTACATCGGCTCGAATGGTGAAAGTATTGGTGGAAGAAGAAATGGGCGGCATTACCTACGCCATTCAATATACCACAGACAGCAAAGAAACCTTGCAACGCTATTACGATGAAGATGCGCCGCGTTTACGCGAAGAAGGAAGCCGACTATTTGGCGACAAAATGCTCGCTTTTCGAACCGAACTCGAAATGATTTCGGAGTTTTTTCAGACCAATTAAAAGAAAAAAATGGAACTGCATTTTCAAACTAAAGAAGAAAGTAACCAACTTCAACAAGACGAATTTTTAAAATTGTCAAAAGTAGAACGGTTGTATGCTTTTTTTCGACTGATGGAACGAATGAGTACATTTCCTGTAAAAAACAAAGTAGACAAGAATACTAACAATTTTTTAATTGTTATCAATACCAAAAAATGATGTCAAGAATTTGGGAAGAAAACATCGATCAATTTATTATACTAGCCAATAAGCATGGTGTTCGTATGATTATGGTGGGTGGAGGAGCAGTAAATTTTCATGGCTACCAACGCCATTCTGCAGATGTCGATTTTTGGATTGAAACCACAGTAGAAAACTTCAAAAAATTACTCCAAGTTTTTAATGAAATGGGATACGAGATTGATGATTTCCCCCAAAAAGTAAAAAACCAAGAGCAGAACATATCCATTAAGTTTTCCCCTGAAGATTTAAATTTAGAACTCATAACCCATTTTTCAGTTAATAAATCTTTTGATGAAGCCTATAAAGACTCAGAAATTGTGACGAAAGATGAAATACAATTTTTGAGATGGAACGTCTTATCATTTGAAGATTTAATTACAAGCAAAATAAAAGCAGGCAGACCAAAAGATTTACTTGATATTCAACAATTGCAAGAAATTAGAGAGAAATAAATAGGTGTACGTTTCAAAATTAATATTCAAAAATTAACCTTTGCGACTTTGTATCTTTGCGAGAAATAATTTTGTGTCAAATACTAACAAAAAAATAAGCGAGATTGCTTCGTGCCTCGCAATGACCATGGAAAAAGTAAAAGCCAAAAAACACCTCGGACAACATTTCTTAAAAGACGAATCAATCGCCAAAGCCATTGCCGATACATTGCATTTTCAAGGCTACGAAAACGTACTCGAAATCGGTCCCGGAATGGGCGTGTTGACCAAATACCTTTTAGAAAAACCCACCACAACGTACGTGATCGAAATCGACACCGAATCGGTTGCCTATCTCGATCAAAAATACCCCAAACTCAAAGACAAAATCATTTCAAAAGATTTTCTAAAATACAACATCAACGAAATTTTCGAAGGAAAACAATTCGCCATCATCGGCAATTTTCCCTATAACATTTCCACGCAAATTGTGTTTCGCGCACTCGAATACCGCAATCAAATTCCGGAGTTTTCAGGTATGTTTCAAAAGGAAGTCGCCGAACGTATTTGCTCTAAAAAAGGAAGCAAAGTATACGGAATCTTATCAGTTTTAGCCCAAGCATTCTACGATGCTGAATATCTTTTTACCGTCGATGAAACCGTTTTTGATCCGCCGCCCAAAGTAAAATCGGGTGTGATGCGTTTGCGCAGAAAAGAAAATTACACCTTGCCGTGCAGCGAAAAATTGTTGTTTACCGTCGTAAAAACGGCCTTTCAACAACGCAGAAAAACCATGCGCAACAGCTTAAAATCACTAAATTTGTCCGATAATTTACGAGAAGATACTATCTTTGACCTCCGACCGGAGCAATTATCCGTCGAGCAATTCATAGAACTGACGCAAAAAATAGAAGCCAATGCAGTTTAAAATCAGCAAAGAGCTCTTAGAGCAAATCGAGCAACTCATTCATCAAAAAAACGACCAAGAATTGGAAGTATTGTTGAACGACTTGCACCACGCTGATATTGCAGAAATTTTCGACGAGTTAAACATCGACGAAGCGACGTATATTTTTAAAGTCCTCGACAGTGAAAAAACGGCCGAAATCCTACTTGAATTAGAAGACGATGTTCGTGAAAAAATCCTTCGCGCACTTTCTCCTAAAGAAATTGCCGAAGAGTTGGACGAAATGGATACGGATGACGCCGCCGACATCATCGCCGAACTTCCTCAAAGCAAAAAAGAAGAAGTAATCTCGGAGTTGGAAGACGTCGAACACGCCAAAGACATTGTCGACTTATTGCGCTACGATGAAGATACTGCCGGTGGTTTGATGGGAAAAGAGCTGGTGAAAGTCAACGAAAATTGGAACGTGCTCACTTGCGTGAAAGAAATGCGCATCCAAGCCGAAAACGTGACCCGCGTTCATTCCATTTATGTTGTAGACGACGAAAACCGCTTAAAAGGACGACTATCGCTCAAAGATTTATTGACCACTTCGACCAAAACGCCCATCAGCGATGTGTATATTAAAAAAGTAGACTCGGTGCGTGTCAGCGCTTCTAATGTAGAAGTAGCGCGCATCATGCAGAAATACGACTTAGAAGCCATTCCCGTAGTCGACGAAATGGGCCGATTAGTTGGTCGCATCACCATCGACGACATTGTAGACGTAATCAAGGAAGAAGCCGATAAAGATTACCAATTAGCGGCCGGTATCTCGCAAGACGTAGAAGCCGATGACAGCATCATCGAACTCACCAAAGCGCGTTTGCCTTGGTTGGTTTTGGCACTTTTTGGCGGATTCATCAGCGTCACCTTACTCGAAGGTTTTCAAGGTGCGATGGAATTTCACAAAGAATTGTTTTTCTTCACACCATTAATTGCTGCAATGGCCGGAAATGTAGGAGTTCAATCGTCGGCGATTATCGTACAAGGTTTGGCCAATCACAGCATCAGCGGAACCATTGTCAACCGCTTGCTTAAAGAAATTTCACTCAGTTTATTAAACGGATTAATACTCGCCACACTATTGTTTTTAGGCTGTCATTTTTTACTCGGCGTCGACATAAAAATCGGTCTCATCGTCACCATCGCTTTGGTTTCGGTAATCATCATTGCCTCACTGATTGGAACTTCTATTCCGCTTTTACTCGACAAATTCGGAATCGATCCCGCACTCGCAACCGGTCCGTTCATCACCACGAGCAACGACATCTTCGGAATTCTAATCTACTTTTCCATCGCCAAACTAATCTTAGGGTTTTAATCTGAACTCGTTTGCTTCGCCTGTTCGCTTCGCTCGAGTCAGATTCTTTTCAAATTGAACCTGTTTTTTTTATTAGAAGCAGAAATCTTCCACTTCATTAGGAACACTCGTCCCGCTTTCCATTTCAATCTTTTATCAATTGCCTTGGACTAAAGCCCAAGGCAATTGATAAAAGGATTTCCATTTCAATCGGGGCTAGAAAACAAGTATTTTCTTCCTATCAGGTTTCCAAAACCTGTTAGGATTATTAAAAAAATAATTACCTTTAACCAACAAAAATATGTTGCGAACTTTGCGCCGTCACCCTGAGCGCAGTCGAAGGGCTTAGCGACTTTGCGGTTAAAAAAATGAAAAACATCAAAATCCTCCATATCGATTCCAATCATCCGCTATTGTTGGAACAACTCGAAATTGCTGGTTTCCAAAACGAAACCGATTTTTCGTCCAGCAAAGAAGAAGTAGAAGCCAAAATTCATTCCTACCACGGAATCTTAATTCGAAGTCGATTTAAAATCGATAAACAATTTTTAGACAAAGCCACTAGTTTGCAATTTATTGCTCGAGTAGGCGCAGGTTTAGAAAGCATCGATTGCGACTACGCACAACAAAAAGGCGTTCATCTCATCGCCGCACCCGAAGGAAACAGAAACGCCGTGGGTGAACACGCACTTGGAATGTTATTATCCATCATGAATAAACTCAACCGCGCCGATCGATTGGTTCGCGAAGGAAAATGGATCCGCGAAGGTAACCGCGGCTTCGAACTCGAAGGCAAAACCGTTGGGTTAATCGGTTACGGAAACATGGGTAAATCATTCGCTAAAAAGTTACGCGGATTCGACGTTGAAGTCATCTTTTATGATCTTCTCGATGGAATTGGCGACGAGAATGCACAACAGGTTTCACTATCCGAATTGCAGCAAAAAGCCGATGTGTTAAGTTTGCATATACCGTGGACGCCCGAAACTGATAAAATGGTGAATGCTTCATTCATCAATACATTTGTTAAACCGTTTTGGTTCATCAATACGTCACGAGGCAACAATGTGGTGACCGCCGATTTGGTAGAAGGCTTGAAATCGGGAAAAATTCTCGGTGCCGGTTTAGACGTTTTAGAATACGAAAAGTTGTCGTTTGAAGACCTTTTTGTGTCATCCCGAGCGCAGTCGAGGGAACTACCTGAAGCTTTTGAGTATTTATTGAAAACCGAAAACGTCATCTTAACACCACACATCGCAGGATGGACGGTTGAAAGCCATACGAAATTAGCAGAAACAATTGTAGATAAAATAAAGTTGTTGTACCGTTAAATGCAATTTTTCGAATACAAAGTAAATAACTTAAATCCTTAAAATTATGAATAGTTTCAAAAGAATAATAGCTCTTTCATTAGTATCACTTGTAGTGTTCTTTTTTCAATCGTGCAACAAACAGCACGACAAAAAAATGGAACAACTAACGGTTGATGAAGTCGAAACGGAAGACGAATTTGATTCTTTAAAATATTCATTAAACAACAATTCATCCTTTAAACAATTGACAACGTCTCCCAATTCGGTCTTGCTTACAGGTATTGATAAAATTAGACTGTTGACCATTTATAAAGTAAAACCCAAAAGTGATAAAAACATCCAATACGTTGAAGGAACAACGTATTACAATGACTATGACGAAAAGGACAAAGGAGATAATTTTAATTATTTTATGCCTGGAATAGACATCATAAATGGGTATAATATGATTAACGTTGGGCATTACAATTTGGAAACTGAAAAGTTAAGTTACCTCTTTCAGAAACCAGTTTTAATTAAAACGCTTTACTTTCCCGGAATACGAAAGGATTCATTAAAAGGACAACCCGTAAAAAGAAATTTTTTCTATGTTTCAGTGTACGATGAAGACACCAACAATGATTCGCTAATCAATAAAAGAGATGTGCGAAAAATATATCATTTCGACGAATTAAACACTCAGAAAACCGCGTTACTTCCGAAGAGATTTTCTGCTGTGCGATCAACCTACGACTATAAAAATGACATTTATTACATCTATTCGAGATTTGATGCCAATAATAATGGTACCACTGAAAAAACAGAGCCGATCAGTATTTTTTGGATTCAACTGAGTGAACCAGCCCGAGTAAGAAAAATGATTTAAAACAGCGTGATAACCATCAACAAAGCAACACCAAATTGTCAACAAAACTTTAAGTTTAGGAACAAGTGTTAAATTTTTATAAATAAAATTATTATTTTAGCCGTCACTAACCAAAAAACAAAAAGATGGAAGTAATCGACACCCCACAAGAACACTGGAATAAGCCCAACAACATTCCAGAATTTAAAGTAGATCCTATTATTGTATTGCTATTGAGTTTCATTACTTGTGGCTTGTACCTGATTTATTGGAACATCAAAATTGCAGAAGTATTGAACGCCGTAGTAGAAAGAGAAATTATTTCTACTCCAGTAGCAGTTTTTGCTGGATGTTGCTTACCTGTAAACCTTTATTTCTACTACATCGCCGGAAAAGAAGGTATGCCAAAAGTATATCAAATGACAGGCGAATTACAAAAAGACCAATCGACTTTATTGTTGGTATTGGGTTTATTTTTCCCTTTCGCTGCAGCCATGATTGTGCAAGGCGACATCAATAGATTGTACAAATAGAAAAAAGAACAAAATATAAAACTTACGGTATTATTGGTGCGATACTCACACTACTAATACCGTTTTTTTTGATGGTTACGAATGACAACGATCATTTAAAAACCGATCAATCACTTTGTCCGTTAAAAGCATTAACGGGTATGCCTTGTCCGTCGTGCGGAATCACCAAATCGATGGTGTATTTCTACGAAGGAAATCTGCTCAAAAGCATCGAATACCACATTTTAGGTCCAGCCGTAATTACCTTTTCGTTTTTTGTAATTGTACTTTTTGTGGTGGAGTTACGCACTAAAAAAGACTACTTTCAGAAGTATTTGTACCACCGCAAATTAGCCTATGGGTTGGCTATTTTTCTCGCGGTCTATCACCTAATTAGATTAGTGGTATTTATAAGAAATCACTCGTTCGACGAAATCGTAAAAGAATCCATGTGGCGCTAGTTACGCCTTTTCTTTGTTTTCTTTGCGCTCCAATTCGGCTTGAAATTCTTCCATAACCGGTTTCATTGTGCTCTCCGGAATGTCGGCAATCCGAATGTACATCAATCCGTCAATCGCATTATTAAACAACGGATCCACATTGAACGCCACCAAACGCGCATTTTGTTTGATGTATTTTTTAATCAAAACCGGTAATCTCAAATTTCCAGGTTCCAATTCGTCAATGATTTTATCGAATTTATTCAAATCGGCTTCGGCTTCATCAAAGATAAAATCCTTGTCCGCGTCTTTTAGTTTTACTTTGAATTCCTTTTTCGGATGCACATACTGCGCAATATACGGATCGTAGTAATTCGACTTCATGAATTCAATCATCAACGATTTCGAAAAATCAGTAAATTGATTGCTGATGCTCACGCCGCCCAACAAAAATTTATGTTCTGGATAACGCAAGGTAGTATGAATAATTCCGCGCCACAATAAAAACAAAGGCATCGGTTTTTGTTGGTATTCTTTGACGATGAACGCGCGTCCCATTTCAATCGAATTGGTCATCATATCGTGCAATTCACTTTCAAATCGGAACAAATCATTCAAATAAAAACCTGCCATTCCATACAACGGAAAAATCTCTGAACCCAATCCCATGCGGTACGCGCCCGCCACTTTTTTGGCTTCTTCATCCCACAAAAACAAATGACGGTAATAGGTGTCGTATTTGTCTAAATCAATCGATTCGTTGGTTCCTTCACCAATTTCGCGAAACGTAATTTCACGCAAACGTCCAATTTCGTGCAACACATTCGGAATCGCACTGGCTTCTGTAAAAAACACTTCGTAATTCTTACTTTGAAAAAAACGGCAATCGGTTTTTCTCAAATTTGCCACTTCTTCCACCATTTTTTCTTGGTTGGCAGGCGTGACAATTTTTTTCGGACTCTTCGGACTTTTCAAATTCGGAACAGTCAATAGTTTGTGGTCTTCATTAAACGAATTGGCCAACATATAGGTTTTCTTGCGCAAAAATTCAGAATATTCTTCAATCGTTTCGTGTTCGTTTTGCTCGGCAATCGAAATGGGTTTTCCGACACGTACTTTAATCACGCGGTGTTTTTGAGTAAATAATTCCGAAGGTAATTTGGCGGTTCTAAGGGTTTCACCAATTTTAGAAAGCAAATAAAACAACCGACTGTTTTTAGCGTGAAAGTAAATTGGAACCACTGGAACTTGCGCCTTGCGAATCACTTTAATTGCGCCTTCTTCCCATGCCTTGTCGACCACAAGTTTGCCGTCTTTATAGGTAGAAACTTCACCCGCCGGAAACATTCCGAGTGGCTTTCCATCGCTCAAATGACGCAATGTTTCTTTAATTCCGATGACACTCGACTTAGCATCTTTATGATTTTCAAACGGATTGACCGGCATGATGTACTGCTTCATCGGTTCAATACGGTGTAGCAAAAAGTTCGCAATAATTTTGAAATTCGGCTCTTTTTCGAGCATCAACTTAAGCAGTAAAATTCCGTCAATTCCACCCAACGGATGGTTGGAAATGGTAATGTACGCGCCGTCTTTGGGTAATCGTTTAAAATCTTCTTCCGGAATCTCAAATTTGATGTGCAATTCATCCAAAATGGCATTCAAAAACTCAACATCTTTCAAATGCTTGTTTCGGTCGTATAATTTATTAAGAGTCGAAATTTTTAAAACTTTCATCAGTAACCAACCAGCGAAAGTGCCTAAAACCCCATATTTATCAGCGTTTATAGCTTTTGCAACTTCTTTAGCAGTGACTAAACCCATTGAATGATTTTGTTTATTGAGCAAGAAACAAATATAGTAAATCTTATCGAAAGGATTTTTGAAAAATCGCTTTTCTAAAAAAAAGTTAAACAATTCCTATTATTTAACCTTAAGTTAGTTGTAATATTTTTAAGACATTAATAATCAGAAAGTTAAATTTTATTTATTTGGCCACGAATGCACGAAATACTATGCTAGTTAATTAATTATTAGTTCATCTACGATGAACATTCGAATAAAATCAAATGCTTATAGTGTAAATTCGTGCATTAGTGGCAGAAAAAGAAATTTTTATATTGAACACATGTTATTTAATTTCGAGTGAATTTATTTTACTCTTTTTCGCTATTTTTGAACCTCAATATATCTACACTATGAGAATCATTTCGTACAACGTAAATGGCATTCGAGCCGCCATTTCTAAAGGGTTTTTAGACTGGTTGCAACAAGCCAATCCCGACGTAATTTGTCTGCAAGAAATCAAAGCACAAGAAGATCAAATTCCGACCCAAGACATCACCGCAGCGGGTTATCCGTATCAATATTATTTTCCAGCCGAAAAAAAAGGCTACAGCGGCGTGGCTATTTTATCTAAAACCGAACCCAACAATGTGGTTTTCGGGACCGGAATTCAGCACATGGATTATGAAGGACGCAACCTGCGCGCCGATTTTGATAACGTCTCCATCATGAGTTTGTACTTGCCGTCGGGAACCAACATGGACCGACTCGAACACAAATTCATGTACATGCGCGAATTCCAAAACTACATCAATCACCTTAAAAACGATGTGCCCAACTTAATCATCTGCGGCGATTACAACATTTGCCATCAAGCCATAGACATTCACGATCCGATTCGAAATGCAACGGTTTCTGGGTTTTTACCTTCCGAACGACGTTGGTTGGATGAGTTTATGCAAAGCGGATTTGTAGATAGTTTTCGTCATTTCAATAAATCTCCGCATCAGTATTCGTGGTGGAGTTACCGAGCAGGCGCACGAGGCAACAACAAAGGTTGGCGCATTGATTACAATCTAGTTTCGGAACATCTAAAAGACCGAATGACACGCGCCGTGATTTTACCCGAAGCCAAACACTCCGATCATTGTCCGGTTGTGTTAGAGATTGATTAGAAGCCAATCGCGCTGTCCGCTGCACTCTGTCATTGCGAGGAAAGAAGCAATCTAAAAATGCGCTTTTCTAACCTCAAAAAGAGCTTCTGTTGGTCGCTTTTTTGAGCTAAGAAAATGCGGCATTTTTAGTGCAAAAGGAGTTTCGCTTCCATCACGGCTAGGGCTGTAAAATGTCAATAACAATGTCAATAACAATATTTTTCATCGGACGAATTACCCTTTTGAAGCTTTAATTTTGAAAAAATACAAAAAAACGCATTTATCATGATTAAAAAAATTTCACTTGGATTACTAGTTTTGGCGCTCTCGACCTCGTGCGTTTCCAAAAAGATTTACAACGACTTAGAGAATAAATTCACCGATTTAAAAAAGGAAAATCGAAAACTAGCCGACGATAACGAAGACTTACTCAAAGCAAAAACCAAATTAGAAAACGATGGTGTCGCTCTAAAATCGGAATACGACAAAATCAAAGCCGAGCGCGATAAATTGGCTGCCGATTATGCCGCTTCACAAAAGAGTTTGAAAACCATTCAGGATTCGTACAACGCTTTAGAAAAAGACAGCAACGATGCGTTGACGGCGAACATCAACAAAAACCGTGAGTTGTTAGCGCAATTGGAAGCCAAAGAAAAAACCTTAGCCGCCGAGCAAGAGCGTTTGAATAAATTGAAAAAAGATTTAGAGTCGAGTTCACAACGTTTGAACGAACTCGAAACCATGATGGCCGAGAAAGAAGCGGGCATGAAACGACTTAAAGAAACCTTATCAAAAGCTTTGAATGCTTTTGAAGGAAAAGGGTTAACCATCGAACAAAAAAATGGTAAAGTCTACGTTTCTATGGAAAACAAGTTGTTGTTCCAAACCGGAAGTTGGGCGGTAGGAGTAGAAGGTAAAAAAGCTGTGGTGGAATTGGGGAAAGTGTTAGCACAGAATCCAGACATTTCAGTATTAATTGAAGGACACACCGACGACGACAAAATTTTAGGAAATATTGGTGGCGGAATCGAAAATAACTGGGATTTATCGACCAAAAGAGCGACAGCCATCGTAAACATTTTATCCGAAAACAAAGGCATTAAAAAAGACAATTTGACTGCTGCCGGCCGTGGAGAATTTGCGCCTTTAATGGCCAACGATACACCCGAAGGAAAAGCAAAAAATAGAAGAATCGAAATCATTTTGACACCAAAATTAGATGAGATTTCTAAAATGTTGAATGAATTGTAAAAGCTCCATTTTTGTCATTTCGACGAAGGAGAAATCACATAAAGTGAATAGCTAGTGAGATTTCTCCTTCGTCGAGCCAGAGAGCTTTGCTCGAACTGGCGTAGCAATGATAATAACACACTTTAGATTTTAAAAGTTCAAAGATTTCTTTGAACTTTTTTCTTTTTAATACGCGTACTACCTTTGTATCTTTGCACTTCTAAATTTTTATCATGGACTACACAATCCTTCCCAATACCGACATAAAAATCAGCACAATTTGCCTCGGAACCATGACGTTTGGCAATCAGAATTCGGAAGCCGAATCCCATGATCAATTGGACTATGCAGTTTCGCGTGGCATCAACTTTATCGATACGGCCGAAATGTATCCGATTGGCGGAAATGCTCAAATTTTTGGCAGTACCGAACGGTATATTGGAACTTGGTTGCATAAAATTGGTGCTTCCGAACGTGAGAAATTAGTTGTTGCGACTAAAATTGCCGGTCCGAATCGCGGCATGGAATACATCAGAAAACCATTGGATTTTTCTAAAAAAAGTATCCACGAAGCGGTAGAATTGAGTTTGAAAAATCTGCAAACCGACTACATCGACTTATATCAAATGCATTGGCCCGAACGCATCATGAACATGTTCGGAAAACGCGGTGTAACCGAAATCGATCCACAATGGCACGACAACATCTTCAACGTCTTAACCGTTTACGACGGGTTAATCCAAGAAGGGAAAATCAAACACATTGGTCTTTCCAACGAAAATCCATACGGTGTGATGCGTTTTTTGCACGAAAGTGAAAAACATAATTTGCCGAAAATTGCCACCATTCAGAATCCGTATTCACTATTAAATCGTTTGTTTGAAGTGGGTTTGTCTGAAATTTGTATGCGTGAAAACGTTGGATTGTTAGCTTATTCTCCTTTAGGTTTCGGATTTTTATCCGGCAAATATTTACAAGGTTTTCCAGAGAATTCCAGACTGAAATTGTTCCCAAATTTCACTCGTTACACTAACGAAAATTGTTTTAAAGCAACCCAATTATACAAGAAATTAGCCGACGCAAACGGACTAACTTTGGTACAATTGGCCGAAGCCTTTGTGCATCAGCAATCGTTTGTAACTTCAACTATTATTGGAGCGACTTCGTTGGCACAATTACAAGAAAACATCGATGCGTTTGATGTAGTGCTTTCCAAAGAAATACTAACAGAAATTGAAAAGATTCAGGAGATGCATCCGAATCCGGCGCCTTAAGAACTGCCTTAAAATGTCATTTCGACGAAGGAGAAATCACATAATCAATATAGTTTGATGCGATTTCTCCTTCGTCGAAATGACAAAGAATTAAAGAGAAGTTTAAAAATTTACTCAACCACCAACTTACTTGTATGGCTTGTTCCGTTATTTGTTTCAACGGTAACCATGTAAATTCCTTTCGAAAGTGAAGTAATGGATATGTTATTTTCTGGCGCGTTTTCTAACGATTGTGTCAAAAGTAATTTTCCAGATAAATCGTGCATTTGTACATTGGTAGCAAAATTTGAAGTGCTACTTTTTATAGTAAACGTGTTTTTTGCTGGATTGGGTGACATGGAGAAACCTGCATTTTCAAATTCAGAAGTAGAAAAACTCGAATCGATAACTCGGTACATTGTACTTCCATTGGTAAAATATAATTCGCCGTTGATGTCTTCTCCAAACGAACGAATTCCGCTTGTTCCCGTTAGGTTTGGCGAATGCGTAATCACTCCAGTGGTTGTGTTTACATAACTGATTCGGTTCAAACAATAGTCGGCAAAAAAGTACTTATTGGCAAAATTAGGATAGGTTGTTCCAGTATATACATAACCTCCTGTAATCGAACATCCGCCAGTAGCTGAATGGGTGTATTGTGCAAACGCACTTACCATAGTTGCAGCCGCTTCACAACCGGATGTATTGTACGCAACGTTTCCTTCGTAACAACGCCATCCGAAATTCATACCTGTATTCGGAACTGGAGTTACCACTTTGTTGATTTCTTCTACGTTATTCTGACCTACATCACCAATCCACAAATCGCCCGTCAAGCGGTTGAATGAAAATTTCCATGGGTTACGCAATCCTCTAGCCCAAATTTCTTGTTTTCCAGCTTCAGTAACAAAAGGGTTGGTTGCCGGAAATCCGTAATTCAACGAACCAAAAGTAGTGTCAACGTCGATGCGTAGCATTTTGCCTAAATAAATTCGACTTGGACTTCCGCTTACATTCGGATGTGTTAAACTCAAATTTTGAGAGTAACCCTCTGGATCGCCACCGCTTCCGCCATCGCCCATTCCGATGTACAAATAACCATCCGGACCAAATTTTAACGATCCGCCGTTGTGGTTGGAATACGGCTGACTGATAGTCATTAAAATCGTGCCTGCTGTATTGGCTACATCGGGATTGGCACTTACCGAATAGCGTGCAATAACTGTGCTTCCAGCTGTATTGGTGTAATTTACATAAAACAATCCGTTGGTAGCGTAGTTGGGATGAAAAGCAAGTCCGAGTAATCCGCGTTCACTTCCCGAACTAATTAAAGTAGATAAATTCAAAAACGGCGTTGCATTGATGGTTCCGTTTGGATTCACAATTCGAATTAAACCGCCTTGTTGCACCACAAAAAAGCGTGTATCATTGGCAGGATGCGTAAGTTCTACCGCATTTGATAATCCAGTTGCGTACGATTGTACCGCAATAGTTTGTGAGAAAAGACTCGACGAAAACAACGTCAGTCCTAAAAGTAAAATTTTTTTCATAGCTCGAAGTCTTTAGTAAGTTAGGATGTAAATTTAGAAAAAAAACACAAACTATTTCAGTGATAATGACTTAAAAACAAAACATCCTAAAATCAGTGACTTTAGGATGCTCGAGTTAGGCTACAAATTATCGATAATCTTGTCTTTAGGATATCTGACTTTGTAGCTGATTCGTATTTTCTTCGTTTCGTTGGCGGTGAGTTTGAGTTCCCACGTTAAAATTCCGGTTTCGGTATTCACTTTGGCTTTTCCATCGTCCAACAATTCAATCGTAACTTCTTTATCGGTGCTCAACGGATATTGGTCTTTCAGCAACAAAAACACCTCTTCTTTTTTGTTGTTGCGAACGGTTATATCGTAGGTAAATACTTGTTCTTTATAGGATGACAAAAATTTAGTTCCTGATTTATCTACCACTTTTTCACGTTTGATGGAGATTTTTTTGTCTCTTCCCATACTTAAGTTCAAGGTATCGGATGTTTGATTCGGATTGATGGACGTTTTACCTACATACATTCCTTCAAAAATAATATTGGCTTCGCCAGGTAGTAAGTTGTATTTCGAATAATCACTGATTTCTGCCAACAAAAACGCTTCTTTATCCACTCTTGGAACCGCATAATATTTGTAGGTTGCGGGTAGCTGAATTTCTTTCAATGCCACACTGTGCACTTTTCCGTTGGATAAAATATCGTACGGAATGTCGATGTCAAATGAAACATTGAGTTGGTTTTCGTTGATGGACGTGTAGTTTGAAATAGTAGATGTTGCTGCACTATTTTTGGGAGCAGCTCTGTAACTTTGAACTACAACTTCGGAAAGCGTGTTTGATTTAGCATCATCATTTTTATAATTTTCATATTCGTACGGACTAGCATACCTCAAAAACCACGCATTTAAAATCGGAGCCACATTACTTTGATTCGGGTTTCCGTTGGACAAGGTCAGTTTTACTTTTTTCCAATCGATACCCGAATTTTGTGCGACTTGCGCTTTGTACATCATGTTGATTGGATCTTTGATGTTTTCGGCACGTAAATCGTAAAACGGCGTCCAGGTGGCTGAATTGGTGATGTAATTGATGTCTAAGTTCACCGTTCCCGCGACTTCATTCATTACCTGTACAATCAATTTCCCCGTTGAATTTTTCTCTTCGTTTTTAGTATTGATTTCGAGTTTGCTGTTCAAGCGTTTCAACGTTTCATTGAATTGGGTTTCTTTCTCTTGAAGCGCAGTAATCGAGTTACTCAATTCGGTTCGTTTGGCACGATAGTAATCGACCATTTTGATGAGTTCGGTTACATTTAAACCTGAGTTTTGTCCGGCAACCAATTGATTTCTGTCGAGTAATTCGATGGTTTTTGAACTCGATGTTTTTTCGATTTGAACTTTCCCGATTTCTTTCTGAATCAATGTAATACTGTCACGGACTTTTTTAATCGTCGGATTGCTTTCGTCGATTTCGAATTCAGAAATATAATTATTGGTGAATTGAACCGATAAAACAGTAACCGAACTTGGAGCGCCAATTTGAACCGTATTTTCGTTGAGGTAATTGGCAACGTTTTTAATTACGACTTCGCTTGTTCCGGCTGGAAGAGTTACTGAAGTAGTTTGAGAAAGTTCGGCAGCATTAAAATAGACCGTTGCGGCTTTGACTTTGGCTGTCGTAAAAACAGGTTTCTGTGCAAGTGAAATAGAAGAAATGAGCACTAAAAATATAAGAAATTTTTTCATAATTATTTTTTTCTACGTGAATAGTTGTTTAATAAATTATTTTGTAATTCGATGCCAAGTAAGTTAAATTCTCGGAAAAGTAGATAATTTTTTTCGTCAACAGAAAAATATATTCGGTTTATTCTTGGAATGTTTTGTAACGTTTCAATCTTGTTAATGGTAAACCCCAGTTCGGCGATAATTTTTTGTGATAGTATAAACTTAGCGGACGAGTTTGCAAATTGTAAACAAAATTCTTTTTCATTGAGTTGCACGGCACCTGAACTGAATCGGGATAAACAACCCAATAGAAAAGAGATTTTTTCTGAATCATTTTTGAAAATAGCGCCTTTTAATTTACCCTTGAAAATGGTGTCTTTTTTTGGGTGTGTCAAACTATAGTTTTCAAAATCATAAAATGAATTGATGGACGTATTTATATCTTTATTCACAATATCATATTTTTTTCGGCTGACTTTACTGTTTATCGTATCAACAAGCAGCATGTTTTCTTTGAACAGTTGTGCCAATTGAGTAACCAATGGTTTTTCGAATTCGGAATACGTTTCAATTACATCTTTTTTGAATGAAAATTGATTCCGGCCCATATAATCAGATAGCGTTCCCAATAAATAAAAGTTGGGATTCATATCGTTTTTTTGTTGAGCAAATCCAAATGCTGTTAAGAGAAACGTAATTGCGATAAATTTTTTCATACAAGTGATCCTAAATATAAAGAGTACAATTCAATTCAAAAGGTTGGAACCCGACTTTCAAAATGAATTAAAAACTACAGTTTGGTGTTCTTTTTTAGAGTTGGTAAAGAAGACTGCAGTCCGTCTCTTCATGTGATGATAACTAACAATATTTGCTTTTTCATGTTTTGAATTTTTCTGCTAATTATTTTGTTTCGTAAAGACGGACTGCAGTCTGTCTCTTCTAGTCTACAATAGATAAAGTTTATAACCCAATTTTTCATTTGTAGAATTAATTACAACGGAAAATTATGAATTGAATCCGTCTCCTCTTTTTAAAACTGATTACCATTAAAGTATTACATTTTAAAATGTTCTTCTTTTTCAGACAAGCTACCAATCATATACGATTTTGAACTTAAAAGAGCTCTTGAATTACGAAGTTCTTCTTTTACAACACCTTCTTTTTGTATGTAATTGGAATGTAAAAAATACATTTTTGCCTTATCTTTTATGATGAAACCAGTATGAAAATCCAATCCGACAATATAAACTTCTTCTGAATTTCTTCCGTTTAAATAACGTTCTACTTGTTCAATTGTTGAAAAGCGTTTGATGCTTTTTGGATCGCATAACGTGTTAATCATCACTGAGGAAACTTGTTGTGCCAGTTGTATTCGTTTCAATTTCATTCCGAAATCATCCAAAACGGTAGTAACAAAATAACCACAAGCAATGGTTCCGTTTTGCGGATTTCGTGTCGTTCCGTTAAAATCCCATTTCGTTCCAATCCAATAATCGGGCACATCCGAATTGATAAAAGTAAAGAATCGTGCTTGCTTTTCATTGGTGCTGCCTTTGAATATTTTCAAATCGTTTTTCAATTCAGCATACGGTTTCAATTGTGCTTTTTCAGTAGTTTCATCATCGGATGAAAAGGGATTCGTATTGTGTTCTTTACATGAAAATTTAACGAGCGAAACCAACAGAATGCAAATACATTTTTTCATGAGGAACGAAGTCAGTGAGATGTTGTTCATGTGATAACTTCTATTTTACTTTTCTATTGTGTACCCTTTGGCTTTGGCTAACGTTACAATACAAGTGCTAATAGCGTTTCCTAAATCGTCTTGTGCCTTGTTTTTCTTGGCTTTGGCATCAATATATTCCTGACGTTTTTTGGCTAAATCGGATATTTCTTTCTGAATCGTTTCGTGTTCTTTTGCTTTTTGATTCACAAAAGTTTCAATTTCAGCTTTGCTTTTGCCTTGCAATTCTTTAGGTAATTCTTCTTTTTTCGGCTGTCAATGATATTTTTGCTTTCTTTTACTTTGTCAACCAAATCCCAACTATCAGTACAGTACGCGACTTTTTGATTATAATTATGTTTTATCATGATTATAATTAAAAGGTTGGAATTGAAATTAGTTTCTATTAGAACTAATTTCAATTCCTATTCTCAAATGCTTATTTAATTAGGTCTTTTAAAATGCCCTATTTTTACGAATAAAAATGATATACGGATACATTAGAGTTAGCACAGACAAACAAACTGTAGAAAATCAAAGATTTGAAATAAATCAGTTTGCCTTAAAAAACAATTTAATTATTGAAAAATGGATAGAAGAAACAATTTCAGGAACCAAAGAAGTTGAGAAAAGAACACTTGGTAAACTTTTAAAAAAGACAAAAAAAGATGATATACTTATATGCTCAGAACTTTCAAGACTTGGTAGGTCACTTTTTATGATAATGGAAGTTCTTAATTTTTGCATGAAAAGAGAAGTTAAAATTTGGACAATAAAAGATAATTATAGATTAGGAGAAGACATTCAATCTAAAGTATTAGCATTTGCATTTGGATTGTCTGCTGAAATTGAGAGAAATTTAATATCCCAAAGGACTAAAGAAGCTTTAGCAAGAAAAAAAGCAGAAGGAGTGATTTTAGGACGTCCCTTAGGTAGAAAGTCATCTAAAGTAAAACTTTCGGGTAAAGAATTACAAATTCAAAAATTACTTAACAAAAATGTTTCGTATAGTGCAATCGGAAGAATATTAGGAGTAAATAGAATTACTGTCGCAAAGTTCGCAAATGAGAGAATTTTTTGTTAATTAGCAAATCCAACAGCTAAAATGGCAATAGGTGAAAAGATATAGATTTACTTTGTAAAAAGTGAGTCTAAAAGTTATTAACAAAAGGGGAGGCTTATTTGATAGTTATTTGACAAAAAAGCATTTTTAAACTAAAAACCCCAATGAAATAAAGGGTTTCTTATTTGATGGTTATTTGATTATGGAAGAAAAAAAGTTAATAAACCTTATAAATGATTTGATTAAACAACCCAACGAAAGCGAATGGGTTGAGTTTAAATTGAATTATCATTCAGCAGAAGAAATCGGTGAAAGAATTTCAGCATTAGCAAATGGTGCTTGTTTGCATAATCAGCCTTTTGGCTATTTAATCTTTGGAGTTGAAGATAAAACGCATAAAGTTGTTGGGACAACTTTCAAAGTAAAATCAGCAAAGAAAGGCGGAGAAGATTTGGAAAGCTGGTTAATAAATCGACTTGACCCCCGAATTGATTTTAGAACCCATGAGTTTGAATATGAAAAAGGTAAGCGCATCTCTTTGTTTTGCATACCAAGTGCAGAAAATCGTCCAGTTGACTTTTTACACATTGCATATATAAGGGTTTCAAGTTACACAAGGAAATTAGGAGATTTTCCAGAGAAAGAAGGCAAAATATGGAGAAAAGCGCCTGTAAAACCATTGGAAAATGTAATTGCAAAATCAAATGTTACTTCCTCAGAAATAATTAGTTTATTAAATACACAAACTTATTTTGAATTACTAAAATTGCCTTATCCAAATGCTCAAGATGGAGTAATTGAAAAGTTTATTTCTGAAAAATTCATTAAAAAAAACAAAGATCAATTTGATATAACAAAACTAGGCGCAATACTACTAGCAAAAAATCTAGAAGAATTTGACGAGATTGGTAGAAAAGCAGTAAGGGTAATTGTTTACAAAGGGAAAAACAAGGTTGAAACTATACGAGAACAAATCGGCAAAAGAGGATATGCAGTAGGCTTTGATGGACTCATAGACTGGATTAACAGTCAATTACCTGCTAATGAAGAAATTGGAAAAGCATTCAGAAGAGAAACAAGAATGTACCCTGAAATTGCAATTAGAGAACTTGTTGCAAATGCACTTATTCATCAAGATTTTAATGAAAAAGGATTTCCTATGATTGAAATATTTTCAGATAGAATTGAAATATCAAATCCTGGGCTTCCACTAATTACACCCCAGCGTTTTATAGATGAATATATTTCAAGAAATGAGAAACTGGCGGATGTTTTAAGAAGATTTGGAATGTGTGAAGAAAAAGGAAGTGGAATTGATAAAGTAATTTATTACAATGAAATTTATCAACTTCCAGCCGTTGATTTTATTGTTTCAGAGAAGAGAACACGTGTTACAATGTTTAGTTATAAAGAGTTAAATAATTTAGACAAAAAAGATAAAATAAGAGCTTGCTATCAACATGCATGTTTACGTTATGTTTCAAATGATATAATGACTAATCAAAGTTTAAGAGAGCGTTTTCAAATTGAAGAGCAAAACTCAGCAATTGCTTCACGAATAATCAAGGACACACTCAACGATGGTTTGATAAAAGATGATGATCCTACTAGTAATTCAAGAAAATATAAAAAATATATTCCCTTTTGGGCATAATTATCAAAACATAAATAAGTAAATGCCAAAATTTCTAAATACCGAAGGATTATCAAACTGGATTCCGAGAATAATTGAAGAAACTGAAAAAGAGTTAGTGATTATAACTCCATACATGCAATTGTCAAACAAGATTTTTCAACTTTTACAAGATGCTGAAAAAAGAGGTGTTGAAACCATAATCATTTATCGAGAAGAAAAGCTATCACAAAAAGACAAAGAAAAATTGATGTCAATTGATAATTTGAATTTAATGCATCATCCTAGTATACATGCCAAATGCTATTATAATGAAAATTATTTACTCGTAGCCTCGATGAACCTCTATGAGTATTCTGAAATCAACAATCGTGAAATGGGTGTCTTACTACATAAAAAAGACTTGCCAGAATTTGATGAACAATACTATGGTGGAAATAAACCAGATCCAAATTCAGTCTTTGAAGAAGCTATAATTGAAATTGTTGAAATCATAAATGGGGTTCATTTAGAGAAAAAAAGCCGTGAAACCATTTCAGAAGGATTTGAAATGGAAATCTTAAAAACTCAAAAGGAAAAAGCAGAAGAAACTCTAAAAAGACTCAATAAAACTTTCGTACATAAAAAATTTGAATTGCATGCGGAAGAAAATTATAGGTATTGTAGCTATTTATGTAAAAGCTATATGGATAAAGTTGATGTTCTAATTGGGAACCGAATTGAGTTAAAAATGCGATTCGATCAAAAAAAATTATCAATACCATTTGAAACCTTTAAAAAGAATAAAGATGCGATGGAATTTTCAATCAAAGGATTTAAGTTTTATTGGAATAAAATCGACGAACTTATTTTATACGATGATTCAAAACACCATTATTGGAAAAAGGTGGAATGCACAGAACACACTATCTTACTAAGAAAAAAAGGTATTGATCAAGTAATAGAGTTCATAAAAAGTTTTTAACAGAAACCCAAAGTACTATCAAAACAGGATGTTTTTTCGGCAAAATTTCGGCAAAATCAAAAACAAAAAACCTCTAAATTACTGAAATTCAGTATTTTAGAGGTTTTTAAAAGTACCCGG
Organism: Flavobacterium sp.; assembly: GCA_965284675.1. Classification (GTDB taxonomy): domain Bacteria; phylum Bacteroidota; class Bacteroidia; order Flavobacteriales; family Flavobacteriaceae; genus Flavobacterium. Next base: position 48,196 of record OZ260109.1, read on the forward strand.
AGTGGGAATCGAACCCACACACCTAAGTACACGAGTTTGAGTCGTGCGCGTCTACCAATTCCGCCATCCGGGCGTTTTTTCCAGATTTCTTTTTTAGCTAATTTTTAGAAAAAATTAATTAAAATGTTTGCCATCCGGGCGTTTATTTGAAGATTGCTTTTGACTCGAATTTGTAAAAAATTTTGTTTCGGCAATCACCATCTAAACATTTGGTAATTTAAAGGACTGCAAATTTATATAAATTTTTCTCATTTCATAAAAAAATACTACAAATTTTCCTTTCGTACTTGGATTTTATTCCTAAATTTGCACCTCGTTAATTCGACACACAACTAACTAACTACATCCGAGGCGTTTACAAACGGCCGCTTTATACAAATTATAGAGCCAAAATGAGTAAGCAAAGCGGAGCAAAACAACACAAAATAATGTCACATCAAGAACCAGAAGCAAAGATATTTGCTTGTTCCCAAAGTGTCCACTTAGCCGAACAAATAGCTCAAAACTATGGAATTCCGCTGGGTAAAGTTACGTTCTCACAATTTAGTGATGGTGAATTTCAGCCTTCTTATGAGGAATCCATTCGAGGATTACGCGTTTTTATTGTTTGCTCTACGTTTCCGTCGGCAGACAATTTAATGGAGCTGTTGTTGATGATTGATGCCGCAAAAAGAGCATCGGCGCGTCACATCACACCGGTAATTCCGTATTTTGGTTACGCGCGTCAAGACCGAAAAGACAAACCAAGAGTACCGATTGGAGCCAAATTAATTGCAAAATTATTGGAATCGGCTGGAGCAACGAGAATCATGACGATGGATTTACACGCCGATCAGATTCAGGGTTTCTTCGAAAAACCAGTCGATCACTTGTTTGCTTCGACGATATTCTTGCCGTATGTAAAGAGTTTGAATTTAGAAAATTTAACCATTGCATCGCCAGATATGGGTGGTTCTAAAAGAGCCTATGCGTATTCTAAATTTTTAGAATCGGATGTGGTGATTTGCTACAAACAACGTAAAGTAGCCAACGTAATTGATACTATGGAGTTGATTGGTGAAGTGAAAGGACGCAATGTAGTCTTGGTAGACGATATGATTGACACCGGCGGAACGCTTGCCAAAGCAGCCGATTTGATGATAGAAAAAGGCGCGATCAGTGTGCGAGCAATTTGTACACACGCCATCCTTTCGGGGGAAGCCTATGAAAAAATAGAAAATTCTAAATTACTAGAATTGATTGTTACCGATTCGATCCCGTTAAAGAGAGAATCCAAAAAAATAAAAGTAGTGAGTTGTGCACCGCTTTTTGCAGAAGTAATGCATATGGTGCAACACAACAATTCTATTAGTGGGAAGTTTTTGATGTAAGGACGAGAGAATAGAAAAAAGACCGCTTCGCTGCGAGATAAAAGACAGACTTGAATACAATTGAGGTATTGAATTGAGCAGAAAAGCGCGTTAGATTTGATATTAAGAGGAGGAAGCCTGGTGGGCTTCAGGTATAAAAGCTTCGAGGAAAAATAATATTTGAAGTTTTGCAGATTACCCGCGTTAGGGATAGAGGCAAGCACCGCGTGCAGCCGAAAGCCCGGCACGAGGAACGAGGGCAACGCCCAAAAAATAAAATGTCGAAGGTTAACGGAATCAAATCCGACAACCAACAACCGACAACTGACAACGAATTATTTATTAACTATATATTTTTACAATGAAATCGATTACAATTGAAGGATCAGAAAGAGAAAGCGTAGGCAAAGTAGCTACTAAAGCCTTACGTGATGCTGGAATGGTTCCTTGCGTTATTTACGGAGGAAGTCAACCAGTACATTTTGCAGCAGAAGAAAAAGCATTCAAAAGCTTGGTTTACACTCCAAACGCTCACACAGTTGAGTTGAATTTGAAGGGTAAAAAATTCAATGCTATTTTACAAGACATTCAGTTTCACCCAGTTTCGGACCGAATCAATCACATTGATTTTTTCCAATTGAGTGACGACAAAGAAATCATCATGGAAGTTCCTGTTAAAGTTACTGGTACATCGCCAGGGGTTTTATTAGGAGGTGTTTTGAACTTAAATCAACGTAGATTGAAAGTGAAAGCATTACCAAAAAACCTTCCTGATTTTGTAGAAGCTAACATTTCAGAAATGCAAATGGGTAACAAATTATATGTAACTAAATTAGATACACCTAATTTCAAATTAATGCACCCAGACAACACTGTTGTGGCACAAGTGAAGATTTCACGTGCTGCGATGAAAGCCGCTCAAGAAGCAGCAAAAGCAGAAAAAGGAGCAAAAAAGAAAAAATAATTCTTTTCTTTTCTCATACCAAAGCATCTCGTTTCGACGGGATGCTTTTTTTTTGGAAACGAATGGTTTGGGCTTCTTTGCAAACCCTATTCCCGCTTTCCGTCATGCGCGGCATTTCCTCCAATCAGGGTTAAAACAGTAATGGTCGTACACAAAATTTCGAGTTTCTAACAATTATACTACTTTTGCATCATGAGTTGGTTTTCCAGACTATTTAAAAAAGAAACACAAGCAACCGTCGATGCAACCTCATCGATAGTTGGTGAACACCCAGAAAATACTTTAGCACACGTGAATAAAAAATTTTTAATTGTAGGTTTAGGCAACATTGGCGCCGAGTACGTCAACACCCGACACAACATTGGGTTTAAAGTGGTAGACCATTTTGCCCGAAAAGAAAGTCTTTCCTTCCAAACCGCCAAATTGGGCGAAGTGACCGAATTCAAAATTAAAGGCCGAACGCTCCTGTTTTTAAAACCCAATACCTACATGAACCTCAGCGGAAAAGCAGTTCAGTATTGGATGGAAAAAGAAAAAATTGAAAAAGAAAACATCTTGGTCATCACAGACGATTTGAATTTGTCCTTCGGAACCATCCGCATCAAATCGAAAGGAAGCGACGGCGGCCACAACGGATTGAAAAACATACAACTGGTATTGAATTCAGTCGATTATCCGCGATTCCGATTTGGCATCAGCGACGAATTTAAAAAAGGCCGACAAGTCGATTATGTGTTGGGCGAATGGAACGAAGAGGAAAAAGCAAAACTACCCGAACGACTCGATTTGGCTGTTGAAATCATCACGTCTTTTGCGTTGGCCGGATTGAATAACACGATGAATACCTTTAACGGGAAATAGTGGTAAACTTTTTGTGGTACACTTCTTAAAATCTAGTTGTATGAAAACATTTATTGGTTGGGTTGTAACGGTAGTTCTCTTCAGTTGCAGCAGTACAAAAAATAGTTCCACGATGAACGACACCATTTCAAGTCAAAGCATCCAATCGGTTTGTCCTGAAGAAGGAACTTGCTCAGTTGAACTCTTGAAAAACAAAAGTTTGAACGTCAAAGCCGATGAATTTGGCTCTGTTTACTATCAATTGTTAGATTCTGAAGGAACCAATGTGATTCGGTATACTTATGATAAAACCGTGCCCGAAGGTTTACAAGACGGCAACTACAGAGAAGAAATCATTTTTGAAATCAACAACAAAAATCAAACCCTTACGCTGACAGGAAAAGAACTCCAACAAACTAAGATGCTTTTTGGACGCTTCTGTTTTTGCCGCGGTCAAACCGGAAACTACAAAGTAGAAGAGGGAACACTCAGTCTAACCCAAAAAGACAATTCGGTACACTTCGAATTACAATTTGTCAATGGAAAAGTTCCGCAACTCTTATCTATAATTAAGGTAAACTTGAAATAAAAAAAATGCCTCCTGGTAGTTTCCAAGAGGCATTTTTATATAAAATTATAAATTATTCGATTACGATTTTCTTCACTTCTTTTCGTTCGCCATCTTTTACGGTAACTAAATACACGCCCGATTGAACCGATGAAAGCTGAATATTCTGCTCGATAGTTCCGGTGTTTTGATAGTTTTTAGCAAAGATTTCTCTTCCTCTAATGTCGTGAACAAAAACTGAAATTTCATTACTCGAAGACGAATTAAATTTGATGTTGAAATTTCCGTTATTTGGATTTGGAAATAATCCGAATTGATCCAAACCAAAATCTTCTGTAAGTAAAGTTATGGTTTGAGTACATACCTCTACAGCCCAAGAATTGATTGTTCCGGTGTCACCCGTAAAATTATCATAGACTCTAAACGTCCAAGTTCCTTGAGGATTTTGACCATTAAAAGCAGAAAGTGCAGCATTAGGAGCAACGGTTTGTAACGTCGTTCCGCCTGCACAATTGATGGTAGCTCCACCATCGCTGAATTTTAAATTTAGAGTGCCATTTGTATTTCCACAACTTCTGTTGAATAATTTTACAAATGTTGTTGGAGCTTGTGGACTACTAATATCCGTTTGAACGTCAGATAAATACGCATGAGTTAATGAGTGAGATACATTTACATCAGAAATGGTTCCTGTAATTGGAATGTTCAACGTACGAGTTGTATACGTTCCAGGCGCTTGATCTACAAAAGGTAATGGAACACTGTCTGTATATGTATTACAAGCATTCACAATTGAATATCCGAAAGCAATATTTTTAGAAACACAATAATAAATATTTCCAACAGCTTCAATCATTATACGAGCGGTAGTAGATAATGTATTTGGAACCGTAATGGTTTCAGAACCGTCGTTTGGAGTACTTTCGATTAACGTTGTAAAAGTCGCACCACCATCGGTAGAATACGATATTTTGACATTCGCCGTGTTAATTGGTGCTGCATTGGTGTTGGCAACATCCCAAGTTAACAATTGCGACGAACCTAACGGCCAAGAAGTATCGGCTACATCGGGAGATGAAATTCTGAATGGCCCATTACTATTCACGGTAACAACCATATTGTCTCTTGTGGTTTGACCGCCATTTGGCATTCTGTTGTCTCTTACCGTTAATGCAAAATTCATAGTTCGTGCCACATTCGGAACCACTTCCCAAGTTGGCGCTAAGTTTCCGTTCAACACTTCCGAAAACACAGGCATGTATCGATTGGGTGAAGCAACAGGTGGATTGGATCTAAAGTTAGGTCCGGTAGTACTCGTTTGTAATGGTGGCTGTGTAGAAACTTGAGTGTTTGTTTGTTCCCAACAATAAGTTAGAGCGTCACCATTGGCATCTGTTGCTGTTCCTTTTAAGATGAACGCTGTTCCTCTTGGAATTGTATAATTTAGACCTGCTTCTACTACTGGAGCAGTATTATTGTTTGGGTTGTTCGGAGCACAATTTCCAGTTCCAGCAACAAACGTTGACATTTGACCTAAACTCACTGCATGAAAATGAGCATCTGAATTGGATTGAACATCAGGCGCACAAATTCCAGCGTACCCCATAATTGTACTTCCAGAACCTGGTTCTACCGAAGTTGTCGTTGAAATATTTCCACCACATGAATTGTTAAAAGTATGGGTAGCACCAAATTGATGTCCCATTTCGTGAGCCACATAATCAATATCAAATGGATCTCCCACTGGTGCAGGTGAGCCTGTAATTCCTCTTGCTTTATTAGTTGTACAAGGAGAATTCAACTGAGCTAATCCTCCACCGCCAGTACTTACTGTATGACCGATGTCGTAATTAGCTAATCCAATCGCTCCGTCAATAACCGTTTGACTTTGGTTAATTAAGGTATTGGCATTGGTGTTGTTGAAACTATCGGAATCGACAAAAATAACAAGATCATTGTTGGCTACTAAATTCATACGCAACGACATGTCTCTTTCATACAACCCGTTTACACGCGTCATGGTTACTACCATAGCAGCTAAAACGGCTGCTTTTTTCTGAGCCAATGTTCCACCGCCTAAACCTGCTGCATTCACATGAAAAGCCGCATATTCAATAGTACATGCCATGGCTAAACGATATACTCTAAACTGTCCGTCGCTAGCTAAAATTGTATTTTCATCCAATCCTCGATGCGCTGCATCTTCCATAGTATCGTCAACCAAGCAGCTAAAAGTGCTGGCACGAGCAACATTTTTTCTATTGTAAACAATGTAATATTGTAAGTCTTTAGTGTAGGTATCAATATAATATGTACCTGCTTTTCCAGATAACGACATTACGTGTAATCCAAAAATAGTGGTACTGAAACGAATCGAAGCTGTCGCATCGTCCACTCCTTTTCCGACATATGACTTGATGTCTGGATAATTAGCCGCTAAAACCGGATCCATGACGGGTGCTTCAAAAATTTTGAAACGTTCTAAGGTTCCGTTTGAATTGGGAAAACTGATGATGGTGTTTGAAATACCTTCGTTGTTTTCCATTGGAGCTTGTTGTAACTGACTTTTCAAAGCCGCAAAATTCAGTTGATACAGTGTATACAGTGATGGAACTGCAGAGCGATCCATCTTTTCTAACACATTGACTCTTTCATCAGTTGTTTTTGTCCACAACGCATTTTGTGCAAAACCCGTAGAGAAGAACACTACCGAAATTAAAACATAGTAAATAATTTTTTTCATTATAAATAGTAATTTAGTTTGTTGGTCAAATATACGAAATATACTTTTCGTTTAATTTTTTTAACTATTAACTGTATTATTTCTATTAATATTGAGCTTGTTGAAGTGATTTTAATTAAATAAATTACATTTGCCAAAAATACCTTATTTGAAAACCTACACCCATAGTTCACAATTCATCCCTATACCATCAGTAGTTACCATCGGTACTTTTGACGGTGTTCACGTGGGTCATCGAAAAATTCTCGAAAAACTCATCGCGCGAGCGAAAGAAATGAATTGCGAAAGTGTGGTGCTGAGTTTTTTTCCGCATCCGCGTATGGTATTGCAACACGACACTTCGATTAAACTCCTCAATACTTTAGACGAAAAAATGAAGTTGATGGATGAACTCGGGATAGATCATTTGATTATCCACCCTTTTGACCAAGAATTTTCGAATCTTTCGGCCGAACAATTTGTAAAAGACATATTAGTAGATCAACTTCACACGCAAAAAATCATCATTGGCTACGACCACCGATTCGGAAAAAATCGCTCAGCAGACATCACCGATTTAATCGAATTTGGCGCCACCTACAATTTTGAAGTAGAACAAATTTCTGCCGAGGAAATCAACGAAATTGCCGTGAGTTCTACTAAAATTAGAACTTCGCTGCTGAATGCCGACTTGGAAACCGCCACGCATTTTTTGGGTTATCGGTATGAATTCAGTGGAACCGTGGTTCAAGGCAAACAACTCGGACGCACGATTGGCTTCCCAACAGCGAACATTGCCATCGACCAAGAATACAAATTACTTCCCAAAAACGGCGTGTATGTAGTCAAAGTAGCTTTGGAAAATGAATTGTTGTACGGAATGATGAACATTGGTGTCCGACCTACAGTAGATGGACTTACCCAAACCGTAGAAGTATTTCTTTTTGATTTTGATCGCGAAATTTACAATGCTCATCTGACTGTTACCGTACTGAAATTCATACGTGACGAAGAAAAATTCGAATCGCTTGACTCCTTAAAATCCCAAATTCAAAACGACAAAACCGTCGCCTTAGACTTCCTTTCTCTCTAACTATTTCCACTTCGCCAATAGATTTTTGTCCCTATGTTATGTTAATTATTCAATTCTTTGAAAATGTTTTAGTTAACTTTGATAGATATTGATCTTTGTCTCACCTTAAATTCTATGCAAAATGAAACAATCTAAAGAAATCATCAATGGATTACTCATTTTTTTTGGGATATCCGTTTACTTCTTGCTCATGCAAGCCATCGACCAAGCTGACAACTTCTTCCTGCGCTTTTTAAACATTTTTATTGTCTATTTTGGTGTCTATCGAACGATTCAAGGCAACTTCAAAGAAGGAAACTTTGGGTACATGAAAAACCTGATTTCAAGCGGTTTTACGGCCCTAATTGGAGTCGCTTTGAGTTTTATTGGAATCATCATTTACATTTATGCCAATGGCGGACAACCCTTTTTGGACCGACTTGCACCTGGATTCATCTTCAACGGAAACCCAACTGTAGCCGAATATTGTGTCGGTTTACTATTTGAAGGTTTGGTATCGTCTATGATTATTGTGTTTGTCAGTATGCAATATTGGAAAGGCAAAACAGCCATGACCGATTAAACGTCTATCGCAACATCTTTTATTGTTTCTTACAAAGTAAATCGCTAATTTTGATGCATTAAAATTACATCAAATGAGTGTTACTAGACATAATTGGACCAAAGAAGAAATTATAAACGTGTACAATAAGCCGATGATGGATTTGCTGTATGAGGCAGCAACCATTCATAGAGAACACCACGATCCAAATGTTGTTCAAGTTTCTACTTTGCTTTCCATCAAAACCGGCGGATGTCCAGAAGACTGCGGATATTGCCCACAAGCCGCGCGTTATCATACGGATATTGAAGGCAACGATTTGATGTCGGTGAGCCAAGTAAAAGCACAAGCCTTACGTGCCAAATCGAGCGGTTCTTCTCGTGTGTGCATGGGTGCAGCGTGGAGAAATGTAAAAGACGGACCCGAATTTGACCAAGTATTGGAAATGGTGCGTACCATCAACAAATTGGATATGGAGGTGTGTTGCACTCTCGGTATGATTACCGAAAATCAAGCACATCGTTTGGCTGAAGCCGGATTATATGCCTACAACCACAATTTAGATACATCAGAAGAATACTATAAAGAAGTGATTTCTACGCGCGGTTTTGAAGACCGTTTGCAAACCATAGAAAATGTACGTAAAACCAACGTAACGGTGTGTAGTGGCGGAATCATCGGAATGGGTGAAAGTGTTGACGATCGTGCCGGAATGTTAGTTGCGCTTTCTACGTTGAATCCGCAACCCGAATCAGTGCCCATCAATGCTTTAGTTGCTGTCGAAGGAACTCCAATGGAAGATGAAAAACCTGTAGAAATTTGGGAAATGATTCGAATGGTAGCTACCACGCGTATTGTGATGCCCGAAACTCAAGTGCGTTTATCGGCCGGAAGAACCGAAATGTCGCGCGAAGGTCAGGCCATGTGTTTCTTTGCTGGAGCGAATTCTATTTTTGCAGGTGATAAGTTATTGACTACTCCAAATCCGGATGTGAATGATGACATGAAAATGTTCGAATTACTCGGACTACAAGCTCAGAAACCGTTCATCAAAATCATGCAACCGACCACGGTTGAAGCTGCAGATTCTCAATACCAATCACTAGGCGAAAAACCAAAATGGACGCGACCTGAACATAAAATTGAACGTAATTTGGAGGCATCCCAAAAAGGAAAGTAGCTTTTTAACGTATTTATAACAGCACAATAGCTTTACACTTTGATAAAGCTTTATTAAATTTGCTTTAACATTTGTTTGTTAAAGCATTTTTTTTTGGTCTTTGTTGTAACTCAGCTTATGAATTTAAAAGAAATAGAACGCGTAAAAACCATTTCGAAAGAAGACTTTTACACCCATTATGTAAAAAACCAAAAGCCTTTAGTGATCGAACAACTCACTCAGGATTGGCCCGCTTATGAAAAGTGGAACCTCAACTATATCAAAGAATTAGCTGGTGAGAAAATTGTGCCGTTGTACGACGACCGACCGGTATCTCACAAAGACGGTTTCAATCAAGCGCATGCCACAATGAAAATGGCCGATTACGTCGATTTACTTCAGAAAGAGCCTACCAATTACCGCATTTTTTTATACAATTTAATCAAAGAAGTTCCTTCGCTGGCCAACGATTTTAAATGGCCGAACATTGGATTGCGACTGGTAAAACAACTTCCTATGTTGTTTTTTGGGGGAGAAAACTCGAGAGTTTTTATGCATTACGACATTGACTATTCGAACATCCTACACTTTCATTTTCATGGAAAAAAAAGGTGTATGATTTTTGCACCTTCTGAAACGCCGTATCTATACAAAGTTCCGTATGCGTTGATTGCCCGCGAAGACATCGATTTTGACCAACCCGATTATCAAAAATGGCCTGCGTTACAAAAAGCGCAAGGTTATGTATGCGAATTAAACCACGGCGAAATGCTCTACATGCCCGAAGGTTATTGGCACTATATGAAATACCTTACCCCAGGATTTTCAATGAGTTTGCGCGCTTTTCCAAGAAAAATAGGCAATCTGTTTCAAGCCGTTTACAATGTCTTTGTCATGAGGCATATCGATAACGTGATGCGAAAATTCAAAGGTCAGGATTGGATTGATTATAAAAATCAAAAAGCAATCACAAACACAAACCTATAAAAAAAGCTCCACAAAATGGAGCTTTTTCTTTTATTTTAGAGTTTTCTATAAAACCACTTTCTTGGTGATTATTTGTCCGTTTTGCAATTGAACGCGAACAATCACAGCTTGATTGCTTAGGTTGTCTTTCGCAAACGAAACGTCGTAGGCATCACATTTTTTGCGGGTGATTAAACTTCTTCCCAACAGATCATACACTTCAATTTGATTGATTAATTCCGCACTCGATTTAACCGTTACATGCGTATCATTTGTTGCTACTAGAACCGAATTATCTAAAGCGAAATCAGTGTTCGACAATGCTGAATCAGGTGTATAACGCAATTCAAATCGGTCATTTATCGGTCCGGAGTTACTGGTGAAAACATACGGCGTTTGTTTTAAATCGTGGATTACATTGAGCACTTTATCTTCAAGATAAATGTCTTGATTGCCTTCAAAAAATCCGTCTACGGTTCCAATGGCAATTTTGTATTCACCGGAAGTTGGGATATTCACACCCAATTTCACGACATCGTTGACATCAAAAGGAGTTGGTCGACCTTGAATTGACATTTGCTCGTTGTCGATTAAGGAATAAATATACTGACTCTGGCCTACCGTCGATACATAGGCATCGTACATTCTGTCTTTTTCTAACGTTGCTCCATCCACATATCCGATTAAGGTGCGCACGGGTTGATTGGCAGAATTCAAAACATCCAACCAAATGCGTCCTCGATTTTCGGCTTCTGAATCAGACTGTCTAAAAAACTGACTGTTATCGAACAATCGGCTTCGCATTGCGTTGTTAAATTGAACGGTTGAACTGGCTGCTGGGCCATCGTTCATCAAGACAAAAAATCCTTGTCCACTTGCGATAAAACCGTTAAACCCAACCGGACCCGAAATGGTTCCCACTCCGTTATGAACGACATAATCAGTAGATACATAATTGTATTGGTACGATCCATAAAACGGATTGGTTGGAGAAACAGGCAAGGTTCCGTGCGACCACAAACGAACCGCGCCTTCAATGGAAGTATTTGCGCTGAGGAAATCTAGCACTCGAATGGCCGATGGATACGGATTACCTACTAAATTCCAATTGTCATCGTTGATGGTAAACGGAATTCCGTTTGCACTCGTATACGTTCCCAAATTTGCAGCCGTCATCGGACCTCTGCTAATCGGCACAGTAATAATTCCGTTGTTCGGTCGTCCTCCTGTAAAATTCACAGTTAAATCTTGAAACGATGCATTGTCAAAAATTGATGGACCGCGTACAATATATCCTTCACCGGCAATCATTGTTGCACCTGCTGTATTCACCCAAGTTCCGATTCCACCATTCGTATTCGCAGTAGTTGGGTTGAATTTCCAAATCAAACTGGTTGGTGAACCGGGAGAAACACTGTTGATGTTGAATCCTTCCAGTGGTGATGACCAGTATACGTAATCATTTCTGCGCATCGATGCAATGCGTTCGTAGGAAATGTTTCCTGTATTTACGGCTTCGTCGTTGATTTGAACCAAACTTCCGTTATCGGCAATGTTTAAGATTCCGTTATTGGTGATGTCACTCTGACTTTCGATAAAATCTCCTGTGGTAATTTGAACGGTTCTACCCGATCTGATTTCGCATTCGCATGCTCTCACATCGCCATGAGCGCTGGTGTTAAAGTCACCGTCGAAAACAGCTTTGGTACTCGTTGTCGGATCGGCAGGCAACCAATTGACACCGTTCCATGTGCTTACGACAGGAAGCTGACCTTCAATTCGTATGTTGTCGATGGCCCAGATTTCATCTGCACGGTCAACGGCAAGAGTAATTCTTATCAATAAATTAGAAGATGAAGGAAGGTTTCTCACGTTATACGTTGCAATTCCATCCGCCAATTCAGCATTACCGTTTCGGGTATCAATCGTAGCGCCATTATTCGTTCCAGTGTAGTATGCGTTGAAAACTCCAGTTGCAGCAAAATCCCATCTTGAATTCGAATACGCTCGTAACACCGACTCGGTTGACCAATTGACACCGCCGTCGATACTCGTCTCAACTTGAACAAACTCGTTCACATCCAATCCTTGACTTCCTGTTCTAAATGCTCCTACTTTTAAAGATAAATTGATATTATTGTACAGACTTACATCGATCGGTGACATGGTTATTACAGAAGATTCTACTAAATTTCCAGACGAAGTAGTACCAATTCCGGCCATTTGAAAAGCTCGTCCTCCGATGAATGCGTTTCGTGGTCCTGATCCATTATCATACGTCATGCTAGCTAAACTGGCATTTCCATCAGTAGTATAGGTATAGCCATAGGTTGGTGTAGCCGGAACGACCTCAAAATCTTGAACCGCTAGAGTTTGAACTGCATTATTTGTACACGGTGTATAAACGATTCCGTTTCCTGAAATAGCAAAAGTATAGACTGGATCAATCGGTTCTCCTACTGTTCGTGCCGCATCAGTGTAAACATTAAACGTAACCGTTGCGTTTTTAACTCCGGCCGATAAAGGCGTAAAATTAATAGTAAACGATGTGCTGTTTCCACTTCCTAAACCATTATTTGTTGGTTGTGCAACCATACTAAATAAAGAAGCATCGGCTCCCGAAATAGAAACGTTACCTAAATACGTTGTAACGCCCGAAAGATTAGTAATGACAAAGGTGTTTTGTTTGATTCCTGTTGTGACAGCCACCGATCCAAAATGGGTTAAATTGGTTACGGCTGTAGTGGTGGCGCCTTTTACGACGTCATTTCCATTTCCGTACACATAGATGTTATTGGCTCCTTTTGCGGTTCCGCTGATGTTGAAGTTGTACGGATTTTCATCGGGATCGGTACTTGCGATCACCACAGTAGCATTTTTAGCTCCAGGCGAAGTCGGGTTAAACGTAATATCAAATGTCAGCGATGATCCACCAGCAATCGTGTTGGACGATGGCTGAGCCGTTACCGTAAACATCGAAGCATGCGGACCGGTTACAGTCACATAATTAGGTGCATTGGTCAAGGTAAGCGCAGTCGATCCAACATTTTCAATGGTAAATGTTCGAACTACGGTGGTTACACCGACTGTTGCAATTCCGAATGCGGTATGATTCGTTCCAGCAGGATAAATACTGTTGTCAGGAATACTTTGTGTGTTTCCTTTAAGATTAATATCCACTAACGCAACTAAGGTACCCGTTCCTTGAATGACAAAGTTGTACGGATTTTCATTTGCGTCGTTATTGACAATGGTTAACGTTGTATTTCGAACACCCGCAGCACTTGGTGTAAACGTTACCGTAAAATCGGCACTCGCACCCGCAGCTACAGACGCTGGTAAACCCGATACTGCAAAATCTCCAGCTGCGGTTCCTCCAACCATGGTAGCCGAAGTGATGTTCAACACGACATTACCTGTATTTTCTATTCTAAAGTTCTTTGCTTGATTATTTCCTACGACTACCGTAGCAAAAAGCGTATTATCGGTTCCTTGCGGAGTAGTGTCTCCGTCAGAAATAGTAGGAAAGCTTCCCACCACACCTCTTACATTCATTTCAGGTCCAATCGTAGTTGAACAAAACGTTACCGGAATAGTAGGAAGCGTTCTGTAATTTAATGTACTTGGATCAGAAAGATAAGAACTGTAAGGCACGAGTGAAAAATAATAAACCGTTCCTGAATTTAATCCTGTTGCGTTATAAGTAGTTGTCGTGCCAACATTAGAAGTGTATCCGTGTACAATAGCATCGCCAAAAACAGTTCCTGCAGGATGAAGCGCTCCATCAGTTGGAACTCCGGTTGGCGCTGCACCAATTCGGTATAGAATGATATAGCCATCTCCGCCAATGGTATTTGCTGCACTAAACGTTAAATTTATTTGTGTAGAACTAATTGTAGAACACGTAAAACTAGCCGCATGAGCCGTTGCTTCTGCCGCTAAGGTTATGAAAGTGATTGTCTCTGGAGTTGTGGTATTGTAACAAATATTGGTTCCGCTACCGTTGTATGCATACACCGTTATGGTGTAGGATGTTTCGGGTAATAAACCTGTAATTCCAGTAACGGTTGAACCATTACTTCGGTACACTACTCGATTGTCAACATTAATTTGAGCTGCAGTTCCATAATTCGTGTTGGGTGTATAATTGATCCCATCCGCTGGAGGAACATTTCCTGCAGCTGTTGGACGAATGACAACAATTGAACCTATTGCCGTTGCTCCAGGTGTCCATGAAATATCAGTTCCGCTTACTGTAGTGTTGGTATTGGTAATGGTTGACGCTTGTGAGGCTGGATCGGAACAAAGTGCGGTACAAGAAGCCGGAGAATTTCCAAATCCTGTCATTATTAAACCGTCATCAACTTGAGTAAATCTCGTACTTGGGTCGGACCATCCATCGGTATCTCCCGTACAAAAACCATCAATTAGTTGTAGATTAAAGTTAGCAGTACTGACTCCGCCGCCTGTCCAAGATGCACCAGGATCAACTCCGCACAAACCAAACATATCTTGCGTTACTCCGCCAAGAGCAACACGCAAAGCATCATCTCCATTAAAAGTAAACGCAAAAGTGGTTGTCCCACTAAAGTTTGTTCCGTTAGTTGTGGTGTAAGTAACTAAATCTGAAGTTCCAATTACCCACACTCTGCCCGCTTGTAAAGTTCCTGAAGTTATGTTTACCAATACAGTTGAACAAGCAGCTCCATTTGTCCCTTGGATAATTTGCAAATTATTACCCGCAGAAAAGACAATGTCACTTCCGGTCGCATTAAATATCTCGATTCCTTTCGGAGTAAGTCCTGAACTAGTTTCTATATACTGGCTTATGACAACCGATTGTCCCCAAGAAAAAACACTAAAAAAAAGCGCTATAAAAAGAATTCTAAATTTCATTGTTGCGTACTAAAAAATTGTTTGTGTTTGAACCGATTTTTAGTAAAAAATCAGCCTACAAATTTACTTCTAATTTGCACAATTTCAATACATTTGCGTTATCAAATTATTAACAAATCCAACCCTTTTCCACCGTTTTGAGTTCAAAATCAAGTAGTTCTGTAGAAGTAGTTGTACAAAAGTTAGAGTACTATTGTTCGTATCAAGAGCGATGTCATGTCGAGGTGGCCGAAAAACTCCACGGCTTTGCTATTTCCGAGCACGAAAAGAACCAAGTCATCGTACATTTGATTGAACACAATTTTTTAAACGAAGAACGATTCGCCGGAATTTTTGCCATTAGTAAATTTCATCAAAAAAAATGGGGGAAAATTCGCATAAAAAATGAATTGAAGGCGCGAAAAATTTCCGATTACTTGGTTACTAAAGCGCTGAAAGAACTTCCGTCGGATGAATACGAAACGACATTCCATCAATTGGCCGAAAAACATTGGGAAACCATCAGTGAAAAAAACGCCATGAAAAAACGCAAAAAATTCTGCGATTATTTACTGCGAAAAGGTTGGGAAAGCGATTGGGTATACGAGAAAGTTAAATCACTTGAACTAGAATAAAAAGCATAAAAAAAACCACTTATTCGATTAAAATAAGTGGTTTTTTAGCGTATGCAAATTTTTAATTCATCATCACTACTTTGAGTCGTTTGTTTTCATTTTCAGTTTGAAGATGAATGATATACGTTCCTGATTGGAGTAGCGAACCGTCTAAAATTTGCTCCTGACTTCCTGCTTCCAATTCTTTATCGATGAGTGTGGTGATTTTTTGACCGAGTAAATTGTACACTGTCATGGTCACTTTTGTTTTCTCCCGAACCGTAAATGCAATCGTGGTCGCATTCGTAAATGGATTTGGATAAGCCACTACTTCTGAAAAATTACTTTCCAAAATTTCTTCTTCTGTTGCGTCACCCATTCTTGCTACATACGAAGCCGTATTGGGAACTTTGGGCGCGGTGTACGTCACTTTTACAAACAGGTTTTGCGCCGGATTGGTTCCGCTCGTGTTTTTAACTTTCACCGTGTAAAACCCTGTCGTTGGTGGCGTGTAGTTGATGGTCAAATTCCCAAGTCCGCTTACCGTAGAAACGATAGAACCCGCGTTATTATAGACATTCATTGTTAGGTTTTTGGTCGTATTCGATGGAAATAAATTCACCGTGATTACTTTTCCGTTTTCGCTAAACACTTTTCCAACCGTGCGTAATGCGGTTGAACTTGCAGGTAAAGCGCCACCTTGTTTTAATGAACTGGCATGTGCATCGCCTAAGTCATTAGCCATTTCCCACTCTTGTGTAGTGCTTCGTTGAGCAGGTGCAAAACCGCCTGTAATTCCGGCCGGACCCCAAATTGAGTAACCTCTCCGTAAATTACTTCCATCGCAAGGTGGCGCCCAAATCGTAACGCGTCCTGTGCCGTCGGTCCAAATATCGGCTGCATTGGCTCCAGAATAATCGTGCAATTGGCGATTCGGACCAAAATCGGTTTGTATGTTGGCACTTTGCCATGTATTGAAATTGTCGTTTACCGCAATGATGGCGTAACTGTTTTCCGGACCTGCTTTGTAGCCTCTTTCGATGATGAGCAAATCGGCCGCTTGCCATCTCACTTTATACGATCCTTTTTTGAAATTGAGTTTTTGATGACACCATATGACATTCGCCACATCGTCACGAACCGGCAAATCTACTGTGCTCGTAGGTAAATGAGTATATCGTTTTCCTGTATTTCCGATGTTAAACAAATCTTCGAAAAACACTTGCGGCGAACCGTCTACGGCAAAAGCAAGCGCATACGCCGCGCCTAATCGAACGTTAAACGGATCTATGTGACCGCCAATTTCGTTACCCGTATCCCAACCGGTATAATTTCCAGTGGCTCCTTTTTGTGGACGAAACGTATCGTGGTTGTTGACAAAAGGAACCGTACGATAGCGATTTCCTTGTTGATAACCCGGAATAGTTCCGATGTTAAATCCGCCATTTCCGTCGATCATCGCTTTGATTCCTTCTCTAAAACCAAAATCAAATGTACCTACTAAATCTTCTGTACCACTATTGCTGGTTCGCACATCATTGATCCACGTATCCAAAGCGCCGCCGCCGTTGATGTTTTCACCGACAGCAAACATATTGGCTCCACCGTTGGCCCAACCTGCGTTGTATTTTAAGTTATAAATAAAATCTTGTAATGCCCAATACGGATAATGTTTGGCGGCATCAAATCGGAATCCATCGCTACCCGTTTGCTTTTTAAACCAAACCAACCAATTTCGAGCACCGGTTCTCATATAATCGCTGGATTGCGCCGGATTGTACGTTGCATTTGAACTTGTCCCATAGGCATTCGATTCGTAACTGATGTCGGGTCCGAAAAGTATCGAATTCCATTCGTTGGTATTTGCGGCGTTGAATTGATTCGGATAAAAATTTTCCCAGTTTTTAGACCATCGCCCGTTACGTGCTAGGTAATTACTAGCCGTTTCGTTGGTTGCTGGAGATGTATAACTTACAAATCTAAAATTTTTGTATCCGCCGTTCGTTTGTACGGAAAAACTATTGGGATCTTGTCCGCCCGAACCGTCGGAAGAACCCGCGTCACCGGAATGATTGAGTACAACATCTTGAATGACTTCGATTCCGTTCGCATGCAAAACGGCAATCAACCGCAGGAGTTCATCTTTACTTCCCATACGGGTTTTGGTACTTCCTTTTTGATATTTGTCGCCCAAATCATAAAAATCAAATGGTCCATACCCATTGCTATTGGTGCCCGCATTTTTTTGACAGGGCGGAATCCAAACGGCATCCACGCCCATTTCACGTAGCCTCGGAGCTAAATCGGCCAAATAATTGGACCATCCATTTTGATAATTGTTGTTCCAATAATCCCACCAAAAGCCTTGTAGAACAACTTTACCGTTCCACGGATTTTGTGCTGTTGAGACTTGGGAAAAAGTACAAAAGAGTACTAATAAGAGCAGAATTTTGTGTGTAATTTTTCTCATAATGTAGGTTTTTATCAAATTTAGCAGGAAAATCGGGATAAAACTCCAATCAATTATGTAAAAATTTATGTACTTCAACGATTATTATGACATTAAAAATCAAGTATTTATAAAATTCATGTCAATCCGTCAAAACACCTAACCAACTGTTTAGCAGAAGATTGAAAAATTAGGGAGCTAGTATTTTTTGGATATCAAAATACTAACTGCGTTGCCACCAAATCCTACGGCGTTGATTAACACGTTTTGGATGGTTTTTCGCGGTTGTTGTGGTTGGGCAAATGGCACGGGAATAAACTGATTGTGTTGCATCATCAGAATTGCCAATTCTACGTTCAACATTCCGGATGCGCCAAAGGTATGTCCGACTTTCCACTTATTGGTCGTGAGCATCGGATGGTTTTCTCCAAAGATTTTCGCGATGGCTTTGTATTCGGATGTGTCGCCTTTTAAGGTTCCAGGCGCATGCATGACAATGGCATCAATTTCATCTAATGGACTATTTTGTAACGCCATTTTCATGGATTTCTGAAAACATTCGGCCTCATCGGATATTGAAATGTTGTGTTCTAAGGTGTCGGTTGCATAGCCGATTCCGCTTATGTACGCCAATGCATTTGGGTGTTCTCCAATTTCCAAACACGCCACTGCTGCGCCTTCGCCCAAGACCATGCTGTTTTTAGTTTTGTTCAAATCAAACGCTCGACAAGGAAATTCGCTTTCCTCTTTCGCATAAATTTTCAGTGCGTTCATCTGCGCCAAGGTAAAGGCAGTAAGTGGCGCTTCACTTCCTCCAACTAAAAATTGCGTTGCCATTCCCGATTGCATCCACGCCACCGCATTTAAAACAGCGTGCAAAGCCGTCGAACAGGTAATGGAATGGGATATTTCGGGCCCGTTATTTTTTAAATCGTGTGCGACCCACGAGGAAATATTTCCGAGAGTTGTGGTGGGAGAAGCTAAGGTGGCGGTTTTTCCCGTTTCGATGAATTCACGATGGTGCTTTTCAAACAATTGCGTCGCTCCACGTGATGACCCGAGGTTGATTCCGAAGTCGTCACCTTTTTTCCAACCGGCATTTTTTATCGCTTGACGCGACACTAAAATGGCTAGTAAAACGGTTTCGTCTAACGATTTGTATTTGACTTCTTCCTTTTTGAGTTGTTCGATTTGGGCTCGAATGGCGGGTGGAATTGTGGCTACGAATTGATTCTTTCCATCGATTTCTTGGGTGTTAATCAGTGTGGATTGGGATAAATAGTTATTCCAAATTCCGTTGGGTTCATTCCCTAATGGAGAAATGGAGGAAAGAGCTGTTATGGCGATTTTACTTTTCATATTCATTGCGAGGCACGAAGCAATCTCTTATTATTTAACCGCAAAGTTCGCAAAAGTTTTACGCAAAGTCCGCAAAGGTTTAAAATCTTTTTAATCTGTGAAAATCTGTGTTAAAAACTACACAATCTCCAAAGCCTTTTCGATGGTTTGATATACTTTTTGCAATTGATTTTCGGTGATGATGTACGGCGGTAGAATGTACACGATGTTGCCTACCGGTCGCAAGATGATTCCGTTTTCGATGAAAAAATTATACAATTGATTGCGCAGATTCCCGTAGTAACTTTCTTGAGATTCGGTTTTGATTTCAAGGGCAAAAATAACGCCGAGTACCCGTGTGGTTTTGACTTTTGGATGATTTTTAATTTGAGTTTGAAACTCCAAATGGCTTTGATTCACCCGTTGAATATTTCCTTGCATTGCGTCACTTTGCAACAATTGAATACTGGCTAAAGCGGCGGCACAACCGGTCGGATTGGCGGTAAATGTATGTCCGTGAAACAACGCTTTGTTGGTATCGTCGTCGTAAAATCCGTCAAAGATTTCTTGAGTGAATGTGGTGATTGCCATCGGAATGGTTCCGCCCGTCAAGGCTTTCGACAAACACATCATATCGGGAGAAATCGAAAGATAATCGGATGCAAAAGTTTTACCTGTTTTCCCGAAGCCTGTCATGACTTCATCGGCTATGGTAAAAACATTGTTTTCTTTACAAATAGTTACTAATTGTTCTAAAGCTTCGGGCGCATACATCACCATACCAGCGGCGCCTTGTACAAGTGGTTCATAGATAAAAGCGGCGTATTCATTGGTCTTTACTAAATTTTCTAAGGCGGTTAGACTTTTACTTTCATTGCCTTCGGTTGGAACCGGAATACGGGTTACTTCCAAAAGCGAACCTTGAAACGCTTCGGTAAAAAACGAAATTCCGCTCGCGGCCATGGCAGCAAAAGTATCGCCGTGGAAGGCATCTTCAAAGGCAATGATTTTTGTCTTTTTGATTCCCTTATTGTAATTATATTGTAAAGCGACTTTTATCGCGATTTCTACTGCGGTCGAACCGTTGTCGGAATAGAACAATTTCTGTTGATTGGACGGAAGGATTTCCATTAATTTCTCCGAAAGCAGAACAACAGGTTCGTGTGTAAATCCGCCAAATAACACGTGCTCTAAAGTCGTCAATTGTTTATAAATCGCATCGGCAATGGTTGTATTGGAATGTCCGTACGGATTAACCCACCATGAAGCAATGGCATCGATGTATTCTTTACCGTTTTCATCCCAAAGCAGTGCGTCTTTTCCGCTGACGATGGCTGGAAAATCGGGTGCGGTTTTGTGCTGGGTGTACGGATGCCAGTTGTGTTTTTTATCTCTTTGGGAAAGGTTCATTTTTTTTTAGAAAAAAGAAGAAAGAGAAAAGAAAAAAGACTTTAACTCTTCTTGAAATTGAATACAAAGATACATATTGAAATTATCTTTTCTCTAGTTTCTTGCTTCTTGCTTCTTTTCTCTCGCTTCTCACAAACTTAAAAGATTATCTCTAAACTTATCGGCGTAATAACTAATTACATTTTGGTCAAAATACGGTTCATTTTCGATACGTCCGATGCAATGGGCTTGAGTTTTTTTGAGGATGATGGATTCGGAAGCGGTATTTTCATCACCCGAAAATAGGATTCCGGCGACTTTGATGTTTCGGCTTTTTAATGCTTCGAAAGTCAGTAGTGTATGATTGATGCTTCCTAAATAATGACGCGAAACAATTATCACTTTATAATCGGGTTGGATTAAATCGATGATGCAATCGGTATCGTTTAATGGAACCAAAATGCCGCCTGCACCTTCAATCACTAGATGATTTTTGGTTTTGGGTTCTGTTATTTTTTTTAAATCGATGGTGATTCCGTCTATTTGAGCTGCTAAGTGAGGACTTGCCGGAGTGTTTAATTTATAACTATTGAGATGAATAACCGTTTCATCATTCGAAATGTATCGTTGAATCTTGTGGCTATCAGAATTGTCTAAATCGCCCGCTTGTATCGGTTTCCAATAATCGGCTTCTAGCGCTTGGGTGATGATGGCTGAGGCTATGGTTTTGCCTACATCGGTGCCGATTCCAGTGATGAAAAGTTTCATGATTTTGATTTAACCGCAAAGTTCGCAAAGAATGCGCAAAGTTCGCAAAGGTTTTAACTTTATATTTAAAAAACTAAATCCGCTAATGTTTTTAAAACCTCGGAAATTTGTGTTTCCGAATTATAGCTGTGAAGGCAAATGCGAAGGCGTTCTTGACCTTCGGGTACGGTAGGTGATAAAATGGCTTTGACATCGAATCCGTGTTGCTGTAATTGATTAGCTATGGTTTTCACTTTTTCGTTACCAGGAATGATGGCACATTGAATGGCGCTTTTGCTGTATACAAATAACGGTTTCAATCCGAGTTGAATTTTTTGTTGATTGAAAAATTGGATGTTGGCTTTGAGTTGATGTATGGCTTCTTTTTCGCTTTGTAAATGTTGGTACGCGATTAAAATAGTGGCGACCGAATGGGGTGACAAACCGGTCGTATAGATAAAGCTTCGGGCGAAATTGACCAAATAGTTTTTGAGTTCGGTTGCGCCTACAATAGCGGCACCGTGACAACCTAAACCTTTTCCGAAGGTTACGATTCGGGCGAAAATGTGGTCTTGAACATTGGAACACTGTACTGAACCTTGTCCATGTTCTCCGAAAACACCTAAAGCATGCGCTTCGTCGATGACTAAAAAGCAGTTGTATTTTTCGGAAAGTTGGACGAGTTGCTCAAGGTTGGGCGAGTCGCCGTCCATGGAGAAGACGCTTTCGGTGACGACATAAATGGTTATCGGTTGTCGGTTGTCGGTTGTCGGTTTTTGGATTAGTTTTTCTAGATGTTCGAAATCGTTGTGTTGGAATTTATAACTTTTAGCTTTGCTGAGTTGGATGCCGTCGCGGATGGACGCGTGGCATAATTCGTCGTACAATATAATGTCATTGCGCTGCGGAACGGAGGAGAAAAAACCGACGTTGGCATCGTATCCCGAGTTAAAAATAAGCGCTGATTCCGATTGGTGGAATTGGGCGATGTAGTCTTCGGTGATGGAATAGAGGTTGTGATTTCCGGAGATAAGACGCGATCCGGTAGCGCCGTTTATTTTGATGTTGTTGTCTAGTAAATACTGATGTGTTTGATCGAAAATGGATTCCGATTGAGCAAAACCGAGGTAATCATTGGAAGAAAAATCGACCAAATTAGTGGCAACTGGCAATGTTCGTAGCGCTTTATTTTGCTCGCGAAGTTGGAGTTTTTGGTGTAGGGATTGCGGAAATTTCTTCATAGTACAAATTTATATCTTTTGAGGATACGTTTTATTTTTTTCTCGCAAAGTCGCAAAGACACAAAGATGAACTTGATTTTAAAATGGGAAGTGCAGAAGAAAGTTGAATGTCCAGCCCAGATGGTAGTGGAAAGCCTTTTGCAAGCGAAAAACAAATTTTTAAGCAGTATAAAAAGCGACCGAAGGAAGCTCTTTTAGACTGCATTAAAAATAGTTTGAGGCGAAAAAGCTTGTAATGGACAGCTGGATGCGCTGCATAAAAAAAGCCCAACTGAATGTTGAGCTTTTTATGATGAATTTGAATTGTATTAATCGGCTAACACAATTACTTTATTGTCTTTCATTTCGATGGTTCCCGATTCGATTTGAAGTGTGTAGCTTTGCTCATTTAACTTGGTAAACTGTGCAGCTACTTCCTTGTCGAATTTAAAACTTTTCGCTTCGATTTTCACGAGACCTTTTTTAAGTGTAGACACTATGGGCGCGTGATTGTTTAATATTTGAAATGAACCCGTTACGCCTGGCAAGGTAACCGAGGTTACTTCTCCGGAAAATAAGGTTGCTTCGGGTGATACTATTTCTAAAATCATTTTTTATTATTTTAAATTTTAAATTTTAGATTTTAAATTAATTTATAATTCAAAATTCATCATTTAAAATAGATTAGGCTTCGGCTAACATTTTTTGTCCTGCTTCGATTACGTCTTCGATGGTTCCTTTAAGGTTGAAGGCTGCTTCTGGCAAGTGATCTAATTCACCGTCGATGATCATGTTGAATCCTTTGATGGTGTCTTTGATGTCTACTAAAACTCCTGGGATACCTGTAAATTGCTCAGCAACGTGGAACGGTTGTGACAAGAAACGTTGTACACGACGTGCACGTGATACCGATAATTTATCTTCTTCAGACAATTCTTCCATACCAAGGATAGCGATGATATCTTGAAGTTGTTTGTATTTTTGAAGGATTTCTTTTACGCGTTGAGCACAATCGTAATGCTCGTTACCTAAGATAAGTGGCGTTAAGATACGAGAAGTAGAATCGAGTGGATCTACCGCTGGATAAATACCTAACTCGGCTATTTTACGTGACAATACCGTTGTTGCATCTAAGTGAGCAAAGGTTGTTGCTGGAGCTGGATCGGTTAAGTCATCCGCAGGTACATAAACTGCTTGTACCGATGTAATCGAACCTTTTTTAGTTGACGTGATACGTTCTTGCATCGCACCCATTTCAGTTGCTAAAGTTGGTTGGTACCCTACCGCAGAAGGCATACGACCTAAAAGAGCCGAAACCTCTGAACCTGCTTGAGTAAAACGGAAGATGTTGTCTACGAAGAAAAGTACGTCTTTTCCTTGATCAGAACCAGCACCATCACGGAAGTACTCAGCGATTGAAAGACCTGACAAAGCTACACGAGCACGTGCTCCTGGTGGTTCGTTCATTTGACCAAATACGAAAGTCGCTTTTGATTCTCTCATTCCGGGTTTATCAACTTTAGTTAAATCCCAACCTCCATTTTCCATAGAGTGCATGAATTCTTCACCGTATTTTATAATTCCAGACTCTAACATCTCACGAAGTAAGTCGTTTCCTTCACGTGTTCTTTCACCTACTCCTGCGAATACTGAAAGTCCACCGTGACCTTTTGCAATATTGTTGATCAACTCCTGAATTAATACCGTTTTACCTACACCGGCACCACCGAACAACCCAATTTTACCACCTTTTGCATAAGGCTCGATAAGGTCGATTACTTTGATTCCTGTGTATAAAACTTCAGAAGAAGTTGATAAATCTTCAAATTTTGGTGCTTGTCTGTGGATAGGCATTCCGTTTGCTCCATCTTTTGGTAAATCTCCAAGTCCGTCGATAGCGTCACCGATTACGTTGAATAAACGACCGTAAACGTCTGCTCCGATTGGCATTTGGATGGGCGCTCCAGTTCCGATCACTTCTGTTCCTCTAGACAAACCGTCTGTTGAGTCCATAGAGATGGTACGCACTGTATTTTCACCAATGTGAGATTGAACTTCTAGTACTAATAAAGTACCATCTTTTTTTGTGATTTCTAATGAATCATAAATTTTTGGTAGCTCAGCCTCTTTAGTATCGAATACTACGTCTACAACTGGACCAATGATTTGAGCAACTTTACCTATTACTTTTGACATGCTTATGTATTTATTAAATAGCGTTTTGTAATTAAAATCTAGGCGATTTTTTCGTGTGCAAAGATAATTTTTCTAAATTGAAAATCAATACTAAAAAAGCAGTTTTTTTAACTTTTTTTGAATTTTTGTTATTGGAATTGATTTTTGTAAGAAATAGTTATTGTATTAACAAAAAAACCACCCGACTAGGCGGATGGTTTTTTTAAATTTTAATACAGTACTTTATAAAACTGCTGGAAATAAAATTCTATAATCTCCCAAACTCACTCCTTTTAAATTAGAACCGTATTTGGCATTGATGGCTTCTAAAAATTTATTAGCAATCAAAGCATATCCTCTTGGACTTGGATGCACTCCGTCAAGAGAAAAACCACCGCCAGTTACAAAAGCAGAAGTTACATTAAATCCGTTGCCTGAAATTCCACCATTGGCTACAAGATTTAAGGTAGTATTTGCGTCTACAAAAGCAAGACCTTTTGATGTTGCTAATGATTGGATAGTTGCATTATATGCATCGGTAGCTGCTTTAACCTGAGCTGTTTCATCTGCGGTTAACACTGCATTGTCTTGCATTGGATACGAAACTCCGATGGTATTGAATGGAGCTGGAGCAGAAACTGTTGTAGTTCCAATAATCCCTCTAGCCGTTAATAAAATGTAATCTCTTGTAGCGGAAGCACTACTTGCATGTCTGGCTCTTCCGAAAAGATTTCCTAAGAATCCAGCTGTTGGAGCACCGTATAATGGAGTTAAAGCTGCCGTAATTTGAGCTGAAATATCAATTAATGACTCATCCACAATTAATAATGGATTTGCTTCTACTGTAGCAGGATTTCCATCATCTGCAAGCAAAGTTGCAAAGCGAGGCGGTAAACTTGCACCCGCTAATGCAGCGTTGATTCCGCCAAATAATTGATTCAATGACGTAGCATTTGCACTTGGTAATCCTGGTATTGGATTGGTTGGAACTGTTGTAAAGAAAGGAACAGAAGTAACATAAGGAATGTTTGCCACAACACCTTTGGCACCGCCAGCTGTCAATCCATCCAATAAATTAGAATAGACACTTGCGAACACATTAGGATCGGTGATATCATTTCCTCCGTAGGTAGCAGGATTCAAATTTCCTAGTTGGTTTACTCCAACTCCACCAGAAGTAGCGTAAGACAAAACATCATTATTCCCTATCCAAAGAGAGAAAAAGGTTGGAGCTTGAGCAACGGCATCACCTAAAACGGTAGCGCCAGCCGAAGATGCAAATCGGCCGAAATACGGATTCAAAGCGCCATATCCCGGAGTTACTAAATGGAAACTTTTTGCACCTGGAACACCCATATTATTAAAACCTCCTGACAATACAGCGGAAATCGAAGTTCCAGATGTTCCAGATACTGGCACTGGACCTGCACCGTTGAAATACAATCTGGGTCCGAATTGTGGAATTTGAACGCCGCCCGAATTAAATCCACCTATATTATCTGACATAAACGGAATTTTAAATTCACCTCCGCCCACTAATGCGAACTGTTGTGATAAAATATTTGTATAACCCGCTTTTTGTCCTTCGATAAATAAAGCGTTATCACTAAATCCAGCGGTTAATGAATTACCTACCGAAACAAATTTTGAAAAATCGGCTGTACCTGATGTTAAAGGCAAACCATCGGTTGAGTTGTATTTGACAACTTCCTCATCTTCACTACAAGCTACAAAGGTTAGCGAAACCAATAATAGCCATTTAATATTTTTAATCATGATGTATATTTTTAAGTTATTATGGGTTAATAGTTATGGAAGCAAAATATTGTGAACCTATTGCTCCAGCTCCTAAAATTTGTCTGTATTCTTTTCCTCCTAAATTAGATGCTCCAATTTTTAAAACTGATTTTAAAGCTGGAATAGTGTAGTTCACTTGCGCGTCGACTACGGTTGCTTCAGAAATCAAACCATCTGCGAAAGAAGATTGATATAAGTATTCACTGTTCCATCTTCCGCTTACATTGAATCCGAAGTTTCTGAATAATTTCTCGTTTCCAATCGATGCTTTTACACGGTGTTTTGGAGTATTGAAACCAGCCTCAAAACTTGGATCTTTATCTTGATCGAAATCAAATTGTGCGTAGTTGTAGTTCGCACCAAATTCGAAGTCTTTGTAGATTTTTCTATTCAATCCTACACCAAATCCTAACGAATTAATTTCAACATCGGTATTGGTATACAATTGGAACGCTCTTGTATCGTTGCTAGCTAATGCAATTACAGATTGTTCAGCAGGCACACCAGGATTAGGAGTTCCACCTGGACCTGTCATTGTTATATTTTCTGCAGCTGTACCATAATAAGGCGCAACTACGGTTAGGTTTCCGATGAAATCATTGTACGTGTTATAATATCCGTTTATGTCGAAAGAAAAACCTTTAAACTGACTTCTATAACCAAGTTCAATAGCTCGAACTGTTTCTGGTTTCACAAAATCCACATTTGTTTTTCTAAGCAAAGCAGCAGCATCTGTAGTATTTCCTGGATTTGCTGCAGCAAAAGCAGCAAAAGCTTGTACAGAAGACAATGTATACGAGTTGAAATACGCATTGTTACCGTTGATAGTTACGGTACTTGTTGGTGTACCACCGTTTATCGCAGTTAATATAGCCTGACCTGTTGGAGAAATGGTACCGTCAATTCCACCACCGCCACGAACTTCCGAATAACGAATTAAGTTATCTGGAGCTGAACCTAAAAGAACAGCTGTTCCAACGTTAAAACCAATGTATTGATCTTGTGTAGTTGGGTTACGGAAACCAGTTTGGAATGAACCTCTGAAATTATGTTCTTTCTTAGCACCAGCCGAATATACCGCTGAAATTCTTGGAGAATAATTTCCGTCGAAGTTTTCTGATTTATCATAACGAATCGACCCGGTTAATTTCAATCGGTCTTCCATTAATTTCTTTTGAACTTGAGTATACGCGCCATAATCAGAGTAATTGATTTGACTGTCTTTATCGGTGTAAATTCTTCCTCCAGAATTTAACTCATATAATCGGTATGATCCACCTACTTGGATTTCAGCAAATTTAATTTCATTTTTAAAATTATAATTTCCATCCGAATGATAAATTCTTGAATTATCTACCAATTTTGATCCAAAACGAACGTCTGGGTCAGAAGTTATAGCGTTGAATGCTTGTTTAAAACCTTCAGTGCCTGGAAGTAATCTTCCGTTATCCGCAACGTTACGTGCTGAAATATGTGCTTGTTCTGGAGTTTGTCCTCCCAATGTTGAAGTTACATAAGCACCAGCATATTGACCAAACCATGTTGCGTCTGGTTTCCAAAATCTATTGATGTTGATTCCAGTGAACAACATATCGTATGAATTTCCTCCGTCTTCAGTAGTGGTGTAACCTCTTAAAAAGAAGTTGTCACCTTTCACTTCAAATTTATGTTGTTGCATAAAGAAGTCGTTCAAATAATAGCGGTTCGCTCCTTGATATACTGTGTTTCCAAACCCGAACTTACTTTGCCAAATGAACTCTACTTCCTTAGCCCAAGCTGATTCAGCCGTTGCCCATGGTTTAGCATGCACCGAAAAATCTAATTTGGTATTGGACACTTTATTATCCGTTAAATCAACTTCGTTATATCCAGTACGACTCACGTTGTAGTTGGGCAAAACCGAATTAAACACTGTAAATTGAGCTGGAGTAATGGCGCCAGCAGCTAAAAGACCTGTTGCAACACCTCTCAAGTTTGTTGAAACTTCATCACCGTATACGTTTAATCCATTATAATTGTGAAACGAACGATCAGCACCTGGATTGGCTAGGTCTTGATAATCAGTAGCATACCAATCAGTTCCTCTCATATAGGTAAAGTTTCCTTTTGCAGCAATGTACGGTGAAAATGCTTTAGCCATACGCACTCCGTAATCTGCATAATCACGATTACCTGCTGCTTTTTGTTGGGTTTGACCATATTTTACATAAGCCGTGATTCCTTGTTTAGTAAACGGACTCTGACTGTTCATGAATAAAATTCCGTTGAAGGCATTTGCTCCATATAATGCAGATGAAGCTCCAGGAAGCAACTCCACACTTTGAACGTCTACTTCTGAAACTCCAATTAAATTACCTAACACAAAGTTTAATAAAGGAGATGAATTATCCATTCCGTCAACCAATTGCATGAATCGCGTATTGGCTACAGTAGCAAAACCACGGGTATTAATTGACTTGAACGACATACTACTCGTATTCATATGTACTTCTTTCAAGTTTTCTAAACCATCATAAAAAGTAGGCGATGCTGTTTTCTTGATGTCTTTTACTGTCATTCGCTCTATCGTAACTGGAGATTCTCTTATTCGCTCTGGAGCACGAGAAGCAGAAATTACAATTTCATCCAATTGTGTATTTTCTTCAGCTAAGACAACACGTAAAGATTGACCGTTGGAAGTCACTTCAACTGTCTGCGAAGCAAATCCAATACTGGAAACTTCGACTTTAAAAGGCGGTTTTTTGGTTGACTTTAAAGTAAACTTTCCGTCACCATCTGTGACCGTTCCAGTTCCTTCTCCAATCACTTTGATGTTAACTCCAGGAATAGGTAGTCCTTTGTCATCGTTGACCGAACCTGAAATTGTAGTTTGAGCAAATGAAATGCTGCAAAAAAACAATGTCAAAATAAAATGATACATCTTCATTAGGTTATAATTTTGTTGGTTTAAGTAGCCAAAATACAATTATTTTTTTATATTCATAATAAACTTGAAGTATTTTTTACAAATAAACAGTTAACATTCTAGATACTGAAAATTCATCAATTATTGAATAATTAAATAATAAGAAAAAATTGTGTTTTTTTAATAAAATTGTATGCGTACATAGTATTTTTTTGATAATTTTTCAAACAAAAACAACAAAGGCGAGTCGTAAAACTCGCCTTTGTTGTTTGAATATAAGAAAAAAATTATTCTACTGTAACCGATTTTGCCAGATTTCGAGGCTGATCTACATTGCAACCACGCATAACGGCAATATGGTACGACAACAATTGAAGTGGAATCGTCGTAATTAATGGCGACAATGCATCGGAAGTTTCTGGAATTTCAATTACGTGGTCGGCTAACTCTTTTACTTGTGTATCTCCTTTGGTCACGATGGCAATAATTTTACCGCTTCGTGATTTAATTTCTTGAATATTACTCACCACTTTATCGTAATGACCTTGTTTAGGTGCAATGACAATTACTGGCATTTTATCATCGATGAGCGCGATCGGTCCGTGCTTCATTTCAGCAGCAGGGTAACCCTCAGCATGAATATATGAAATCTCTTTTAATTTTAAAGCGCCTTCTAATGCAACCGGGAAATTATAACCTCTTCCCAAATACAAACAATTTTGAGCGTCTTTATAAATTGAGGCAATTGTTTTTGCCATTTCATTCGTGTTTAATGCTTCGGCTACTTTTTCTGGTATCAACTCTAACTCTTGTAAATATCTGAAAAAGTCAGAATTGGATAACGTCCCTTTTGCTTTTGCCAAACGCAATGCAATCATAGTCAACACGGTAATCTGAGTCGTAAATGCTTTGGTAGAAGCAACTCCAATTTCTGGACCAGCATGGGTATAAGCTCCTGCATGGGTTTCGCGCGATATTGAAGAACCCACTACATTACACACTCCGAAAACAAACGCGCCTCTTTCTTTCGCCAATTTGATAGCTGCTAACGTATCGGCAGTTTCCCCTGATTGCGAAATAGCAATGACAACGTCTTTTGATGTTATAATCGGATTTCTATATCGGAATTCTGAAGCGTATTCTACTTCAACCGGAATTCGAGCAAACTCTTCAATGACATACTCTGCCACCAAACCAGCATGCCAAGACGTTCCGCAAGCAATGATTAAAATTCGTTCGGCATGAAGAAATTTCTCTAAATTATCTTCTACACCCGACATTTGAATGAGTCCGCTATTTGCGTGAAGCCTTCCTCTGTATGTATCTTTAATAACGCTAGGTTGTTCATATATTTCCTTAAGCATGAAATGGTCGTAACCGCCTTTTTCAATTTGCTCTAGATTCATTTGCAATTCTTGAACGTAGGGATCAACGAGTGAATCGTCTTTTATTTTTCTAATTTTTAACGGCTTATTCAAGCGAACAATGGCCATTTCTTCATCATCTAAATAAATCGCATTAGAAGTATATTCAATAAATGGCGAAGCGTCAGAGGCAATAAAAAATTCGTTTTCACCTACCCCGATGGCTAACGGACTTCCTAAACGTGCCACAACAATCTCGTCTGGTTTTTGTTTGTCAAATACACAAATTGCGTATGCACCTACCACTTGATTGAGGGCTACTTGTACTGCTTTCCCTAACTTAAGATTGTCTTTTTTCTGAACATCTTCAATTAGATTAACTAAAACCTCTGTGTCGGTATCCGAATAAAAAGTATAACCTCTTTTGGACAACTCTTTTTTTAGCGGTTCGTAATTTTCGATGATACCGTTGTGAACAATAGCTAAGTTGCCTGAATTAGACAAATGTGGATGTGAATTTACATCATTTGGAACTCCGTGTGTAGCCCAACGTGTATGACCAATTCCGATGGTTCCATTCGTAGTGATTTCTTTCGCTGACCTTTCTTCTAAATCGGATACTTTTCCTTTTGTTTTAGAAACTTTCAAATCGGTTCCGTCAAAAAGCATTACTCCAGCACTATCGTAACCTCTATATTCGAGTCGCTTTAATCCTTTTATTACAATAGGATAAGCCTCTCTGTAACCTATATATCCAACAATTCCACACATATTTTTAGCTATTAATCAGGTTTTGTATAAAATATCTCTAATCGCAATCTTTTACTATAATTTGGGTCGCCTACAGGGATATTACTTCCCCACAGAACCGTACCTAAAGGACTAGCAACAGACATTGCCGGCAAAAATTTCACTTCTTTACTGTGAGTAGTCGATGGAAATGCAATAAAACTCGACTTCAACTTAACGTTATTGATATTATTAATCGATTCAGTAATTACCAATCCTAAATTTACATTGGTAGAATCTCTTTTAATAATATTCCTAATGTGATTGGTTAATCTAATTTTATATTCTGTTCCTCTGCCATCGGTTTTTGAAATGATTCCATCATGAATACTCTTATTTTTTTTGAGATTACTTAAATCAACTGATGAATCAAAACTGTAATCAATTATCGGTCTTTTGTTATTCAAATCGAATAAATGGATTCGATTGGGTTCAAATTCTACATTGGTATCTTCATCATCGAGAACATACACCGGATTCATCGTAGTATTGTCAATCGTAAAGACCAAATTGGCCTCATTAATCAACCAACCACTTTGCTGTATTTCTTCAACTTCATTTCCTGAAAAAAGTTTGATCACGGCCATCGATCCTTGTCCGCCTTTTACATATAGTTTTTCATCTCCTAAGGTTGAATTAGCACTCGCTAATGCATTAGAATAGATTGGGTTTGCTACATTTTCAAAGAAATTTACACTGTTCCCGACTAAATTTAATTGCAGTGTTTTCCTTTTGTATTCGGTTGCGGTTTCAGAATCTTTCCCTTTATAAACAATCACGATTCGTCCTTGTGCAAAATTTAAACGAGCCATGGCATTAGCTCCATTAACTGCTTCAGCTTTGAAGAACAATCCTCTGAAGTAATCTTTAAACACATTATTGTCTACTAACTTTCCTGCAGGCGCATTAAAAATACTTTGGTAGAAAGTATTCACATCAAAATCCATGTAAATGCCTGGATTGAGTCGCTCACGCACCGTAACGCCATCCGTTTTGTAAAACTTAATTTGGTTGCTTGTAAATTTAAACTCGTCATTTTGAGCGGGTTTGGTCAAATCATTATTAAGTCGAATTCCAACTACATTAGAGCTAATGTTATTAATTTCATCATTGTAATAGCGTTGTTGTTCTTGCAATCCTGTTGCCGGATCAAGATTTCGTAAGAAATAACCCGAACGATACACGCTCAACTTCAATTTATTGTTTTGACCGTAAATTGAATCCAATTCAAATGTGCTATCTCCACTTGTGGCATCGGTTGTTTTAACTCTAGAAAAATAAGGTACATATAAATAAACTGAGTCAATCGTAAAACTTGTATTTGGAGTACCATTTGTATTGAACATCCCATAAAATTTAGGATCAGCAGTTCCTAGCTCTACTTGAGTCACAAAACTTGATGTGGTAGATCCAAATACAGGATTGTCATAAAACCCTAATGAATTAATAGGTAAATTACTAGTTTGGACCACTCCAGTTGGAACATTATAGGCTAAAACCGATTTGTATTCCGATTCAAAATCATAATGAATATCATCAATGAGATTGGCTCCGATTTCGTTAAAATCTTTGTCGCATGAAACGATAAGACCCATTGCTGTTATTAAAAAAGTTGCTTTGAAAAATGCGTTGAATTTCATACTGAATGTACTATTATTATACTATGTTTTTATAGAACGAAGTGTACGCCTGAGCGAACTCGTCTTGAGGGACGAAAGGTAGAAAAGGTTTTCCTGAAGATTCTATAAATTTTGTTAAACTTGGAGAAAGGCTTTCCGAGGCAATAATCACTCCATCGGAATGCATAATTGAGGCTTTGATGATGTTCTCGTAATTGGGTGTTTCTAATTCGCTTATCGCTTCATCCGGAATTCCATCAAATTTGATCTTATTAATCATTTCTAAATCTAAATTTCCGTCGAATGATTGACTGTAAATCGAGCTGACAATTTTAGTTTCCGAAAACAAGGCTTCGTTTTTATAAAAATGCTTCATATAAATGGGCAACAAAGATGCCATCCAACCATGAACGTGAATGATGTCCGGAACCCAATTCAGTTTTTTTACCGTTTCAACTACTCCTTTTGCAAAGAAAATGGCTCGTTCGTCGTTATCAGGATACATCACGCCATCTTCATCCGAAAAGGTTGCTTTTCTTTTGAAATATTCATCGTTATCAATAAAATATACTTGAATGCGCTCTTTCGGAATGGAAGCTACTTTGATGATCAACGGCATGTCTAAATCATTCACCACTAAATTCATCCCCGACAACCGAATTACTTCATGCAATTGATGCCTTCTTTCATTTATATTTCCATATCTAGGCATAAAAATGCGTATTTGTCCGCCTAAGTCATTGATCATTTTTGGCACTTCATACGACATTGAAGAAACTTCATTCTCCGCTAAATAAGGCACCACTTCAGATGATACATATAATATCCTCTTGTCTTCCATATTGTGTTTTTGGTTTAATTGGAAATAAAAAACATGCAAAATTACAAAAATTTATGCAGTTATTTACTAAAGTAGTAAGTTTGTACCCTATTTTAATTAAAAAAGCATGCTGATTTTTAGCAAAAAAGCCGAATTAAACCAACACTTAGTTCAAAAACGCAAAGATAATTCTTCTGTTGGTTTTGTTCCCACGATGGGCGCATTGCACGAAGGTCATTTATCGCTTTTGAAACAATCGTTGGCCAACAATTCCATTACCGTGATTAGTATTTTTGTCAATCCGACCCAGTTCAACAATCCTGAAGATTTACTAAAATACCCGAGAACATTGGACGATGACGTCAAAAAAATCAAAACCGTTTCAGATGCAATTATTGTCTACGCACCAACAGTTGAAGATATTTACGAAGGAAACACGGCTTCTCAACACTATAATTTTGACGGACTAGAACACCAAATGGAAGGCAAATTTCGTCCTGGACATTTTGACGGTGTCGGAACAGTTGTCAAGCGCTTATTCGACATTGTTCAGCCTACCAACGCCTATTTTGGAGAAAAAGATTTTCAACAGCTGCAAATTGTCAAAAAATTAGTCAAAAAAGAAAAACTTCCCGTACACATAATCGGTTGTCCAATCCACAGAGAAGCCAACGGATTAGCCATGAGTTCACGAAATACCCGCTTAACCAATCAGCAACGAAAAGAAGCCGCACTTATTTTCAAAACACTTCAAACTGCCAAACAACTTTTTGGCACGAAATCTGCAAGAACCGTTTCGGAATTTGTAACAAAAGCGTTTCAAAATCATCCCGTATTCGAATTGGAATATTTTGAAATCGCCGACGAAGCCACCTTAAAATCGTGTATTCGGAAAAATAAAAACACAAAATACCGAGCTTTTATTGCCGTTTTTGTTAACAATATTCGATTAATAGATACTTTTTCACTAAATTAATTTAACTTTGCACCATGCAAATTCAAGTTGTAAAATCAAAAATCCACCGCGTTAAAGTAACGGGTGCCGATTTAAATTATATTGGCAGTATTACTATCGACGAAGCCTTAATGGAAGCCTCAAACCTTATTGAAGGTGAAAAAGTTTCTATTGTTAACATCAATAACGGCGAGCGTTTCGACACCTATGCCATCAAAGGCACCAAATATTCGGGTGAAATTACCTTGAATGGTCCAGCTGCCCGAAAAGTACACGCAGGCGATATCATCATCATCATTTCGTATGCTACTTTAGACTTTGAAGAAGCAAAAACATTCAAGCCTTGGTTGGTTTTCCCAGATGAAACAAACAACCAACTAAAATAATCTTTTGAAAACCGCGGTAAGTAAATTTTTGTCTGTTGTGATTCCTTTGCTTATTGGAGTTGGCATCATTTACTATCAATTTACTACACTATCGGAAACCGAGTTAGAAAAAATTAAAGCGTGTTTTTTCAAAGCCAATTACAATTATATTTATCTCTCGCTTTTTATTTCTATTTTAGGTTTTTGGTTTCGAGCCTACCGATGGAAATTTTCTCTAAACCATTTGGGCTATCACACCTCTTTAACGAATAATTTTCTCACGGTTTGCGTATCGTATTTAGTCAATTTGACAATTCCGCGTTCTGGTGAAATTTCACGTGCTTTATTATTAAAAAAATATGAGGATGTCCCGTTTGACAAAGCATTTGGCACCATCATCGCAGAACGAATTGTCGATTTACTCATCTTTTTATTGTTTGTACTGATCGGATTTGCCGTTCAATTTGACACCTTATATCAGTTCATCCTCAAACAAAATATTTCTATAGTTACTATTCTCATCTATGGTTTAATTGCCTTTGTAGGCTTTATCGCCTTTGTATTCATTTGGATGCGTGCAGAATGGAGCATCATCAAAAAAATAAAAAAGAAATTATCCGGACTCATAGAAGGCATGAAAAGCGTATACCAAATGAAAGATAAATGGTGGTACATTCTCCATTCTTTTGCAATTTGGACCTGCTATTTAACGATGTTTTATGTGACTATTTTTGCGCTTCCCGAAACTTCCAACATCTCTTTCGACATTGTCATCATGGGCTTTATTTTTGGTAGTTTAGCCGTCGGTTTTACCAATGGTGGTTTGGGTGCTTATCCCTTGGCCATCGCATTAATTTTCTCGATTTACGGCATCAGCAACGACATCGGAACAGCGTTTGGTTATTTGGTATGGACATCACAAACCTTACTCACAATTGTTCTGGGTTTAGTCTCCTATTTACTGTTACCGCTCATTAATAAAAAATAAATTATTATATTGCTTGGATTTTAAACTTGTTCACTCCTTCAACCGATATAATTATGAAAAAAATACTATTCCTTCTGGTGGTTTTTATGGGCTTTTCATCTCATTCTCAAACCATAACCGACACCATTTCTTCTTCTAGTTTGAAAGAAAAAAGAGAAATCCTCATTTCACTTCCCGATTCGTATCAACCTGGCTCTAAAAGAACCTATCCATTATTGGTTTTGCTGGATGGCGATTACTTATTGAGTCCATTTCAAGGTGCCTTAAATTACGGAACCTATTGGGATGATTTACCCGAAATGATTATTGTGGGAATCAGTCAAAATAAAAATGGTGAACGTTTCGATGATTGTACCACCGACGCTGAAACGGGTTTGCCCGAAGGAAAAGGAGAGCGATTTTTTGAATTTGTGGGTGGTGAAGTCATTAATCACATCCAATCGAAATACGGCGCTTCTACCTTTAAAATTATTGCTGGCCACGATTTAACCGCCGGATTTATCAACTACTATTTGTATAAAGACAATCCGGTTTTCAACGGATATATTGTTATCAGTCCGGAGTTGTCACTCGGAATGGAAACTAACATTCCAAGCCGATTGAGCGCTATGCCTAAAAACATTTTTTACTATTTAAGCTTAGCCGATGGCGATATCGCTAAAATGAAAGAAGCGACCAAATTGCTCCACCAAAACATTAGTACCATTCAAAGTGATAAATTGTACTACAAATTTGATGAGATTCCGAATACCTCACATTATTCATTGGTGCTGCATTCAATTCCAAAAGCATTGTATCATTTCTTTGCTACGTACCAACCTATTTCAACAACTGAATACCAAGAAAAAATTGTAAAACTACCCAGCGGATATGTTGATTATCTTAAAAACAAATACGAAGTTTCAGAAAAAACCTTGGGCATAAAATTACCTATTCGACTCAATGATTTCAGAGCTATTGAATCGGCAATTGTCAAAAACAAAGCGTTTTCAGAATTTGAACCACTTGCCCAAATGGCCAATAAAAATTACCCGCGAACCATGTTGGGTGAATATTATATGGGCCGATTTTATGAAGCGGAAGGCGATTTAAAACGGGCCACAAAATCCTATCAAAATGCCTTTACTTTAGAAGCGATTGGTGACTTAACAAAAGACATGATGCTCGAAAAAGCAGATGAACTCAGAAGTCAAATCAAAAAATAACCGTATACACCGCAAACTGAAAATTTTCAGAAAACCATGTCAAAAATTAAAACTTCCTTCTTCTGCCAAAATTGTGGTACCCAATATTCGCGATGGCAAGGCCAGTGCAATTCCTGCAAAGAATGGAACACCATCGTGGAAGAAATCATACAAAAAGAAGAAAAAGCGGCATGGAAAACCGAAACTTCTTCCGTAAAAAAGGCAACAAAACCTTTATTGATTAAGGAAATTGACGCGACTCAAGAAGTGCGAATGGACACTACGGATTCTGAATTGAATCGGGTGTTAGGTGGCGGAATTGTTCCTGGTTCACTAACACTTTTGGGTGGCGAACCGGGCATCGGAAAAAGTACGTTGTTGCTTCAAATTTCTCTAAAATTACCCTACAAAACATTATACGTTTCAGGCGAAGAATCGCAAAAGCAAATCAAAATGCGCGCCGAACGCATCAATCCAAACAGCGAGCGTTGCTATATTTTAACGGAAACCAAAACGCAAAACATCTTCAAACAAATTCAAGAAATCGAACCCGAAATTGTCATCATCGATTCGATTCAAACCTTACATACCGATTTTATCGAATCGTCTGCTGGAAGCATTTCTCAAATTAGAGAAACGACTGCCGAACTCATCAAATTTGCAAAAGAAACCAATGTTCCGGTGATTTTAATCGGACACATCACCAAAGACGGAACCATCGCCGGACCCAAAATTTTAGAACACATGGTCGATACGGTGTTGCAATTTGAAGGCGATCGCAATCACGTCTACCGCATTTTACGTTCGTTAAAAAACCGTTTTGGTTCGACAGCCGAACTCGGAATCTACGAAATGCTCGGTTCGGGTTTGCGCGAAGTGTCTAATCCGTCCGAAATTTTAATATCCCACAACAACGAAGAACTTTCGGGAACCGCCATTGCTTCGACATTGGAAGGCATGCGTCCACTCATGATCGAAATTCAAGCTCTGGTTTCCACAGCAGTCTATGGAACCCCACAACGCAGCACAACGGGTTATAACGCGAAACGACTCAATATGATTTTGGCAGTTTTGGAAAAACGAGCTGGATTCCGATTGGGTGCGAAAGACGTGTTTTTAAATATTACAGGCGGAATTTCTGTAGATGATCCTGCAATTGATTTGGCAGTTGTCGCGGCTATTTTATCATCCAACGAAGACATTTCCATTGATAAAGGTTTTTGTTTTGCGGGTGAAGTCGGACTTTCGGGTGAAATTCGTCCCGTGAACCGAGTAGACCAACGCATTCAAGAAGCTGAAAAATTAGGATTCACCACTATTTATGTGTCGAAATACAATAAAATTTCACTTAAAAATACGGCGATTAAAATCAGAATGGTCGCTAAAATTGAAGACATTGCCAGCGAATTATTCGGTTAAAAAAAATAGTAACGTAAAATAGCTGAATCATGAAGTCGTTCGAATCCATTTTACAACACATCACTTTGTTTCACGAATTGGGCGAAACCATTCAAGCAGCCGAATTCACACTGAAAGAATTTGGTTTAGAACATCCAAATTTAAAAGGTTTTGAATTGCGCGAGCGAGCCAAAAGCAACCTCATCGTTTTAACGACAGAAGGCGAATTTGGCCAACCGCAAATCATCCGAATTCCGGAAAATGCCTTCGAATTTGAATTTGTTTTGATGCTAAATTTACTCGCGCACGAAATGGTTCACGTCATGCAAAAAACGGATGGAAGTTTGGTGATGGACAAAAACGAACGCGAATGGCAAGCGTATTACGAAATGCTTTTTCATAAACTATTTCCTCAAATTCCCGATTCGACGAATTTCCAACGCAAGCATTTTGCTAGAAAAGGATTGGAATACTACAATCGAATGGAGAAAAACGGTGAGTTGCAACAAAAATATGCAGCGCAAAAAAAGGAAGTGGAAAAGCTTTTAACTGAGTTGGAAAATAAAAAATAATCAAATTAGCTTCACTAAAATTTTATTTTAGTGACTTTTGTATTTACTATTTTTCACCATAAAAGTCACAAAAGATTAAACAACGTGAGTTCGATATAATCTTTTTACAAACTATTAATAATAAGCATATTAAATTTAATTTGTTTAGCACCGAATGCACGAATTAACATGCTAGTTAATCAAAAATTAGTTCATCTATGATGAACGTTCGAATGAAATCAAATGTTTCCAATAGTTAATTCGTGGCTGTAAAATATTGTATTACGCCAGACTCACGTTACTTAAATTTTTGCAGAAAATCTTCTTTGTATGTAGGAGAAACTTCTATCTCGGCGGCATCGTGAAGCGTTAAAAATCCGCCTTTGTTGTATGATTTTACAAAATTCACATTGACGATGTGCGATTTATGCACGCGAATAAACGGAAACGGCAACAACTCCGAAAAGTGTTTTAAAAACCGGCACACCATTTTTTTACTTCCATTCGACAAATAAATATCGGTAAAATTTCCGTTGCCACGAAGTCGCACAATTTCTTCCATTTTGACCACTTCAAATCCTTCTAAAGTGGGCAAAATAACTTGTTGTTTCTCTGGTTTGGTTTCGCGGAAATTCTCAACAATGATTTTATTTCGATTGAACAATTCGTTGTTGATGATGTGTTGTTGGACTTTATTCACCGCCACAATTAATTCTTCAATACTGATGGGTTTCAGCAAATAATACGCGGCACTTTGGTTCAACGCTTTCAATGAATATTCGGAAAAAGCGGTCACAAAAATGGTTTCAAACTGCAAATCTTTACACGCTTCCAAAACGTCAAACGCATTTCCGAACGGCATTTCAACATCCAAAAAAACCAATTGAGGTACCATTTCGTGCAACAACGGAACAGCTTCTTTGATATTTTGCGCCTCGCCAATTACTTCAACTTGCGGACAGTATTTACTCAAATAGTTTTTGAGTGCTTCACGCGCTGCGGCTTCATCTTCAACAATTACGCTTCGTATTTTCATTACTATTCGACTTTATTAATTACGGGCATTTCAATCCGCACAATCGTTCCAGAGTTCGGTGCTTTTTTCTCGTTGATTTCAAAGCTAATGTGGTGTTTGTACAATTCATTTAATAGATGAATGCGCTCTTTCGTATTGGTCAAACCGCGTGACTCGTGCACTTTCTGATTGACGGTTTTGAGTTCTTTGCTTCGGGTTAAGCCGATTCCGTCATCATCAATCAAAACCACCAATTTGTTGTTTTCACTTTTGAATTGCAGCACCAAACGACCTTTGTGTTCCAAATAGCGCAGGCCGTGCCAAATGGCGTTTTCGAGATGCGGCTGAATGATCATATTCGGAATAAAAATCGCGTCGGTATCTAAACTTTCATCGACTACAATTTCGTAGTCAAACTGATCTTGAAAACGCAAATGTTCTAAATCTAAATACTTTTTTAACTGATTGATTTCGTTGGTGAGCGACACAAAATCTTTGTTGGAATTTTCCATCATGTTGCGCATCAAATTCGAATAGGAAGTCAGGTATTTATTGGCTTCCAACTCTTTGTTTTGCGAAATAAATTGGTTCACACTGTTTAAACTGTTGAAGATAAAATGCGGATTCATCTCACGTCGGAGCGACTGCAACGCGATTTCTTTGTTCTTCTTTTTAATGGCAAACAATGCTTTGGCGATCAGTCCAAAAAAAAGTAACAGTAACAAAATCGCACCCATCAAAAAATAATTGAAGGTATTTTTTTTGGAAATCAATTCGTCTTTCAGCAGTTTTTCTTTCTCGAGTTGTTCGATTTTACTTTCGGTAATTTGGAACGTTTTTAAGTCGATTAACGACGTATCGGATTCAACTATTCGGTCAAAATTGTTGAAAAAATCATCGTACAAACGAATGCTTTCTTTGTCGTTTCCGTTGGTTTTATAATACTTCAACAAAGCCGTCAAACTCTTTTTTACTTCGGCTGTATTGCCTTTTTCGGCTGCCAATTGATAGGCTTTTTTGAGCGACACAATGGCTTTTTCGGGTTCGTTTTTTTGGAAGAAAATAGACGATAACGATTGCAACTGAGCAATTTGCGTTTGATAATCACTACTCTGAACGGCTTCGTCCAATAATTTCTGATTGATGGAAAGCGCTTTGTCAAACTGATTGTCTAACGCATAGACTTTGGCAATTTCGTTTTTGAGTTGGATGACTTTTTCAGGTTTGTCTTTTACGTATTTTATCGCTTGTTGATAGTTTTCAATCGCATCCACTTTGTCGTTGAGTTTGACACTGTTTTCGGCTTTTTGCACATACAAATCGGCTACTTCTTCTTTCTTTTCTTTTTTTTCCAAAAGCTCAAGATTGGTATCCAAATAACTCTTTTGCACTTCCGAACTCGAATTACTCAATCGATTGTAGTCGTTGGAGTTGATTCGCTCCATGTCTTTATCCGAGGAAATCTCACTCGCAGCTCTATAATTAGAGGAAGCTTCCGAGATTTTATTCTGTCCTTCCTGGTTTTTTGCTAAACTTCGGGTTACTCTAGCGACATCGTTTTTACGGTTGAGTTTGGTATAACTCTGCAAGGCTTTTTTGAGGTATTCTTCGCCTTTGGGTTGGTCGCCTTTGTCGATGAATCCTTTGGCTAAGGCTTCGTAACCTTTGGCAATTTGAACTTCATCGTTGACATCCAAAGAGTTTTTCAACTGACTCGCGGCACTGTTAATTTTGGATTTCTTCTGCTCCATTTTTTTTATAATGGTGTCCTGTGCTTTCACTTCCATCGGAAGCAAAAACAAAAAAAACAAACAACACAACACCTGTATAATCCAACGCATATACGCTACTTAATTGATAGTGTAAAGTAAAACATTTTAAAATGCTTTTACAACTCCTTTCACCAAGTCAAACTGCCGTTTCACCCTTTCTGCAAAAAACGAGTGTTTTCTATGGATACGTTTGTGGTGTAATCTTTAAATCACAAACTATGAAATCGTTCTTTTTTATCTTTATTCTCGGACTAATGGGTTCGAATGCTACAGCTCAAACTCCGTCAAAAGTCAATTTTGACGATTATGAAAAACTAACACAAGAAGTCAAAGCTTATCGTAAAAATCGGTTAATCGATTGGAACACCTTCAACACCTATTCTAAAGAAGCCAAAACCGTTATTTTAGATACGCGATCGAAAGAAATGTACGACCGAAAACACGTAAAAGGCTCCATTCATTTGAATTTCTCCGATTTCACTCAGGCCAATTTAGCCCGACTTATTCCCGATCCAAACACTCGAATCCTCATTTATTGCAACAATAATTTCAAGGACGATCCGATTAATTTTGCTACGAAATCGTATGTTCCGAAACCAAAATTATTAGTACTTCCAAGTGGTAATTCGAAACAATCCGCACGATCATTTCCATGGGAACCCATCCAAGCACAACCTGCCAAAGAACTCACGTTAGCCCTCAACATTCCGACCTTCATCAACTTATATGGTTATGGATACAAAAATGTGTATGAGTTATCCGAACTCATCTCGGTTACGTTTCCACGCATCATTTTTGAAGGAACCGACGTACGTTAATAACAATCAAAAAACATAAAACATGAAAAATACACTTTTAATTACAGCACTTTTTGCCACTTCATTCACTTTTGCAAGTTGCACAAACACATCGAAAAAACCTGTTGAAATGGCTTCGGCTACTAGCACAACTGCAGTCGATGAAAACACTAAAATTCAGGTTGCATTATTATTGGACACTTCGAACAGCATGGACGGTTTGATTGAACAAGCCAAATCGCGACTTTGGAATATTGTAAACACGTTAACTACTTTGAAGTATTCTGGAAAAACGCCTTCGATCGAAATTTCGTTATACGAATACGGCAACGACGGTTTGTCTAGCGAAGCCAATTACATCAGACAAGTGACGGCTTTGACCACCGATTTGGATTTGATCTCCGAAAAATTATTTGCATTGCGCACCAATGGCGGTTCAGAATATTGCGGCGCGGTGATTCAAGATGCAACGAAACAACTCAAATGGGGCAACGCATCTCAAACGATGAAACTCATTTATATCTCTGGCAACGAAGGATTCAATCAAGGTGGAATCAACTATAAAGAAGCGATTAGCGATGCGTTGAAAAACAATATTTATGTGAATACTATTTACTGTGGAAACCAAAACGAAGGTGTGAGTTTGTTGTGGAAAGATGGCGCGGATGTTGGTAAAGGCAAATACTTTAACATCGATTCAAACCAAGTGATTCAGTACATTGCCACGCCATATGACGTTCAAATTTCGAAATGCAACGAAAAAATCAACACTACTTACATTAGTTATGGACGAGAAGGTGAAATGAAAAAAATGAACCAAGCAGCGCAAGACAAAAACGCCGAAAGCGTGTCGTATGCCAACATGACCGAACGTGCCGTGAGTAAATCAAAAGCGGTTTATAAAAATGACAGTTGGGATTTGGTGGATAAAATTAAGGACGACAAAGACGCCATTTCTAAATTGAAAAAAGAAGAATTGCCGAAAGAATTGCAAGGTAAAAGCAAAGCTGAAATTGAAATTTTTGTGAATCAAAAAGCAAAAGAACGCGAAACGATT
Organism: Flavobacterium sp.; assembly: GCA_965284675.1. GTDB lineage: Bacteria > Bacteroidota > Bacteroidia > Flavobacteriales > Flavobacteriaceae > Flavobacterium. Next base: position 92,581 of record OZ260109.1, read on the forward strand.
CAGAAAGAAATATCCGATTTAGCCAAAAAACGTCAGGAATATATTGATGCCGAAGCTAAGAAAAACAAGGCACAAGACGATTTAGGAAACGCTATTAGCACTTCTATTGTGACGTTAGCCAAAGCCAAAGGGTACACAATAGAAAAATAATCAGAGATAAGAATAACATAAAAAAATAGAAAAAATGAGAACAAAAGTCGTAGCAATAGCAGCAGTCGGAGTAAGTATTATATTGGCTGGATTCGCTTTAAAAGGAAATTCAGTTAAAAAAAACAATCCCACGTCTAAAAATGAACTTTCAGTTGTAAAAAATGTAACTGAAAAAAAAGAAGCTGAAAACAAAGAAAATTCATGTGTTTTTATGTCGCTTATGGGTGAACAAGAAACAGAAGGATTTGCAAAATTCAAAGCCAATAAAGAAATTATTCCTATTCTTGAAAATGGTAAAAATTGGTTAATTCAGTCGCAATCCAAAGATGGCGGTTGGAGTTGCAGTACTACGTATCAAAATACCAATCCGAGTTCAGATCCTGCCACAACAGCAATGGTAGCGATGGCAATGCATCGTTGCGGTTACTCGTTTCAGAGTGGAGAATACAAAGAAAATCTAGCAAATGCCTTAGAATATCTTCTTTCTGAAGTAGAAAAAAACACCCATAAAGAATTTATTACACAAGTTCGAAATACTCAAATTCAGAGTAAACTAGGTCAAAATATTGATGCTGCTTTAGTATTACAGTTTCTAAATCAAGTTGAAGATTCTGTAAAAGACAAAAATTTGAAAGCAAGAATAAATAACGCAATTCAGGTTTGTGTTAATAAAATTGAAAAATCGTACGACAAAAACGGAAAGGTTGCCAATGCAGGATGGGCTGGGGTTTTACAATCTTCATTTGCCAATACTGCTTTAGAACAAGCAGCTCAAAATGAGAATATAAAAGTGGATAAAGAAAAAATTAATAAGGCAAGAGAATATCAAAAAAGCAATTTCGATGCCTCAACAGGAAAAGCAAAAACCGAAGATGGTGCAGGTATTTTATTATATGCAGTAAGTAGCTCAGTAAGTGGAAGTGCAATTGAAAATAATGAAGCTAATGCAGTTTTTAATAAAGCAAAAAAAGAAGGGAAACTTGCCAAAGATGCCGAATTTAATAGGGCCAATCTCAAAAAAGCAGGTGTTTCTGACGAAAAAGCTTTATCGTATGAAACAGCAAACAATGTCTATAAAGCGGCCAAAGTACAAGCAATGGACGAAAATGTTATGAGCGGTTTTGGAAATAATGGAGGTGAAGAATTTATGAGTTTTTTGCAAACAGGTGAATCAATGCGAGTTAATAATGATACTGATTGGAAAAAATGGTACGACAATGTTAGTGGAAAACTAGTTAAAATTCAAAATCAAGATGGAAGTTGGAATGGCCACCATTGTATTACAAGTCCAGCCTTTTGTACCGCAACTTGTTTGTTGATTTTATCAATAGAAAATGACACTAAAAATAGACCGATTTTGAGGGGAAGAGATATTAAAAAATATTCTTATGATTTTGCGGATGTTTATTTGATTACAACTTTTCCAAGTTTAAAGATTGATATAGATAAATATCCATCTGTGAAACAACATTTATTAAGCTTTGGTTATGATAGATTAAAACAAACAGGCGATATAGGAGCCAGAAAAAAGAGTAATAACAAATGGTTTGAGACACAAGATAGCATAGGTTATTGGGAGGATTTTTCTAAACAGAAATTAGTGTGGAAAAGAATCGGCTCTATTTTACGTTTTAGCCTTGATGAAACTGGTTGTATTTCATTAGATAGCACTTGTTTTGCAGTTGGTGAAAGTATTAAGTATTTAACTGCTTTTTTTAATTCTAAAGTTGGTAACTACGTTTTAAAAGATTCTCCTAAAACAGGAACAGGAGACTTATTAATAAGTGTACAAGCTTTTGATAATATAGCAATTCCTAAAATTGGTAATGTTTTAGAGGAAAAAATTAACGCATTGATTGACGAAATTAAACGATTAGATAATGAAAAAGAAATACTGAAAATAGAAAAACATTTGGATCAGATATTCTATGACTTATACGATTTCAACCCAGATGAATTGGCTGAATTGAAAAACTTTAAATTTAGTTAATCTCAATATAACCAATATCTTTTCTTTCTTCAGATGTCAAAGAATATAAATCAAAAATCTTTTTATCTAATTCAATTTCTAAATCTTTGACGGGCATTTTTTTTGCATTTAAGCTTTGTAACTCAAGAACTAATTTTTGAAATTCAAGGTTAATTTTTTCAGAAACTTGCAGCACAGGAATTTTATCTAAAAATATTTTTCGCAACTCCCTTGTACCGCCTTGTAATTCAGGGAAATTATCTATAAAACAAAATTTGAACAATGAAGAGTTTAGGAACGCGGTTAAATAAGCTAAATTATTTCCTGTAATCATAAACGACTTGTCATTTTGTAAAAATCTTTCATTATCTAAATAGAAAGGCAAAAATTTAGTCATGTTGGGATATATAATTTTCTGTTTAGAAAAATCCTCGATATAAGCACAGTTCCTCAAATTATAGATTGTATCTCCTTTGTCTAACCTCTTTTCTAATTGCAATAAATATTGGTCTAAATGCTTTTTAATTGCAGGATAATCATTTATGTTTATTGGGTTTACATCTTTTTCTTTAACACCGTTATGAGAGTTAATTAGCCATAAATCTGCAAAGTCATGGCTGTATTTTTTTATATCCCTGCCACGTAAAATCGGTCTTATAATTTCGACACTATTTGGGTCTTCTTTAATTAATTCATCTTTTTTCTTTCCATCAATAATAAATGCTTCATTATAACCTGTCAAAACCCCTCTATAAATTTTTATATCCCAATCTTTTAAAGGGGTTCCCATTTTTTCTATTTTTTCTTTTAATCTTATTTCAATTGGTGATAACACAACCCAACTTTCACTTTTAAAAAATGTTGGAGTTGAATTATTACTAATGAAATCTTCAAATAAATCAGAACTGAAGTCCTTATTAAGCATGCAAGCATTTGTTGGAATTTCATATTTGTTTTTACTACTGATTAAAATATTTGTATCGACTGTCGCTGAATCAAACACCTGTACACCTCCAAAATCAAGTAATAAAATAGGATTAGTTTTTTCAATAAAATATTTGCGAAGACTTTCTCCATAAGCAGCTCGCATCCATTTATTTGAAGTTATAAAAGTTAATAATCCATTTTGTTTGAGTAAATTAAAACCTAGCTCATAAAATAAACTATAAATATCTCCAGTTTTAGAGTAAGTTATAAAACTCATTTTTTCTAAAAAGGCACCATCTGCCCCCATTTTTTGTAATTGAATATAGGGCGGATTACCAATAATTAAATCAAAACCAGTAAATTCTCCATCATCATTTAATGTTTCAGGAAATTCAAAACGCCATTCAAATGCATTTTCATAAACTTTATTGTCTTTTATATCATCAATTGTAGCATGTTGCTTTTTTATTTTTTCCTCTAGCTCTCTTTTGTCTTTTAGTTGTGCTTTAGTTAGTTTTACTTCAAATAGTTGTTCGGTAACATACTTATTATTGTATTCTAATGATGTTCTTTGAAGGTCTTTTATTTCTTTGCTATTACTACTTATTTCAGTTTTAAAATTACTTTTTATGCCAGAAATTAAATCTTCCATTTCTCTTTTTTGCTCTTTACTATCAGCATTTTGATAGGTTTTTACAGCATCTTTATAAGACTGAATTGTCTGTTTGCTCTTTTTTAAGGTTTGCTTTAAGTCTTCATCCAAGCCAAAACGAGAGATTAAAGAGTTGCCACATTTTATATTGATGTCAATATTAGGTAATGTTTCAAGTTCGTTACTATCGGTTTTATAGTAGGAATTTTTGAGTAATTCAATCCACAAACGTAAACGACAAATTTTTACAGAATTAGGATTAATATCAACACCAAAAAGACAATTTTCAATAATCGTTTGCTTTTCGTGAAATAATGTCTCTTGTATGCGTTGGCTTTCTTTGTTTGTTATATTGTACTGAAAAGGAATACCATCATCATCGGTTATAATCAATTCATCATTAACTACCTCAATGGAATAATCTCGTAATGTTTTGCCTTGTCTATCGGTTAAAATTCCTAAATCATGTTTAATTGCAATTATTTCATTTAATGCAGAAACTAAAAAATGACCCGAACCTACCGCTGGGTCGCAAATTTTCAAACTATTTATAATACTATTAGCTTCTTTTTTGTCTTTTATGATATTGTATAGCTCAGAAAAGTCATTGCAAGACCATTTCAAGGTTTCATTGAACTTTTGCAAAACGGCTCTGCGTATAGTTTCTTTACACATGTACATTGTAATAAAACTAGGAGTAAAGAAAGAACCGTCTTTGTAACCATTGATTTTTTCAAATATTAGTCCAAGTACTGAAGCATTTATTAAGGTTTTATTATCTTCTTGAATGTCTTCACTTCCCTCACTTGCAAAATCATAAGCGTCGAGAAACGAAAAGAAATAATTTAACGCATTCTTAGTTCCTGTTACTTTCTTGCCATTTGCATCTTTTACTACGGTAGAAGATAGTAATGGTAAAGAAATATTATCTTCTAATTGATTAATTGATAATCCTATTCTCTCCAATTCAGTTGGTTCAAATAGCGAACTATTTAAATACGGTACTTTTCCAAAGTCTTTTACTAATCTGTCAATTCGTTCATCCGTTTTTTTGGCTAAAACTTTGAAAAAAAGATTATTTAAAACATCATAATCTTTTATAGAATCTGCGTTTAGAAATGAATAGCTTTTATCGCCTTTATGGTATGATATTAATTGCGCTTCGAGAAGTTTTAGAAATAAAATTCTGTTTACCCATGTAATTGTAAGCTCTAATCCGATGGCAAAGAGTTGATCGTCTTTGTTTTCTCCGTATTGTTTTAAATTCGGGATGTAGTTTAGCTTGTCTTCACTCTCTAGTTGCAATATTGCATTTTCAAGTAGTGAACCATCGTTTCTATTTTCCTTCTCGTGGCGTTTTATTAGCTTTTTACCTCCCTCTTTTACTTCGGTCAAGCCTATGATGTGAAGTAATTCGCTGTAAAAGTTTTTGTCTAATGAATTGCTGTCATTTGCAAAGGACAACTTTAATAAATGTTCCGGAGAAAGTAATTTGAATAATGCAATTAGAATTTTGTCATCATTTTTGTCATTATTGCGTAATGGTTTTTCATACTTTCTTATATCAAAATGCGCAAACTCAATAGTCCCTTGTATACTTGCAATATATGGTTTTGCAATATCGTTGTAAAAATAATCCGTTTTATTCCCAGATAAACGTTTTTCTTCAAAATCAATAAATTGTTTTACAAAGGTTTTGTTTTCTGCAAACAACTTGTTAAATAGCTGTGCATCAAAAATAAACCATTCATATATATTTGAAATTACAACATGTTTTAATTCGGTGTTTTTATGGGTAATTCGTTCACGCATATAATACAAAACCAATTCTTGCATTGCTTTTGCATTTAAATTGTTAACAGAAATCATTTCATGTTTATTGGTTGGGCTTTTAGTTTCAATTATAACACCAACATTAGTTTTTGCATCTTTTCCATTATGTATTACTAAATCATTATTGCCCTTAGTATTTACAAAATGATTTGGGTCGTAGTATGTTTTTTTAAGAAAATCAATAACTAGGTTTTTATGGAATCCTTCGCTCTCTTTTTCATTTATAGAATCTAAAATTGCAATTAAATTGTTTTTGAATAATTCAATTCCAGTTCTATTTGGTTTGATTTTTAGAAATGCTTTGTTTAATGCTTTTCGAGGTTCAAGTAGTTGAATATTCATTGCAATTGTTTTGTTTTTGTAAATATAAAAATAGAATCAATGTATTTGCGTACATGCATGTTTTTTATTTAGTAGGTTCAAAATAAGTCCCTACATTTTAAGAATTTATAATGAAATTTTTTGTATTTTATTTATGCATTAATTATTAGATTTTTAATGTGTCTTCAATTGCAATTAAATTTTTTCTATTGCAATATAAAAATCACTACTAATTTTTTAATAAATACATTCAAAAATGATCGCGGAAGAACTATTTGCTATTGCATTATATTTAACGGTTAAAGAAAAGGAACGACTGTATAAAATGATAGGGGAGAACTTAAGAAATTCTTTATTTCATAACACTAAAAAGAAAATGATTATAGATGAAATAGAAATTATTAATTTTTTAATTAAAAGATGCTTTAGTAAGGTTAAAAAGTGATTGCAATTAATCTTGCAAGATTAATTGCAATGATTTTTTAATTCACGCAATAAGTTATAATCCTCATTCAAAATACAAGCCTAATCATTAGGTTTATGCTTATGTGGCTTTAAATCGGGATGTTTTGGTTTTGTTTCGGGAGTAACTCGATGTCTTCTGTCGGGAGTGCCGTCTTCTTTTTTTGGTTTTGGGCCGGGTTTAATTGCATGAATGTTTTTCATAATACTTGTTTTTAAAATTTTTGATAAAGTTTTTAAATTAATAAATCATAATACTATCAAATTTAAGCAGAAGAATTGTGTTTGTTTTACGGTTTCCCGTAAGGAAGCTTTTTTATAAAAATAATGTAGAATTCATGGAATGAAAATGCATGAAAATTTAATTTTAATTAAAAGTATATTGCAAGATGTTTTTAAAGTGTTTTACCATCAAATTGGCAGTTGGTTCTTTATTTAATAGGCTTTCTTGATGTAATGCATTTATTTTATATAAATTAATGCATGTTGTTTTTTTCGTTAGAACTCACAATATTAGTATAAAAAAATTCCGCAAAGTCGAGAGATATTTGCGGAGCTTTTTACAGAGCTGAGAGGCTTTATGCAAAGCAAGGCGAGAGTATAGACAGAAGAGGTTTTCAAAAAAATGTAAAAAAACATACTCACCGAAAAAGAAGCTATAGACCTTCAAATAAATAATGTATCAGTAAAGTTGAAAAATAAAAAAAACTACAACTCTTCTGTTGTAGTTTTTGATTGGAAATTTGCGCCTACAGACCGGCTACATTTATTATCTTTTTAATGTAAAATGGCCTCGATACTCTTTGCCATTTTCCCTGACAACCACAAACCAATAATCATTTGAAGGAAGTGTGTTTCCATCGTATTTACCATCCCAAGAATTAGTATTGTTTAAAGTCTTTAATAGTTTCCCAAAACGATCAAAGATCTTTATTGTCAATTGAGGCTCGACATTAGAAAATTTAATTGCCCAGGTATCATTGTATCCATCATTATTTGGAGTGAAAAATTTCGGATGCATTAACAGAAACACATCTTCTGTAGTGATTCCGCAACCATTTTTATCACGTACGTAAACAGTATATTCTCCACTAATTAAGCCTGAAAAAACATTGCTGTCCTGATAATTAATGCCGTCAATTGAAAATTCATAATTTCCGAAATTTGTGTTTACAGTTATTATGTTTACTGTATCAGTCCAATCCTCTGTCCCAATATTTGTAATTGTTGCAGCATTTGATAAAACAACATTAAAATTTTTTGTATTCGAACAGCTTGTGGTTGCATAATCTTTTGTAACAGTTACTGAATAATTTCCAGCCTGCGAAATACTGATTGCCTGTGAAGTTGCACCGTTGGACCATATGTAACTATCAGAACCTGAACCCGCATCGACAATAATGCTGTTGTTTTCGCAAATAGGTACAAGATCAGAAATAGAAATAATCGGTTTATTGACCAAAGTTAAATTCAGTTTTACAATTTGATGACACCCATTATTGGATGTAATCCTGACAAATATGATATGATTTCCTGCTGTTAAATTATAATTTGTGTATGTTGAAACCAAGTCTGAATTGGTTTGATTTGTAGCTCCTGTTAGAGAAGAATAATATTCAAAAGTACAATTTGATACATTCGAAATTAAGTCTGTATTGTAGGTGGTTAAATCAATTATTTCAATTCCATCATTCAGATCATCACAAATAGTTTCAGAATAATCATAGGCGTTTAAAGTACTAACTAAATTTACCGTTATCATCAGACGATTAATACTTTCACAATTATTAATGGTTTGGGAAACATAATAAGTTGCACCATTTACTAAAAGGGTTGTATTGGGAATTGTATTTGTGCCTGAACTTGAATTATACCAATTTAAGCTAGTTCCATTAATTATAATGTCATTTAGAGTCGCGTTTTGTGTTGAACAAAAACTTTGATTAGCTGCTCCAGTTGGGGTAGGTGTTGTTTGTATAGTTACTGAAACAGGGATTCTTAAACTCTCACAATTAGCAATTGTTTGTGAAGCATAATATGTTTGTCCATTTGTTATAGTTGTTGTACTTGGAAGTAAATTTCCACCAGTCGCTGCAGTAAACCATTTTATATTTTGTCCTGTAATTGCAATTGAGCTTAATGTTGCATTTTCCTGAACGCAAAAAGTTTGTGGGGATATTGCTGAAGGTTGAAGTGTAAAAGCAGTAAAAGGAATTACTGTTGCGTTAGAAGATGTAGAAATGCAACCCAAAGCATTTTTTATCTTGACCTGATAAGTTCCCGGAGTTATATTTCCGAAAGAATTATTCATACTCCAGTTAATCCCATTGTCAATACTAAATTCACTTGCTGAGCTTGTAATTGTAATTGTTCCATTTTGATTTAAACAATCCGGTTGAATCAGTGTGAAATTTGGTGCAGCCGGATAATCTGTTGGCGGAATGATGGTAACAGATACAGAAGGAGACGTACAATTCAGAATGTCCTTAACTTTTATTAAATAAGTGCCTACGGGTAAATTTCCCGAAATAGGATTGCTGCTCCAAGTAAGACCGTCATCAAAGCTATATTGAGATGCTGAACTCGTAATAGAAATCACTCCAAAGGGGTTAGAACAGGTTAATGGTTGGACAACAGTATAATTGGGTGGGCTTGGAGTATTTAAAGGTGGACTAATTACAGCCGGCGTTGGAGCGGATTGACATGAGGTAAGAGTTTGTTTTGTCCTTATCAAATGATAGCCTTGTGCCAGTGGAGGAGAGATTGGGCTATTACTCCATGTGATTCCATTGTCAAAGCTATATAAGGCGGAATTTGTTAGCACAGTTACGGTGCCATAATTATTTACACAATTAGTTGGCTGCTGAATAGAAATTGATGGCGCATTGGCCATATATTGTGGGTAAAGATAGACTTGCGCAATGTTTGACATACATCCATTCAAATCCTTGTATCGAATGTAATAGATTGAGTTTGCCATTAGGTTAGTGGCAGTGTTATTTGTTGTCCATGTTAAACCATCATCAAAACTAAACATTGAACCTGGCGAAGTGATAGTAATGCTTATTCCGGTTCCTTGTGCAGTTGTACAATTTGGTTGTACTGTAGTGTATGTAGGTGGATTAAGCAATGTTGGATACAATAAATCCACCACTGTCAAATCTGAGACGCAACCCAGGCTATTTCTGGTTCTAATGTAATATCTATTAGGCGGCAAATTGCCCGAGTTAGAACTTGTCTGCCACGTTGTTCCACCGTCAAAACTATATTCAGCAGTTGGGCTTGTTATATTGATTGAACCGCTCATAGTAATACAGGTTGGTTGAACTACTGCCACACTTGGACTAACGGTTGTGTTATTAATCTCTAATCGGTTACTTATATAACATTGAGTACCTTCGGTAATTTTCACACAATAACTACCAATATTTGCAGTATTAAAAGGAACAGCGTAAGTAGGATTAGTTGCGCCGATAATAGCTGCATTGTTTTTATACCATTGATAAGTAACGGTTGAATTGAAGGTGGTCGTCAAGTTTGATTGTAGCACTAAATTGTTGCTACACAAGGAACCAGTTGAAGTGATATTTACTTTAAAGTCAGATGATTTATTTAGTATTAAATTATCATATAGGAAAAACGCATGTTGGGTAATACCTGGTGCGATATGATACGAGTTTGGTAATACAACAGGAGCCCCAATCATTAAAGAATTAATGTTAACAGTGGGAGTAAATAGTATGGTTATTTCGTTCCATTCTGAAATAGGAACATATTTGACATTTCCTATGTCAACCCAATTTGGATCTACAGTATTTGGACTTAACTCAGTAGGTATTGGAAATGTTGTTAAATTTGGATTACCAAATATAGTTATGTTTACCGGTTCATAGTTGTTCATATTAAAAGGCGGATTTGCCTGTCCGCTTGAATCGCTAAGCATTCCTGCTATATGAAACGTTAATTGATAATTGGTGCCGGCCAATAATGGAGTTGCTAATTGCAGGCCTAAATATTCTCGCCAGGTGTCAATGTAAAATCCACCAACCGCTCCATTACCATTTGGAAAATCTTGAAGGCCGAAAGCTGTAATTGGATAAGTTAAATTAGGGTAACAAGTATGAAAAAAATCTGTAGTAGCATACGTTGCCTGTTCCCATGGTACAGCAACATTTAGCTCGGAATTACCAGATGGGCAGTATGAAAATGTTTCGAATGATGGATTTGGGAATAGCGAAGTTAATGAGGTGTTACTACAATTACAGTCTGTATCATTTAAATCGATTAATCCATCACCGTCATCATCTACAGCATTGTTGCAGTTCTCCTGAGAAAAAACTTTTGTGGCAAATAAGAATACAATAAATACAAGTCTAAACTTCATTGCTTTAATTTTTTAACCTGGTACAATTACTTCTAAATTATGGATATTTAATGTAAATGCCGCTATTTGATCACTCGACGGCAAATATAGCATTTCTATTAAACTTACTTGTTGCAATCAATTCAAAAAATCAATTTAGAAATTTACATAAGCATCAGTAAATGGATAAATTCAGCTATCGGAATAAATTAGATTTTTAATCAATCCATTCTATTAATTTAAAGTTTACAGCACAAGTGCTATTGTTTAAACTAAAAACTCCTCAATTTCGGGAGACAATTGCGTAGCTTTTCATAAGAACACGTTGCGTAGCTAGTGATGGTTTGTTTGTTTTTATTCTCTTTTGCTGGCACGGAATGCAATTCCGCGCTATCGAACCGTGGAACATATCCGCGCGATCGGGGAGCACGAGCAAGATGCTTGCGCTAGCGGGGTGGGTTTCATCAATAACTCTAGAACATTAACACATTATAGTGTTTTTAATTCTTTAATATTATAACCAAATATTTTAACCTTATCTTCTTCTTCGATTAAAGTAATGGTTTCTTCTACTATATTATTTTTGTAATTGACAATGTAGATAATAAGATATTCATTATTATGATTATTAATCCCTACTGTCCGTTTTGTTTTCCAGTCTTTAATTGTAATTTTTTCTAATGTGCCAAATTTTTTATCTTTTTCTATTAGAAATTTTTTAAAACTTTCCTTGGATGAATTTTCAAAAAAAGATGAACTAAATAGATTCATTGATTCATCTATTTTATTATCCTTTAATAGTTCATAAAATTGATTTGTTACAATTTCAGCTTTTTCTCTTTCTGATTCTTCATTTTCGTAAACATCCTCTTTTTTCAACATACAAGAGGAATGAAGAATAAGTATGAACAACAAATAAGCAAAAACTTTCATTTTTTAATTGTTTTAAAATTTATTTTCCAAATATAATATTTGATTTAAAATAATTGAAGAGATTCTGGTTATAAATTCAAATTTTTATTCTTAATTTTCTCTTTAATGTCCTTTATATACATTGGGTCTGTGTAAGGTAAAAAATCTATCATATAATAAAACACTCCCTCTTTATTGTCATCTCTATAAGTTACTTTGTAATTAAAAACACCTATATTGTTAATTGAAATAATGTTTTCAATATTTATTTTTTTACCGTTAACTATAAAGAATTTATTGTCAATATAAACTTCACTTAGTCTCTTAAATCTGAAGACCCAAACAAAAAAGAAAATAATACTTGGAAAGAAAATAATTGTTAAGTCCCTAAATGGAACTTCAAATATAATTACACATATCAAAACCAGCACAAATCCACCTAAAGTTATCACTGGAATAATTTTTTTTCTGAAATATGTTGTTTTACTTGAAATCTTTCTCATAAATTAAAATTTTATTCCAATTTTATAACCACCTTCTCCCCCAATTCCAATTCCAAAACTATAGTTTTGATTAATTCCTAAAAATATTGCACCGTCGGAACTTTCTTCATAGGATATAATACCAAACCCTACAGTAGTTGTAGTCTTCTTTTCTTTATAATCATAATCTACTTGTACTCCTCCAACAAAAGCAAATCCTGCCACAAACTTTTTTGTATCAACTTCTTTGACCCCTTCAGAATTTGTCCAAGAATATCCACTCTCACGGAATTCCCCTATACTAACCTTAGCCAGATTTTTTCCTCCAACATCAACATATGTTCCAACCTTTAAAGTCCCTTTCACTTCAGCAACAACATGCTTTTCATATAATTTATCAATTTGTTTAATAATTTTCTGCCCTTTTTGTTGCCATACAGCATACTTTGGTTTTTTACCTTTTTTTGGACCTCCCCCAAAGTACTGTGTTTCATATTTATTATCTGAATTATAATCAAATGCAGTGTCATTTGGTGGATGGTTGGGGTCATCATCTCTATATTTTTCTTTTTTAACATCATAATTATGAAAGATATCCGAAAAATCCTCTCTTTTCCGCTTATTAAACTCATCTTTTCTTTTACTTCCAACGTTAGGTGCTTGCATCATCCCATCAGGGTCAATAAAATAAACGGGATTGTCGACTGCATAAACATAAGGTGAATAACGTCTTGAGAGTTCTGCCAACGGGTCAATATTCATCCATCTACCAAGTGCCGCATCATAATTTCTTGCTCCATAATCGTACATGTTTAGCCCCAACTCGTCTTGGAACTCTTTACCGTTGTACTTATACTTATACGCCATTATGAAAAAACCATCATACCGAGAACGTCCATTCAACATTATCTTCGTGGATACGAAAGTAGATAAAAACCTGCAAATGTTAAAATAATTGTTGATTTTGTTTTCAATTCAGAAGAAACAAAAAAGTCCTCAAATTTTTGAGGACTTTAAGGAGTTATAATGCTTATTAATTTCTAATTATTCTTGGATTTTTTCAATAAGTGTTTCTACCCATGCTCTAAATCTTGGGCACTTTTCTAACATAGCCTCAATACCAACCATTATGGAAATTGCATCTCCATCAATTACTTTTTCATATATATCTCCTTGCTTTTCTAAAATAGCAATTATCCTCTTTGATGGTGCAGTTACAGGACTATCATTAATATCTTCGGGTGTCTCATAACGTGGAGCGATTGACTTTAAATCTCTAATAACTTTTTCATTATCATACTGAAATTCAAAACCTTCATCAGAAGAAAAAAGTAACGCCTCAAATTCATGTAATTGGATATAAGGAATGAAATTTTTTGTACTGATTCCTTTCGAAGTTAAATCTTCTTTAAGTCCCTCTTCCATTATTGCCACACCAACCTTTGAATTTGGTTGGTCTATTTTTGCCTCTTTATATTTTGGATAATTATGTTTCTCCAAAAGACCGTAATAGTCAAAAAAAGTAGTAACAATTTTTTCTTTATCAGCAAGATGATTCCTAAGCTCAGGAAGTAATTTTGAGTATTTAACAATACCTCCCCCTGAATACTTTATAGGTGTAATTTCGATATATACATTCTCAACTTTAGATTGTATGTATGGCACTAAGATTGAATAAAAGACTTTAACTTCCGTTTGTCCTTCAACTATAATATGTACTCTCTTCATCTTAATATGGTTGTCCTTTAATAATATTTTTTAACCAAAGGTCTCCCAATGTGAAATCAGATAACCATCCTTCTAAATTTTCCTTTTCTAACTTATTGAAAACAGACTGTCCATCAATACGGTCAACGGTAATTATATTCTCAGGATCAAAATTTCCAACAAGATTTACTGACTGCGTTGATATAATAATTTGACTTTTAGCGGAAGCTTTTTTTATCAATCCTGCAAGAGTATTTATTGCAACTGGATGCAAACCCAATTCGGGTTCATCAATAATTATTATCTCAGGCATATCGGGTTGCATCAACAATGTAGCCAAAGCAATAAAACGCAATGTACCATCAGAAAAATGTGTAGCATTAAATAAAACTTCAGGATGATTAATTTCCGTCCATTCTAAATTAATTCTTTCTTCATTTAGCCTATCAGGTTGCAATTGAAATCTTTCAAAATAAGGAGCAACTGATTTAATAACATGTTCAATCCTTTTAAAATGCTTATTGTGTTTCTCTTGTAATAGATACAGGAACGCCGCTAAATTCCCTCCGTCTTCTTTGAGAATAATATTATCATTCAAAACAGCAGGAGTTCTAAGAGGAGAAGAATCACTTGTGTCATGAAAGTGGTATAGATTAAGACTAGCTAAATATGAATTTATCCATTTAGCAATTCCTCCAGTGGTATTTCTTAGCTGACTTTCTGTGGAATTGTAACTGATAGGTTTAGAAAACCAAGTGTCTTTATAACTAAACTCAGAACCTTTTTCGCTATTGAAAGAGCCTTTTTCATACGCTAGAATTAACCCATTTTTATTGGTGGGTTGCAATGAAAAAATATAGGCATTGGTATTATCAAATTCTATTGTCGCTTTAATCTCATTAGTATTTTTACTTCCAAAATGCAAAAGACTTTCTGCTCCTTTTCTCATAGAATAATTTTCAAGCCTCTGCTCATAAATATTATTTACCATTTTGAAAAAAGATATAAAATTTGACTTTCCAACACCATTAGACCCTATTAATACATTAATAGAATCTAATTCGAGAGTGGTTTCTTTTATAGATTTGTAACCCTCTATGTGAATGTGATTTATCATTTTTTATTGATTATTATTCTAATAATGTTTTTATCAAATCTTAATAACTACTTCATATTAAATTAGTAAGTTTATTAGCACTCAAACTAAACAAAATTTAGTGCGAAGATAGTTCAAAAGTACTGATTTTCAAAAAGTCAATTTAGAACGCTTGTTTATATAAGTTTGGTTTAATTTTTAGTTAAAAACAGGAAAAAATCTGTTTATCAGTTCTCTTTGCTGTTCGCTATTGGCTTTTATGTATTTTTCAGTCGTACCCGGCCACTTATGTCCCGCCAATTCCTGAACGTGTTCCAGCGGATATTTTTTCTCATTGAGCCAATTACAGATGACACTCATCCGAATAGTCTGAGGACAAAGTTTTTTATCTAAGAATAAATCTTTCAAAGGATCAATTATTGCCTTAATACTGCTCACATCCGCCATTGGTTTTCCGAGTTTACTCAAAACGAGTTTATCTGAATCGCATCGCAAAAGTTTAGGTCGTGCCTCATTGATGTATTTTGAAAACACAATCATTTGACGGCTTACCAGTTCGAGAGTTCTACGATTGAGGTTTGTGGATGCTTTCACGTACACCGTTCCGTTATCCAAATCAATATCCCTTACTTTGAGATTGATAATCTCATCACTGGTTAATCCCTGATAAATCAGAAGCGAAAGCACCACAGCGTTTCGTGTATCAATAAATTGATAGCGGTTTTCTCTTTTGAGAAGCAGTTGCAAATCCTCACTAGAGAATAAATCCTGTACCTGTATAGGTTCGTTGTGTTTCACTTTGATATTTAATCGTTTGCATGGGTGGTCGGTTCTGTAACCCGTCATTGCTAAAAAATCGTAATACTTCTTGATTGCCGAAAGGATGACTACCCGATACTTGGGATTGTTCTGCTTTTGACCAATCTCCTCCATATAGCGGACAATATGCAGGTACTTGTAACGCTTGGCTTTCGGGTTGAGTTTCAGAAAATGATTGATGGCAAATAAATAACTCTTGGCAGTCTGAGGTGTGTACTGCTCCAATAAGAACTGCTCGATGGTTTGCTTTTTCATAGTTGGTTATTAAAATGATGTTATTGTTTTGCGTCTTTTGTTTTTTATGGCGTAGATGTAAGCGGTATTGATTTCTGCGTGACCTAAAAATCTTTTTATAAAATCAATTCCTGCATTATTCTCAGCGAGATGGTTTGCGATGCTATGACGAAGACAATGCAGGGTTATTTCCTTTTGGAGAAGTTCATAACTTCCTGTCTGCTCAATCATTTTTTTCAGGGTATCGTTAAGATATTCTCCTGTCATCCGTTTGCCTTTTGGATTGATAAAAAAAGCATCCTCAATAGTATTGTTACTTATCAATCGCTCGTGCCGTTCCGTATGAATGTATTTTTTCAAATATTCAATCATGGTATCGCTAATGGGAATAACACGCCTTTTGCTTCCTTTACCTTCTCGGACAATAAGTTCCCCAATCGATAATTGAACATCCCGAAGATTGAGCCGTTCCAATTCCGTCCTTCTGAGTCCGCAACCATAAGCAATGGAGAGCAAGGCACTTTCCAAATCATTTTGACAATGGGCATACACTAATTTTATTTCTTCTATACTTAGCGTGTTTCGGCTTTTGGAAGTTCCCGTTCCACCATACGATGGAATGTAGAAACCATTTTCAATGGTTTTATTTTCAAGTAAATTTTGCATGAACAAAGACAAAGCATACAGATGCAACTTGATTGATTTTTCAGAAAGCGTCCCTTCTCTTCTTTTGTTTGGACGGGTAATCAAATATTCAAAATAGGCAAGCACTTCCTTACTGGTCACTTCCTTTATTTTGGTAACCCCGTTCTCTTCCAACCAAATCAGAAGTTCAGTTATTGCCGTTTGGTGCATATTGCTTTTGCCCAGTTTGTAGTTTCGTACCTTGATAAAACTATCAAAGTCGCTCAGGAGCGACTCGTAGGCAGGGGTTTGGATTGTTTTTTTCATCATATATATAATTGGTTTAATTTGCTGTTTTGTGCCTTAAGCGGAGTATCAAAAACACCGAACACCAACGGCGTATAGTTTGATTTTAGGGGGCTGTGGCGTTTTTTTGGTGTTTTACAATCCCGCAAGTTGCTTGTTTAAATCGCTCCGAATCTTGGCACGGGTTTTTTCAATATTATCCCAATGCACCACCATGTACTTGAATCCCCTGTTTGGAGAACCTTCAACGGCTTGGATATATTCGAGTTCCAGTAAGGAATTGAAATATTTGAAGTTGGTCGACTTGCTGATATTAACTTCCTGACGGATTTCTCGTGCTGTAAAACGGTGGGTTGTTCCTTTGGGTTGTTTCTTGATATACAGTTTCATTTTTTCAAAGAACTGTCTTGTACTGCCGTCCAGTTCATCCACTTTTATCATGATGGCACTAAAGAAAATATCAACTGCCATTTGTATATCGTCTTTGGTAGCGATAAGGCGTCCTTTGGAATCCATTTTTCTTTGGTATTGGTGTAGGATGGTTATTTGGGAAACAAAGTTTTGGAACTGGCTGTTGAGTCTTCGAAGCATTTTTGCTTCGATTGGTAACATAATTTTATCTGCATACGGATTGATGACCACATACGATTTTAAAACCCGAATTGCGTTTCGAAGCAGTTCCTTTGCCTGTTGTTCTTTTTCAGAATCAATAAGTCCAGCGATTTTTTTATTTTGCTGTTGTACGATGCGAAGGGTTTGTTCCAAACTTTCATCCACTCCTATTACTACCGAGCGTGACATATTATCATAATACACTTCCGCTTTGGTCGTAGCGGTTAAACTAGCGAAGTGACAATTCACTTGTTTCATTTTCCCTCTGACATTTCCGAACTGGTCTTTGGATATGGTGGAACTGGTCAGAAACTTTGCCGATTGCATTTCCCGAAAAGCAAATTGGGCTTCTTCGTCTAGACCATCGAAATCTTGAATGAGGATTAACTTATTGGTAAGTTCTTTATCTTGGTAATGATAAAGGGATTTTTTGGTTATCCTTGTAGTATTCATAATGTCTTCTTGAGGCATACAATTAGCGATACTATTCAGAAGATGGCTTTTACCCTCGCCACTTGTTCCTTGTACTAGTGCGTGTAATAAGTACGGCATTTTATATCCCGAGGCAATCACAAAGAGCATCATGCGGTTGTCTTCCTCGCCAATAATTCCAGTTTGCTCAAGTAAAGCATCAATATTTTTTATAAGGTTTGGTTTGGATAAAAATTCCATTGCCTTCTCCGATGCTTTGGGAGTTAATTCCTTTGCGGAATATTGCTCGGCTATCGGATTAACTTCCGCCTCAAACATTGCTTCACGGTGGACTTCCAAAAGGTCTGTCAACCGAATTAAATCCGTTTCAAGGGTGTTGTAATCCAAGTTTTGCTTTTCCGACAACTCCTTGCATTGGAATTGGACATGGGAAAATTCAAAAAGGTCTATTTTTAGTCGGTGCTTTCTTTGGCTTGTTCGCTCTACAATCTGTAATGCAACTTTCAAATTTTGCATTTCCATAGACAGCCTTCCTATGATATAATAAGTACCCGCACCACCTTCAAAGGAAATTTTATACTCATTGATAATGTTGAGTCCTTCTTTTGGTAGTTCAGCAGGAGTATTACTTTTAATAAGTTCTGCCACACCTTCCGTTCCGTACTTGAGCCAAGTGTCATTAAGATTATCTCCATCAGGTAGCTCCACCACACTAATGGGAATCTTAGAATTTAGTTTTTGAATTTCTTCTTGAAGTGTTTCCATTTTGGTTAGCGTTTTATAATGATGATGCGTTCTAAAAATTCTAATTGGCTTATGGCTTCTTTATGTTGCGGAAGCAGTTTTCCATCATGTAGTGCCAAAACCGATTCCCTGTTTTCTAAAGCCTTGCTTTGCAGAAGGCTTGCTCCATCAAGTATGGTTGGTACTATATATAATGTTTTGGTATTTGGATTTGGATAACAAGGATATAGTCCGAGGTCATTTAAATAGTCCTCCTGCGGAGTTGCCATCTTAAATCGGACGGCAAAAAAATTAACCACTTGGTTTTGCTGATTAAAAAGCGGAAAAATAATTCCGTAGCGTCCAAAAACGGTGTAGGCTGTGAGTCCTTCCTTATTGACTCCGACATCACTTTTGGTCAGCAGTCCCAAACTTTCGTAATGGTCTTTTAATTTTTGTTCTTCCCTGTGATGGAACTGACCAGAGTTGAAACCGATTCTGATTTCATTATAGTCCAACCCAATACTCTTTAAGTATAACTTTGGGTCTACCGCCTTTGCCGAACGGATGCCTGTCTCAAAAGACTGGTACAGGCTATTTAAATCTTTCATATTTACCCATTTTTAAAGGTTCGTGAATCGGTCATTTTGGGCTTTTTACCCAGGCATTTGCAATGCACATTTTTTTCAAATACTGTCATTTTCAATGTTATGTTAAGGTTATGTCTTATGCTAATTCACTGGCGTTCAGCGTCATGCAACATTAAGCAAACCTTTCCGTAATTCCGAGTGAAACCCCTTGTATTTACAAGGGTTGCGGAGGTTTTATGAAGAATCTCCCGTTAGTTTAAACAAGCGGTTCAGTAGCGATACGACACCTTTTATGAGCCAAGTGAAACCCTTAACAAGTAGCAGAAAAACAGCAATAATGAGTTTGAGCAGATGCTCAAAAATGGTAGGAAATGCACTTTTGATTAAGACCACTAAATATTTGAACAGCATCGCCAAGAGTTCATACAATAAAATCAGAAGTTGTTCCAATCCTTCCGCTAGTGCTTTTGGCAAAGCACCCAGTGGTTTTAGCATTTTACAGATGATAATATAGAGCAAAGTCAGTACCCCGAAGCCGATAAGTAGTAGTATTGTTTTTTCTGAGAGTTCCATTTTCATTTATTTTATATTGGTTTCATATTCCCAAGCGTAAGCGTAACCAAAAATTCTTGTGCCACGGTTTCATTTGAAGCCTCATAGGGAGTTTATTGGTGTAAATCACAATGGCTTCATCCGACTTTAGTGTGCGTATTTCATCGGCGGTCAAGAGCCTTCTTCCCGTCATGGCGTTGTCTTTTGCCTCATTTACAATGGTTGCCATACCCAAAAGCCGTGAAATCTGTTCGGTTGATTCGAAATTCAGACCTGCAAGGACTATTTTCATTTGAAAATTGGACAGGATGGTCGCCTCTGCCTTGGGATAGTTGTGTGATAACTGTTGCAAATCTTGAATGGCACAGATCAGATTCAAATCATATTTTCTGCAAACAGTTATAAGGGTTGTAAAATCGGGGATGTAGACATTAGCAAACTCATCGAGAAATGCAAACACTCGCTTTTGTTTTTTACCTCGTGGAGCAAGCAGATTATAGAATACATCCTTTAAAAGAAGGTTACGGATAAAAGCGGTGTGGCTTAAATCCCTTTCACTATTTTGGATATAGAGAATTGTTTTTTGTTTTCGCAGTAATGAAATATCCAAATCATTACCTGAAGTTAAATCCTTTATATAAGAATCATTGAGTGGACTAAGTACCGCACTAGCTGTAGCGAGAATAGAGGTTTGGAGTTTGTCACTATAATTTTTGAATGCAGAAAACTTAACATATAAACTATCATCCATATATCCTGTCAGTACGCATTCAGCTTGTTCAATGTCGGCAGAACATAAATCTATCAAATGCGACAATGCAGAGAGGTTTTGTCTATCGTTTTCCATTTTCAACATGGCTTTGATAAGGATATAAAAAAGCTGTTCTGTGGCAATTTGCCAAAATGGGTCATTGCCTTTATCCAAACCTTGAGCTTGTAAAAGCACTTTTGAGAATCTGACAATATCGCTATCACTTTTTATAAATGCAAATGGATTGTATTTTAATCCTTTAGTACCATCTTGCGAGAGGTTGAAATGCAGTATTGTATATCCTTTTTTCTCTAAATGTTTAGAAGTAAGTGCAAATAACTCTCCACTTGTGTCTGTTACAATGTAGCTATCACCTTTGGGGCGGAGCAGATTATTTGATATCCACACGCTCTTACCACCCCCAGTTGGGGCAAGCATCAAAGCATGAATTGTTTTGGTTCTACTTATCCTTCTTCTCCCATCCACTACAATTCCTTTATTCCACCATGAAAGCAAATCCTCCTGTTCCTTTTTGGTCATAAATCGTGAACTACCGTGCAGGGTTGGATAGTCAGGTGTTTTTTCATCGAGTAATAATTTCCAAATTTCGTCCATTGTTGTTGGGTTTAGCGTTGCTGTTCTTTCTCTTGCGTTAGTTCTTTCTCCTTTGTCTTTAGCATTCGGTAGATGGTTGAAAGTTCCTTGGATTTAAACAGGGTACTCAGGCGGTATTTTTTATTTTGCTCCTTGTCCATAATGCCGTGGATTTTATCCCTGTAGCTGTATAATCCATATTTTGAATCCTGGGCAATAAGATTTTCAAACTCAAGGGTTGATTGTGATGTCTTTGCAAGTAGCTTCAAATGTTCAATCAGTTGTCCTTTTTCAGAAACCTTACCCAGTTTTGCGATTTGAAATTCCTGCTCGGTGGGTTTGACAACTGCCTTTGAAGTTTCCAGTCCAAGAGTTAGATTCCGCTTGTTGGTTGTATAAGCAAAACTGTGCTTGATTTGTGGATAATGTTCTTTGGTAAATTCTTCCATTTCCATCTGCAAGGATTTCAATTCCGATTTTGAAAGCCTAAATCCTTTTTTACTGCGGAAGGAATTTTGCGAGGACATCAGATGCCAATGAAGATGAGATTGGTTTGAATGTACCCTTCCATAGACCAAATGGTTCTCCAATTGTGCCTTGGTAATGTAACTCTCGGCAATAGATTGCAACATATCAGAAGTTATTACTGCACTGTCTTTGGCAGAGAAACTCAAAATATGGTGGTACATCCTGTTTTTAGCACCTTTACTTCGGTAGGCATCATTTCGGACAAACTCCTGTTGCAAAACATCCAGTTCATTAGTCTGTGGAAGATTCCAACACAGGGACTGACTATCCGCCTCTTTGCTGATATAATCCATGAGTTTCCCGAAGGAATTGTTTTTCCTTGACAGTATCTTGATAAGCATTTTGATATGAGTTAGTTGTGTGTTGTGTTTTTCTAACTAGGATTGTAGAAAAAGTTCGGGATGAGCCAATTGTTTATGGACAAGTTCTTCCAATTGAACGAGTCTTTGAAATGCCTCGTCCATTAATTGTGGCGTTGCTATTTTTTGATAGTTGGAGATTTTGGCGATTTGATTGATATTATTTCCAACCTTTCTAATAGCGGTCTGCAATTCTGAGATAACCTGCCCGTTGGGTATCCATTGTGTTTGACAAACCGAATTCAAAACAACCAGTTCACAAAATCCTGTACGTGACAGCCCTTGGTTAAGGGCTGTCTGTGATAACCGCTCGTACTGTTTTTGAGTGAAATAAATCTCAATGACCTGATTGGAGGTGCGTTTTTGCTTCATATATCCACGGAGATATTCACGTTTATAGGACTTGTACATTGCCTTACGCTCTTCGCCCTGTAAATGGGATAACTCTAGTTCTTCTAAATAATTTCTAAAATTCTTCATCACTACAATTTTTGCCAGTTGATAGTTCCTGTAAATTTTCCCAAACCCAGTATCGTATCCCAGTAATACGGCATTAAAACATAATACTTGTCATTTTCGGGATTGTTTGGGGTAACTACATCAAAGGAAGTAACCTTCGATAGATCTATTTGAAGTCCTTGTTTTTGCAACCTGTCAAAATCAGTTTTTGCTAAATCAGTTGCAAACGCTTTGCTTGGCATCGCCCAACTGCTTTTTGTGAAGTCTATGAAGTCTGATTCTTGTATAAGGTCGGAATATACGCAGATAGATGCCTTGTGATAATTTTTTAGAATTTCTGAAATTGGATAGAGCAACTCCACAATAGCGGTTTGATTTGAAGAAGTCGTTGTTCCATACATCTGCTCAATAATTTTCTTTTGAGTGGCTTTGAGTGTTCTTCGAACTTTTGCCTGATAGAACGTTTGCTCAAGTTCCTTTTCCGATTCGGATTGTACCCGTGTTGCTTCTTGCACTTTTGGGGCATTGAATTTAAACCAAGTGGTGTTGGTTCTACTGTCGCTGTGGCTGTTTATGTCCATAATAACCACATCGGTATTTTCAATCAGGTTTTGATTTAAATAACGTGTAAGGTGTTTGATTTCCTTTTCCTGTTCTGCATTGGATTGGGAAATGGAAGCAGATTTATCCTTCACAAGGACAATAAGTGAACTCTCGGGTGCTTCTTTAGTGGTTTCCTTTTGACAGGAAACAACACTAAAGATTGATAACAATACAACTGAAATTTGTAAAAAGTTTTTCATGATATAAAATATTAATGGTTATTGATTAATTCTTGATGATATTTGCCGTTGGTTGAAAAAGACGGTATAGTGTTATTATTAGGCTGGACAAACAAGAGGTCTTTTGTGGAATCGCCTGCCAACAGTTTTTCGACAAACCGTTTTTGCCCCATCCATTTCAAGATTCTATTTGATAGTGTATCCACTTCAGAGATTACATTCTTTTGGGAATAGAACTCCGCCTCAATACGTGGCAAAAGCTCTTCAATCTGCGTTATTGCCTTTTGGGTTTTGTAGGCTGAAAGAAATAAAAGCAGTACCCCGAACATGATACCTGAAAACAATAAAAAGATAAGCGATGATAATGCAACCACCACGGTAGCCATAGTATTTCCTTGCAATACTTCTAACTTTTCAGATGCCTTGTCAATTTTTGAAGCATTATCTTGAATCGCTTGTTGTTTTTCCGCTTTGGACATTCCCTCACTATCATCACTATACGCATATTGCTCTTGGGTTAACATCGAGATTTGTTTTCGTAAATCGTCTTTTTCAAGACTCTTCATATAAAGAAACCCCATACACATGGCGTAGCAAAGTCCTAAAATTACAGCCCCAAGTATAAATCGGGACGAGCGGATTGTCTTCACAGCGATTTGATTATTACTCCTGATAAAATTCAAGATTGTTCCGTAGAGACCGAAGCCAAGCACAAAACTGATTAAAAGCGGTGCACTTCCTGTAATTATTGCTTTTACTTGAGAGAAGTTAAATGACGTTTCATAGATAGTAGAGAAGATAAATACCTCGCCAAGAATAACTATACAATACACTGCTACTGCCCAAATTACTTTGTCAAGGCTCACATGAGCCAGTATGTTCTGTTTGTAAGATGGTTGTTTAAGTACGTCTTTGGAACTAGTAGATAGGGCAACTGTTGTTGCATTTTGGGTTGTCAGGTTTGAAAATTGACTGGCGTAATCATTACCTGCTGACTCCAAACACTCCTCAAGTTGTGCCTCGCATACAAAATAGTCGGGTGCTGAACCGACTTGTGTATGGATTACTTGTTTTGATTTTGATTCTTGAGTTGGTTCTGTAGTAACTTTTACGATAGTTGGTTCATTTGAAACATCACTCTTTACCGTAATTTCAAACGGCTGCGTTGTCGTCTTTTCAAAAGTAAGTTCAGGTTTTGATGGATACGTTTTGACTTCCGAGTCAGAGTTTTTTACTGCGTCCAAATAATCAGTGGTTTTAACATACTCTGCCTCATTGAGATTTAGTGTAGAATCACTCACAAGCATATTGTTTTTTGCCTGATTACCTGCAATGTAATCCTCTTGATGTTCTGCAAGAGAACGGTGCAATTCTGTACGTGCCTGAATTTCTTCTTTTTGCACTTGAATGTCTACCATTTTGTCGTCGCCATCTAACGAGGTCAGTCGCATAAACCTTTTAGTATGGCTATTGTAAAGCAAGGCGGATTTCTCAAATTTTTCTTTGACAAAGCAAAGTTTAGCATACAGCAATCCTCTTGATTCATGCAGTACCTTGAGAACAGATTGAGAACGAATCTTGTACCACCAAGTCCATTGATTGGTAGTCTTGAGCAAATCCTCGGTAGATTCGTTGATTTTGGAGGTTAAGTCCTTGTTGAGAAATTGCAATTTCTCAGGGTGCGGAGTTTTGATTAGTGTTTCCATAGTCTAAAAAAATTAAAGGTTAAATTTTTCAGAGTTTGGAAAAAAATCAGTTGCTTTTAGAGTGTCTTTTATTTACACTATCTAAATAGCAAAAAGATATTCTTTTCCATAGTCTGATGTCTTTTGCACTTTGGGAAACCATTGGCGTGGTTTCTTAAAATTTGATGCTTCCGTTTTCGGGGCATCATTTTTTAATTACCTAAAAAAATAGCACTGAAAGACATGACAAATTTAAAGTCATATTATTGACATACGCAAATCAAGTAATTGATTATCAATATATTAAATGATATTTTTTTGGAAATTTTGTAGAGAAAATGATTGATTTTAGAAATTTTGTAGAAATTTTGTTTTGCAACTGATTGCAATTGAAAGAAATGGTAATTATTTTCAGCTTTTTCTTGTTTTTGGCAAAAAAAATTACATTTTGTATCTTCCCAATCTCTAAAAATGTA
Organism: Flavobacterium sp.; assembly: GCA_965284675.1. Classification (GTDB taxonomy): domain Bacteria; phylum Bacteroidota; class Bacteroidia; order Flavobacteriales; family Flavobacteriaceae; genus Flavobacterium. The sequence continues at coordinate 117,981 of OZ260109.1, forward strand.
AAAGATGTCCAAAAAAATAGCTGAACTCAATAAACTTATTTCCACACTACCGAAAGAAAGGTCAGGGGAAATAGCTCTCTTTATTGAAAGTACATTGGATTTACTAAAAACCTGCTATGAGAAATCGGGCGATAAGCATTATCAGAATCTGCTCAAAAGCAAGATAACGTACCCTCCATTGAAGTCTTTCATAACAGGAAATAGTTATAGAGGAAAATCAGTTGAGATAGATAGTATTGCTTACGATAAAAAAACTATAGAGGGGCATATAGAAGATGGACTGCCTAAGCATTATAATAGAAGAAGTATTGAAATTTATAATTTTTATTTTGGAGGATATAAAATCCTTTTTCAGTCTTTTACAAAAGAGTTTTTAAAAAGGAAAATTGGATTAGATGCTTTATTTTTGGAGGATATATTCTCTGAAAGCAAATCAGAGATAATTGAAGTTACCTATGAATCAAAAGCACAAATATCAGGTGCTACTATTATCAATGAAGAATTCATCAATACAATAAAATCAGGCAAAGCCTATACAATGTCTGAATTTTATGGAGCAAAATTAAATAATTGCCAGTGGTATGGAATCATAAATAATTTTGATGTAATAAGAAATGAATATCAAAATTTAAAGAATGCTGTCATTGATAGTTTTAATCACGATAAAAATTATAAAGTATCGGCTTGGGTTCTTGGAGATGGTGGTTCGGGCAAGTCAACAGTATTGAAAAGGCTTTCGCATGACCTTGGTTGCGAAGAATTATTTATTGTAGTTTGGGTATATGATATTGAAGAATTTATAGAGCAGGGTTTTCCAATAATTAAAGAAAACATTGAAAAGGAACATAACCAAAGATTTCTAATTATCATTGAGGATTGGTATCGGATGTTTGATGAGAAGACTTTATTAGGTAAAAAATATCTTGAGGAAATACATAAGACTGACAATGTAAGGCTTGTTATAGGCGACAGAAAAAGTGTAGATAAGCCGTATAAAAAATATGGAAATGATTTTGAATTATTCCTTTCTTCTGATGAAAACCAAGAAATTATTGAAGGAATCATTGAAAAGTACCCTAACTGGAAACAATCCTCAGAAAAGCTATTCGAAAAAAAGGAAAGTTATAAATCCACCTTGTTTTTACTTCTTTTTATACTGGCACGAATTACTCCGAATGAAAATGACAAATCGTCTTTCAATTTTTCCGACCCTCAAATTGTATTTAGAAATATTATAGAAAGTGATTTGAACTCCATACCAAAAAAATACATTGGATTGGCAATGGCTTTATACTATTGGGGATGTTTTTATGCCCAGCATAAAATACATATCTCTTATGACACTTTTTTAAAGTTGGCTGATTTTTATAATGGAAAGGATAATAATAAAATCCGTGATTTGTTCAGTAGATGGAACATGAAAGATGATGTGCTGGATAAGTTGAAAATTTACATCAATAAAAATTACAGGATTGATAGATTCAATACTTCTGATTTGGTAAAATTCAATCATGATATTTTACCAGATATGGGATTAAGCCAATTGAGTTTTAAAAAGTGGGATAAATTTAGCGATAGTGTTAAAATCGAACTACTCCATTTCATTACTGAAAAAGGCGATGACTATTCTGCTTCAAGGTTTTTGCAAACTATGTTGCAAAATGAAAGTCATCTCTTTAATGACTTAGAAGATAAACTGTCTTTTATAAAGCGTTTAATAGAAAATGGAAATCAACAACCGCATTACATTTATGTGCTTACAGGATTTTCTTTAGATAATCAGAAATTAAACGAATTTGCAAAATTATTTTGGGAAAGAAAGATTTATTCAACCGTGTTTTGGGGGAGTTATTTCAGAAAGGTTGAAAATGATACTGTTATCAATACTCATATTTCTGAAATTTTAAGTATCACAAATCTGTCAGATTATGATTTTAATTTTATTTGTAGCGTATTGAAATATACTGAAAATGCAAATGAAAGAAATAGGTTTGTTAAAGAAATTCTCAAGGAAGACCAATCATATATAATCCATCCAAAAATCATAAATTCTTGTTTGGATTATGCTACAGATGATGTCAAGCAGAGTTTTTTTAAGAAAACCATTGATGATAATAATTGGGTAGTAATAAATGATTCATTTAAGCATTACTTAAATAGTTTAGATGATGATAATATGGAGTATTTTATCCATAAAGTTTTGTATGAAGATCAATGGAAAAGTATAGAGACATATAACCTTTCATCATTTTTTGAATATTCGAAAGATGAAATCAGGAGTATCTTTTCTGACAAGGTCTTATCAGAGGAGCAAAAAGAACTCGGAACTTCTCTTTTACAAGAATGTTTTACATTTGCTTCGGCTAAAATAAAGCAAAAATTTTCCAATAGAGTTCTTAAGAATAATGAATGGATTGAGTATTCAGACAGGTTTATCTGTACTTGTTTAAAATATGTTACAGAAGATAAGCAACTTAAATTTTCCAACTATTTATTGAGTGACTATAATTGGAATAACGCAGGAGATTCTCTAATCTATAAATCTATGTTAATTGCTGACGAAAATATAAAGGAAGTCTTTTCCAATGTTTTTTTAAACGATGAATATAGTGATAAGTTAAAAATAAACGTTTCACTTTTTAGGAGTTGTTTTTATTACGCTACTCATTTAACAAAACAAAACTTTTCCAATCGTTTTTTTCAAGATACAGAAACTCTTTGGAAACTTAAAAATAAATTTATCATTTATTCCTGTATAGAACATACCACAAAGGATAATATCAAGAAATATTTTTATAGTACAATTTTGAGAACTAAAAAATGGTACAGTTACGATAGTCAATTCATCTATAATTGTCTGAAGTTTTTTGAAGGAGAAGAAAAGATTTCTTCGGCTTTGAGCCTTATAATAACGAGTATTATTAATGAGTTTCATCATAAAAGTTTTTCCTCAAAACGGAAAATGAAAAATCCTTCTTTTGTACGGAGAGAGAAAAACAGGTCGACAACTCATTATTTACTTTTATTGAAAGTAAATTTTTATAATCATCCAATATGGAGACAAGAAACGAATAACATTATACAAAATTGGCATTTGAAAAACAAGAAGGTTGTAGCCAGCGTTTTATACAGTTACCGCTCACGTCCTGATGAAATTTATAATATCTGTAGCATCTTTTTGTCTCAGGGAAGAACAAACGTTTATAGCTCCTTTTCCCGAACAAATGGATATATGAATATTTTAAAAATAGCATTGGGACATCCCAAATTAAAAGAACAATCTAAACAAACAGCTAATCAGATATTACACGATTTACAGGAGAATGAAAAATTAAAAATCCCAAAAGATTTGGAAAATATTTTGACCCAAATTGTAGAGAGCAATATCTATCCAGAATGGAAATTTTAAAAAAGGACTATTGGTTTCAGATTGTAAATCCCTGCATTATTGAATAATAAGTATTGTTTCAAAACCTATCTCCCCAACAATTCATTTTTTGCATCATCAATTTATTTTCCCAAAACCCATACAATCAACATCGGCTATCACTTGCAGGTATTTCCGCTATTTTGGTCAATTTCACAACCTTCAAATGATGGTAAGCTATCGGAAACGGCATTCCCAATTATGAAGAAGCACCAATCGGAGTATCAAAACTAATGCAGGAAGTTTTCAGGATTTTATAAGTCAGGGTGTATCATAATAAAAGAATAATTTACACTTATGTCGTATGTAAAGCCCGCAAAATTCAACACAAACAGGCAGAAAAAAGATTTTTTGTATTGATTTTATGCTCTCTGCTTTACAATTTTCGACAGTGTATTATTTTTTATTTCTTATAATGATACACATGACTTACCCACGAAAATCTATTGAAGCCTTCCTTGAACAATTAGCCTTTGACACCGACTTTTATGACGTGCTTACCACTTCAGAATTATTGGAATTTACCAAAGATTTCCTATCCAATTACAACATCGAAATTACCGAAGGTTGCGATTATCGAAATGACCAAAATAAAGAGGGAAACTATTACTGTGACCTCGCAAGTGAATATGCTGACCGACAAGTTGATGTGTACTTTGGTAGTTTATGGGAAAAAGCACCAAAGTTCCAATGGTGGATTGATGATGCCTTGAATGAATTTTGATTTGATAAATCAAGAGGAATGATAGGCTTGCTCCAAATGGGACAATACTTGTTCTATTCAAGATTAGCAGGACATATCTTAAACAGCCTTTCGGATTATGCAAAAGCATAATCCTTTTTTATTTCAAACATTGTTGTTACTGTTCCATCAAACAACTCCCATCCCTCAAACACATTTTCTTTTACTTCATCTAGTGTTTTAAAAAGAAAATACTCTTTCGCAAAAGCAAAATGCTCATCCTCACAGAGCCTTTTCATTACCTGAATTTTACAGGAGTCCAATTCAAAAACGCATAATATTCTTGACCCATAATCGAGTTCAAATTGTTTGCTTGGCTGTCCGTCTTTGAGTGCCTTAAGATGTTGTAGCAAGGATTGATAGACACGTTGCACATTCATTCCATTAAAGACTTCAATGGCATACAGTTCCTTTCTGTTTTGGGTTTGAAGCATACAGACACCATCTGCAATAAGGTATTCATTCTCTCAAAATGGAATATAGGTTTCTGCCCTGAAGCCTTTTGATTTTCCTGTGGATAATTTATCAAAGTAGACTAAAAAAAAGAGCAACTCAACGTTGTGGTTGAATGCCCGTTCCTGTATGACAATATGAACATCAATAGTATGTATCCTGTGGAAATAATCCTGAGCAAACAGCACCGTATTTGCTTTGGGGAATCTTACAGGTGCAGTCGGACTTAAGCGCTCTTTTATGAGTGCTGCACCATGCGAGGTCAAATGGTGGATGCTCTCCAGTTTTCAATGCTGTGGAGAAATTCAAAAAGTAACAGAACCAACAAGTGGGTTCTTCCAATACCTGAGTTCCGAGATTTGCTTATTCAAATTTGCCCTATCGGTCATAATTCCCAAACGAAGCATCTGTCCTGCGGTTAGGAATTTATAACGAGCAAGTGACAGCAGGATTCTCTCCTGCGATGGAGACAGCGTCTTGAAAAAAAGTCTTTTGGTCAACATTCTGATTCTTATAAAAAAATAAAAAGGCAAAAAAATGCCTTCGTTTTTATAACAAGAATTATTACAGTTGGTATTTGGGTTTGAAATTATCGGTGGACTCTGCGGAGTTTTGAGGTCAGGTAGCTGACAAATCCGTTTCACTATTTCTATACAGTAGCGTATTGGCAAGGATTTGGGTTTTCAGTTTTGCCTGTTGTGTCTTGGACAGGAAATATCTTTTAGGATGTTTGAGAAGAAAGTCCGGACTTTTAATTTTTACTGCGGGATAATGGTCTTGTTTTATATAGAAATAAAATGGTGGAAGAAACTTCAATGCATTGAATGATACTCCCAAATCTCCTGCCTGTGACTTTAATGCCACAAGTCCGTTGATTCCAACGAGCTTGACTGCCGTGTTATTGATGACCATGTCCCTGAGTGAAACAGGGAGTTGGTTGATGCTTTGAGTACCCACAATCAAATGAAGCCTGTATTTTCTTGCTTCGCTAAAAATGGTCTCCATACTACTACCTCAAGTGGCAAGGTTGTGGAACTCATCCACAAAGAGATAACACGGTTTTCTGAATTTTTCTTCTTCGAACGCCCTTTGCAGGGCAATACTTAACAGCGTTGCAGAAATAAATTTTCAAAGTGCCCTGCTCGTATCCTCTCCCAGTTTTCATTTGGAGAGGTTGAACAAAATAACATTTCCCTTTTGCATTTCCTTTTTCAAATCAAAGTTTGATTTTCAATTCATCATCAGATAAAAACTGTAATTGTTTTGCAGGTGCTGAAGCCTAGTGTAAACCGCCAATTTGGTTGCACCATACTTTTTATTTTGAAAGGCATTGGCAAAGAAATTCCTGTACACAGGATGCCTTGCCTTTTTTCCAAGTTCAATCCGTTTTTGGTTAGTTGCATCGTTCATAAAATCCTGCAAGTCCGACAACCCACATTCTCCTTGTGAAAACAAAACCGCCAAGCAGGGTTTTAAAAGCGTTTCCATCTGGAGCGACATTCCTGCCTCTGGGATAAGTTCTGAGAAAGTTTTCGCTCGCTGTTGGGCGAATAAATCAACCATCATTGGGTTTGTTACTTTTTTTCGAAACGGATTGATGCAGGGAATTTTATCTTTCTCTCGCCCAGGGTCGATGTAAATAATACGTTCAGGTTTTAGAAGATTCAAACGGAACGCAAATAAACGCTCCGCCAAATCTCCGTGGGGATCTAATAAGATGATGGAATACTGCTTTTTCTTGTGCGATAGGTATTGAAGTTTGTAGAAAAGCGACAGTAAGAAAACAGATTTGCCTGAGCCAGTCCTTCACGTAATAATCAGATGCCTTTTTAGTGCATGAAGGTAAACTGGAACAGGCTTGGGTCTAAAAAATACAGGTTGATGTTTTCCCTTATAAAACTTAAAAAGCGTTTGTGAATTGTCATTTTGTGTCGAAGTAGAAAATAAAGCGGAGGTGTTACATATCTGTTTCACATCAAAATGCAAGTCCTTTCACAGAGAGGTTTCAAAATCACACCTATTGGTGCGTACCGTTTTGAATACCTTTTTAACTACCTTTTTGAATACCTCTAAAGGAGATGGAAAACCGCCCTTAATCCCAAGGGATACCTCCCTTTTTTGGAGAAAGAACCCCATCATAATTCCACTTTTTTTATCCTCTTTTTGCTATTGACATATTTAGAAAATGTAAAGCCCAACTGCGTTTGATTCCCTTGCAAACGAAACGAAAATCCGTAAACAACCACCGCCGAAGAAAATATCAAATCACTTAAAACAAAAATGTAAAGTATCAGGCACAAGGAGAAGATAACGGCTATCAGATACCTACTGCCAAGAACCATTTAGTAATCAAAAACAAAAAATCATGGAAAACAAAATCGGAAAAACTCTAAATCTTGAATTAGTTGGGGTTGATGGGAATGCGTATGCAGTCATGGGAGTATTCTCAAGACAGGCAAGACGTGAGGGTTGGACACAGGAAGAAATCGACTTGGTGCTTGAAGAAGCACAAAGTGGCGATTACGACCACCTGCTTTCAACCATCATGACCTACTGCGAACCACAAGACGAGGAAGAACAAGAGGACGAAGAAGAACAGGAAGACTAAATCATTTTATCTTAAAAACAAAAGCATGAAACAAAACAATTTAGAACTCTACTCTGACCTTGACCAAGCTATCGACAGGGCGGTCTGGTTGCAATTTGAACACCGCAACGAAGGAAGAAAGTTTGTGGTCTATGACGGACCAGCGGACAACTATGCCGTCTCGGATTTGCAGACGGCACAGGAAATGGAAATGGACACCCATTTTTACTCTTTGCCTGACAGCTATTTTAATCTTTCGCATGAAAGACTTGATGCTATCGCAAAGGATACGGATATGCTACAGCATTGGGAGGAACTGCTCGGAAAGTTTTCCGTCATGGAAGGCGAACTGCTCCGTTTTATCATCCGCTTTCATATTCCCGTGGAAAAACTCATCTGTCACGAACTCTCCAATCGTGGTTTTGACCAGAACAACCAGTGGGTAGGATTTGAGGCATCCAAAAAGATTTGGAGACAGAATGAATCTGAAGATTATTAACCTAAAACAAAAATTTAATCAACATGAAACAAATGCAGAAAAAAACTAAAAGACGCTTGGTGGTGCAGTACTTCTTAAGGAAACTGCAACAGAGAATGGAAGCCGACAAAGTCAATACGATGGATGCGGTATTCCTGAGCATTTACACCAAGGACGAACTTATGGACATCATCAGGTGGGCATACGCTCCGACTGTACCCCAGTGGATACAGTTCGACCAAATGAGTGAGGAAGAATTATTGGATGCTATTGGGGACGAATTTTATATTCTGTCTTTCGAAATTGAACAGGCTAGATTGGATTTGCACCAAACGATGAAGGTTACCCCCAAACGGGTATTCGATACGCTTGTGCAGTTGGGATTGGAAACCCATTACCTGATGCAGAAACCGATTGCCGAATGGGATGAGTATGACTCTGCCAATTACAGGGCTTTATCACACAAGGCAGGAAATCCTTCTCCTGTGTTTGGTATCTACGACAGTGCGGTAAAGGAAGAGGACAAATATTTTGTCACAACCCCACCGCCCAAGTTCTTCAATACCGAACGGGAAGCAATGGACACTTTGGCTGAACTGATTAAATCGGGACAACTCAAGGAAGGCGAAGCAAAAGTAATGATGCTGTAAAAAATGAATCAACCTTTAATTAAAACTAAAAAATTATGGAAAGTGAACTTACCAAATCACATCCTTCCCTGCAAAGAGCAATCGACATTGCAGTATGGATGAACTTCAAGTACCGTATTGATGAAAGAAGTTACGGGGTCATTCAGGATAAGAAAGCACATTGGTATAACGTAGTGGAAACACAAGGCAGGAGAAAATCCAGTCTTATTGAACTACCGAATGATTACCGTGGGATGACCTACGAGCAGATTGAGGCGATACGTACCATTGTAAATCCTCTGAGCCATTGGGAAGAAATGATTGGACTGTTCTCTTCCACTCATGGAGAAATCCTGCGTTTTATTCTTGCAGGCGGAGTTCCGCTTGAAAAATTAATCAGGTACGAACTCGCCATAAGAGGTTATGACCAGAACAATCTATGGGTTGGTTTTGATAGGGCAAGAAAGATTTGGCTCAAATAAAAGCAGTATGAAGATAGAACCTGAAAGACTTCCTGTAATGGTTTCACATTGCAAGACCTGTCCATTCAAACCTAATGAACAAGGATTTTATCAGGATGTGCTTCTTGCCAATGAAGTTATAACAAGAACCTTATTCAAGGCACACCAGATATGTCACGGAACAGAAGGCAAGAGCCGAGAGCCGAACCATCGTTGCAAAGGTGCTTTTGACCACAATATGGAAATTTATAAAAGGCTCGGGTTGGATGGTTTAATTCAATAAAAAGTAGAAATATGTCAAAAGAGTTAATCCCAGTTTATGTACTGTTCCTAGCAGATGACAAAGGCAACTTTGATTGGGTCTATACTGTTCCTAAACCGTATTATGAAACAAAAGAAGAAGCCGAAGAAGTCCGCAGGGAACTTATCGAAAAAGAAGAAACAGTCACAGAAGAAAATTCCAAAGTGAAAAGACTTTGGAGAATACCGCAGTAAAAAGTGAAATAATAATTAACGTTAAAACAAAAGTAAAATGAAAGAAAACAAACTATCACTAATGAAACTGTTTTCATTGGTGTTAAAAGAAAGGGCGAAGGAAGAAAATCAAACCAAACAAATCTCACCCAACTTGCTAAAGTTCTTTTCAAGAAAGGAACTTATCGAAATTATCAATCATATCTATGATGGGGTTATCCCTGAAGAGTATGAACTGGTTGATATGGAAAACGGAGAATTGCTCAAAGTGATTGGGGATGATTTTAGTATCATTTCCTATGTTACCAACAAATGGAGCAAGGAGGTATCCTTTGAAACGTTTGAAATTATCCCTGCACAGCAGAAAGAGGAAACTAATGGCAATGCAAAAACGAAAGATGAATTGCCAAAGAAAGAAACTGAAAAAGAAAAGAAATAGTAAGTTCTTTCTACACTTAAAATAATGGCTTGTTTTGACAAGCCATTTTCATTTGGCTACCAAGTTTATAAGATATTTTATCATCTTAAATAATAAAATGAAAAACCAAAACAAACCCAAAGTGTTACTCAAAACACCGATTAGTTATTACGGATGAAAACAAATGATGCTAAAGGAAATTCTACCACTTGTGCCGGCACACAATATTTACGTTGAGCCTTTCTTCTGAGGCGGTAGTCTTTATCGGGCAAAAGAGCCTGCCAAGTGTGAAGTAATCAATGATGTTAACATGAATGTGGTCAACTTCTATCAGGTTTTAAAAAACAATCGAAGTGAACTAGAAAAGAAGATTAAGGAGACGCTACACAGCAGGGAAACGTATAGGAAAGCATTATTTATTTACGACTCCCCTTGGTTGTTTGCAGATGACAAAGTTATTCAAGCACGAGCATTCTATGTAGCAACCAATCAAGGTTTTCTCAATAAAATTGGAAGCCGAGGATACGACAGGGAGAAAAGGTCGTCACAGGTATTTAAAAACAAAGTCGATTTGTTCGGAGTCGATCTGATGGAAAGGCTTCGCCACACTCAAATTGAAAGTAACGATGCCTATAAGATTATTCAAAGTAGGGACAGGATTGATGCCTTTATCTATGCAGACCCTCCATACATTGGGACAAACCAATGACACTATGGTGGTTATGAAAAGGAACATTTTATTCGTGATTTGGAGGTACTGGCAAACGTGAAAGGAAAATTCCTTTTATCCAATTACCCTTCTGAAATCCTTGATGAATTTATCAAGAAGCACAATTGGTATGTCAAGACTATTGATAAACCATTGTCGGCAAGCCACAACAGGAACGGTTGACCTGTTAAAAGGAAAAAAGAAGTATTGGTTGCAAATTATCCGATTTAGTTTTGCTTTTATCTTCTAAAAACAAAATGATATGAAAAGAAGAAATAGAAGAAGCGAGACTAATACTTTGAAGTGAATTCGATACTGTTCCTGACGAAAGTATTGAGATGATGCTTTTTTCATTTAAACTTATAGCAAGGATGATTATTGAAAATGAGAGCGGATAAAAACGCTCTTTTTTTATATTGATTTTTCGGCAAAAATCATTACACTTTTACCAAACCCCTTTATTTCATTATCTTTTTATGATGAGCAGTGCAAAAAAAACAAACCACAGGTCAGGTTATTTTGTAAAACCGAAGACCGACCAAGAGAGATTCTGAACAAATAAACTAAAAGCGGTTATTTATGTTAGGGTATCCAGTGAAGGACAGGTCAGTCAATGACATGGACTGGAATCACAGGAAACCGTCTGTAGGGAATGGTGTCAGAACCAACCGTGATTGGAAGTAGAAGTTGTAAAAGTATTCAGGGAAGAAGGTGTGAGTGGTAAATATATGGATCGTAAAGCCATCAACGAAGCTGTCAGATTCTTGGAAAAAGAAAACAGGAAGTACACCAAAATACACTATTTTGTAGTAACCGATGCTGACCGTATCGCAAGACCTGATGATATTGCAGAAGCATTTATATTGGAACAAAGTATTGAGGGTCATTGAGTCAAAATAATTACCGTAAATAACAAAAGAGATATGGAAACCGATGAGGGTAAATTCCTTCATACCATACAGTATGCAGTAGCAGGACTGGAACGCAGAAAAATCCTCAGAAGAACAATGAATGGAAAATTAAGTAGTTTAAAAAACGGTTGACGACCTTTTCCTAATCCTCCTGTTGGTTATATAAGAGACAAACAATCGGATAGATGATATGTAGATTACATAGATGAAATAAAGTGACCTATTATAAAAGAAGGCTTGGAACTTTATGCCTACAATCCATTATTTACAAAATCACAATTGCATAAATTTTGGGTAGATAAAGGACTCCAAACCAGTAAATCAAAATGAAGGCTCTATATTTCCTTCATTGAAAAAACGTTCAGGGATTATAGATTGTATTATTATGCCTGATATGTTTTTTATCCCGAATGGGAAATAGACACTCCCCTCAAATGAAAACACGAAGCCTTGGTTTGATTGGAAGTAATAGAGAAAATAATGGAAAAAGAAAAACACAAAATCATAAAAGGTAAATCTCCCAATTTTGATGAAAACCTCAAATTACATCCTTTGAAGGGATTAATTACCTGTATAGAATGTGGGAGAAAATTAGGGTGTTATAGAAGCAGAGGGAAAGGCGGACTGTATCATTACTATAATTGTGGAAATAAATATTGTACAAGAACCAGTGTTCGCAAAGAAATTATGGAAACTGAATTTAAGGAATTCATTTGAAAAATGAAATTGCCTAAATCAATGTTTGATTTATATAAATCCACCATTATAAAAGAACGAAAATTAAAGTGAGATACAAAGGCACTAAATCTACCCCAGCTTCAGTGACAACTTCTGTCTATTCATGACAAGATGAAAAAAATAGAAGAAAAAGTTCTGTCTATTTCGAATGAAAGACTTAGTCAACAATTGGAAGATGAATGGTCAGCACTAGACACCTTACAGGAAGACATAAAGAGAAAGATTGATAATCAGAAGAACGAGGTGTTTGATATTGAAAAAGCACTTTCACAGGCTGAGTACTTATTTACTAATCCCGAAGAAATGCGAGAAAAGAGCAATTTCGAGATAAGGCAGTTACTCTTTAAGGTTTGGTTCGGTGGAATTTTGTATTACAAAAAAAACCAGTGATACCAAACCCCCGAAACCACTGGTCTATACTATCTTTTCTCATCAAAATGAGATACTAATTCCCACGATTTACGCAAAGGAGGTACAAACACAAAAACTATTAAGTTATCTAAAAGTGAACTTGATAGTATCTTTTCGATATTAATAACACAGACGAAATATATTGAAGCCGTGCATAAAGTGAGTGAGATTTATGAATTGGGATGGGAAACTTAAATTTCAAATATTTTAAAGAAGAAAACAATTAATAAAGATCGTGTAAAAATATTTTTAGGAAGCAGAGGTAGTTATTCTTGTATTCCAAAATGGAGTAAACTTAAAAAAAGGAATAAGAAAAAACGAGAAAATGCTTTTAAAAAAATGATGGAGATGCGGAGAAAAAATTAAATGAGAAAACTTCTGAAAAAGGAAAAATTAGGATTCAAAGCCAATCAAGAATGGCAACAAACTTTAAGGGTTCAAAATGGCGTAGTGTGGGTTGCAAGTTAGCAAATTACCCCGTTACCGTTCTAATTTACTCTCTTGCAAGGGGAAACCCCTTTGAACCCCAAATTGCAATTGACAGAACACTTTTAAAAAATAATTATCGTTCCAAGTCCAAATCTTTACTGATTTTTTTGGCTGTTCGTTCTAAGGCATACCAACTACGTTCGGTGTCGGTCTGATACTGAACTTTGCTTTCTTCCTGAATTTGCAAAATCTCTTTGGAGTAAGTGTTGTAGAATTCTCTCATGACATCCTCGTCCAAATCCTCATAATGATAAACCGTTTCCATACCGAATTTCTCGACTAGCGAAAAGAAGTCCAATGGTTCATCGTGGGTTAATATTTCCTTCGCTAAAAATTTCTTAAGGCTGTCCTTTGGCTCTTCAGCCATCGCCTGTAATTTTTCAATTGCTTTTTCTTTGCTCATGATAATATTGATTTATACAAAGTTAATCAAAAATAAACTTGCTTTCAGTTGTTCAGAAGTTGATGGTCAGCATATCCAAAATAAAGAAAAAATCAAGCACTTTTTTTTGAAATCATTAGTTAATGCAATAAAAAAAAGATACGATTTATTCAAAAGTTTGAATAATATTTTCACTTGCAATACAATTATTTTTCCGTAGATTATAGACTACATTTTAACCATATAATTAAACTCAAGTGGCAAGAAAAGTAAAGAAATTAATTGATAAGAATTGAATTGATAAAAGAGCTGATTGATATTATTCAACTCCTAATTTTATATCAAAATATATATCTGATAGATTACTAGAAATAAAATCAGATTGAAAAACGTGCCTAGACCCAGCCGTCTGAATGGAGGAATTATTAGACACCCTGTATGACAAATGAATCATAATAGACTGATTTGATATTAATAATTATTGAAAATATAAAAAATGTAATTTTTCACAGAAAAATTTTATTGATTTCTATTTAGAACGAAAATGAAGGAATATAACTTCTCGTTGATTAGATTATGATTATTATATAGCAAATCCACCATATAATTGTCATGAAATAAATTATATAAGAGAAAATAAAAATAACCTTAAAAAAGGCTTTGGCACTGTTTGAACACATAATATGTATTCAATGTTTATGTCTGCTATCATTGATTTAGCTAAAGATTGAGCAATTATTTGATTAATTGTTTCCGATAGCTTTCTAAATGCAAAAGCACATCTAGGATTAAGAAGAAAAATAATTGAAGAGTGTATTATACACGACATTATTCTTTGTCCTACAAATTTGTTTCGTGATCAAGATGCGGATGTGAGAACATCTATTATTATATTACAAAAATGAAAATGAACTCAAAATAAAATTAATACAATAAACAGATATGAAGATATTGAAAAATTTAAAGACGATTTAAAGAATAAGAATACTGAGAAAAAAGAAATCAATGAAGTTATTTTATGAAATATAGAAAAAGAATTCCAATTTATAATATGAGTTGATTATGATATAGTATCTCTATTTTCCAAATATAATAAACTATGAAATATTTTTAATTGCATAACTTGAATTTCAACGGGTAATGACTGAAAGTTTTTAAGTAAAAATAAATCCGAGAGTTACGAAATTCCATTCTATAAAAATCCATGAAAAAATAAATTTATTTGTAAGCCAGATACATTTATCATTTCTGATTTTCTTAATATTAGTAAATGAATAAAAGATTTTATGGTTAGAAATAAGCAGTTTCTTTTTAAGGAATGAATAACATGTTCATCTATGGGTCTTCCTTTTTCAGCATGCTATCTACCAAAATGAAGTACATTTTGAGTTAATGCAAATATTTTTTGTGAAGATAAAGAAGATATTTTTCGGTTGTTATCATATCTGAATAGTAGTTTAGTTACATATTTAGTTAGGGGTGTTTTAATTAGAACAAATATGATAACATCATGATATGTCTCAAATATTCCAATTATTGATTTAAGCAAATATGAAAAAAAAAGATTATGAAATATTGCAAAAAATATAATTAATGGTAATTATAGTCAAGACCTTGCAATTGAAGAAATAGATGATATTCTATTTAAAAACTTACAATTTTCAAAAGAAGTTTATGAAACAATTATATATTTTTCAAAAAATTTAAAATCATTAGTTTAATGATTTTTTAGCCTTTTTTCCCTTAGCTACTAAATATTCGGATTTTAATAAATTGAAAAAATCTTGATTATTCCTTTTAACAGCAGTAGAGATGTCTTTATATTTAGATGATTGCATATTTCAATTATTACTCGGATTTATGTATATATCTGGTATCCATGCTAGTGGAAAAACCACAGCTTTTTCTATTCATATTGTCATGTCATCATTAAAAGATATAACAAATGTGGCAACAAAATAATGACGATTTATATCTCCTTCATAAAAACTTATTAAGCCTTCTGCTTTTGATAAATCATCTTTATTAATTTTTCATCACTGTACTGCGGATTTGATATTAAAATAAACTGGAATATCTATTCAATCAAATTTACACATCATATCAAAAATAGACACCTCTGAATCAGAAACAATAATTTCAGAAATTCAAAATTCAGAATGATATTTTTCAAGATTTTGCGTAATTAGTTCTTCAACAATACGCCAAACAGTTCTTCATTTGGCTGCTTTACGCCATCAGAAAGGAAATTTTGATCTGTCTCAAATTGATAATCTATCAATTTTTTCAACCAATAGACTAAAAGCATTTTGTGCTTTATCTAGCAATAATTCTACATCCATTATAATTTGAATAAGTCAGATAAATCAATTCACAACGCTTTTGCTAATTTGCCTATATGTTCTAGAGAAACATTAGCTTCTCCTCTCTCAATTTCGGAAATATATGTTCTATGAATTTTTGACAAAAAGTTTAGTTTCTCTTGAGAAAGTCATTTAGCTTTTCTAAGTTCTGAAATTCTTTTTCAGAACTTTTTTCTTAAATCATCCATTCCGTTTTAAAAAGATTGTAAATTTTATCATCTATAAAGTTATGTAGTATATATCTCTACAGTCTATACACTACAATAATAACTAAAAACTCAAATTATGCAAAAAACTGCTAAGAATACTATTCAATGGGAGTCAAACTTGTTCAACAAGCATTTCTTTGTATTTCCAATTACCAAACACGCTGTTTTCTATGGTTTGTGCTGAAATTTTACTCGTTAAGAAAGTAATATCAAATTAACTAATCTTTCACTTTGTTTTGCTTCTTTATGTGGTTATTTTCGATGATGTTTGTCCCAGACAAACCAACGTTATGAACTACAGTTACATCATTATTGAAGACCAAAAGGAGAGCCTAGAACAATTGCAGGATGACCTCAAAAATCATTCTGAACTTGTTTGTCTGGGTGTGGCTTCTTCCGTTAATGATGGGATTGTACTGACGCTGACACAAAAGCCAAATATCATATTTTTGGATGTCGAATTGGAGGACGGGACTGGTTTTGAAATCCTCAAAGAAACCAACTCCTTTTTTAACGACCATCCTTTTGTTGTTATACTCTCCGATGACGAGAGGTTTGCAAAAAAAGCAATCAATTATGATAGCGTTCTTTTTTACTTGGACAAACCAATTAGTTCCCTAAAACTTTCAATTGCAATAAATAAGTTCAAGAAGCATTTCTCGGAACTAAAAAACCATATCAGCATCAAGGACAAGACCGCACATTGGCTTGTCAAACATGACAGTATATTATATATTCAATCCGATGGTTCCTATTGTAATATCCATAGGTTGAACGACAAAATGATTACCGTTACCAAACCGCTGAAGGAACTAGAAAACTTACTTCCAAAGACTTTTTTACGATGCCATAAATCGTATATAGTCAACATCAATTACATTGAGAAAATGAACACCACTTTAAAGTTCATTATGCTCCATGCAAAAACAGGTGTTTTTGAAATCACGGAGCAAAGCAAGATAAGGTTGGATGAGATATTTACTATAAAAGACACCATTGTAGAAATTCCTATTGGAGATATGTATCTTGAAAGGGTAAAACATACCCTTCTGACCTCGAAAAACGTTTAATAAACTTCCTGTTCACGGTACATTTTATAGTGTTCGTACTCGTATATAACCTGTAGAATAAATAACTCCTTAAAGCCTATTCTATGGGCTTTTTTTGTTTTAAAATTGTTGAATTAATTATTAAATATCAACAAATGAAATTACAAAAAATCAAAATTACCGCACTTACATTCGCTTTGGCTACAGTCACATTATTTACATTATCAAGTTTTAATTTCCCTGATAATGATTGCGATCAATACGATTCTATCTCAGTAGATGATGTGATGAATTTATCTCCCGAAGGATATGAAGAGTGGAGCGAAAAAACCAGTTTTATGGACGGAACTTATTATGAGGCAATAATTGAATTTTCTGACGGCACACGCGGAAGATTGTATAGAGGTGCTAGTTCAGGTAGACATTTTGTTGAAGACTCAAATGGAGCAAATTATTATTATAATAGTTTACGGTCTTCTATCAGGGCTTTGTATTTATACAAAAAATATGGTTGTCTAACCTCAAAATACAGACTGTAATAGTTTAAACTATCCATCGGATATGCTAATAATGAAATCAAACAAAATAATAGCCAGTATCTTTTTCTGCGTCATATACAATATAGGCTTTACCCAAATTGTGAAGTTACCTTATATTGAAAGCCAAGAGAAAGGATATTTTAAAGTGCTTCAAATCGAAAAAAGTAAAACAAGATTTACGATAGATTTGGTTATTGAATATACAGTACTAACAAATGCAAACAACACCTTTACATTTATTGAAAGTCCAAAAGGTTCATCGGATGAAGTAATAGTGGTTGACACCGAAACAGGAAAGGAGTATAAAACCTTGAACACAAAAGAAAAAGTATACTCAGTTAACAAAAATGATTATTTAGTTATCTCACTAGATTTTGAACCGTTAAACTCAAATATCAAAAAAATAAATCTTACAAGAAAGGGACAGTCGGGCGAAAATCGTTACCCATCAGTTCTTCAAATTAATGGAATATCATTATTGGATTATACAAAAAATTCAAACCAAGAGAACTACAATTTGATGCTGAAAAAATTTGAAAAGGAAAGATACCTTCCTCAAACAAAAAAAATGATGGACTCAATTATAAATCTACCCAACATCAATGTCCATCCCAACGGATTCTTTTATGAGATTTTAAAATCGGGTAACGGATACAGAGCCAATCCAAAGAACTTAAAAAACACAAAATTCGTTAAAACGCAATGGAGTGTCAGATTAGTTTATGAACATTATGATGGAATAAAAAATAATAAACCAGATGAAATCGCTCCTTTGTCACCCATTGGTAGTCCAGTATTTTTTGGAACAAGAAAACATTGGCAGTATACAATGGATGAAGCAAAATATTTAATGGATGAAGGTTCAAAATGGAGAGTTGTTATACCAACACTTACTTATGACTCTGAAAAAAATAGGTTTGGTGGTTATACCACAGCATATAGATTTATTGACATTGAAACAGAAAAATTATACAGATAAAAAACTATAAATATGAAATTAAATAAAATAAGAATTGCAATGATGGTTCTTAGTGTAGTTGGTTCAGCATTTGGACAAACTGAATTTATTGGGAAATTTTCAATTACGAAAAAACCAAAAATAACATTAGACCCAAGTATAAAATACTATGATTCTAAAATTACTTTTCAGCACAATGATGCTGGGATAGTCAATCAAATGAGAATAGGCGAATTAAGACCAACAGGACAATCATCTAAAACTGGTGGACCCGAATATGGTTGGAATGATATGACAAAATATTTAGAAACCAATTGTCTATTTATAAACGGCTTAGAAAGAAAACCAGCAAATGGTATGAGTATTTCTCTAGAATTCAGCAAAATAAAGTGGGTAAAAAACGAAGAGAGCAAAACTCCCCATACCATAACGCCCGAAAACAGACGGCTATACACCTATAATTATGTTTATGGAATTGATGAAAGATTACTGATAAAAAATGGGAATAAGATAATTTTAGATACCCTTATTGGTAAGGTTACTGACTTAAAATATTTTACTTATTCCGAAAAAAAAGAACATATAAACGGTGGGTATAAAATCTTAACGGCTTTGGATTATGAAAACAAACAAGTTTTCTCTAAAGTTAGGAGTATTTTGGCTGATAAATTTGAAACCAGAGATGTTGTCGTAGGAATAGAAGCAGAAGAGTTTAAAGATAAAGATCCTTCGGAGTTGAATGTTCAAACAAAAAAATTAATCAGTCTGCTCCATAATAAAAACTATAATCAAATTGATAAAGTAGAAATTGAAAATATTATCAAAGTTTACGAGTCATTTTTATCCCAAGCATCCGAGAGCAAAAAAGATAAGGTTCGTAGGAAACTACAATACAATACTGCAATTGCTTACTTTTTAATTGGCAACTTTAATAAGGCAAAAGAATTACTCTCATTGGATGAGAAAAACACCAAATCAAGAGGCGGTTTGTTTAGTGGGTTCTCAAGTAAGTTCGATTTTATTAAAAATCAATATGCCAATGACGGAACGCTTTCATCTGCTTTACAAGGTGCAAACAATCCCTATTATTTAATTGATAGCGGATTTGATTTAATGAATTTCATAAAATCGTATGAGAATGTCTTGGAGAGAAAGTAATAGATAGTCAACTAAATTTTGATTTCTGTGATTATAGATTGTAAATTTTCCCTAATTAATTAGTCCAGAAAAACTGTAATTTAACCCCTTTCCCAACAACAGTTTGGAAAGGGTTTTCCTTTTGTGATTATTTGGATATATCTAAATACTTTACCATTACTGGTTTTCCAAATTTGATGTTGCAATTAGACTCAGTTTTCTTAAAGTGATATCTTGTTTGAGAGTCTGAGGAACAAACCCGTTTTGGGGGCGAGAAGGAAAAACTCAAATGAATATAACAAAATGAAAAAAACAATTTTTACAATTGCAATGTGTGTTAGTCTATTGTTTACTGTATCTTCATGTAGTAATGATGATTCAGTGACCGATGAAATTGTCCCTCAAAACTTAGAAGCTTCATCTGGTGTTGCTTATAAATTTGGCACACAGACACTTTCGTACAATACCAGTTCACTTGGTATTCCGCTTGTAAAAAATTTTACAAGTGTCTCTGTAAATGGGAATACTACTCTTCAGATTAGTGTTTCTAACACTGGTACTGTTGCTGCTAATGTAATAGCTTACTCAAGTGTAAGCGGAGGGCTAATAAGTTTACCAGCTATTCCTGCTGGAAGTGGTGCTTATTCAACCTATTCTTATCCAATTTCAGGATGGAGTGGTTATGTTAAAGTATCTGTATCTCCGTTATCTAGCGGAAATGTAAAAGGAAACATTATTGTTACTAGTTTCTAGTAATTCAATGCCCGTATTTGTAATATTTTACAAATATGGGCTTACGTTGTTTTATATATCTATATAATATATTATGAATTTTAAAAGCACATGATTATGTCTATTGATATGAGTTATATGATATATGATTGGACAATTTCATTATGAATATAATTTAATCAAAAATACTACTTACACGATTGATGGGTTTTATAGAAACATTCATGAAAAACGATATGGTACTCCCCAAGATATCATACATAATATATCTGATAATTCTTTAAATAATGATTGGTCTGCTTCATCTTCTAATTGGGATTGAATATATTACTGTTCACAAGTAAAAACAGAAGAACAAGAAGTAAAATTGTTTGGGGATTCTTATATCAAAATAGGAAACGATATTTTTTCAGCAGGGAAAAAAATAGCTTCTTGTAACGAAAGTAATTGTACAATAAATGGAGACTTTCCAAATATATTCTATGATGGAAAAAATACTTTTTACAGATGAGAATTACTATCGTGATTTGATTACAATAATCTTGTAGTATTAGACCAAGCATTCTCTGTCTTTACAGATAAAGACAAAGTCTATTTTCAATGAACAGAACTCCCCGATATGGATTGGGCGACTTTCTCTCATCCAAAACCATCTATTCAAGAATTTAAAGATAAAAACTATACATATACTATTGTTTATAGTGGAAGTGAGATGCAAATACAACGTATTGAAAATAAATAATCGCAAAGATATTACATCAATATAGCATTTTATCCTTAGAGTTGTTCTTCATCGTATTAATAAAGACACACAACCATCGTACTGATAAGCACTAGTAAATCATAACTAAAAAACCACTTCAAATTGAAGTGGTTTTTTGTGTTTCATAATATATCAATTCTTCTTGGCAATTAGTTTTTTGTATCCGAATAAGAGCAGACCCAAAAAGAATAACAGAAGTGAAATAAATTTGGAGATGGTAAAATAATCCATGACATAATACGTGTCTCCATAATTATAGACAAATCGGTTTTCTTTCATTAAATAACCAATTATCATCGTAGCAATAATAACTACTATAAGCAAAATAAATCCTCTATATTTTTTCATAAGTTGACATCATCTAAAAAGAAAGCATTAAAATAAGTGAAACTACCCAACTCTACATCAGCATAGTTTATATCTGGAATAATTGTTTTTACCAATTCGTCGGGAAACCTGTTGAAATGAGTTTTATTCTCAATTATATTTGAGATTAATTTTATATGAGAATTAAATTTGTTTCTTTCTGAATCCCCGTCTCTTTGAGGTAAATTAATCCACCTATACGGTTCTAATTCAAAGTTATTTTTTAAGACGTAAACGTAATAATAAGGAACTATTACACTTAAGTTGATGTACAATTGATATAACACATCGCCTTCAAAAAAACTTATTTTGTAGCTAATACATCTATCCGAAGATTCCAATGTTACTTCTTCGATATTTTTTAAAATATCATTGTCTTTTAGCTCGTTTAAAATTTGAACATTAAGTTTATTTTCTCTAATTAATTCAAATGCAGAATTTATCTTTTTTAAGAGATTTTTAAATTCAAAAGTATCTACATAGGCACTATTATCCATCATAGCACACAGTCCCTGTGGATAATATGTAGTGGCTAAATTTCTTAAAACTATTTCAATCATATCTTATTTGTGTCTAAATACCGTTGGAGTCGCTTTATAATTTGTTGCATTGAAATTCACTCGCGCTCCAGGGATACTCATTTGATATTCTCTTTTCAATTCTGCTCTAAAATATTGTTCAACTTGCATTGGAGAGGCTTCCGTACCAGCGAATAGCTTAGCAGTTTTTGACATTACTCGATTTACAATACCAGCTGTAGCTGCTGACGCAACTTCATTTGTTATATCTGTGTCTCCGACCTTCAAATTAGCAGGGACTGTAAATAATATTGCTTGTGCGAAAGATAATGTAAAATCGTAACTCACACTAACCCCATTGGGAGTAATCCTAATTAATGACACGTTGAAATAAACTCCCACTACGGCAGACTCTTGCCATCCATTAAAGGTTTTAAATTTAAACGATTTCGGGTCAGGATAAGCAGAAGCAGATTCGCCTGATTTAGATTTGGATGAACCAAATGAGTCGGCTTCACTTTCTGCACCATTCTCGCCTGATTTTTTTTCATCTCGGTTTGCATCTGCGCCACCTCTGCCGTCAATTACATTATTCCCATCATTATCAATTGCACCTCCTAAATTACTGGAGAATGTACCATCATTGTTATTTGTATATTTTGTTCCGCTTTCAGAACTCATTAATTTATCAATGAACGATTGTGACAGCATTCCATCTGGGTCAAGGAAGTACATCGGGTTATCCATTGCATAATTATATGGAGACCATCGTCTTCCTTTCTCTGCTAATGGGTCAATATTCATCCATCTACCTATTGCTGGGTCATAGAGTCTTGCTTCATAATCGTACAAGTTAAGCCCTAGTTCGTCTTGAAGCTCCTTGCCATTGTACTTATATTGATAGGCTCCTCTTGCAGTTACTTTCGCAGTTGTAACACCCGAAATATACCCGCCCGTTCCATTGGGTACAAACTGCCATTCATCAGAATTGTATTTTTTGTGTTTTAGTCCAAATGGGTAGTAATGATTTTCTTCCAATATTTTTAACGTTCCATTACTATTTCTAGTATAACTTAATCTAATGTTTCCTAAATGGTCTGTATAGTTAAATACATAGCTGTATACATTATTGTTACTTACTACAGTATTATTTACATATCCTTCTGCATGAGGAAAAAAATCAAGTTTTACAGCTGTTGTTCCTACCTGCGAATACTGATACCCACTTAAATAATCAGTGGTGGTTGTTTTCATTCCGCCCGAGCAAGTACTACAGTACTCCATTACTTTTTTCAAGACTTTTTGACCCGTTGCAGTGTAAAGATACTCAATTTTTGTATTGTTGTCTCCATTGAAGATTATTTTAGCAGGAAGATTTAAGTGATTATAAGAAATACTTGTTATTCCTTTGTTTTGATCAGAAATCATGTTTCCATTAGCATCGTATCCATAGTCTAGAGCAGAGTCTACACCATTTACACTATCGTCTTTAAAGCCTTCAGGGTGGTTTGAAGAATCGAGCACCTTCATTAATCGATTGGCAAAGTTTATGTCGTAAGTATAGACTAAATCATCGATTTCAATAGTTTGTGCCTGTGTATCTAAATCACCAAAACGCTGTAAACTTGTAATGTTTCCGTTTTTATCATAACTTAAACTTTCATTATATGAATTTGCTATGGGAGTAGTCGTGCCTGGTTTCTGATACGTGGCGTTGGTTAAACGGTTTAAGTTGTCGTACTGGTAACCGTATTTTCTTAGTGTATTATCACTACTGGTTCTCCAATAGGTTTCCGCAATATTTCCATTAAATAAAGGATCAACTCCTAATACACCTCCGGCAACGGCATCATAATTAATTTTAAAGCCAAACAAATCCGTTGGATCTGTTTCTTGAGAAAGTGGATTAGCTGAACCATCTACTTTATTGATGCTAGTAAGCCAACCTCTAATATTGTAATTGTAATCCACTTTTTGTAACGCACCAATACCTGTTAAATCAGTATGACCCACACGTTTTGTAATTAATTGACCTAGTTCATCATATTCATTTTTGGCTAATAACTGAATTGTTCCTCCGTTAATTTGATGAGTGTGAGTTGACAATCTATCTTGATTAGTATAGGTAAATGCATCTTTAACGGTGACCAATGTACCCGTTGCAGTTCTTTGGTGCGTGCTTACCGTGTGTTGTGTTTTAGTAAAATCGTACTTGGTATCTACTTGAGAAAAACCTCCAAGATAATTTGTGGTATAGTTTCTAATTGGTCGTGCTTTATTGTCATATAATGTATAACTTCGTTCAGCGCGAATCGGCGCTGTAGTGGTCTCTACAATGCGCACCCAGCCACCTGTGGACAATCCTTTGGGCATATTGGTCGTAGCGGTATAATATACCTGTTGAGTTTCAACATCATTATAGTTAGGTGGCGGATTTGGAAAACTATAATCGTCGTAATAAGAAACCGTCAATAATTTAAAGGCGGTGGGAAAAAGAGTGACAGTAGTAGTATACCACGCACTAGCACCGTCAATGGTATTGTTAATTAATTTGCTTTCATTTAAAGCATTAAGCCCCGTAATTGTAGCTTGTTTTGATGTTCGTAGACTTTGAGAAAATGGAGTACTTTCCGATTGCCAGCCAGTATACACAGGACGATTAAAAACATCATACTTGGTTACCATCCAACCGTAGGTGTTGGCGGTAGCATTAGTAAAAGGCGATAAAGCAGGCCCAGTGGCTACTACGCGGTCTAACTTATCATAAATGATGTATTCCCATTGCTTACCTGGTAATTTCTTTTCAACCAATCGATTACGGTAATCATATTTGTATTGGTAACACAATCCTTCCAAATCAGTACTGACATTAGTTGAAAGCGGTGGTAAAACATAAGTAAGATTGCCGTATTGATCATAGACATAATAGGTATCATGAGTGGTATTGGTAGGAACATTATTTACCACCGAAACCCCGTAAGTACGTTTTAGAATTAGTTTACCTTCTTTATCTTTATACTCTTCGGTAGTATGATTCGTACCACTAGTCCAATTCTCATCCTTAGTAATCGTTTTATACAATTGTCCATCTGTATACGTCGCAGAACCTGCTTGCGAAAAGGCTATGTTGTAAACCAATAGAGTAGGACTCCACGTCGCTGCAGCTCTAAATACCTTTACATTGTCGCCTGCAACATTAGTTTGATAATCAAACTTTACACTATGGTCGGGATTAGAATTTCCTGATAAAGCCCATGCATTACCCGGAGCGCCTTGCTTAAGCACCCGGTTCAGCGGTGAGGCTTCAAACAATTTTTCAGAATACGGATTGGTCGTTGTTTCAAAACTTGGATTCCCTGTGGTGCCCGGATTAGTTGAAGTATAATACAAAAGTGTCTGCATTTTAGCTAACGCTATATAACTCATGTCGGAAGTACCCTCCCATTTGGCGTAAGGTAAATATTCTTTTGATGGTCTGCCGAGGCTATCATATTCAATATGCGTAATAATGTCTTTACCAGTACCTGATTGCTGATGCGCAATTTGTTGTACGGGTCTGCCTAATCCATCAACATAAGCAACCGTAACCGACTTCTGAGCAGCAGTGGGAGTTGGCACCACAGTCGTTGCTACTTTATAGTTAGTGGTCTTTACGTAATTTTGACTTGTAGTTTGTCCAATAACTATAAATGGAAAACAAATAAGTAGATATAGTATTTTTGTACTCCTCGTTACTATTTTAAATTGGAATTCGTGAATCTTGGATTTCATGGCTCTTAGTTTTGGGTTCTATAGTTATACTCGTTTTCCGAAAGCTTATTACCAGCTTTATCGTAAACCGCTTCAAGTCTTTGAAAATCATCATACATATATGTCATTTTATCTCCTTTAGGATCGGTTATTGTACTCACACCCACAAGAGGTTTATACGTATACGTGGTGACCATTGCTCCATTGAGCGCTGGATTACTGCGTAACAAATTAAGAGCAGAAATCACACTAGCTTCGGTTTGATTGTCCGTCGCATTCTGGATGTCTGTTATAAGGTTCGAAGGAATACTGTTATAGCCCAAATTCTCAATTTTAGCAACAGCTTGGGTTTTGTTATATCCCCATATATAGGAAACTACTGTACCATTTTCTTGTTGCACTTCAAGTGGATTACTATAATCATCATACAAATTAAAACGCACCCGATTCTCTAACGAAGCCTCGCCTTTAGAAGTAGTTATGACTTGTGGTAAATATGAAACATTCCCTGCCCAATTGTTGGCATAATTTATTTGACTGGTAGAAAGTAACTCACTTCCTCTGTAGGTTTCTATTCTCTCAATTTCAGAAATCCTATTTCGTGTTGTCGATGTAGAACCTGTGTGATAAAAATACTTCGATGTCAATACTTCACCCAGACTATTGGTAACTGTTGATTCGGAAATCATTTTGTTGAAATTATGGTAATCGTATTCTTCTTTGGTTTCGACTATTCTTTGCGTATTAGATTGATTGTAGAAATAATCTTTTGTTGTTTTTGAAGCGAGTTTAGCCCAACCATAGGCCTGAATTAGAGGATAAAATTGCAAATATTCTACTGGATATCCACATAACGAAGCAGTATTAAATGTGTTACCACTTCCGAAGCCACCATAAGGGCCAGGATAAGTTAGTGCTGTTAAATAGCTATTATAGGTTCCAAATATCGAATTTGGGCCAAAACAGTTAAGCCCTTGAGTTTTTTCTAAACGTATTCCATACTTTTTCTCGTAATTTACAATGGCATAAGTAAACGTGGTTTCTTTCAATGGTCTTAATTGTTCATCTTTAATGATTTCATTCATCAAAAGCCCTCTTCTGTAATCTATGTTTTTTGAAGGTAAAAAAGGAGGTGAATTGGTAAACAAATACTCTTCAGGTTCATCAATAGGTGATTTGTACTCATAATGAGTTGATCCATTACCCGTCTCAGAAACAGAAACATATTTATAACCAATATCTGCTCCTTGCGTTTTTAAAAAATTTAAATTATTAAAATTGGTGTTTGTATTAAAAAAAACGACTCCGCCAGGAACACCGCCATTTCCATAATAAGGAGGTTCTGGACAAGCGGCAGCAATAAAACTAGAATTTAGATATTGGTATAAAGGTTTTAAAAAGGCTAAAGAACCACTACTTTTAAAAGAATTTCCAGGCCAATTATAATCATATAATTTTTGTTTGGTTAATGCAAATTCATTTTGTACCTCTGCATCTTGAAAATAATTCTGTGGAACATCTTGTTCAAAATATCCAATTTGTTTTATTCGATTGCCACCACCATACAAATACTCTTTAATATCTTGATTTTTTTCATAATATTCAATCCCAATAGTTGCATCAGGTGCTGAGCCCGCATTAGTAAAACTTCTCCAGATGCGATAAGATGTATTTGCAAGTAACGTTAATTCATAACAACAGTTTTCATTATTGCTTAAGCAATATAATCCATATGATTCAGTATGCCATCCAGAACCATTAAATTTCTGTAAAATAAAAGTGTCATCAGCCTCATCTTGCAATATTATGGACGGCTCAAGCCTAACGTACCGATCAACAGATGCTGTTGGTATTTCATAATAAATAGAGGTGCTATCATTAAAAGTCTGTGGCGGTGGATTATAATAAGTTTGATGATAATTGTCTTGATTTTTATCAAAATCCGTTACAACTTCATCACCAATGAAAGAATACGTATTCGCTTCAAAATTAAAAATCGCGCATCCACCCGTTGGATACTTGATTTTTTGAAGCACATCAGATGTAGAAAATGTTGGGGAGGGCTCAGTAAGAAAACTGATATCAGCACTATAGCACGTAGGTGTTAAGTTAAAATAACCCCAAGCATCTTTCCCAATATTATAACCTGTAGTATCATTTTGTCTGTAAAAAAATTCATGCTTATTATTTACGATATTCTCATTTTCATTTAGTTCACTGACACTATTTAGTACCATTCTTTTTTTAATCACGGTAGAATACCCATAATCTAATTTATACTTCTTTATAAACTGTTCCGCCCAGTTCCTAACGGTGATTTTATCTATACGTACGGCTTTGTTATTTAAACTAATATTATTATCCTGTCTTCCTTTAATGTACGATATATCTATTTTAGCAACATTACTAACATGAATAGTTTTTATCTTTTTTACGTCAATCACGGATGATTGACCTACCATTGATCGAATGGGCTTAAATTCATTGAAACAATTGTATTTTGACATCATTTCTGTACCACTAACCCCATTTATTGCAATCCCCGCATTATAATCATTATGGGTAAGAGTGTTATTAGAGGTACATTCTTTATAATCATCCGTTGCGTTACTGAAAAAAAATTCAACTAGTAATTCATTGTTATTATCATATATTTTAGTTAAATGAAAAGAACTTCTAAACTCTTTTTCAACCGATATAGAAGTATCATTATTACTAGCAATAGTAAAAACATTACTAACAGCTTGTTTATTTCTGGTATTTTCAAAAATTTCAAATCGGTATTCATAACCGCTTTCATCATAAATTGTAAATCCAGTAGGTACATAAGGATTATTTCCAACGGTTGTATAATGATTTACAATCTTAACGCGGTAATCATCCAAGGGTACAATTTTAAGAGTATTGGTAGCTAAATCCTTTTCAATATAAAACCTGCCCGATTTATTCATAAAATTAAATTGCCACAAATCATGCTCTGTATCGAATTTGCCATGTTCAATCGTTTCCCACAGATATCTATTTGCTTCATATGGTTGAGCGTTAGCAAACATTGAAGCAGCACCATTATCAGGTTGATAATATTGATAATAATAGTTTTTATGATTATTAATTATTGTATGATATAATCCAACTTTTCCTAGACCTTGACTATCCATTTCAAGTTGTTCATCGGGTAAACTTCGAACAGTTCGAGATACCGTTCCGCCAGCAAACAAACTCCACCCCAATCCTGCATCACCAGCCACATCATTAGCACCAACTCCCGAATGGTAATTCAAACTCAAACTAATAGCAATATCTTTCGATAAGGTCGGAGTAGTAAATAATGGAATACTAATATTTGGCACACCAGTATAATTACTAACAGGTACTTCTTCAAATTTCATCAGCGCCGAAACAGACGGTGAAGGCGGTATAATTGTCGGTAAATCAGTTTTTATCTCAGGATTTTGTGCTAAAAGAAATTGAACACAAAAAAGCACACAAAGTATAGAATAGTTTCTCATGGCTCTTAAATTAATTTTTAGTTATTAGTTTCATTACTTTCACTCCATCACTTTGCACATTGGTTTTAATGTTAATGACGTAAATTCCCTCGGGATAAGTACTCAGGTCTATGGGTACAGTTCTACTTGATATTTCAAAAGTCTGCATTACACGACCCGCTAAATCTGCTACCGTTGCTGTGCCGCTTTCAAATTCATAGCCTACAATAACATTCGTGTATTCTGTAGTTGGATTTGGAAAAGCTTCTATACTCGCTTTTACTTTTTTAGGTTTCGTTCTGTCAAGCAATTTCACTACCCAAAAATCATTACTTCCATGGTTAATTTTCTTATCTCTTGAGGCGGGTAATTTTTTAGTTGGAGTAGAGTTTCCTAATCCAGCCAATCCATTTCCACCCGACGATGGCTTAAGTCCAATACCACTTGTACTTGGGTTAGTTCCTAATTTAAGCGGCGAATCGTCTTGTAAACCCAACGTTTCTTTTGCTTTTGAAGTAGCCTTACTCGTGGCATTGTTTACTTCATTATTCATTTTGTCCGTTTGTTCTTTAACGGCGCTGTTTGCTTCATTTACTTTCGAATCAAGTGCTTGATTGTTTCCGCTTCCAATTAATGAATTGGGATTAAGAAGTGAACCTCCATTTGATTTTGCTTGTGCCGAAACAGGAGATCCCGTACCTGCAAATAAATACCCACCATCACGGGTTTCAATCACTTTTCTAAGTACGTCTTCACCATCACTACCCACCGATTCGCTCCATAATTCTTCACCCTTTTCACTTATTTTTAAAGCAATGTAATCGTCTGTTCCTTTTTTTGCTTTTGTCTTTCCAGAAGAAAATTCTCCTTTTGCAAATCCACCAATAAGTAGCGTATGATCGTCATTTTCAATGATGGAAGTCAGTACGTCAAACTTGCCAAAATTGTAGGTTTCTTGCCAAATCATTTCGCCTTTCTCATCTAATTTTACTACCCAAAAATCGGTTCCTTCCGAGTTGCTTTTGGTTTTGTAGTTGCCTACATCCGAATTTGAGTTTCCACCTAAAATAAATCCTTTTTCATACGTTTGAATTACCGTATACAACTGATCATCTTGATTGCCACCAATAGTTTTTTGCCACTGAATTTCTCCTTTGTTGTCGGTTTTTATAACCCAATAATCTCCAACACCCATGTTGTCATTGGTTTTATTTCCCGAGGCAGGCGAATTAGAATAGCCACCCAAAATATAACCGCCATCAAAAGTGGTTGCAATACTTCTTAATTCATCCGCATAAATTCCTCCATACGTTTTTTGCCATTCTATTTTTCCGAGGCGGTCGAGTTTTACTACCCAGTAGTCCAAATTTCCTAAGCCTTCTTCATTTTTTTCAGATGATTTATCCGAACTTGAAGTTCCACCTAAAATATAGCCGCCATCTTGAGTGATTTTAATACTGTGTAATTTCTCTTGTCCGTTTCCACCAATGGTAATTTGCCATTCTTCTCCGCCTTTTGCATTAAGCTTAATGACCCAAAAATCATCTTCCCCACGTGAATCTTCTTTTTTATCTAATCCTATATTTGAGGAAGAAACACCTGCAAGTATAAATCCTCCATCATTGGTTAGGGCAATACTCTGCAATAGATCACTACTTGAACCACCAAAACTTTTTTGCCAATCCAAATCGCCATTTTCATTCATTTTCCAAACCCAGTAATCTAAATCGCCTTTATTGTTATCCGATTTGTTTCCGGTTTTGTTCGAGAGCGAACTTCCTGCTAAAATAAATCCGTAATCAGCAGTGGGAAGTGCATCCATTAAATAGTCAGCATGAATGCCGCCATAGCTTTTTTCCCAGAGTATTTCTTGGGAAAATAAAAAACTAGTCATCAGCGAACTAGTGATTAGAAAAATAAGTTTTAGATTAGTTGACATAGAAGGGGTGTGTTGATTTTTAAAAATTATAAATTAATTGAGATCTAAAAAAAAGTGATTTTATTATAAGGCCGCAATAGTAAGACAATTATTTTACTTTTACATGTTAAAAATCATCATTGGTACTGCAAAATCGACATTTTTTAAAAAAATGTAAAGTTGTATTAATCCGACTAGTTACAAGTACACAAAAAGTGTACATTTTGTTAAATATAGGTTATGGAGCAATTTTACGCCATTATGTAAGAATAGAAAAGAGGGAAAACACCCTTTTTTTGGAATTTTGAAAAAAATAATGTTTAGAAAATAGGTAAAAGATCTTACCTAAGTTACCTAGAATTAGAATAAAAACACGTAGATAGATAGGTAGGTAAGGTAGGTTTTTTTAGTAGGTTTATCAATTATTTTAAAACAACTTCATAGCCATAAATATTTTTTTGCTTTATGTTTTTATAACCAAGGCTTTTCATTGCTTTCCCAATAGATATGGGGTTTAATCTGATTCCAAAACTATTAATACTTAGTTTTTGTAATATATCTGTCGATGTCATAAACTCCGAAGATTCATCATTTTTAGGAATCTCAAAATGTTTAATAATTAGCTCTTTTTCGGGAGTTAGAATTTGAAATTTTTGATTTCTAACTTCATTTTCAATAATATCTTTGTTTGTTAGATTTTCATTGAAAGATTCGTCTTGAGAAAGATGATATGCTTGTGACCATAAATTGTCTATGTTAAATTCTGTTTTATAGTTCCAATTTATCTGTTTTACAATAAAACATAGCCATCTAACTGAACCAGTTTCATCTTGTAAAAACGTTGTCATATTTGTTGATCCAATAAAGCTTGCTATTCTTGGGAGAATACTATTTTTTCTGTCATACGGTAATCTTTCATTTATTTTGTCTAGTGTGAAATAGGATTTTAATTTGTTGATTTCTTTACGAGATAATGAAGCTAGTTCATCAAGGTTTATTAGGAAGTTTTTTGCAAATAAAATTCTTGCATCCTTCTCCTGATCGGGGATGTCCTGAGCAATGAAATCTGATAATTGTTCGGGGCAAAGAAATCTACACCAGGATGTTTTGCCTATGTTTTGGCCTTCACCATTATCTGTAAGAATTAAAGCCTGCTTGTTAAAGTATGTATCAAAAGTGGCGCACCTTACAGCTCTAACACACCATTTTTTAAAGTGGTATTCAAATTGTTCTCTGTCTTCAAGTTCATACAATATTAGATATCTGGAAAACATACTTATATAGTCGGTCTTTCCATCCCATTTTGGCAAATTAAAAAAATAGTTTTTAATTGGGTTGAAGTTTTCAACGAAATCACTTTTTAGTAAAGTTACAAAAGTACTGAGTGACATTTTTAGACCTTTCTTTTGTAGTTCAATCCATAGTGAATTTTCACAACAAGGCGACCAATTATCTTCAGATTTGTTACTAATTTCAACTTGAAGTGAAATAGAATTATATCTTAAATCATATTTCTGATTTAAATAATTTTCAACAATATGGAAAACGGTCATTTTATCTTTTTCTTCCATCTTAGATTTCTATTTTTGCCATTTTAACACTACCCTTTGCATTGTGACATCTAGTGTTTTCAATATGAAGTATAATTCCTTTTAAATTAGGATCTTCAACTATCAATCGATTTAGGTAATTTTTTAATGCTCTGTATTTTTGACTGTCATTTGTCTTGTAAAGTTCAATTATGAGATTTATTTTTTCAGACAAATTATTCATTTTATAAACTATTGCGGAATTTCTATTGTAGTCTAACTTTATTCTAGTTAGGTCAATCAGAATTTCGGCAAGATGAAAAAGAATATCATCTTGAGTAGTTTTATCTTTTTTATGAAATTGTGTTTTATTACTTTCCATTTTTCTCATTGTGAAAATTGTTCATCTGTTGCAATGCATTAAGTACCTCGCTTTTTTTATAACGAACTTTATTTCCAATACGATAAGCTGGAATAATATCTTTTTTTGTCCAATCCCATAAAGTAACGAGGGAAACAGAAAGCATTTTTGCGGTTTCTTCTCTAGTAAGAAGTAAGTCTTTGTCATTACTTGTCAAAGTAGTTGCAAAGTTTTTTAAAACATCTGAAACACCATTTAAAATTTCATTTTTGAAATCAGTAGTGTTTGTGTTTTCGATTTGAAGAATTTGTTTAGTCATAATATAATTTTTAGTAATTATTTATGACAAAACTATAGTGCTTAATTTGTGGGGGATAACCCTCAAAATCCCCCATATTAATCTATTTTAATAAATCTTCCATACTTTTAAGATGTGAATTTGATGTATAATTGGTAATGTTTTCATCACTATTTTTGTTCATAACATTATAATTTCCTCTTATTGATCGGTTATCGGTTACGTTGTTAGGGTGTTTCCCAATTATTATTGCAATTATTTGATACAATCTAGTTGGTTTAAGCTTTTTTATTTTTTCTAATTCAAAAAAACCTGAAGCTTTAAGTAGTGCAATAGATTTTGGTATAGACGGGTTGGTGAAATCAATATTTTCTAAGTTTGTTTCTTGGTTAACTGATAGGTGTTGGTTACAGAAGTTTGTTATTTCGTTTAATCTACAAAAATTATAAAAACATGATATAGCATTAAAGTTTTGAAGGTTATTAAGCCCAAATAAATAATCTGATAGATGTTTTACATCATAAGTGATGTGTTTTTTTATTACAATTTCTTTAAAATTAGGAATTGACTTCTGATTGTGAAAATCTTGAAAAATCTTTTTACTTAATTCCTTTATGTAGTCTGTTTTTACGTTTTTGGTTTTTTCATTTAAAAAGTTTGATTTTTCTATTTCATCTTCAAGTAATTGGTATGTGAGTGTTAGGAGATTTATCTGATCATTAATTAGTTTTAATCTGTCATTTTTAAAAACTTCAATTACTTCATCATAAACTTCGTTAATGAAATTTGGACTCAAAGTGTAGTTTTTCTTTTGAAAAAGAAAATCTTTCCCAAGATACAAAATAAGGTGTTTCTCATTTAAGTAATAGGGATCTCTAAAGTCATCATCATAAATTTCTTTCCTGTTTCCTTCAATATAAACTTTATCGTTTATCAAATTATGATGCTGTTCTTTTTCAGATAATTTATTAAATTCAAAAGAGTTTTCATAAAGCCCAAAATATTTCAGTTTATTTTTCATTGTATTTTATTAATTGATTTTTTGATTACTCCAGTAATCACTAATTTTCTTAATATGTTCCTCTTGAGTTGATTTAATGTATTTCAAAAATTGTGCCTCTGATTTGTGTCCTGTGGCTTTCATAATAGTTGCATTGTCAAACCCAGCAAGATAAAGGTTCGTTGCAAACGAACGTCTGCAAATATGAGACGCAACTAATTCATATTTAGGGAAAATTCCAAATTCTTTCCTATTGGTGTCTTTGTTTATCTTTGCGCCACTAGTTTTTTCAGTAAATCCAACTATTTTACAAATTTCCTTTATGTATAAATTAAATTTTTGGTCTGTTATTTCTCTTGGGAACTCACCCTTTCTTTTATCTAGGATTTCCTGAAATTGAGGGTGAATTGGGATGAAAAGATTTTGATTTGTTTTTTGAGTAGTGATGTTGATTATGTTACCTAAAATATTTTCTTCACCTATTCGCAGAAAATCGGAAATTCGGAGTCCTGTTCTTAGTCCAATTACAAACAAATCTCGGGCGTTTTCTAATCGATCTGATTCACTAAAATTGTGTTTGGAGATTTTATTTATTTCGTTATCTGTTAAGTAGATGTCTCGTGTTTCGTTGGTAGGGCTACTAAAATCACGGTGTTTATATTTGGTATTTATGGGATATCCGTCAAGCTCAATATTTGTGCAGAATGTTTTTATTCTGTTTATTATACTTCCTGTTGAATTGTTGTTTAGTTTCCCTGTAGTAGTACAGTAATGCACAAAGTCCCTATGGAAATTTAGGTCAATTTCTTCAAATCTGTATCTAAAGTTTTGATGTTTTTCAAAAGCTTTAAGTTTATTCAAAGCAGATGTATAATTTTTGATTGTCCTATCAGTAATTGGTTTACCATTATGCATTCTTTTGGGAGCATTTTTTACAAATTGTGTTACCCAATCAACAAAATATATTTTATAATTCTCATCATTAGTTACTCTGCCAAAAAATGAATTAAGGGTTTCCTTTAACCATGATGCTGAGATGTGTTTTTTACTATTATAATCATAATTGTAATTGTCGTAAATGTGTCTTTCTAATTGCTCTAATTGATTGTTATAAAAATCTTTTTTTGTTGAGGTCACTTTTAACTTTAGTCGCTGTTTTGCTTCAGACCAGTCATCAGCAAAAACACTCAATCCGGTTTTAGCTTTTTGATCGATTCGTTTACTGTCCCAAAACCGAACATGAATACTGCAATTTTTATTTTTACCTTTAATAATGAAATACTTCAAATTCATAGCTATATTATTTTGCCGAATATTTGCCGAAAAATAGTTATTTAATTTGAATCTGTCTTAATCTAACTTAATTAAGTTTTCAACAAAATATTTAAAAAGCCTTTAAAATAAAGTATTTTAAGTGTGTGTTGAGGTATTTCATAAATTTTTGGATTAAGTATTGCGACTTCCACTCCGGGTACTAAACCTCTCAGAAATGGGAGGTTTTTTTATAAATTTTATTTTTTATGTATTTCGTATATGCCTTGTCAAGTACTGAGAGAAATTATATTTATGTAGGTTTGACAGATTCTGTTGAAAGACGTTTCACCGAACACAATTCAGGTAAAAATAAAACAACGAAACCTTATTTACCTTTTAAGATAATTTTTGCTATCGAATGCGAAAATAGAATTGAAGCAAGAAAATGGGAGAAATATTATAAGTCTGGAATTGGAAAGGAAAAGTTAAGATTAATTCGAGATGACTCAAACTCTTGTCCATAGTATTGTAGGTTCGACCTGCCTGCCGGCAGGCAGGTTCCCACTCCGGGTACTAAACCTCTCAGAAATGGGAGGTTTTTTTATAAATTTTATTTTTTATGTATTTCGTATATGCCTTGTCAAGTACTGAGAGAAATTATATTTATGTAGGTTTGACAGATTCTGTTGAAAGACGTTTCACCGAACACAATTCAGGTAAAAATAAAACAACGAAACCTTATTTACCTTTTAAGATAATTTTTGCTATCGAATGCGAAAATAGAATTGAAGCAAGAAAATGGGAGAAATATTATAAGTCTGGAATTGGAAAGGAAAAGTTAAGATTAATTCGAGATGACTCAAACTCTTGTCCATAGTATTGTAGGTTCGACCTGCCTGCCGGCAGGCAGGTTCCCACTCCGGGTACTAAACCTCTCAGAAATGGGAGGTTTTTTTATGCGTCTTTTTTTCACACTAATTCCACGATTTCCACAAAATTAATCAGTTATAATCAGTGCAATCAGTGCAATCTGTGTTTGTTCTCTTTACGGGCACGAGCAAGATGCTCGCGCTAGCATTGGGAAATTAATCAGTGATAATCTGTGCAATCTGTGTTCACTCTTACAACACAAACTCCACTCGCGTTCCCGTCGCCTTGTGATTGCCATCATACAAATCCACAAAAGTAAATTGGTAATTCGACTGATTTTTTTGGTTGAAATGACTGATGCGTTCATTGGTAAACTGCAAGCCCAACGATTCTCTTTTGTACGACTTTTTCGCCACATTTTCCTGTGCGCGTTTGCGGCCAATGCCGTTGTCGGTAATGGATAATCGGGTAGTGTTATTTTCTTGTGAAAGGTCAATGGTAATGATTTTTTCGCCTTCTCGGAGCATCAAACCGTGCCAAAGTGCGTTTTCAATAAACGGTTGTAAAATCAGTGCCGGAACTTTTATCGCCGCTACATTGACCTCATTACGGTGAATGGAGAAATCAATTTTTTGATCAAAGCGGATGTTTTCAATACTCATGTAGAGTTCAATGATTTCCAATTCTTCTTCCAACGAAATGCTATCGGTACGTGAACTTTCCAGTATTTTCCGAATCAATTTGGAGAATTTATTCAGATAATACACCGCTTTTTCTTTGTCGTTTTCGATCAAATACACTTTAATCGAATTCAGCGCATTGAATATAAAATGCGGATTCATTTGACTGCGCAGCGATTCCAATTTCAAAAGTGAAATTTCGTTTTCAAAACTCAGTCGCAGCGACTTCAGTTTCTCGTCTTCCGATTTTTGTAACGCCTGTTTTAATTCACCCACTTTTTCCTCGAGCTCTTTTTCCAATTCTTTTTGATGGTTTTCTCGTAGTAATTGGTTTTCGTTTTGCTCTTCAATGATGCGTTGTTGCGCGTTCACTTTCTCGTCGTAAATGAGTTTGACTTTATAACCCAATCCTAAAATAAACACAATAGATTCAAGAATGATTCCAATGTAAAAGAAGTTTAGCGGTTCTGTACCGCTTGCCTGTGTGTAGGAATCGTACAGCGAATAATAGGCAAAAAAATTATACAAAACGACTCCAACAACGATGAAATAACCTAATTTATTCGGAATTTTTAAAGCGATGTACAAGGCGTAAAGCACAAAAGCCGACATCACCGGGATAAAAGCATAAAAGAAGGCGACATCAAATGCGCGAAAATTTCCCGTTACTATGGTATAAAAAAACAGCAGTGAAGCGACGAGTACTTGAATCACAAGAAAGCGATACAGTACTCGATTGAATATGGGGTAATGCACTTCTAAATCCAAAAATGCGCGGTAAAACAAAAATAACATCGAGTTGTAAATTACCTGCGAAAACCAATTGTAGGACGCTAAATGATACGTTTGTAAAAAATTATGGATGGCTTCAGAGAAAAACGGATTTTTAATGTTTACATATGATAAAAGAAACAAATTATAAAGTCCGTAGTATAAGAACGTTTTTTGTTTGGATTGTAAGTAAATCAACATGCAAAGCAAGAAATAAATAGCCAAACCGGAAGTCACAAAACTCCACAGCAGATAATATGTCTTACTTAACTCTAGCATTAAAGTTGGTCTAAGAAGTTCGATTTTTTAGTACGGGAAACCGGTAATTTGACGTTGTTGGACAACACCACAAAATCATCGCTTTTGTGAAATTCTTTTACTTTATTTAAGTTGATTAAATAGGAATTATGGATTCTAAAAAAGTACAAATCCTGCAGTTTTTCTTCCATAAATTTGAGTTTTTGAGAGATGAAAATCTTCTCTTTGTTTTCCAAGAAAATACTGCAATAATTTCCATCGCTTTCGCAATACACAATGTCATCGGGATTTAAAAAAATGATTTTTCCATCACAAGAAACACTCACTTTTTTAATTTGACTCTGATTTTTTTGCACCATGGTTTCCAAAGTGCGTTCCAATCGATCGTGAATGGAATGTTCTTCTTTATGTTGACGGATTTTTTCAACACAACTCTTTAAATCGTCCGAATCTATGGGTTTCAATAGATAATCCAAAGCTTTTTCTTTGATGGCTTTAATCGCATATTGGTCGTAAGCCGTAGTAATAACGACCGAAAAATTCCGACTTTTAAACGAATCCAAAAATTGAAAACCATCCATTTCAGGCATTTCAATATCCAAAAAGACACAATCAACTGCGTGTTCACTCAGGAATTTTTTGGCTTCCAAAGCATTCGAAAAACTTCCTAAAACAGTAACGTCACTACAAAAATTTGCAATTTCCCATTGCATGCTTTTGAGTGCGCTCTGTTCGTCGTCGACAATAATAACTGAAATCATAAGTGGCATATCAATACCCTAAATATAAAACAAATTTTAATAAACACTTTTGTTTTTGTACCAACGGTAACTTTTTAAAAGTAAACGGAATCAAAAGTTGTACGAATGGTATTGTTTTTTAAAAATGGGCTACAATCCATTTTGTGGTCAGTTTTCTAGTTTCTTTACCAACTACACAAAATTTTCAACTCGTTGTACAATTTCGACCTTATATCTTTATTATGCTGCGTAATTTTAAACAAAAATCAGCAACCCAATCCATTGAAACCAAACATTATGAAAAAGAGTATACTAGTTCAACTACTATTTTTCACTTCAATTATAGTAAAAGCACAAGTCGGAATCAACACAACGGTTCCGAATGCGCAACTCGATATTCGCTCGAGTAATCAAGCATTACCATCCAATACCGATGGGATATTAATTCCGAAAGTGGATGTCTTTCCTGCTGCCAATCCAACCCTAGCGCAACAAGGAATGTTAGTGTACCTAACCACAACATCTGGAGCCGATTTACCCGGATTTTACTATTGGAATAATCCCACAACCGATTGGATTCCCATTGGAAATAACAATTCCAACAGTTGGACTATCGCCGGAAATTCGGGAACTAGTGCAACTACGAATTTTATAGGTACAACCGATAATGTTGATTTGGTTTTCAGACGTTTCAACACAATATCGGGGAGAATCGGAACCAGTAACACTTTTTTTGGACGCTTGAGCGGAAGTGTGTCAACAGGAAACAACAATACGTACATCGGTACCGAAGCAGGCAGAGATAATGTCAATGGACAACAAAACGTATTCATCGGACGACGATCCGGAACTTTCGGAACAACGGGTTCTGATAATATTTTAATAGGAAATGGCGCAGGAATTTTTAATGAAGCCAATCAAAATGTTTTTATTGGTTCTTTTTCAGGAAACGGAACCTCTACAGGCGGAAATAATACGTTTATGGGTTATTCTTCTGGAGTTGCTACTTCCGGAGGTAGTCAAAACGCTTTTTTTGGCGCCAGTGCGGGATCAGCAAACACAACAGGAATAGGAAATACTATACTCGGAACCAATACCAATGTAGCTGCAAATAATTTGACAAATGCATCTGCAATCGGATTTAATGCTACTGTTGGTGCGAGTAATTCAATGGTCTTGGGAAGCATCAACGGAATAAACTCAGCTACATCTTCTACAGCCGTCGGAATCGGAACAACCATTCCAAGAGGCGTTTTAGACGTTACTTCTTCTGTAAATGGAGTATTAATTCCCCGAGTAGCTTTAACAAGCACTATTGTTCAAGCGCCTATTCTTAATCCGCAAGGTGGACCTTTAGAAATAAGTACTTTGATTTACAATACGGCAACTGCAGGAGTGAGTCCGAATAATGTCTACCCCGGATTTTATTTTTGGAATGGCACCAAGTGGGTTCGCTTTGATGTAAATGGAGAAAACAATCCAAAATACTATACTGCAGTGGGTAATACCAATGTTGGAGCACCAGTTAATTATGCTGCATTTCCGCAAATGACAATCACTTTTACTCCTAATGACAGTGTGGTAATTGTACATTTTTCGGCTAATGGTTATTCTGCTTCATCCAGTTGTCAAGAAAATCCCGTTTTCTTCCAATTACTATTGAATAATGTTCCCATTACTGGGTGGCAATCTACGGCTGAAAATCCTACAAACGTCCCGGTTATTCGCCCGGTATGGGCGTCGTCAATGCACATTCCAGTTACAGTTACCGTGGGTATTTCACAAACTATTTCCATCAATTGGGCCTCGCCATGTGCTAATATAGCAAGTTTACCCATCGGATCAGTACCTAATGGAAATGGAGAAAATTACTATTCTAATAGGGTTTTAACGGTGGTTGACCCGAATGGAGGTGGCGGAATCGTAGGAACTCCGCCAGTAACCACAAACATGTGGGCGCTCAATGGAAATGCAGGAATAAATCCGCTATCGCAATTTGTTGGAACAGTTGATGCTCAGCCTTTAGTTTTAAAAAGTAATAATGTTGAAGGAATTCGAATTGCTACCACCGGAAATGTAGGTATCGGAACCGCAAACCCTCTAAACCGATTGCATGTTGCGGGTAGTTTTAGATTAGTAGATGGAACTCAAGCTAT
This sequence comes from Flavobacterium sp., assembly GCA_965284675.1. Classification (GTDB taxonomy): domain Bacteria; phylum Bacteroidota; class Bacteroidia; order Flavobacteriales; family Flavobacteriaceae; genus Flavobacterium. The sequence continues at coordinate 158,997 of OZ260109.1, forward strand.
AGGAAGAGTACTCACCAGCGATGTTAACGGAGTTGCAGCTTGGGAAGATCTAAACTTTAGTGCTTGGGGTTTAACAGGAAATACAGGTACAAATCCTGCTACACAATTTGTGGGAACAGCAGATAATCAGCCAATAGCATTCCGAACTAATAATTTGGAACGATTTCGCATTAACGAACAGGGTAATATCGGAATCGGTACAACCAATCCTCTAACACGTTTAGAAATTTTAGATGATAATATTGTAACTGGTTCAACAACAAGAGGAAACTTGCATGTGATGACAACGAATCCACAAAACATTGATGTTGGAGCCTCAATTACGCTGGGCGGATACAACGATGATTTGGCAGCTAATATGCGTGTTTTTGGTTCTATCGAGGCCAGAAAAACACTGGCAACAAATATAAGTAGCTCAGGCTATTTGATGTTTAAAACTAACTTTGGTGGAACTCTAATCGAACGAATGCGAATTACCCACGGAGGTAGTGTAGGTATCGGAACTAACAATCCCTTAGGACAATTTGAACTGTCTTTCGACCAAGGAAGAAAACCTGGAACCAATACGTGGACCATTGTTTCCGACCAACGTCTCAAAACCATTAACGGAAAGTACACCAAAGGATTGAACGAAATTCTTCAACTCAATCCGATTCGTTTCAATTATAAAAATAATGGAGAACGTACTTTTGAACAAAAAGTATTAGATACCGAATTCCCGGGTTTTATCGCTCAAGAAGTACAACCGATTTTCCCCGATGCAGTCGGAACCGATGCCGACGGGTTTCTAAACTTTAATATCCATCCCATCTTAATCGCTTCGGTAAATGCAATCAAAGAATTGAGTGCTAAAAACACCCAATTACAATCCGAAAACCAAACGCTCAAAGCCGAACTCGATCAGCAGAAAGCACTGCTCGAATCAGTGTTGCAACGTATTGCGCAATTGGAACAAAAATAGAATAGTTAGTAGTTTTTTATAGTGATTAAATCCTCTTTCTTGTGGTTTGAAAGAGGATTTTTTCGTTTAATTCGTTCTTGCAATTAAATCTGAAACTTCTCAAAATGTATCCGTAAAACTTTCCATTTGTTGATAACTAAAATTGATATTCTATTCGGTAAAATGTACTTTTGATACATCCCAAAAAAACATTTCAAATTCCGAAATTGGAGCGGATTGGAGCGGAATTTCTTATTGATTTTGCCATTGACTTTTGATTTTTTAAAACTATGTATTTAATATTCGACACCGAAACCACCGGACTTCCCAAAAGATGGGGCGCACCCATTTCTGATACCGACAATTGGCCGCGCTGTATTCAAATCGCTTGGCAATTGCACGACGAAATGGGAAATCTTATTGAACACCAAGATTATCTGGTACAACCCGATGGTTTTAATATTCCGTATGATGCTGAACGAATCCACGGAATTTCAACCGAATTAGCCCAACAACAAGGTGTTGCTCTTCAAGAAGTGTTGGGGAAATTCAATGATGCGCTGTCCAAAACCAAGTTCATTGTCGGACAAAATGTAGGTTTCGACATTAACATCATGGGTTGTGAATTCTACCGATTGGGAATCGAATCTCCCATGACACAAATGCCAATTTTGGATACGTGTACCGAAGTAACCGCCGAATTGATCAAACTTCCCGGTGGACGCGGCGGAAAATTTAAATTGCCCACGTTAACCGAATTACATCAGTTTTTATTCAACCAACCATTTGCAGAAGCACACAATGCTACCGCCGACGTTGAAGCGACCACGCGTTGCTTTTTAGAATTAATCCGAACCGAAATTTTCACCAAAGAAGAACTCGACGTAACACCCGATTATTTCGAAAATTTTCAACATAAAAATCCGCGGCCGATACAACTCATTGGACTGCAACACATCAATCTCAAAGAAGCTTCGGATGCCATTCGTCAGCAATTTGGCGAAAAAGGAAACGTTCCGATTTCGAAAGAAACGCTTTCAGAAAACAAACAACTTCTAGTCGACGCCGATTTTGTGCATCTCCACAACCACACTCAGTTTTCGGTCTTGCAATCGACCGTTGCGGTAAAAGATTTGGTGGCTGCGGCGATTCAACATAAAATGCCCGCCGTGGCGATGACCGACATCGGAAATATGATGGGCGTGTTTCACTTTGTACGCGATATTTTATACCACAATAAATCGGCCGAAGCCAAAAACAAAGCCGCACTCGAAGCGGGAGAAATTCCAACCGAAACCATCATTAAACCCATCGTGGGATGCGAGTTTTTTGTGTGCGACAACCACAAAGATAAAACCCGAAAAGACAACGGGTATCAAGTGGTTTTCTTAGCCAAAAACAAAAAAGGCTACCATAATTTGGCCAAAATGTCGTCCATCGCGTATACCGACGGATTTTATTATGTGCCGCGCATCGACCGAGAAATCATCAAGAAATACAAAGATGATATTATAGTGCTTTCGGGTAGTTTGTATGGAGAAATTCCGAGCAAAGTGCTCAATCTCGGTGAAAATCAAGCCGAAGAAGCACTGCTGTGGTGGAAAGAACAATTTGCATCCGATTTATACATCGAGTTGATGCGCCACAATCAAGAAGATGAAAATCGGGTGAATCAGTCGCTGATTACTTTGGCGCAAAAACATCAGGTGAAGACGGTGGCGACGAACAATTCATTTTACATCAATAAAAAAGACGCCAACGCGCACGATATTTTACTCTGTGTTCGTGATGGTGAAAAACAATCTACGCCTATTGGTCGCGGTCGCGGATACCGTTTCGGATTACCCAATCAGGAATACTATTTCAAGTCGAGTGAAGAAATGAAAAAGCTTTTTGCCGATGTGCCCGAAGCCATTTCAAACATTGCCGAAATTGTAGATAAAATCGAAATTTTCAATTTGGCTCGTGAAGTCTTGCTACCCAAATTTGATATTCCCGAAGAATTTTTGGTGGAAGAAGATCAATCCGATGCTGGAAAACGAGGCGAAAATAAGTTCTTACGGCATTTAACTTACAAAGGAGCCGAAAAACGATATGCTGAAATTACACCTGAGATTCAAGAACGCATCGATTTTGAATTGCTCACTATCGAAAATTCGGGTTATCCCGGTTACTTTTTGATTGTACAAGATTTCATCGCTGAAGCTCGAAATATGGGCGTTTCTGTTGGTCCTGGTCGTGGTTCTGCTGCGGGTTCTGTAGTGGCGTATTGCCTCGGAATCACCAACATCGATCCGTTGCTGTACAATTTACTTTTTGAGCGTTTCCTTAATCCAGACAGGGTTTCACTTCCCGATATTGATATCGATTTTGATGATGAAGGGCGGAGTAAAGTTATGGATTACGTCATCAACAAATACGGCTCCAAACAAGTGGCGCAAATCATTACCTACGGAACCATGGCCGCCAAATCATCGGTTCGTGATACCGCACGCGTATTGGATTTACCGTTGTTTGAAGCCGATAAAATTGCCAAATTGATTCCGCTGAATTTGAATTTGGCCAAGATTTTTTCGATGGAAGAAGACAAGCTCAAAAAAGCACTTCGTCCGGAAGATTTTGATAAAGTAAAAGAATTAATTGCGCTTGGAAAAGCCAGCGATTTGGGCGGCGAAACCATTCAGCAAGCACAAATATTAGAAGGAAATCTGCGCAATACCGGAATCCACGCCTGTGGTGTCATCATCACGCCCGACGACATTACCAATTTCGTTCCCGTGGCAACGGCCAAAGATTCCGATTTGTACGTCACCCAATTTGATAACTCGGTCGTAGAAAGTGCCGGATTATTGAAAATGGACTTCTTGGGATTGAAAACCCTTACGTTAATTAAAGACACGGTAAAATTAGTAAAGTACCGCACGGGTAAAGACATTGATCCCGATGCCTTTCCGATTGATGATGTCAAAACGTATGAACTTTTTCAACGAGGCGAAACGGTTGGGATTTTCCAATATGAGAGTCCGGGGATGCAAAAATACATGAAGGAATTGAAGCCGACGGTTTTCCCCGATTTGATTGCCATGAACGCATTGTATCGACCGGGTCCGATTGCATACATTCCGAGTTTCATCAAGCGAAAAAATGGCGAGGAAGACATTGTGTACGATTTGGATGCGTGCGAAGAATTGCTAAAAGATACCTACGGAATCACCGTATACCAAGAGCAAGTAATGCTTTTGTCGCAAAAATTAGCCGATTTCTCCAAAGGTGACGCCGACGTTTTGCGTAAAGCGATGGGAAAAAAACAGCGCGACGTTTTGGATAAAATGAAGCCGAAATTTATCTCACAAGCCGAAGCCAAAGGACATTCTGCCGAAAAATTAGAGAAAATCTGGAAAGACTGGGAAGCGTTTGCCGAATATGCGTTCAACAAATCGCACTCTACGTGTTACGCATGGATTGCGTATCAAACTGCCTATTTGAAAGCCAATTATCCAGCAGAATACATGGCTGCGGTGTTGTCGAATAACATGAACGACATCAAGCAAGTTTCGTTTTTTATGGAAGAATGTAAACGCATGGGATTGACCGTTTTGGGTCCGGATGTGAATGAGTCGTTTTACAAATTTACGGTTAATGATCAATACGCCGTTCGATTCGGAATGGGCGCTGTGAAAGGCGTTGGCGCGAATGCCGTAGACACGATTGTTCAAAATAGAAAAGACGCGCCGTACAAATCGATTTTTGATTTAGCCAAGAAAATTGATTTGCGTGCAGCGAATAAAAAAGCATTTGAAAGTTTAGCGTATGCGGGCGGATTTGACTGTTTTACCGATACGCATCGGGCGCAGTATTTCCATATCGAAGGCGAAGGAATTACGTTTTTGGAAAAAGCAATCCGCTACGGATCAAAGTTTCAGGAGAACGAAAATTCGTCGCAAGTAAGTTTATTTGGCGAAGCAAGCGATGTTCAAATTGCCGAACCCGTTGTGCCGCCGTGCGAAGATTGGAGCACAATGGAAAAATTGGCTAAAGAAAAAGAAGTAGTCGGAATTTATATTTCGGGTCATCCGCTTGACGATTACAAATTTGAAATGAGCTATTTCTGTAATGTGAAATTGGCACATTTAAAGAGTCTGGAAAACCTGATTGGGAAAACGCTCACTTTTGGCGGAATCGTAACCAATGTCCAATACCGAACCGGGAAGAACGGAAAAGATTGGGCGATGTTTACGTTGGAAGGCTATGACGAAAGCCACGACTTTAGAATTTTTGATGAAGAATATTTGAAATTCCGACATTTCCTGGTGAACAATCAGTTTATTTATTTCAAAATCAACGTCAAAGACGGTTGGGTAAACCGAGAAACCGGAAAAAAATCGGAACCGCGAATTACCTTTCAAGATGCTAAATTACTAGCCGATGTACTTCCGACTTTTGCTAAAAAGATAGCGATTCAGTTGGATATTTACGATTTGCATCAGAATCTGATTCAGAAATTAAACGAAGTCTTTCAAGCAAATCAAGGCGATCATCAAGTGAGTTTTGAAGTAGTGGAAGTCGAAAAAATCATTAAAAAAGTGGAGGTTGCTCCCGTAAAAATAGAACAACCCGTTGATGAAACTTCGCTAATTGAAGCCGAAATTGACATCGATGATTTGGATGTAGAAACGGAGATGGAAGACGATCCGGTATTGGAAACTACTCCAACAATAACCGAAGAAAATAGAGTGGTTACTCGATTAGCGATGCCGAGTAGAAAACTAAAAGTCAAAATATCCAAAGAACTTTTAGAAGAATTGGAGAAGTTACAGGTGAATTTTAAACTCAATTAAAGTACATTATGGAATATACCCAATTCTACAAAAACAAAAACGGATATAATATAGCTCTTGAACGAAAAGACACTTATGTGTTGTACACAAGTTTCAGTAATTTTATACGATATGATTTTGAAAATGAAGTGGATGCAATTTCATTCTTTAAAAGTAAAGAAAAAGAAATTATAGGCGAAGGCGCGAAAAAGGTTACCATAACATCTGTCGCGCTTCCGACACAATTTAATACGTTTGAAGAAGCTAAAGAGTGCTTCACTCAAATTCTTGAAAAAGAAGCGTTGTTTTCGGTGTTTGATTTTCTGAAGTTAATCGACAAAAACATCAAAGCACAATTCGTCAAAGAATTAAAAATTCTTAGAAAATTTTATGATGAATACATAGATACCGATAAAAATTTATGGAAAAGAAGAGGAAGCGACATTCAAATTGATAGTGTTGCATTAGCAGCATTGGCTTTGATGAATAAAACTGATGTAAAGTCATGGACGGAAGTTTACTCATTACTAAGAGAAGTTCAATTTTCGTATATAGAAAAGGTTGTAGATTATTTTAAACCCAATTGGTTGAATGATTTTATTCTCGAACAAACATTAAAATCACAATGGGGAAAAATTCAGTATCAGCAGTTGCTTTATTTAGAAGGAAAAGGCTATTTGCACTTTAATCCTGAACTGGTTGTAGCAACAATTTCAGATATTAGTTTTTGGGATTTTGAAGCGGTTACCGATGTAAAATACCTTTTCGAAAATAAAACGGTGTATCAGCGCGATATTCCACTATTGTTTGAGTATCCGACTAATTTTCACAATTACACTACACTACATGTTGAAGGGCAAAAGCAACAAAAAGCTTGGGAAGTTGTATTAGTAACTTTAATCAGTCAAGGAAAATTAGACCGTTTGTTTGTCATTGAAAAGTGTATCGAGATCCAAACCAAAAACTGGAATAACGGACAATTAAGTTTCTTTCGATCACTGTTGGAAAATCTTAAGCCTACGCCAAGTGAATTAATGCAATTTCAAAACCAGATCTTTTTGCTGTTGCCCATTTCCAATAAAACGGTATATAATTTTGGAGTGAAATTGATTAAGAGAATTGCTTTTGAAGATGCGTTCAATAAAGAAGAATTTATTGATTGGACTTCATCCATCATGAGCAATTATGATGCTAAAACAAGTATCATTTCTATTCTTCAGATTTTTGAAAGATATGCCAAGCAACATCCCAATTTACAATCGATATTGCTTCAAAAAACAGCGGAAGTATTTATTATTAATGACTATGAAGTACAACAAAGAGCGTCAAATTTGATAGTCAAATATGCTCAAAGCGCAGATGCGTCATTAATTGAAGTATTGTCTGCGTATCGAGATCAAATGTTGGGTTCTATTTCAATTGATTTATCATTTTTAATGGGCGATAATGCAGTGATTGAGTCGCTTAGCGATGAAGTGGATGAAGAGCAAAGCGCTAATTTTGACTTCAAAAAAATTCCAGATTTTGACAATTGGGATGATGTTTTTTATGCCATTGGAAATGCTGTTAATTCGGATAATCCCATCGATTTTGAACTCGTGTTAAACGCGTTTTTAACAAAAAAGAATCTTTTCCCAACCGATTTCCCAACCAAACTGAAAATTTACCAAAAGCCCATAAATGATAACTATAAAGGAAAAGCAGCTCGGTACGATTTGACGGTTCTTTTAAATTTAATCATGAATAATGGAGCGTCAAAAGTCAATTTTTCAGACGATGATACTTCAAATAAATTACTTTCGATACGAAAACACCTCATAGAATACATTTTTGCGACCTACAATGCTAAAGATAACGTTTCATTATTGTCGATGCCAACTCATTACCCTTATTTCATTGAAGCGAATGTCTTGTTGGAGCGAATCGTAAACTATGAAACGAAAAAGTTAAAAATAAATCAGTACGATTTGATGATAGCCATCAACAGAATGATTCAAAAATTTGATTCAAAATCAACTGATTTAGTAAATAAATTATCAGACAAGTTCAAGCAAATATTCCAAATTCTTTTAGAAGAAGACAATGATGTTGCCTTCGTAAAAGCCAGTGCATTAATGTCCCAAAATAGTTTGCATGGGAACAGAAATGTATTTCAAAAAGCGCTAAATTTTGTTGCTCAACAGAATAAAAGATTAGAGAAAGTAATTGATGACAAAACACTAAATCACGTAGAAATTTCGGATAAATCCTATTTAGATTGTGTGATAATGACTTCTCGATTGCGTTTGCCTTTCCACAAATTTGAAGTATTAGATACTACCATTTACAAAAATATTCCCTTTGCCTCAGCCTCTTGTGAAGCCAAGTTGACGAACGAAACTGTAGTATATACCTATGTTGATTATGATAAAAAAACCAGATACGAGGAGAAAATGGAGTTGGTGTCAAATTTTAGTGCGTCTACTGACAAAACGTATTTCTATTACTCGTACAACATAAAAAACCCCAAAACAAAATTTACAGATTATTGGGAGTACGCCTACAATTATGCTGAAGCTGTAAGTGTTTATGATGTAAAGACCTATTTTGGTTTGATGCCAATATTTACGGAACCCATTTTTGCTTCTTTGTATACGAATGAGTACCGAAGAGCAAGTTTTTTTTCTGAAATAACTTCCACCGAGGTTTTAAAACACATGCTCCAACCTTTTTTTAAAATAGGGTATTTTTCGAATTGGTTTTTGGTTTGTTCGCAGTTGGCCGACAAAAAAGAAGTCCGATTACTTTCAACAGAAGTTCTATTACATCTTATTGAGAAAAAACAATTAAATAGTGAAGCGTTTACCCAGAAAATCATTGAATTACATCAATCCAAATATGCTACGATTCAGCGGTATATTGAAAATTTATCGATGTTAAAAAATGTAAGTTCGTTGCATAATAATTTTTTACTATACACGATTGAGCAATTGTTACTTGCTTTTTCTTTGGAAGAGAAAGTGCCGACGAATACTAAAAAGTTAGTTGAAATTTTATATGATTTAAAAGTAAAATCCAGTGGAACTTTATCAAATGAGCTAAAAGTTTCATTAGAAAAATGGAAACAAAACACTACCTTGAAGAAACTGATTGACAACCTTCTAAAATTATAAATTCATGAATCATTTTAATGAAGTAGAAATTAGCAATCACTCCTTTTCATCCTTAATTAGAAAAGAAAAAGACATCGATTTAAGCTTGTCGCATCATGCTGAAATTCAAGAGATTAGCTCCGTTCCATGTTTTTTCTGGGGAAGGATTAAGGAACCCTTTTTGGTTGCTAAGTGTTTAACTACGATCTCAAAAACGGTTCGATCTCGATTTGCACTTACTGCTCAAGAACTAGCTGCATTGAGAGATCCAATTGTTACTTCAGGAAATGAACAAATACGATTTGAAGGATTTTCATCGTGCAACGGAGTCTATGCCCGATTGGATTTAATGCCCAGTCATGTTGATGGCGAATTTATTGCGAGCGGAACTACAAATGTTGACTTTAACGAACCCATGATTAATGCATTGGGTTCTGTAAAAAAAGAGGAAAATATGATTTTATCCGTAGGAAGTAAAGAAGTTACCATCAGTACAGATAAAGGGGAAAATGTAGAAAAAAAAGTTGCTTTGCCGAACCGATGGATTAAAGGATTGACAAGTGTTCAGCATTATTTATCCGAAATGAATTTGGTTTTTGAACTCAATAAAATGAATGCGATTCAATTGTTCCAATCGTTTCCAAAATCGGTTAAAAGTGATTTGTTTATCGTCAAAAGAGCCGCCAAGTTTATGTTTTCAACTTTAGAAAGTGATGCATCTGTTAGGGTAGGTTCTGCCCATAGATTGCGTTTAATTGATAATTTGTTGCCGTTTATAGACAGCATGTTTGTATATCAAAGTGATGATAAACAAGCTTGTTCTTTCGTTTTAATGATGGCCAATTTGCGATTTACTATTTCTTTTTCTGCGGATGCATATCGTGGTTTTTCTGGAGAAGGAAAAGCACTTGAGCATTTAATTACTGATATTCCATTAGAATGGGTTCTGAGTTTAAATAATCAACTGGAACCCAATAAATTGTTTCAGCCATCGATGATTGCGATTGAAAACGATATTTCATTTACTTCCTCTGATGCATTAATTGCCAACCTTTCAAGTATGGGAATGCTGGGTTTCGATTTAATTGAAAATCAACATTACTACAGAAGGCTGCCATTTAAAATGCAACGGATTTTGTCCTTAAATCCGAGGTTGAAAAATGCACAAAAATTACTTCAAGACGAAGATGTAAAAATCATCAGTCAATCCGTTACTAAAGTGGAAGCACATGTAAAAGGAAGCGATGGAATTCCTCATACAGTTGTAATCGACCAAAATCAATCCAGATGCACGTGCAAGTGGTATTTGGACCATCAAAACGACAGAGGAAATTGTAAGCATATTTTAGCAGTGAAACTATTAATCAATTAAAACAATAAAAAAAACAGCTTAAATAAAATACGTCTTCCAACCTTTTTGCGTTCTCTTACATCTATACTAGAAAGACAAATATATGAGGTCAATGGTACGAATGAGTTTCTGGTTTCTTTGGATAGGAACAACACTTGGTTTTTCGCAAAACACCACTCCAATAGTAAAAGAACTAACCGTTTATTTTGAAAGCGCCAGCAGTGTGATTTCAAAAGCTGAAACGCAAAAAATCGAAGAAGCTGTTTTAAGTTTGACGGATGCCCATCAGTATTCCATCGAATTATCTGCGCATACCGACAGCGATGGAAATGACAATTATAACGATAATTTATCGGCACAACGCGCTCTTGCGGTAGCCGATTTGTTAGTACATAAAGGATTCTTCAACCGAAAAATAAGCTTTGTGGCGAAAGGCGAAAGTCAGCCGATTGCCGCAAATGAATCCGATTCTGGAAAAGCACAAAACCGCCGTGTAACGGTGAAAATTCAGAAAAAACTAGATGATACACTTTCCGTGGGCGGATTTGCCATCGCAGAGAAAGTAGTCACTTTTTCGGCTTCAGAACCACAAAAAGTGGACTATCCATCAGGAACCATTATTGACATTCCCGAAAATGCCTTTGTAGATAAAGACGGAAATCGAGTGGTTGGAGAAGTCAAGTTGAGTTACATCGAATACCGCGATCCGGTTGATTTTATCCTCGGAAACATTCCGATGGATCATCAACAAGATGGAGAAAATTTTGTGTTTAATTCGGGTGGCATGTTTAAAATTAGAGCCACACATCAAGGCGAAGAAGTTTTTTTGGACAAGGATAAAAACATCAATTTAGATTTTCCACTAACCGAAGATTTACCCGATTTGAATTTTTATGTGTTTGACGAAACAACCAATAAATGGGTAGAAAAAGAAAGAAACATTACCGCCAAAGTGGAACAAAAAGGCGTAGTTGATATCGTTCAGTTTATTCAAATACAACCAGCTGGTATTGATTCGGTTGTAAACGATAATCGTCTGACGGCATTACAAAATTCGTGCTATCAAATCAGCCAGCACCTAAAAATGGGAAAGTTATTTGCTTCGAGTACCGATTCTTTGTACCAAAAAATTAATTTCACCGAACGCGAATTGGAACCCTATAATTTGAAGAAAAAGAAAACGGTTCAATATCAAATTTCTGAGGCAAAAAGAATGAAACGAACCCATTTGAACCATCAGAAATCGTACGAAGTGAAATGTAAACTTTCTACCAATGACGACCATTCCATTCAATTTGTATCCAAAACCAATTCGTACCTCGGTAAGTTGAATGGCATTCGGTGGATTCCGAAACAAGCTACAGAAAAATACAATTCAAAATCAGTAGCATTGATCGGAATCAAAAAACTGAATGAAAATTTATATACGATTTCCATCACAGATTCATTAGGAGAAAAACAGTTGGACAGTGTGCAAGTAGCCGATTTTGATGAGCAAAAACGACTGATTGTTACGAATCTTTCCAATCAAATCAACAACCGCCAGATTCAGTTCAAAAAGCGGGAAAATTTCGCCAAGAAACAAGACTTTGTTATCGTTAAAAAAAGCAAAGAATTATCAAGAATCAAAAACATTCGGTACACGACCAAAGATTCCATAAGAAGAATAAACCAATTGGTGTACAGTTTTTGGGAGTTCAATAAAGAATTTATGACAGGCGATGAAAAGAAATTGAGTAGGGATGAATGGGTGGATTATTTCGACGAGAATAAAGAAGTGATGCTCAGTCGGTACAACCAAATCGAAGATAAAAAAGTTAAGGATTGTTTGGACCGAATCAAAGTATTGGAACGCGCTCAAAAAAACATCGGAATGATTAACAATTCGGTCAATGCAGTTCGGCAACAATTGAGTATTTCATCGTTGGGAATTTTCAACTGTGATCAAATTCGGCGCTTAGTTGAACCTCTGATTGTGCACGCCGAATACAGCGATGAAAACCAAAACAAAATCACTCCGATTTTTATTTACATCATTGATGATACAATCAACGGAATTTTAAGGTATGACGGTTACAATGGGTACAGTCCGAGTCGGTTTGCTTACAGTCCGTCAAGCGGAACAACACTTGTCGCTTTTGATGCGGAAGGTGACGCGTATATTTACAGTAGGGGAAAAATGGAAGTGTTGGACACTAGTAAATCAAATCATCATTTTGTACTTCAAAAAATCAATTCGGTTTCCAACAAAGAAGAATTAACGGCTTTATTGAATTAATCAATTAAAAAATAGCCAAAAGTAATACAAGTTACATTTCAACTATAAATTGTTTGTCTATCTTTGCTACTTGAAACTTGAAATATTTTCAAAATTTAAACATAAAAAAATATGGCATTAGCAATAACAGATGCTACTTTTGACGAAGTAGTATTGAAATCAGACAAACCCGTAGTAGTAGATTTTTGGGCAGCTTGGTGTGGACCGTGTAGAATGGTTGGACCAGTTATTGACGAAATCTCTTCAGAATACGAAGGAAAAGCAGTAGTTGGAAAAGTAGACGTAGATGCAAATCAGGAATTCGCTGCTAAATATGGTGTGCGTAACATTCCAACAGTTTTGATTTTTCAAAATGGAGAAGTAGTAGGTCGTCAAGTAGGTGTTGCACCGAAAAAAACGTATACTGATGCGGTGGACGCGTTGTTACAATAAGGCATTTTATCATAAACAAAAGGTCTAGTCTAGTTCTACAAAACGAGATTAGGCTTTTTTTTATGAATCTAAATCAGAGTAAATGGTTTTCAATAGAAAATTTTATCAACATCGCTGTGTTTTTGACATTTAATTTCGAATATAAATTTTTTCGATGACTGTCAACGGTGTCAATACTTATGAATAACATTTCAGAGATTTGAGCATTGGTATAACCTTGAGATATTTTTACTAATACTTCTTTTTCACGTTTAGTTAGTGAAGGTAATTTGTTCTGTTCTTCGTACGAGTTTTTTAAAGATCTTCCTGCTTCAAAACACAAATACGTTCCGCCCGAATGAACGGTTTTTATAGCCTCAATGATTTCTTGTTTGCTTGAGTTTTTGAGAAGATAACCACTCGCGCCACTTTCCATCATTTTTTTGATGTAACTTCCTTGCTCAAAAGTGCTTAGCGCCAATACTTTTATGTTTGGACTCTTTTGGGTAATCAATCGACACAATTCAATTCCGTCAAAATCAGGTAAACTAATGTCCATTAAAATGACATGAGCAGAGTGACTTTCAAAAAATTGAACACATTTTTGGGCATTAGTTGCAGAACCAACGACCTCAATGGCTGCATCCGTTTGGAGTACCGATTTGATGCCTTCAATTACCACTAAATGATCATCAACTATATATACTTCTATCATATTAGATTTTGAATTCAATGTTTACCGCAGTTCCATTTGTTGGAGATGAAACGGTGTCAATTGTCCCGTTTAAGTAGTTTACACGGTAATCAGTATTGTTTAAACCGTTTCCTTTTTTACTTTGAATTGCAGCTGCATTATAACCAATTCCGTCATCTTCAACCGTTATGTGAATACTGTTTTTGTGCGTGGCTAATTGAACCAGAATCTCTTTTGCTTGAGCATGTTTTAAGGCATTGTTGACCAATTCTTGTATGATTCTGTAGATGAAAACTTCGGTAGTGTTTTCGTATTTTTCATCGGTTCCAAGTTGTTGATAAATCACTTTGACTGTTTTTGTAGATTGAATGTTCGAACAAAAGTCTTTCAACGCTTCATTTAAGCCAAATTTAACCAAAGCTTCGGGCATTAAATTGTGAGCTACTTTTCGTAAATCACTCATTGTGTTGTCCAACATTGTCAATGATTTATCGAATTGAATGGCATTTTCGGGAGTTAAAATTAGATTTTCTTTCATAGTTGTAAAGGATAATTTAGTTCCCGACAATAAACCGCCAAGACCATCGTGTAAATCTTTGGCAATTCGACTTCGCTCTTCTTCTTGACCTTTCATCATGGAGTCAATAGCAAGTAATTGTTTGTCTTTTTCGAGTTCCGATATTTTTAAATTTTGAAGTTTTTGTTTGGTTCTAAAATTGCGATAGCCAAGATATCCCAATAAAATCAATCCAATTGATGAGCCAATTAAAATTTTATTTAGCGTTGTTTTTTTGTCGTTTTTGACTTTTAGGTTTATTATTTCGGTTTGTTTTTTTTGACTTTCATACCTTTTTTCAAGTTCTTGTATGTTTTTCAGAGTGCTTTCATTTAATTGAAGTTCATTGATGGAATCTCTCTTAGATTCATAACCATCAGATTTCGAATAATTCCCCAACACAGCTTCAATTTTATTGAGATAGCCGTAAGCATTTTTGGTAATAACACTTAAATTGTTGGGCTCACTTATGGCGAGTGCTTTCAAAATAAATTCTTTTGCTTTTTGTACTTCATTAGTATAGTAGTAAGCAATGCCACGATGCAACAAAATATTGGCATCGTATTCAATAGAGTTTATGTTTCCTTTTATGCGTTCCATATCATTCACAATCGGAAACAATTCAGCATATTTTTGTTGGTTTATTTTTATCAAAATAGTATTCCCCAGAATTATTTGTTGTAGATAATATTCGTTCTCTTTTTTTGATATTACTAATGCTTTTTCTGCATACTGAAGTGCTTTTTGATTTTGATTTAAACAGAGGTGTGCTGTTGAAATCGCTGATAAAACATAAGCAAGATCCAATTGAGTTCCAAAACCTTTTTTACTCAAATTAAGTGCTTTGAACCCGTATTCTAATGACTTTTTATACAAATGTCTTTCAGTGTACGATTCGGCTAAATTAGAATAAAACGTAACCAATTCTGATTTGTCATCCAACGATTCATATATTTTTTGAGCTTTCAAATCGTACTTAGCACACGAATCAAATTTTATCAAATAATGATAAGTTGTACTTAGATTTGTATAACAATTTGCAATTTGAACACGCGTTCCATGTTGTTCGGCAAGTTGTATATTCATCAAATCATACTGTAGCGATTTTTCATAGTTTCCCATTTGCCGATGGATTTCGCCAATATTAATATTACATCGTATTTGACCAGAATAATGATTCAGTTTCTCACTTAATTTTTTGGATTCATTAAAATAATAAAACGCAGAATCTGGATTTTTTATTCCATAATCATAACCAATATTCCCTAATATTTTTGCCTTTGTTGTGTCGTTTTTTAAGGTCTTTAGTTTTTTATTTTTTTCCTGAAGTGACTGAGGATTACACATAAATGTAACTGTCAAAAAGACTAAAGTTATTATTTTTCTCATTGCTTCAAATTAGTTGATATATTTTAAAATCTAAACAAATATTGAACATAAAAAAGCAATAATCCAATTTTAGTATTAAAAATCACCCTTTTACGTGATACAATTAAAGCCTATTTATTTTGAAGTTTGTAGTTCAAATACTGATGGTATGAAAAAAAGACTATTCATTTCAATTGTGCTTCTATTATCTTTAAGTGGATTCACCCAAATCGGAATCAACACCACAACTCCAAACGCAATGTTAGATGTTTCGTCTGCAACGAATGGTTTTTTAATCCCGAGAATTGCTTTAACTGCAGATAATGTAGCTGCGCCAGTAGTCAATCCGCAAGGTGGCGCTTTGCCCGTTTCAACGTTAATTTATAATACAGCTATCGTTGCAGGTGTAAATGGAGTTGCTCCAGGATATTATTATTGGAATGGTTCGTTGTGGATACCATTTTCAAGTTCAACTTCAAATGATTGGAAATTAGACGGAAATACTTCAACAACTAATCCCACTAATCCGTTAACTTATGGAACATCAACAATTCTAGCTGCCGAAAATTTTATAGGAACAACTGATGCAAGTGATGTTGTCATTGGAACTAACACTATTGAACGAGTAAGAATAAAAAAAGCCTCTGGGAATATAGGTATAGGAATAGCAAGCCCTTCAAATAGATTGCATGTAGTTACCAATATTGCTGGAACAGCTGCAACTTTTTCTGAAAATTTAGTTGTAGGAAACAGCAACGGAATAGGAATAGAAGGAAGATCAACTAATAATCCAGCTTTTGGTATTGGAGGAAAATTTACAGGAAATGCTTATGGTATTCAAGCCATAAATTTCGGATCTGCTGGAGCTACTACTTTTGGGGGTGAATTTGTTTCGACTGGTCCAAGTTCAACCGGAAACAGATACGGAATCAATGCCGCTGCAAATGGTGGGGATATTAATACGGGTGGCGCTTTATTAGCTAACGGAACACTATCAACTGAAAATTTTGGAGGTTTTTTTACGGCTTTAAATGGTCCAAAAAATGTGGGTTCACAATCGCAAGGAAACGGACCGGCAAATTCTTTAAATGGTGGTGTTTTTGCCACTGCAGGCGGAGGAAATAACTCTACAAATTATGGCGGAAATTTTAATGCACAAACGGTAACTGCTGTTGGAACAACTAATTATGGTGGTTTTTTTGCTGCTTCAGGAGGAAATAAAAATTATGGAATTGTAGTGCCTAGTGGTGGCGGAACTGTAGGTTTTGGAACCATTACGCCTAATGCAATGTTAGATATTTCGTCTACAACTAACGGTGTTTTATTACCCCGAATTGCTCTAACCGCAAGTAATGTAGCTGCTCCTGTTGTAAATCCGCAAGGTGGAGTTTTACCGGTTGCAACACTAATTTATAATACAGCAACAATTGCAGGAATAAATGGAGTTTCACCAGGATATTACTATTGGAACGGAACAGTATGGTCGCCATTTTCAAGTTCAAATTCTAATGATTGGAAATTGAACGGAAACATAACAATAAATGATCCAGCAATTCCGGTTACTTATGGAACATCTGCTATTGTAGCAACGGAGAATTTTGTTGGAACAACCGATGCCAATGATGTTGTCATTGGAACTAATAATTTAGAACGTTTAAGGGTAAAACAAACAACTGGAAATGTTGGAATTGGAACTGCAAATCCTTCGAATACATTTCATGTTGTAGGTACGCAAACTGGAGTTCCAACGTCTCTATTTCAAAATACCTCGATTGGAAATTTTAATGGAACTGGAGTTTTTGGAGTCTCAGTCAACAATTCAGGTTATGGAACAGGCGGAGCTTTTGTTGGAGGATTAGAGGGTGTTACCGGACAAGTTAATTTGTCAACTTATGCAGGCACAACAATTGGTGTGCGCGGACGTTCAACAGGTGACGGAGGAGTTGGCGCAACAAGAGTTGGTGGTGATTTTTTCGGACAAGGTGTCAATTTTGAAAATTATGGTGGAAAATTCTTAGCTACCGGTGGTACAACCAATTACGGTGGGAATTTTGAAGCATCAGGTCCAGGGACTACAACTAATTATGGCGGAAATTTTTTAGCCATTGGTGGTTCTGTAGGAAATTGGGCAGGTGTTTTTAATTCAACAGGAGGGCAAACGTCAACGGGAGCCGATTTTTTCGCAAATAATGGTACAATACAAACAACCGCAGGTTATTTTCAAGCATTTGGAACTTCAACCAATTATGGAACTCGAGCTATAGTATCAAGCGGTGCTATAAATTATGGAGGTAGTTTTGTTACCAATGGAATTGGAACATCTACAAATTATAGTGGTTACTTTATTTCAAATGGAGGAACTAACAATTATGCAGGTTATTTTTCTGCAAATGGAGGAACTAATAATTATGCAATTGTTGTTCCTAATGGAAGCGGAAATGTTGGAATAGGAACAATAGCGCCATCGGTAAAATTAGATATATTTTCACCCGGAAATACAATTGGTTTACGTATTTTAAGTGGTAATAATGCAGAATATTCTTCATTATCTTTAGGTAGAACTACAGAATATGCTCAAATTGGTGCAACCACAGCAGGGACATTTTTTACAGATGCGTTAAATGGTGATATGGCCATTAAAAACTTCAATACTGGAAAGATTCTTTTAGGAGCATCTTTTATCGCTCCGTCAACAATGGCAATAAACCCAAATGGATTGGTTGGAATTGGAACCTCAATACAAACTAGAGCTAAACTTCAAACACAAGGTGCTGTTGGAAATACGGTTGCAACCTTTAATTTAAATGCCAATTCAGCTGGTTTAGCACTCGTTTCAGATTATCCAGGAGTTTATTTTAATAGTTATTTTGATACTGGATTTCGACAAATGTCGGCAACTAATTATCCTGCTTATTTAAGTTTTGATCCTGCTATTGGTCAGTTTGAATTTGGCATGAACAATACAACCAATTCATTTGCAGGTAATTTAGTAGCAAATCCGTTTCAAACTAGATTTTCTATTCATAGAAATAACGGAGCAACTGTGAGTTACAATAGTGCAAATGTGACCGGATTGACCGTTTCTAGTGGTGGTCTTTTACCCGATTTAGGCTCAACTCTTGTAGGCGCAACAACAGTAACTGTAAATACAGGAATTGGTGTAAGTGCCGCAGGAGAAAATGTTGGAGTGGAAGGAAGAGCCAATCACAATAACACTTCCACTACAGATAAATTAGGAGGAATCTTTTATGTGACGGGTTTTAATGGCGGTCCAACATGGTCTGTTCGGTCGATAGCAGCAGTTGGTTCTACTATTGATAATACCGTGTATAAAATTTTAGGAACAGGAGTTGTATCTACTTTAGTAAAAGACACCAATAATCAAGAACGAATTATGGTTGCGCCAGAAGCGCCACAAGCACTTTTTCAAGATATTGGACGTGGGAAATTAGTAAATGGTTTTGCGAAAATTAATTTAGATCCTATTTTATCAAAAAACATTAGAGTAGATGAGACTCATCCGTTAAATGTATTTATTCAATTGGAAGGCGAATGTAATGGAGTATATGTTGCCAATAAAACGGCAATTAGTTTTGAAGTAAAAGAATTAAACAATGGCGTTTCTGAAGTCAATTTCACCTATCAAATTATGGCTTCAAGAGCCGATGAAGAACGCGGCGGATTGGTCTCTAAATATTCTGAAATGCGATTTAAACCATTAGGGAGAGAATTCAAAGAAGTAATTTTAAACCGAGAAACAGAAACGAATCTTTCAGACAAAATGACTCCAAATAATCAATAATTCAGAAATGAAATTTTACTTGAATTAGGCAAGTAATTATTTTAGTAGTTGATTTAAAAGGTCTGTTTTGGTTTACAGACCTTTTTTATTTATTCTGGACTTGATTCAGACTCTTTGCAATTACAACTTCAAGGTAATCGTCGTTCCTTCATTGATTTTCGATTCGACCGTAATCTCACAATTAATGGCTTTGGCTAAATCGCGAATCAAATGCAAACCCAAACCCGATTTGATTCCGACCACTTCTTTATCATCATACAACGCTTTGAACTGGTCATGGTTGGCGCCTTTTCCGTTATCAGTGATGGTCAAAATCGTTTTATTATTTTCTTCAATTGCTTTCCAAATTAGGATTGGATTAGAAACATCAGTCATTGCTTTTATTGCATTTCCAGTCAGATTACGAACGATGGTTTTTAAGTAATTTTCGTCGGTTACTACTGATAAATTATTGGGATTTTCAAATTGAAACATGATGTGATTCACGCCCGAAAAGTGCATTTTTGTATCCTCAAAAAGTTGTGCAATTTCAAATTCTTGTGGTTGCGGTTTAAAGTTTTGCATCTGACTTTTGCTCCATTGCAAAATGTCTTCCATCGAAGTGAGTAAGTTTTCAGCCGACGTTAAAGTTGTGTTTTCAATCCGACTTTTAGTGGCTTCATCCAGCAAATCGGGACTGTCTTTTTGAAGATGTAAAAAGTCGATTAAATTCGAAACTGGACTTCGTAAATCATGATTTAAAATACTAAAAAACCGAGTTTTCGCTTGGTTCGCTTCGTCCAATTCGGTATTCAATTGTTGTAAAATCTGATTGTTTTTTTTTCGATTCTGACTTTGATAGAATACTAAACCTCCGATAATTCCCAATAAAATAATTCCCGAAAACAAATACCATTTTTGCTTTTCACTTTGCTCGATGGCGATTTTTTTTAAGGCAATTTCTTTGTCTTTTGCCATTAGTTTTTGTTTGCTTTCCAACGTGGCAATTTTGTTTTTGTTTTCCTGAGAGAAAATCGAAACGTACAATTCATAATTCAAATTAATGTAATCCAACGCTTCTTTGTACTTGCCTTGCAATTCTTTTACCTCCGACATTTTTCCGTAAGCGAACATCAAATTTTGTTGAATGTTAGCTTGTTTCGAATGGATAATGGCTTCTTTTAAATAATTTTCAGCTTCGGTGAGCAACTGAGCTTTCGATTTAGAGATATCGAATTGCCGACGAAGTTCTTCATCTTTGGCTAATGTAAGGTTGACTTCCACCAATCCCAAGACGTTAGAAACTGCCAATAAATACCGCGGATTTTCGGCATCCCAAATGGCTTTGGATTGTAAATAATAATCACTTTTGGTTTTTAAATCATCAGAAACATCACCCAGGTTCGATAAAACAATGGCTTGCTTCATTTTGTTGCCTTCGGATTTCCAGATTTCGTACGATTTCTTAAAGTACGATTGGGCTTTTGTTTTGTTTTTTTGATGGGAATAAATTAAACCATAGGTGTTTAAACATTCGGCGATACTTGAATTGATTTTTTCCTTCTGCGCCAACGAAAAAGCCTCATTGTTGTAGCGCATCGCTAACGGAATGTTTTCCTCTTTAAAATAAACAATGCTGGTATTTTGTAAGGTTAAAACTCGGATGAACGGAAGTTCTTTAGAATATTCGAGCGATTGTAAATAATGCTCCAAGGCTTCTTTATGTTTTCCTTGGTCCATATAATTATTGCCGATGTCATTATGAAAAGCACACATGCCTTTGTCCCACTTCATTTGCGTCACAATTTTCAATCCTTTTCGCGCGTAGTGTAAAGCCAATTCGGGATTGGATTGGTACAAATTATCGTGTAATCGGATGTAAATTCGCGACCGAACCGTATCGTTTTTCGCTTTGGGTAATGCGTTGAGTAGCGAGTCGGTAATCGCTTTAGAAGGTTGTGCTTGGAGTCCGAAAACACATAAGAATACCGCAAGTACAACCGTGATTCTCATAACGCGTTGGATAAATTATCTTTGAAACTATTTCCTATGGGAAGAATAGCCGAATTAATCAGCGTAAGGCTTTGCGTACCGATTTTTTCGACAAAATTTTTCTGTACCGCAAAACTTCGATGGATTCGTACAAAAGATTGAAAATGCGTTTCTTTCAACAAATTTCCAATACCCGAAAATACGCAATAGCGTTTGTGTGCCGTGACCAAAATGCAGTAATCTTTTAAGGCTTCGACATACATAATGTCGTACAATTTGACTTTGACTTTTTCATATCCGTCTTTGATGTAGATGAAATCGTCGCCAAAACTACTTTCGAACAAATCGGCTTTGTGTTTGATTTCCATGAATTCTTCGATGCGCGCGACGGTTTGTACAAATCGCTCTTCACGCAACGGCTTGACGATAAAATCTAAGGTTTCTAGTTCAAAACTTTCTACTGCGTGTTCGGGATGCGAGGTGATGAACACACAAACGGGAACATCCAGCAATTTTTTTCGAAATTCCAATCCAGTCATCGAAGGCATGTCAATATCCAAAAAAAGCACATCCACTTTTTCTTTTTCAGCTACAGCAAAAGCAGCCGTTGGTGATGCAAAATGGCCAATAATATTTAGGATGGGAAACTTCCGAGCAATCGAAACTACTTTGAGTCGCGCCACTTCATCATCGTCCACAATAATGCAATTGAATTTTTTCACAGCTGGAATTTCTATTTCAAATATAGGAAAAAATCTCGCTTACCGTATTCGTCTATTAATTCGCTCATTCGTCTATTTTTTTCATAGTTAACTTGATTTCAGAATAGTTTTACCTAAAATTATTGAATTATGAAAAAAACACTACTCATTGCACTTATAATATCTTTATTTTCAATTAGTTCTAGTGGACAAAGTTTGTCATTGGTTGCTGATGTTAATCCTGGATTTAATGATTCTAGCCCACGTTATTTAACCGAATTCAATTCTAAAATCTATTTTGTGGCCGGAAACGGATTGAATCATAAATTGTATTCCTCAGACGGAACAACCGCTGGAACTGAACTTATTGGCCCGACTATTGGAAATGGTGTGGTTTGGTATTTGACTACATTCAACAACAAATTGTATTTTACCTACGATGACGGAATTCACGGCCTCGAACTGTGGACAAGCGATGGTACTGCAGCTGGAACTCAATTATTAAAAGATATTTGGACTGGAACAACAGGCGGCGGAGTTGCGTATAGCAGTCTTCCAAGGTATTTTACAGTTTGCAACGGATTATTGTTTTTTCAGGCATCTACTCCAACACGATCAGAAGGACTTTGGGTTACCGATGGAACCGAAGCAGGAACGCAAATGCTCGGCAATCAGTACTCTAATCCATTTAGTTCAGCAGCTACTTTTTTGGTGTTTAATGGCAAAATTTATTTTCAAGGAAATGCTGGAAGTGGTTACGGAATGTGGAGTAGCGATGGAACTACCTCTGGAACACAAGTGGTAAAATCGGGATTAATTGGAACTTCGGGCGGAAGTCATGCTGTTGTAAACAACAGGTTTTATTTTCAAAGTGGTGATAATACTATTGGAAACGAGTTGTGGGCGAGTGATGGCACTGATTCAGGAACTGTATTGGTAAAAAACATAAATACGGTGGGATTTAGTTCTGATCCGCAAAATTTTTTTACTGATGGGCAGAAAGTCTATTTTGAAGCTACGGATGGTAATTTAGGAAGAGAATTATGGGTAACAGACGGAACCAATTTGGGCACTTATTTAGTCAAAGACATTGCGGTAGGCGCTGCGAGTTCACATCCTGGTTCGGGCAGTCCGAAAGGAATAATCAAGTTCAATAATCAAGTTTATTTTTTCGGAAATTCGGGTTCAGGAGTCGAAATGTACAAAACAGATGGAACTGCAATAGGAACTGTTTTGGTACAATCATTTCCTTCCCTTTTTTCGGTTACTTATTCGCATGAATTCAATGGCAAATTTTACTTTACAGGATCGGTTTCACAAAACGGAGCAGAAACATTGTTTGAAAGTGATGGAACCACAGCCGGAACGCTACAAATTAATCCACAAATAAGTGTTTTTACCACTACCACCAACGGTTTTAACATGCTAAATTTTACGAATGAAATATATTTTCCAGCTTATTTTGGTTCACAAGGAAATGAGTTGTGTAAATTAACACCATCCTTAGTAAACGAAGAATGGTTGACTTCAGAGGTTGTGAAAGTATATCCAAATCCAACATACGAAACTATTACGATTAATGTTGTTGATGAATGGGTTGATGGACAACTGTCGTTACTTAATTTGCAGGGACAATCCTTAGGTCAATGGATGTTAAATTCAGTAAATGAAATCATTGATGTGACTGATTTCCCATCTGGAATTTATTTACTGTCGGTTCAAAAAGGAAACCGATTGTACACTCAAAAAATTATTAAAAAATAAAGCAATACAATGAAAAATCTAGTTTCTTTTTTGCTTTTAATCATAGCTTTTCAGTCGTTTAGTCAAGTCGGAATCAACACGACATCACCCGAAGCACAACTCGATATTCGTTCGAGTAATCAGGCCACTCCGAGTAACACCGACGGACTTTTGATTCCGAAAGTTGATGCTTTTCCCGCAACCAATCCCACTGTTGCACAACAAGGAATGTTGGTGTATTTGACCACGACTTCGGGAGTAAACGCACCCGGTTTTTACTATTGGGATGACACTACAACAACTTGGATTCCGATTTCGAATGCAACCAATGCATGGGCAGTTTCAGGAAATTCTGGAACCAACCCGGCGACTCATTTTATCGGAACTTCAGACGATGTAGATGTGGTTTTTAAAAGAAATAACATTCAATCGGGTTTAATAAATGGATTAAACACTTCATTTGGAAGCACTTCTATAGATAGTTCTATTAATACGGGTCCTTTTAATTCGGCTTTTGGGGTAGGAACTTTATCGCAAAACACAGTAGGATCACATAATTCGGGTTTTGGATTTTGGTCGCTGTTGAACAACACATCTGGGTTTTCAAATTCAGGTTTCGGAGTGAATACCTTACGACAAAATACGATTGGATACAGAAACATAGCCATTGGAGAGGAAACGATGGTTTCCAACATTTCGGGGAATGAGAATACAGCTGTTGGCACGTACAATCTCATTGCAAATACCACGGGTTCTGGAAATGTTTCGATTGGATTAGGAACCATGTACCAAAACCTTTCCGGACTAAATAATGTTGCGGTGGGAAATTTTTCGCAATACTCAAACACGGTGACAAGCAACTTAACTTCTGTAGGTTACCGATCACTGTACTCCAATACAACTGGTATCGAAAACACAGCGGTTGGCAATAGATCGTTAAATCAAAATACAACAGGTAGTTATAATACAGCCGAAGGGTTGAATTCACTTTTTGCCAATACAACTGGAAGCGAGAACAGTGGAATTGGTGCGTATGCATTAGCATCCAACACAACTGGAACTTCCAATACGGCATTGGGAACCAGTGCGTTACGAAGCAATACTACTGCCAATGAAAATACGGCTGTGGGATGGAGATCGTTATGGTTAAATACAACAGGATATAGTAACACAAGTATTGGTTCCTCCGCATTATACAGTAATGTAAACGGAAACGAAAATACCGCAGTTGGTGATTCATCGATGAGAAATAATCAGAATGGATATTACAATACTGCTATGGGAGTCGCATCGTTGTATGGTAATACTTCAGGATATTCCAACACTGCTTTAGGTACAAATTCTATGGTTTCTAATACTTCAGGATACCTAAACGTAGCTTTGGGAGCATTCAGCCTAGGTTTTAATGTCAACGGATGGGCAAATGTAGGGTGCGGAAATCAATCATTATACCAGAATTCAACTGGAATAGGTAATACGGCTGTGGGTTACCGAGCAGCTTATTCCAATGTTTCAGGGAATGACAATACTGCACTTGGCAATCAGGCGATGCTGAGTTCAACACTTGCTTCTGGAAATACGGCCATTGGAACTTTTTCGATGCAAGCCAATACCGTTGGAGATTATAACACTGCAGTAGGAAACCACAGTTTGTATTCTACCACATCCAACCGAAATACAGCTCTTGGTTCTGCTAGTATGGAACTCAATACCACGGGTGCAGGAAATACGGCAGTCGGCGCTTTTGCTCTACAATTCAATTCGTTTGGAACGAACAATACGGCTATTGGTCGTCAAGCAGGCGGCGGCGGTGGATTTAACCCGTCTAATTTTGGTTCGTTTGGATATGCCGCGGGTTACGTTGGAACGAATAGTAACACGATTGAGATTGGCAATACTAGTGTAGGTTGGATTGGTGGTCAGGTTGGTTTTTTTAACTACAGCGATGGCCGAATCAAGAAAAATATTCAGAATAATGTGCCTGGTTTGTCGTTCATCACACAACTGCGTCCGGTTACGTATAATTTTGACATCAGAAAAGAAAATGAAATTATTTACAAAGGTGTGGATGTGGATGAATGGGAAGGAAAATACGATTTAGAAAGTCAATTACAATCTGGGTTCATAGCCCAAGAAGTAGAAGCGACAGCGCAACGTTTGGGATATGATTTTAACGGAGTTCAAGCACCCAAACACGAAAAAGATTTATACAGTATTCAGTATGCGTCGTTTGTAGTTCCGTTGGTAAAAGCGGTTCAAGAGCAACAGGAAATCATCGAAAGCCAAAACACTAAAATCCAATCGTTGGAAGAACGATTAAAAGCGTTAGAGGAAAAGTTAAGTAGGAAGTAGGTGAAAATATAAGTAGTAACTGTAAAATAAAGAGTATGAAATTAAACAATAAGGCATTACAAATAACAATGATTTTTATATTCATTACTTTAAAAACCACTGAATTATTTGGACAAGCTCCGCCAGAAGGGAAATTTGATACAACAAACTATCCTGAAGACAGAAAATTCATAAATTCTATTTCAAATATTTTTGATCCGTCACTATCATTAAATGATGATTCGATTAGCATTGGAGCGGATGGTTCTATATCCTATGGACTTGAGGAAGAATTTCAAAAATTTGAAAGAAACGGTATGACTTTTAAGTCGGTTGAATCGGTTCCTGGGACTGAATTAGTTCGGATTTTTAACGGACAAACAGCTATAAAAACCAAAGTTGCAGATGTGGTTTTTTCAACACCAGATGGAGATTTACATTTTAAAGTTATCAGAGCAGAGACGTATATTAAAGATAACGGAAAATGGTATTTTGTTTTAGGTCAAGGAACAAACTTTATGACACAAGAAGAGTTTAATGAATATAAAAAAACTCATACAACTAAAAATTAAGCCAATTAAATGGTGTGCACAGTAGCTTTACAATTTTAAAGTAATCGTCGTTCCTTCATTGATTTTCGAATCGACCGAAATTTCACAATCAATGGCTTTAGCTAAATCACGAATCAAATGCAAACCTAAACCCGACTTGATTCCGACTACTTCTTTATCATCGTACAGCGCCTTGAATTGATCTTGGTGGGCACCTTTTCCGTTATCGGTGATGGTCAAAATCGTTGTATTATTTTCTTGAATGGCTTTCCAAATAACAATTGGATTTTGAACGTCAACTAACGCTTTTATTGCATTTCCCGTTAGATTTCGAAGTATCGTTTTTAAGTAATTTTCGTCGGTGGTGATTTCTACATGCGATGGATTTTCGAATACAATTTGTACTTTTTGTTCACTTGAAAAATGCTTTTTTACATCCTCAAACAACGAATCGAGTGCTATGTTTTTAGGTTGCGGTTGGAAGTTATCCATCTGACTTTTACTCCATTGCAACAGATCTTCCATTGAAGTCAGTAAGTTTTCGGCTGAGGTTAGGGTTTTCTTTTCAATGGTTTGCTTTAACTGGTCGTCTAATAATTCGGGATTTTCTTTTTGCAAATGAAGAAAGTGAATTAAGTTGTAGACGGGACTTCTTAAATCGTGGTTCAAAATTCCAAAGAAGCGCGCGTTGGTTTTATTGGCTTTATCTAAATCATGATTTTTTTGATCCAAATTGGTGTTCAACGTTTGAAGTTTTTGGTTGATTTTTTTTCGGTTTTGATTCTGATAGAAAAGCAATCCTCCAATAATTCCGAGTAATCCCAATCCCAAAATAAAATACCACTTTTGTTTTTCTTTGACTTCTAATTTTAAATTATTGATTTTAATTTCTTTATCGCGCAGTTCTATTTCGCGTTTGTCTTCGAGGTTTTGAATGGTTTCTTTGTTGTCGGAATTATACATAGAATCTTTATAGGTCGTCGCTAATGCATACGATTCGAGAGCCGATCTATAATCTCCTTGAAGTTTTTGAGCCGATGTTAAACTCGTATAATCATCGTATAAACTTCGTAAACTATTGATTTCTTTATGTAATAGGATTGCTTTATTTAAATTGGTAACAGCACTGTCTAGAAGTCTTTTATTATTGTTTTCCTTTTTTGCCCAATCAATAAATGAATCTCCAATGATTCCGTAATTGAAAGCCACATCCAGTTTTTTGATAGAGAGTTTTTGATTCAAGGTTAACGACTTTTTACTAAATTCGATAGCTTGTTCAAAGTTTTCCATATTCAGATAGACCAAAGCAATATCGGATAATATATGTGCTTGCGATCGTATGTCTTGTTTTTTTATGCTGAGAGCGTATGCTTTTTCAAAATTTTTCAATGACTTTTCATAGTCTGAGAGATCAGAATATACAACGGCAATTCCTCTATAAAGTCCATTCAAATAGGAATCGTTGTTACTTTTTTTACTTAAATCTAAACCGCGCAAATAATACGAAAGCGCTTTTTTATCGTCTCTAAGTCCTGAATATAAACTGCCAATGTAAGTCAAAGCCATTATTTCACCCTTTGCGTTTTTAGTGGTTTCACATAGTTTCAACGACTTATGAAAATGTTCTAATGCCTTGGTGTAATTACTTTGTATTAAATAGCTTTGCCCCAAAGCAGCATTCACCCGACTTAATAGATGTTTGTCAGTGGTGTTCCTAATAGCTTGATTGTAATGATAGAGAGCTTTATCAAATACTAAATTTTCTCCATAGTGAACGCCAATACTAAAATTAGAAGATGCAATTCCTTCTTTCCAATTTATTTTTTTTGAGATTTGAAATGCTTTTTGGCTGTATTGAAATCCTTTAATTGAATCTACTTTGAGGTACGCAATAGCTAATAAGTTGAGGTTTTTCACACGTACCGAATCGGTTTTTGTTTTTTTTATTACGGTCAAGAGCGAATCAATAGTGCGTTGTTTTTGAGCCACAACTTTTGCAGAAAAAACGAGTAACACTATGTAAAAAAATAACCTCATAGCAGAATCTTTACATTCTCTTTAAAATTTCGGCCGATGGGAATCACCGCATCATTGCTGAGGACAATTTCGGTAGCAGAACTTTTAGTTACAAATTGCTTTTGAACCGCATAACTTTTGTGAATTCGCACAAACAATTGAAACGATTCTTGCTTTAAAAGCGATCCTAAATTAGACCAGACACAATGTTTTTTTTGAGTGGTAACCAATAACGTATAATCTTTCAAAGCTTCTAAATACAAGATGTCAAACATGTTCAACTTGTGTCGTTCGTTTCCTTCTTTGATGTAAATCGAATTGTCACCAAAACTCAATTCAAACAACTGCGCTTTTTCTTTGATTTCGAAATAATGTTCAATTCGTTGCATGGTGCGTTCAAACCGTTCAAACCGCAATGGTTTTACTATAAAATCGAGCGCTTCCAATTCGAAACTCTCCGCTGCATATTCTGAATGGCCCGAAATAAAAACACAAACCGGCAATTCCAATGCTTTTTTCCTGAATTCAATACCATTGATGCCCGGCATATCAATGTCTAAAAATACAATGTCAATCTTTTCTTTTTCAAGAGCTAATAGCGCTTCTTGAGATGATGCGAAGATTCCAACGATAGAAAGCCTTGGAAAGCGTTTGGCAAATGAAACGACCATCAAGCGATCGACATCTTCATCGTCTACAATAATGCATTTCAACTGACTCATAGTAAATGTATTTACTATCAAAAATAATAAATTTTAATAATATCTCCGTGTCGTTGGTATAATATAAGTGTCGTTAGTATAAATTTTACATCTTCCGCCTTTTTAATCTTCAAATTTGTGGATGTTAAAAATGGAAAAGATGAAAACAATTATTACGTATTTAGGACTTATTTTTTGCTTCTTTCAAAGTTATGCTCAAGTTGGAATTAATACCACGACTCCGAATGCCCAACTGGATGTTCGGTCGAGCAATCAAGCAACACCGAGCAATACTGACGGACTTTTAGTTCCGAAGATGGATACCTTTCCAGCCACAAATCCAACTGCTGCGCAACAAGGAATGATGGTTTATTTAACCACCACATCCGGTTCAAATCTTCCCGGGTTTTACTACTGGGATTTTCCTACACTAACCTGGATCGGAATCGCTTCGTCAGCAAATGGCGACAGTGATTGGCACGAAGAAGGCACAACAACTTCCCCAAATGCCATTACCGACGATATGTTTCATATGGGAAATGTGGCAATTGGTAAAAATACGGCTGATTTTCCTTTGGATGTACAAACTACCAATTTTGATGTTGGAGTAAACGCGACTTTTACCAGTACTACAACCAACGGCATTTTTAACTACGGATTTAAAAATTTTTTAAACGGAAGTTCGAATGATAACTCATATGGCATCTGGAATGACATGAATTTCTCAGGAACAGCTGCGCAATTTGGTGCTCTTAACACCATTAGTGGAACAACAACAGGTGCGTTATATGGAGTTTATAATTCAATAAATAACCCAGGCACAAGTGAACATGTCGGTACATTTAATGATATAGTAGGAAATGGTTCTGGATTGCAATATGGGAACTACAATTTACTTTTAAATACTGGTACAGGAAATCATTTTGGGAGTTATAATTTTTTAGGAGGTACGGGTACTGGAAGACAATACGGAGTGAGTACAAATATATTCAATTCGGGAAATGGTATTCATTACGGTACCCGAAATGAACTCTCAGGAACAGGAAGCGGGATACATTATGGTTCTGTAAATGTATTGGATGGTGCTGGAACAGGTGCCCAATTTGGGTATTATTCGAATATTGAAAATACCGGAAACGCAAATCATTGGGGTATTTATAATACATTGAGTGGTTCGGGAACAGGAGTTCATCTCGGAACTCATAATATTTTTAGTGGTGTAGGATCTGGAGATAGGTATGGAACACTAAACCAATTTTCTGGAGACACAAGTGCTCAGGTTTTTGGAGTCTTTAATGAACTTTTAGGTACGGGTAATGGTAACCAATGGGGCATCAGAAATAGAGTAAGTGGATCAGGAACTGGAGCCCATTTTGGATTGGAAAATGAAATTGGAGGTTCAGGCGCTGGAAGACAATACGGTGTGAGTACTAACATCTTCAATTCGGGCGATGATAACCATTACGGAATTCGAAATGAACTTTCGGGTGTTGGAGCGGGAATCCATTATGGATCAGTCAATGTTATGCACGGTGCGGGAACGGGCAATCAATTTGGATACTACACCAATATTGAAAACACCGGAAACGGAACTCATTATGGCGTTTACAGCGAATTATCGGGTCCGGGAAATGGCTTGCAATATGGGACGGATAACATACTCACCAACACAGGAAATGGAAACCACACTGGTGTACGAAATTTAATGTATGGAACCGGAACTGGTTTTCATACAGGTATGTTTACCCAACTCAGTTCTGGCACGGGAAATCTGACCGGAGCTTGGACAGAATTTTCGGGAACTCTCGGAAACGGAAATCAGATTTGTGCCTATAATAGTTATTTTGAAGGCGGCAACGGAATTTTGGCGGGTGCGTACACTGAAATCCGTAGCTCGGTTAATGGGAACGGATCGCAATACGGGAGCTATGTAATAAACAACAGTCCTGGTACGGGATTGCATTATGGGACTTATAATGCATTAGGCGGAACAGGTTCAGGCATACATTATGGAAGCTACTCCTATTTGACAGGCTCAGGTAGCGGACAACAAATAGCTAATTACTCCTATATTGATAATACGGGTGATGATATTCACTTTGGCGATTTAATTCAATTGACAGGAACTGGTACAGGAAGTCATTATGGCAGCAATATTTCACTATTAGGCGCTGGTTCTGGCGTTCAATACGGTGAAAATATATACGTTGGTAATTCAGGAAACAACGCGCATTTTGGCCAGTATGTGGCTATGGCCGGAACTGGAGGAGGCGCTCATACAGCACTTTATAATCAGGTGTCCGGAGCAGGTACTGGATTTCAGTATGGTACCGATAACAGAATTTCCAACTCGGGTTTCGGACCACACGTGGGTACCAATAACAGGATGTCTGGAGCAGGAAGCGGAGATCACTTTGGTGTAAGCAACGAATTAACCGGAGCAGGTTCTGGAGATCAATATGGAGTAAACAATGTAATTACCAACACATCAACTGGAGCACGGTATGGTGTAAATAATTCATTTACAGGCACTTCAATTGGAAATGTATATGGTTTTAGAAGTGATATTGACGTTTCTGGTAACGGTGCGATGTATGGAACTTATTCTGATATAAGTGCAACAGCCACTGGTGCTGGTGCAAAGTTTGGAAATTATATTAGTATTTCAGCTACTGCGGGTGGTACGCAGTATGGTATTTTTTCTAATGTTATAAAAGCCGGAAGTTATGCCGGGTATTTTAACGGCGATGTTCGAATTGGCGGAGGCGATTTACTATTAGCTGGAAATGTGTTTCCTACAGCTAATTTGACGTATAATATGGGAACCGCGGCCATCGCCTTAAACGATGTTTATGCCGATAATTTCTTTAATGTGAGTGATAAAAGACTGAAGGAAAACATCAAGCCTCTGAACTATGGATTGCAACACATTAAACAATTAAATGCAGTTCAATATAACTTTATAGCCGATCAATCGAACGCAACTCGACTCGGATTATTGGCACAAGAAATTGAACAAGTAATGCCCGAATTGGTAAGCACAGGTTCGGATGCCATGCAGACTAAAGCAGTAGATTATGTCGGAATTATTCCCGTTTTGATTAAAGCCACTCAAGAGCAACAAACTCAAATAGAAACAGAAAAAGCGACCAATCTTCAACTCCAGCAAAAAGTAAATGCACTCGAAGACCGAATTAAAAAACTCGAAGAATTATTGCTTAAATAAGAGTGTAAAAACCGTTCCTTGATTGGGAGTTGACGACACTTTGATTTCGCAATTAATGGCTTTGGCTAAATCGCGGACCAAGTGCAAACCCAAACCCGATTGAAGGCCTACGACTTCTTTATCGTCGTATAACGCATTGAATTGTTCGTCGGTCGCTCCTTTTCCATTATCGGAAATGGATAAAATAGTGGTAGTGTTCTCTTGTGATGCTTTCCAAATAATGGTAGGATTAGAAACGTCGGCCAACGCTTTCACTGCATTTCCAGTTAAATTCCGAACGATGGTTTTTAAGTAATTTTCATCGGTTGAAATTTCAATATGGGATGGATTTTCAAATCGAAATTCAATATTTTCCACACTCGAAAAGTGTTTTTTAGTATCGTCAAACAACGACGCAATTTGAAACTTTTTGGGTTGCGGCTGGAAATTTTCCATCTGACTTTTGCTCCATTGCAAAATGTCTTCCATCGAATGCAACAAATTTTCAGCACCGGTCATGGTTTTGTCTTGCATGCGTTGGATGCTTTCTTCATCGAGTAGTTCTGGACTTTCCTTTTGCAACTGCAAGAAGAAAATCAGGTTGGCCACTGGACCGCGTAAGTCGTGGTTCAAAATACTGAAAAAACGGGTTTTGGCTTTGTTGGCTTCGTCGAGCTCCAAGTTTTTGGCGTCTAGATTTTGGTTTAAAAGCTGCAGTTTCAAATTGCTTTGTTTTCGTTTGCGGTTTTGATACAGTAACAAGCCTCCAAGTATTAGAGCAAATCCCAAACCAACTACTAAAAACCATTTTTGCCTTTCCTTGTTTTCAATCTGTAACTTATTTATTTTCAGTTTTTTGTCTCGAAATTCGATTTCGCGTTTATCTTCTAAGTTTTTTATGGTTTCTTTTTTATCAGCATTGAAAATGGAGTCCTTAAATTGTGTATGAAGCTTAAAGTTGATTAAACTTTCTTTGTAATTTTTTTCAATTTCATTAATTTTCGAAAGATGTAGGTAATTTTCAGGCAAGCCGTCTATCAATTCGTTTTCAATATACAATTGGTTGGATTGTGTTAAATTGTATTTGGACTTTTCGAGGTATTCTTTCTTTTTGTCGGTTTCATACAACGAGAAATAGCTCAAGCCCAGTTCGCCATGGGCAGTTGCCATACCCATACTGTTGCCAATTACTGAAAATCGTTCTAAAGATTCTGAGAGTTTGTTGATTGCCTCACTATAATTTCCTCTTTTTTGTTGAACGATTCCCAATCCGATAAGACCGACCGCTATATTGTTGTCATCGTTATTTTTTACCGCCAATTGATATGCTGCGTCAATATACTGCTGAGCCAGTTTTAAATTGTTTTGTTTAATATACAATTGGCCAAACATTATGTAATTGGCAATTAAAGCAGGTTCTCTATTTGTTAATTTAGCATATTTTATAGACAATTTACCGTATTGAATGGTTTTTTTGTCGTCGCCCAATCCGTTGTAGACCGTAGCAATATTACCATAATTCCCAACCAAATAATAATAATTCTTGATTTGCTCATTAATTTTTACAGCCTTGAAATAATAGGTTAACGCCTTTGGATAATCATTAAAATCGGCATAAATATTTCCGATGTACGTGTAGGATTGCCCAATTTTAACATCAATTTTTAAAGAAGTGTAAATAGTTAAGGCTTTATTGTACTGTGCTAAAGCCTTATCTTTATCATATAGCGCAGCATAATATTGTCCGAGGCAGATATGGGCATAGCCTTCTCCTTCTATGTACTTGATTTTTTTTGCAATGGCCAGCGATTGGAGGATTAATTTTTTTCGAGTATCGTGTTCAAAATAAAAGGAATCTCTTCTAAAAGTTATCCTATTGATCATATTCACTTTTGCGGTATCTTCCTTCATTTTGGAGAGCGCAGACAAGATGGAATCTATCTTTATTTGCCTATCACCATCTTGCGCAAAAGAAACGAGGCTAAAAAGAATACAAATGAATTGGATTTTTTTCATGAATATGTTTTCGGATTTATGAATTACTTTATATGTAACACAAATGTGGTTCCTTCATTAATTACACTATGTACCACAATTTCACAATCAATTGCTTTAGCCAAATCGCGAATCAAATGCAAGCCCAAGCCAGTCTTGATTCCGACTACTTCTTTGTCATCGTACAAGGCCTTGAATTGTTCGTCGGAAGCGCCTTTTCCGTTATCGGTGATTGATAAAACGGTTGAGCCATTTTCTTGCGAAGCGTTCCAGATTATAGTAGGTTTTTCGATACCGGTTACCGCTTTTACTGCATTTCCGGTCAAATTGCGAACGATGGTTTTCAGATAGTTTTCATCGGTCGTTAGTGTTAAATTGTAGGGATTTTCAAATTGGATGTCGATGTTTTCTTCGCTCGAGAAGTGTTTTTTTGTGTCTTCAAAAAGTGAAGCAATTTGAAATTGTTGTGGTTGCGGTTTAAAGTTTTCCATCTGACTTTTACTCCATTGTAAAATATCTTCCATCGAATGCAACAAATTTTCTGCTCCAGTCATGGTTTTGTCTTGCATGCGTTGGATGCTTTCTTCGTCTAATAGTTCTGGACTTTCTTTCTGCAATTGTAGAAAGAACACTAAGTTGGCAACAGGTCCGCGTAAGTCGTGGTTCAAAATACTGAAAAAACGGGTTTTGGCTTTATTGGCTTCGTCGAGTTCGGTGTTGAGGAGCTGTAACTTTTCGTTGGTTCTTTGACGGTTTCTACTTTGGTAAAAAAGCAATCCTCCAATAATTCCCAACAATAAAATTCCGCCAATCAAATACCATTTCTGACGTTCTTTATTTTCTAAAGTGATTGTGTTTAATTGAATTTGTTTGTTGTTGAGTTCAATGGTTCGTTGATCTTGCAGGTTTTGAAGCGATTGTTTATTTTTAAAGTTAAAAATCGAATCGTTGTACGCTGTGTGTATTTGGTACATCTCCAAACTTTTTTTGTAGTCGTTTTTTAATTGATAATATTCCGATACATACAAATAGCCTTTCGACAAACCTTCTTGGTTTTTTAGAGTTGAATGAATGGCGATGGATTGATTTACATATTCAAATCCGAGGTTGATATCGTCCGATTGATTGTTGTTTTTTCCGCGTTGCAAATACGCATATCCCAAATTTTGTAACGTCGATGCCATCAAATCTTGGTCGCCCATTTGTTCAATGGTAATCAATGCTTTCTTAGAATAATCAATACTCAAGTCGTATTTTTTTAAAGCCAAAAGTGTTCCACCAATCCAACTTTTTACAAACACTAGCGGAACATCATTCTTAAGTTCAGTTAAAATGGTTTCTGCTTTTGTAAGTTCATCGAGTGCTTTTTGGTTTTGATTTTGCTTTTGGTAAATCATTCCCTTGCTGGCTATATTCATCGCTTCTGATATTTTTTTATCAGGCATTTTTTGTAATAATGCGATTGCTTTATCGTAGTTTAGTATGGCTTTGTCATAGTCTTCTGTTGCATTGAAAATATTGGCAATATTTTGATAGATACTGGCAATTTTTATGGATTTGCTTTTGTCTTTGATGGATTCGAAGTTCGACAATGCTTTGTAAAAATAATCGAGTGATTCGGGGAATTTACTTTGATTGGCTCCTAAGATTCCTAGCTGATTATAGGTACTTCCGAGTTCTAATTGATTGTTCAATTCGATAAAAATTCGTTCGGCTGTTTTTAAATTTTTTAGGGCTTCTGAGTATTTTCCGTCCGAAATTTGATGTTTTCCTATTGAGAGAAATGAAATTCCAACACCTTTTGGCCAGTTAATTTTTTTGGACAACGTCAATCCTTTATTGGCATACTCAATACCTTTTCGAATATCCATATATAGATATAAGCTAGAAATTTCGTTGTAATTGATGCATTTTAGCGTGTCAGTTTTTGACTTTTTAATGGATAGAAGTAAGGAGTCAATTTTTTTTTGCTCTGGATTCTGAGAAAATCCGAAAGAAAACCAAAAAAGCAAAAAAACAACCAAGTAGATTTTTTTCATAACAACCCATTTATATTTTCTTTATAACTTCTTCCGATGGATAAGATAGTTCCGTTATTTAATTCAACTTCTTGAGTCGCTATTTTTTGGATGTACTGTTTTTGAACGGCATAACTTCGGTGAATTCGAACAAAAGAACCAAATTTTTCTTCCTGTAAAATTTCACCCAAATTCGATAAAACACAATGGCGTTTGCCTTCGGTAACCAAAATAGTATAATTTTTTAAAGCTTCCAGATACACTATTTCATGCAATTTTACTTTGACTTGATCGTGACCTGTTTTCACGTAAACGGCATCGCCACCGAGACTCGACTCAAATAAATCGGCTTTGGTACGCACTTCCATAAATTCTTCGATGCGACGAACGGTTTGTTCGAACCTCGGAAACTTAAATGGTTTTACAATAAAATCTAAGGTTTGCAATTCAAACGATTCGGCGGCACTTTCCGAGTGAGAAGTGATGAACACACACACCGGAATCGAAAGCGCTTTTTTTCGCAATTCCAATCCAGTTGCATTTTTGAGTTCGATGTCTAAGAAGGCAACGTCGACCGAATGGGTTTCGAGAAACGCCAAAGCATTTTCGGCCGAATCAAAAACGCCAACGATGTTTAAAGTTGAAAATCGCTTTGCATACGATACTACAACCAATCGGTCCATTTCATCATCGTCTACTATAATACAGTCGAATGGCTTCATAAAAAAGAATATGATGTCCAAATATAGCGATTTTTCTCACTAAAGCAACCTTCGTGTATTTAAAATGTCGTTCGTCCTTTTGCGGTTTTTTGCTGATGAGTTATACCTCACATTTGTTGTGCTTATTACACAATTACTTAAAAACACTTACTCATGAAAAAGTTGCTTTTTTTCGCAGTATTTCTGTTGATGACTCAAATTGGGTTTTCACAGGTCGGAATTAACACCACAACACCCAATGCCCAATTGGAGATCAGGTCGGGTAATCAGGTTACTCCAGCCAACACTGACGGACTTTTAATTCCGAAAATCGACGCGTTTCCACTAACTAATCCAACAGCAGCTCAACAAGGAATGATGGTGTATTTAACCACAGTTTCAGCCGGAAAACAACCTGGGTTTTACTATTGGGATAATGTTACGGTAAGTTGGATCGGAATTGATGGTGACAAAGGTTGGTCAACTATTGGTAACAGCGGAACGAACGCAAGTACTAATTTTATTGGAACGACGGATGATGTTGATTTTAAATTCAGACGAAACAATATTAATTCTGGGGTAGTAGCGTTGAGAAATACAGCATTTGGATTAAATGCTTTAAATCCTTTAGGAACCGGAATTATTAATACCGCTATTGGAGTAAATACATTAAAAAGCAACACGACTGGAGTTCAAAACACTGCAGTTGGAGATTGGGCATTAGAGTTTAATACAACTGGTGGTTTTAATACAGCCACAGGTTCTAATGCATTGTGGAGCAACACAACAGGATCATACAATGCTGCTTATGGTACTCAAATATTAGAAGCAAATACAACGGGTAACTATAATACTGCCTTCGGGAATTGGGCATTACGATTCAATACCACAGGTAATGAAAATGCGGCTTTTGGGGTACAAGCTTTGGTCGCCAATACAGTTGGTATATACAATACTGCTCTTGGAACCAACTCATTATACAACAACAGAGCGGGTTCTTATGCAACAGCGATAGGAAACAGAGCCATGTTTTACAGTAATGATACTACAACATCTTTTACAAATTATAATGTAGCAACAGGTTACGAATCATTGCGTGGTTCAACAACACCGGCCAATAATACGGGTAATTACAACACTGCTAATGGTTTTCAAACCATGTATAATATGACTTCTGGATTGGGAAATACTGCCGTAGGTTCGTTTTCGTTGTTTGACACTACTACCGGAAATTACAACAACTCAATCGGATTTAATTCACTTAGATACAATACATTAGGAACTAATAATGTAGCCAACGGCGTAAATGCGTTATTCAGTAATACAACAGCAGGACAAAACATCGCCATTGGTTCTAATGCTCTTTATTCTCAAAATTTTTCCAATGGGAATGCAATTTATTTAGCAAATAATGTTGCCCTTGGAGTTGAAGCTTTGTATTCCAATAATCCAATAGCAACGTTTAACGGAAAAGACAATGTAGCAGTAGGAAATTATTCGCTGCGTGGCAACACTATTGGATATGACAATACAGCCGTTGGAACTTCTTCACTTTTTGCGAATACATCAGGAAGATCGAGTACAGCAGTAGGAAATCAAGCGCTTTATAGTAATACTACGGGCAATTTTAATGTCGCAACAGGTTTTTCTTCGCTACGCACAAACACAACTGGATCATCCAATACTGCAAATGGTGCTGCGGCACTGTATTCCAATACAACAGGTTCAGAAAACACGGCTATTGGATCAGCTTCACTTTACACCAACTCAACTGGTTTTCAAAATGTGGCCAATGGTTTGGATGCGATGTATTTTAATACAACCGGCGCCAGAAATAATGCTGTAGGTTATCGTGCGCTTTACAATAATACTACAGGTGTTGACAATGTGGCAATAGGACACGAAGCACTTCGCATGAATACTGCTGGAAGCAATAATGTTGCTAACGGAAATTCTGCACTTCGCTCAAACACTATAGGAGTTGGTAATACCGCTAATGGATCTCAGTCACTCTATACAAATACAACAGGAATCAATAATGTGGCAAACGGTCACCAAGCACTTTATTCAAACACAACTGGAAATGCTAATACCGCAATCGGAACTTACGCTCTTTACTTAAACACAACAGGAGGTAACAACACAGCAAGCGGAAACTCATCACTTTATGCGAATACTACTGGATACAGTAATACTGCAACTGGATTTGAAACGCTCAATTTTAACACAACTGGTTATTCTAATACAGCCAATGGTTCAAATGCTCTACGCTCTAATGGAACCGGAAATAATAATTCAGCAACAGGTAATAATTCGTTGTTGTCCAATACATCAGGATATAACAATACAGCAACAGGAAGCAGTGCTATGTATTCTAATACTACTGGATTATTCAACACTGCTATGGGTGTAAGTTCATTATACAGTAATGTTTCAGGAAGTGGTAATGTTGCTCTTGGATTGGAATCTTTGTACACAAGTACTACTGGAGTTTATAATACAGCAGTTGGATTGTTCTCTCTTCACAATAATACAAATGGTTCTTATAATATTGCTCATGGTGCTTATTCACTACGATCAAATACTAGTGGGACCTATAATACAGCCAACGGTTATCAATGTCTAAACAGTAATACCACTGGGAATAATAACACTTGTTTTGGTTATGAATCCTTATTTAGTAATACGGTTGGTTCAAGTAATGTTACTATTGGCTATCAATCAGGTTATTCGGAAACAGGTTCTAATCGATTGTACATTGAAAACAGCAACTCAACTACTCCTTTAATTTACGGCGAATTTGATGCCGATTTGGCTCGAATAAACGGAAACTTTAGAGTCAATTCTACCACAGTAGCTGGAGCAGACCTTCAGGTAAAAAACAGTAATCTTTTTATCCATAATGATGATGCGAATTTGAACTTCGGCGCTGGATTTGGCTATTTTATGCTTTCGACACAAGATAACAGTGGCGGGAATGAAACAGGCGGAATCCGTGGCGACGGTGATAATGTTTCCATTTGGTCTCCTGGCGATGGCGGACGTCAATTGCGGATTTTAGATGAAGACAATTGGAGCGACAACAATGGAAATCCCTACGACAACGGAGCCGAAGTAGCTTACATCGCCGCCAATGGACAGTATTTTCAGGTATCCGATAAAAACAAAAAGGAGAACATCAAAAAAATTGAAGACGCCTCTGAAAAAATGAATAAAATTTCAGGATATACCTATCAGTATAAATTGAATCAATCCGAAATGGATAAAGGACAAAAATCAGTTGCATCAAGTGGTGTCTTAGCTCAAGAAATGGAGAATGTATTACCCGAAGCCGTACAAAAAAATGAAAGCGGCGAATACTTTGTAGATTATGCCGCCATTACACCTTTATTAATAGAGGCTATAAAAGAACAAAACGTCAAAATAAAATTGTTAGAAGAACGTCTGAAAAAATTAGAAGAAAAGTAGTAGGTTAAAGTAGTTTTAAGCAAGGATTGGCTTGGTCTAGTTGAACACAACTAGATTGAGCCTTTTTTATTTTTAAAACAACCTTCGTGTATTTAAAATGTCGTTCGTCCTTTTGCCATTTTTTGGTGATGCGTAAAGCCTCAAATTTGTGGTGCTTATTACACAATTACTTAAAATGCTTACGTATGAAAAAGTTATTTTTTTTCTCAGTACTTCTGTTGATGACCCAAATTGGGTTGTCGCAGGTCGGAATCAACACCACAACTCCCAATGCACAATTGGACATTCGGTCGAGTAACCAGGTTACTCCAAGCAATACCGACGGGATTTTAATTCCGAAAATCGACGCGTTTCCACTCACCAATCCCACCGCAGCTCAACAAGGAATGATGGTGTATTTAACGACACTTTCGGCAGGAAAGCCACCCGGATTTTACTATTGGGATAATGCTACAGCCACGTGGTTGGGTTTGGGAGGAAGTTCGGGTTGGGCTTTGACTGGTAATTCAGGAACCAATCCAGCTACTAATTTCATCGGAACTACCGATGCCAACGATGTAGTGTTTAGAAGAGACAATGTAATCTCAGGAAAAATAGGAATGGCCAATACTTCGTTTGGTAGAAATTCGATGAACCCGTTAAGCGGCGGAATTTATAATTCGGCCTACGGTTTAAATAGTATGAGCAGTAATACTTCTGGGAATTCGAATTCGGCTTTTGGTAACTATGCCTTAAACAGCAATACATCCGGTAACGCAAACACTGCTTTTGGGTCGAATGTGATGTACACCAACACAACTGGTCAGCAAAATACTGCATTTGGAAGCGACGCATTGGAGTACAATACTACTGGAAATAATAATTCCGCAATAGGTTATTATTCACTTTACAATAATTCCATTGGAAATAACAATACAGCTCATGGTTTTGAAACACTTCGCAGTAACCAAACGGGCGGTTTTAATACGGCTATTGGTAGTAGAGCTTTGCGAGCGAGTGTAACTGGAGCTGTAAATACGGCAATTGGTGATGATGCGCTTTCAAAAAGTAATGGTGCCGATTTAAATGTTGCTGTGGGTGGAAGCGCTATGTTAGAAAATCTTACAGGAAGTTCTAATACAGCAGTTGGTTCAGGTTCTTTACGAAATAATGTTACGGCAAGTAGAAATACTGCAATAGGTTATGAAGCATTATATAGTAATACGGGTTCGGAAAATACAGCCTTAGGTTATCACTCTAATATTTTAGGAACAACAGGAAGCAGAAATATAACAATTGGTGCAAATGCGAATGTAAATGATCCGGCTGGAAACGATCAGTTATCTATTGCTAATGTAATTTATGGATCCGATTTAAATAGCACTGCAACTGGAAAAATAGGAATTGGAGTGCCCGTTCCAACTGAAAAACTAGAAGTTGATGGGAAAACTAAAACTACTAATTTGCAAGTTACTAACGGAGCTGGTGCGGGATTGGTGTTAACTTCAGATGCTATTGGTAACGCAACTTGGCAAACCGCAGCTGCGGGAAATTCATGGTCAACTACTGGAAATTCGGGATTGAATGCAGCAACGAATTTTATTGGAACAACCGATAATGTCGATTTGGTTTTTAAACGATTTAATCTGTTTGCGGGTAAAATAGGCAGTTCAAATACTTCATTCGGAATTAACAGTTTAGCCAATACAACAGGCACAAATAGTGTAGCAATAGGAACATCGGCATTGGTAACAAACACATTAGGTAGCGGGAATGTTGCAGTAGGTGTAGCCTCTATGCTTGTAAACACTATAGGTAGCGACAACAATGTAGTTGGTTATGGAGCATTAAGCAATAATAGCACAGCAAATAAAAACATAGCCATTGGAAACAACGCTCTTTTTGCACAAAGCTTTGCTAACGGCG
Organism: Flavobacterium sp.; assembly: GCA_965284675.1. Lineage (GTDB taxonomy): Bacteria > Bacteroidota > Bacteroidia > Flavobacteriales > Flavobacteriaceae > Flavobacterium. The sequence goes on from OZ260109.1 coordinate 201,651, forward strand.
GAACAGCTTACGATACGAATAATATTGCAGTTGGTTTTGAATCCATGTTCAGTAACAATCCGGCGTATGTCAGTGCTCTTTCGTTATTTAACGGAAGTAATAATGTAGCAATCGGGAATTATACCCTAAGGAATAATGTAGCAGGAAGAATGAATGTTGCCATTGGAAATAAGGTTTTAGAGAGTGGTAGTTCGTATTTCAATACAGGAGTTGGAGCTTTAGCACTCAATAAAAATAATGGAGGATCCAGTAATACAGCCATCGGATATAATAGTTTGACTGAAAATATCGTAGGATATTCAAATGTTGCAGTTGGCGCGGAAGTCATGCAATTCAATAGAGCCTCTTCATTAAATACCGCCATCGGTTATCGAACCCTTTCGAACCTATCGTTTACTAACGGTGGAGTAGCGTTCGAAAGTGATAATATAGCAATTGGATATAATGTTTTGTCTTCAACAAATCCTACCAATACTACTAATGGTAACCGGAATGTTGCTATTGGTAATTTTTCAATGTTTCAAAATACTATTGGTCAGAGGAATACGGCTTTAGGAACCCGAGCTTTGCAAAATAATAGTACTGGGTCAGACAATGTAGCAAATGGTGACAGAGCTTTACAGGGTAACACAACGGGTTCAAAAAATATAGCAAGTGGTTTAAATGCTTTGTTGAGTAACACTACAGGGTCAAGTAATATCGCAATTGGAAGTAATTCAATGTCAAATGGTAACTTTTCAATGACCGGTAATTTTAATGTTGCAATTGGCGAATCCACTTTAGAGTACAACGTAATCGGAAGTAAAAATGTAGCTATAGGTGATAATGCACTATTTATCAGTAGTTATTGCTCTAATGGTGTAGCAATAGGTTCTTCAGCGATGTATAACTTCGGAAATTATGGTGGTGGCAATATAATTAATGAGAATGTTGCCGTTGGATTCGAATCAATGAAAGGTACGGTTACTGGCGGAACTTTAGTATTCAATCAAAATACTGCCATTGGTTATCAAACTTTGAGCGCAATTACATCAGGTGTTGGAAATACTGCTTCTGGATACAAAGCATTAACGGCAAACACGACAGGGAGTTACAATACTACTTTAGGCTATTCCACATTGCAAAACAATATTTCCGGTTCAGGAAACGTAGCTATAGGAAATCAGGCTGGAGCTAACGAAACAGGTTCGAACAAACTCTATATCGAAAACAGCAACTCTACAATGCCATTAATTTATGGTGAATTTGATACTGATTTAGTTAAAGTATACGGAAACATAAAAGTGGATAACATCACTACTGCAGGTAATGAAATGCAAGTGGTCAATAAAAACAATTTTGTACACACTAATGGAAATCAAGTAATGGGTAGTGGTGGAGATGACTTCATTATTTCATCTCAAGAAAACAGTCCGGAAACTGGAGGAGTCTACGGAGATGGTAATGCGGTAAGTATTTGGTCGGCGGGCGATGCCAATCAATCGCAACCAGCAGCGCTAGTTTATTTTTTGGATGAGGATTTTTTTAATGCGGCGAATACCAATCCGTATGATAACACGGCCTTGAAATCGTACATTTCTCCCGTTGGCGCTTATGTTCAAATTTCCGATAGAAACAAAAAAGAAAATATTGTAAAAATTGAAAATGCAACCGATAAAGTCAATCAAATTTCAGGATATACCTATCAATTTAAATTAGCACCTGAAGAAATTACAAAAGGAGATACACCCATAAAATCCTCAGGAGTTTTAGCTCAAGAACTCGAAAAAGTATTGCCAGAAGCAGTTCAACGAAGTCAAAGCGGTGACTATTTTGTCGATTATGCAGCGATAACTCCTCTGTTAATTGAAGCCGTTAAAGACCAGAATGCAAAAATCAAAACGCTCGAAACCACCAATGCCGAAATCCTAAAACGTTTGGAAGTACTAGAAAAAAAATAACATCATGAAGAAAATTATTGTAATCATTACACTGTTGTGCCTTTCTGAAGTAATGGCGCAGCAAACTACCGATGCTTCGGGCGGAAACGCAGCGGGAACTGGCGGTTCATCAAGCTATTCTGTCGGACAAATCACTTACAATTCCATAAGTTCGGGCGGTTCGGTCAGTCAGGGCGTACAACAGCCATTTGAAATTGCCACTTTAGGGAACGACGAATTTCCGGAAATCACCCTGCAAATGAGCATTTATCCGAATCCCACAACATCATTCATCAACCTGAACATAGAAAATCATTCGCTGGAAAAGATCCACTATCAATTGTTTGATATCAATGGAAAACAAATCCAGATGCAATCCATCAGTAGCACAGAAACCCAAATTTCAATGGAACATTTAGCATCTGCAATTTACCTGCTGAATGTCATCCAAAACAACAAAATCATCAAATCGTTCAAAATCATTAAAAATCATTAAATCAAGATACCATGAAAAAATCAATACAAAGCATAATTAGAACGGTAGTACTGATCACTGTTTACTGTTCGCTGAACACTGCTTTCGCTCAGGCTCCACAAAAAATGAGTTATCAAGCCGTAATCAGAAACGCATCTGATGCTTTAGTCTCAAATGCTGTCATCGGAGTAAGGGTAAGTATTTTACAGACTACCACAACGGGAACGACAGTGTATTCTGAAACACACCTGACCGCTACCAATATTAACGGTCTGGCTACTTTGCAAATTGGGGACGGATTGGCAACCACCGGAAATTTTGCCACTATCAACTGGGCCAACGGACCGTATTTCATCAAAACCGAAACCGATCCCAATGGAGGAACCAATTACACCATCACAGGAACTTCGCAATTGTTAAGCGTGCCTTTTGCATTGTATGCAGCCACTTCGGGTAATGCAGCTCCTAAAATCCATTTTAGTTCCCTATATGGTTTTTCTACCCCGACTGCACATAATGCAACAACTGTTGTAAAATGGACGGTATTCGACCAAAGCAATACAAGTCCATCAAACACCTATAATCCGGCAACGGGTGAATATACTATAGTTGTACCGGGTTATTATTCCCTTTATTTTGATTCAATTTATGATGGAAGTTCAGGAAATATGACGGGATTTGTCAGAAGCTGTATTCTTATCAACGGTATGATAGAATCAATAAATCAGATGAGGGTTCCCAATTCGGAATGGCCGGTTAGCAATTGTACGACACAAAGGGAAAAATGGTTAAATCAGGGAGACGTTATTACATTTACCGTTTTACAAAATTATTCCTCGGTTCAACCTGTAGAAATAAGTCCATATACGCAATGCGGAATACATTTAATCCATAATTAAAAATATAGAAGAGAGTTTTTAAGTAAGTAGTTTTAAGCAGAAATTGGCCTGATGAAAGTCGGGCCTTTTTTTATGTATCCTGACCTTGTTTACTAACATCTGTTCGCTGCGCTCGGGTCAGGATCTCATAACTTCAAAGTAATTGTTGTACCTTCATTCAACTTCGAATCCACCGCAATTTCGCAACCAATTGCCTTTGCTAAATCGCGAATCAAATGCAAGCCCAAGCCTGTTTTAATTCCGACCACTTCTTTGTCGTCGTACAAGGCTTTGAATTTGTCTGAAGTTGTGCCCGGACCGTTATCCGAAATCGATAAAAAAGTGTGACCGTTTTCGGTATACGCTTTCCATAAAATAGTCGGAGTCATTCCGAGTGTAGCCGATGTGTTTAAAACTTTAATCGCATTTCCCGTCAAATTTCGAAGTATAGTTTTTAAGTAATTTTCATCAGAATGTAAGGTGATGTTATCCGGATTTTCAAATACAATCGCTACTTGTTCTTCGCTTGAAAAATGTTTTTTCACATCTTCAAAAATATCGTGTACACGAATGGTTTTCGGTTGGGGTTTAAAGTGTTCCATCTGTCCTTTACTCCACAACAAAATATCTTCCATCGAATGCAACAAATTTTCCGCGCCCGCAATCGTTTTGTTTTCCATGCGTTGCTTGCTTTCTGCATCTAACAATTCGGGATTGTCTTTTTGCAAATGAAGAAAATGAATCAAATTGGTAATCGGACTTCTCAAATCATGATTCAAAATACTAAAAAACCGCGTTTTAATTTTATTGGCTTCGTCCAATTCGACATTCAACGATTGCAGTTTTTCGTTGGTTTTTTTCCGACTCCGACTCTGGTAAAAAAGCAATCCTCCAATAATTCCTAAAAAAGCAATCCCCGAAAGAAGCAGCCATTTTTGCTTTTCTTTGGCTTCAATTTTTAATTTATTGATTTTTATTTCCCGGTCACGAAGTTCAATTTCCCGCTTGTCTTCCAAGTTTTTGATGGTTTCTTTGTTTTCAGAATTATATATTGAATCTTTATAAACAGTACAGAGTTCAAAAATTTCGAGTGCTTTTGCATAGTTTCCTTTTAGTTTTTGCGCTTCGTAAATACTGCGATAATCATCGTACAAACCTCTTAAACTTTTGAATTCCGTATGCAATTTCACCGCTTTTTCCAAGTACACGATAGCGCTGTCAATATGAGCAGGATTGTTATTTTGCTCTCTTGCTAGTTCCACATACGAATCGCCAATAACACCATAACTAAAGGCAACATTGTGTATCTTAGTCATTATTGACGGATCCGTTTTCAATGATGCCTTACTGTAATTAATTGCCTTTTGAAATTGTCCCATTTCTAAATACACTAAGGCAATGTCCGATAATAAACGAGACTCTAAATTAGTGTCTTTCTTACTTTTGATAAGGGCTAAACTTTTTTCTAAATACGATATTGATTTTTCGTATTCACTATAATTAAAATACACCGTTCCAATGCCTCTTAAAGCGAGTTCTTGCTTCAAATTATTGTTTTGCTTGCTGATTTGCAATGCTTTATTGTAGGTGTTTAAAGCTTCTTTGTTTTTGCCAAAACCGGTATACAAACTTCCAATAGACAGGAGCACTTTTGTAATTCCGTTTTTGTTTTTTTGGGTTTCAAACAATTGTAACGACTTATGGAATTGCGCTAAAGCATCATCATAGTTGCTTTGTTCAAGATAAATTTGTCCTTTTAAAAAATAAGCTTCCGCTTCTATACTTTGGTTGTTGGTTGTTGATAAAACTTGGTTGTAATTCGATAAGGCTTTCGGGTAATTATTGGTTTTAGTGTAATTTGATCCAAGAACTAAATAGGATTTGGCCATTCCGTCCTTCCAATTGATTTTTTTGGCTAATTCAAGTGCCTTTTTTCCATAAAAAAACGATTTTGTAGAATCAATTAAAATGTAATTATCTGCAATTTTATAATAGTGAATTACTTTTGATGAGTCTTCTTTCATCTTAGATAAATCAGCAATTAATGCATTTATCTTGCTTTGAGACAACAAGAAATAGGGAAAAAATAGCAGTGATACATAAATAAATTTCTTCATGATAAATTCGCTACATGCTCTTTATAACTTCTTCCTATTGGGATGGAAACGCCATTATTTAATAAAATTTCGTGCGTATATTTCTTATCGATATATTGTTTTTGAACCGCAAAACTTCGATGAATTCGAACGAACGACTGAAAATGATTTTCTTTCAATAAATTCCCAATACTCGCGAGCACACAATGTCTTTTTTGGTTGGTAACGACCAATGTATAATCTTTCAGCGCTTCCAAATACAAAATGTCGTGCAATTTAACTTTGGTTTGCTCGTGGCCTTCTTTGATGTAAATCGCATCGCCACCAATACTCGATTCAAAGAGTTGCGCTTTGAGTTTGAGTTCCATAAATTCTTCGATTCGATGAACGGTTTGCGTGAATCGGTCGAGCTTTATGGGTTTTACGATAAAGTCTAAGGTTTCCAATTCGAAACTTTCTACCGCATGTTCCGGATGTGAGGTTATGAAAATACAAACCGGAATTTCACTTGCTTTTTTTCGCAGTTCTAATCCGCTCATTTCTTCCATATCAATGTCTAAGAAAAGCACATCAATGGATTCTTTTTCGATGACTTCCAACACCAAGAGAGCCGATTCAAAAACACCTATTATGTTGAGGTTTTCGAATTTTTTGGCGTACGAAAGCACGGTCAATCGATCGATTTCGTCATCGTCAACAATAATGCAGTTTAACTTTTTCATAGTCAAAGAATTACCCAAATATATAAAAATTTATAATAAATGTCGTCTGTCTATTTAAAATGTCGTTGGTCTATTAGTGGTTTTTTATGTCGGATGATAGTAGCAATTTTGATTGATAAAACGAGAATCATGAAAACTAGAATATTTTTATCGGCTTTGTTTTTGCTAACGTATTTGGGTTTTTCGCAAGTGGGAATCAACACTACGTTGCCCGATGCGCAATTAGACATTCGTTCGAGCAACCAAGCCACACCCAACAACACCGACGGATTATTAATTCCAAAACTAGACGTTTTCCCCGCAACCAATCCAACGGCGGCGCAACAAGGAATGATGGTGTATTTAACAACGGCCACCACATTTTCGGGCAATCCGAAAGCGATTGGTTTTTATTATTGGGATGATGTGGCGACCGATTGGATTGCGGTAGGAAACAATCAAACGTCGGGTTGGTCGATAACGGGTAATTCCGGAATTAATGCGGCGACTCATTTTATCGGCACCATCAACAATGCGGATGTGGTTTTTAGAAGAGGGAATTTACGCGCAGGATTATTAAATTTTAATTCTACATCATTTGGTACAAGTGCCTTGAATCCATTATCAACGGGCATTGAAAATACAGCTTTTGGTTCGATGGCACTCGCTTCAAATACAACCGGACAGCAGAATGTTGCCTTAGGAAGAAATTCGATGTTTAATAATACAACAGGAAGTGGCAATAGCACGGTCGGATTCGGAGCTTTATATGCCAATACAACTGGTTTTTTTAATTCTGCCTTCGGAAGAAATGCTCTAACGACAAATAGTTCAGGAAATAATAATTCGGCATTTGGAGTTTTTGCGTTAGAATTGAATACAACTGGAGGTTTAAATAGTGCGTTTGGAAATGTAACGTTAGCCAATAATACGACAGGATTAGCAAATGCCGCTTTTGGAAATGCGGCTTTGTATGCTAACACAACAGGTCAATACAATTCCGCTTTTGGTATTGCCTCGTTAAACAGCACAACCACCAATAGTGGTTTATCCGCTTTTGGATATGCTGCTCTTCAGAACAATACCACCGGAAGTTCCAATTCGGCTTTTGGATACAACGCTTTATATACGACCACGACAGGCGGATTCAATTCGGCTTTCGGACACAGTGCTTTGTTTAGCAATACGACGGGTGGATTTAATTCGGCTTTCGGACAACTTGCCCTAACATCAAACACAACGGGAACTCAAAATTCCGCTTTTGGTCAAGGTTCTATGGCTGCCAATACAACAGGTAATAGCAACTCAGCATTTGGCGGGAGTTCGTTACAAGATAATACTGCGGGTGTTGGAAATTCTTCTTTTGGAGCATTTTCATTAACCAATAACACGGTAGGCAATGCGAATTCGGCCTTTGGTCAAAGTGCTATGGCTGCAAATACTACTGGATTCGCCAATAATGCTTTCGGGAGAACATCATTATTCGCCAACGTAACGGGAACTAATAATGCAGCTTTTGGGAATAGTGCATTGGAAGACAATACTACAGGAAGTAGTAATTCGGCTTTCGGAAATTCAGCATTAAGTGCTACTACAACGGTCGACGGACTATCAGCTTTTGGTTACAATGCGTTGGCAGATAATACCACAGGTACTCAAAATTCGGCCTTTGGATATGTAGCCTTGCAAAATAATACAACAGGTAATGTAAATTCCGCTTTTGGTCATACTTCCTTATCATCCAATACTACTGGAGCAGCAAATTCTGCATTCGGACGATCGACTTTGGCTTCCAATACTACAGGTCAAGGAAATTCGGCTTTTGGTAACAGTTCGCAATTGTTCAACTCAACAGGAAGCAATAATTCTTCTTTTGGAAGTACATCATTAATTGACAATACAACGGGTTCACTAAACTCAACTTTTGGCGCCTATTCAATGGCAAGTAATATCACAGCAGGATCAAATTCAGCTTTTGGTTCGTATGCCTTGTTTTCCAACACAACAGGAGATAACAATTCGGCATTTGGTGTTTTGGCGTTGTCTTCTACAACAACTGTTAACGGATTATCAGCTTTTGGTTACCGTTCATTAGCCAATAATACGACTGGAATATTCAACGCTGCATTTGGTTTTAATGCATTGGCTGAAAATAGTACTGGAAATCAAAACTCAGCTTTCGGACAGGGTGCCTTACAATTCAATACAGCGACGGGTAACTCGGCTTTTGGGAGTACTTCATTACTATCCAACACAACTGGAAATTTTAATTCAGCTTTAGGTAATGGCGCATTAAATTTAAATACAACGGGTGGCGGTAATAATGCATTTGGAGCTTCAACATTAGCCACAAATACTACGGGATTTAGTAATTCTGCTTTTGGAAATTTTGGATTAAATACAAATACAACAGGCACCTTTAATTCGTCTTTAGGAAATAATGCTGATGTTGCTTCAGGAAATCTAACAAACGCCACAGCTATTGGTGCTCGCGCTCAAGTAGCCACAAGCAATTCGATGGTTTTAGGCAGCATCAACGGAGTAAACAGTGCCACAGCAAGCACCAATGTCGGCATCGGAACCACTTCACCCCAAACGCGTTTGGATATTATGGACGAAAATGCGACAACCACTTTTGCTACCGATGGGAATCTATTAGTACGAACCAATAATCCACAAGCTGCCGATTTGGGTGGTTCGATTACGTTGGGCGGAATGATCGACGATGCAGCTGCCATTCCTAGAAATTTTGCTTCAATTGAAGGTAGAAAAACGTCTAATGTTGCCAATGGCATGTCGGGTTACTTATCGATTAAAACCAACAGCGGTGCAAACCTAGTCGAGCGTATGCGCATCACAACTGGAGGCGACGTCGGCATAGGAACTGCAACTCCTGGCGGACAATTTGAACTCTCCTTAAACGAAGGGAGAAAACCAGGTTCTACTACTTGGACGGTTGTTTCAGACAGTCGTTTGAAAACCATTGACGGAAATTATACCAAAGGGTTGAACGAAATCATACAGCTAAAACCCATTCGCTATCATTACAAAAACAATGGCGACCGAACATTTGAGCAAGAAGTGTTGGATACCGAATTTTCAGGCTTTATCGCCCAAGAAGTCCAACCGCTTTTCCCCGATGCGGTGCAGGTAGATGAAGACGGATTTTTAAATTTCAACATGCATTCTATTTTGGTGGCTTCGATTAATGCGATTAAAGAATTATATGTCAAAACGGAGGCGTTAGAACAAAGTCATTCTGTGATAGAAGAACTAAAACAACAAGTTGCACTTCAAAAGCAAATCAATTCGAGCTTGGAAGAGCGCTTGAAAAAACTAGAAAATAAATAGTAATGCTAAAATTAACTTTTATGAAAACGAAACAAACAGTGCTTCTTGTACTTATTTTATGGGCTACTGAATTCTCTTGTTTTGCTCAAGACGGTTCATTAGATTTAACTTTTGATACAGACGGAATTGTCACTACTTCCATTGGCCCATCTGAAGATTTTGGTCGTGGGATGACTGTTCAGTCTGATGGTAAAATCATTGTTGCAGGCTACAGTTACACGGGAACTAGGGATGTTTGTGCTGTAGTGCGTTACAACGTAAACGGTAGTCTTGATACGACTTTTGATGACGATGGAATTGTTACAACACCAATTGGGAATTCGGGCAATAGAGCCCATGCCGTAGCGCTTCAAAACGATGGTAAAATTCTAGTGGCTGGATACAGTTGGAGTGGCACTGATAATGATTTTGCTTTAATCCGATACAATTCAAATGGAAGCCTAGACACCACTTTTGACAGTGATGGAATAGTCACTGTGAATTTTGGTGTAACCTCTAATGATCGAGCTTTTTCTGTTGCAGTGCAAAGTGATGATAAAATTGTGGTTTCTGGTTATAACACCAATACAGTAAGTAATCGTGATTTTGCTTCAGTTCGTTACCAATCAAACGGAACTCTTGATCCCACTTTTGGTACCAACGGAATTGTGAGTACACCCATTGCATTAGGAGGTGACGAAGCACAATCTGTAGTGATTCAAAATGACGGAAAAATTCTAGTTGCTGGCTTTAGTTTTAATTTTAGTACGCGCGTATTTGCTTTGATTCGGTACACTAGTAATGGAACGTTAGACAACAGTTTTGATAACGACGGAATTGCCACTACATCCATTTCTAATAACGATGACGCTGGATATTCAGTTGCACTTCAAAGCGATGGGAAAATAGTGGTAGCGGGTTATACTCATGGTGCTACCTATGATTTCGCCTCCGTGCGGTACAACAGTAATGGAAGTTTAGATACTACTTTTGATACAGACGGAATTGTAACAACTTCTATCGGAACCGCCGAAGATTTAGCGTCTGCTGTTACCATTCAAATTGATGGGAAAATAGTTGTAGCAGGAAAAAGTTCGCAAATTTCGGGTTCTGATAATAATTTCGCTCTGGTTCGTTACACCGCAAACGGTAGTCTTGACACGACTTTTGATAGTGATGGAATTGTAACTACAAATATTGGATCATTGGGATATAACGACATTATACAAGCTATTGTGCTACAAGCTGACGGAAAAATTGTAGCAGCTGGATACAGTGATAATGGTAACGACTCTTATTTTTCAGTAGCGCGATACGACAATTCAAATGGATTAGCAAATGCAACGGAGTTCAGTTCATCTTCAGCAATACGAATGTATCCAAACCCATTTTCGAACCAAACCACTTTTGAGTTTGACGTGTTTTTGGATAATGCTACTGTACAGGTTTATAATTCATTAGGTAAAAAGGTAAAAGAAACAAAAAACATCAAGGGGCGAACTTACACTTGTACTCGCGATAATTTGCAAAGCGGACTTTATTACGTCCAAATAGTTGATGAACACAAATTTGTAGGAACAAAAAAAATAGTAATTATCGATTAAAACGTGTAACGCATTCGCTTCAACGAGAGTCTAGATTCTACAATGATGTTTTGATTGCATACTGCGAAATGAGTTGCGTTATAGTACTGTAAGAGTATTATTGCGCCCCCATTCGCCTTAAAATCCACTCAAAATAATCGTCTCAAAATCTAAAAAAAGCAGGGCGATGGTTTAGGTTTCCCACAAAGGCAATGCATTTTCGTCATCAGCTACTATGATCGAGCAGAGCATTTTTTGTTAATAAATTAAATTTTTATTCAACTGTAGGTCTGCAGAGATTATAACCGCTTTTTCTCAATACAAAGTTTTTTTTTGGAGCACAGCACTTCGTTTTCTCAAGAACTTTATTCCTGCTCTCGCCTTTAGTTGTTCGTGCCTCACAAGCTATCGGCTCCATCAGGGCTAAAATAGAACTACCGTGCATTTTTAGACTCTTTTAACTTTTTAATCCATCATTCTTTTACTACATTTGACTCGAGTCGTTGCGACTTAGAACACACGAGTAGTTATGAAAATAGAAGAACAAAAAGAACTCATATCCGGATTCAAGCATCTTGAATTATTGGCCAATCAAGTGGTGGAAGGATTTATTTCGGGCATGCACAAATCGCCTTTTCATGGGTTTTCAGCCGAGTTTGCCGAGCATAAAGTCTACAACGCAGGCGAAAGCACCAAACACATCGATTGGAAATTATTCGCCAAAACCGATCGGTTGTATACCAAACGTTTTGAAGAAGAAACCAATCTTCGCTGCCACTTGATCATCGATAATTCGTCGTCGATGTACTATCCCAAACTGACTTCCGACCAACCGTTTTACGAAAGTAAAATTGGGTTTTCTATTCTCGCTTCTGCGGTTTTGATGAATTTATTAAAAAAGCAACGCGATGCAGTCGGATTGAGTGTGTTCTCCGACAAATACGAATACTATGCGCCTGAAAAAGGTTCGGATCGTCACCACAGAATGCTGTTGAATATTTTGGAAGGTTTATTGGAAAATCCTAAAGAAGCGAAACAAACCGATACGATTACGTATTTGCATCAAATAGCCGAAAAGATGCACCGTCGCACGATGATTATTTTGTTTACCGATATGTTTCAAAACGAAGACAACGAAAAATTATTCAACGCGTTACAACATTTAAAACACAACAAACACCGCGTGGTTTTGTTTCACGTAATTGATGAAAAACGCGAACTTTCCTTCGATTTTGACAGCACGCCACGTAAATTCATCGATGTCGAATCGGGTGAAGTCATCAATTTGTTTGCCGAAAACGTCAAAGAGGAATACGAAAAGAACATTAAAAAATATTTTAAAAACCTTTCAATGACGTGCGCTCAGAACAAAATAAAGTACGTTCCGGTTAATGTGGGCGCCGATTTCGAAAAGATTTTAACTACTTACTTAGTTGAAAAACAAATGTTTGGTTAGTATATAGGTAGTAACGCATAAAAAAATAAGAAAAAACGTTTGCAAGTATCAAAAATGGGTGTATATTTGCAACCGCAATTAAGCGATGGTTTGGTAGTTCAGTTGGTTAGAATACATGCCTGTCACGCATGGGGTCGCGGGTTCGAGTCCCGTCCAGACCGCTAAATTGGGAAAAGCACTTCAGAAATGAAGTGCTTTTTTGCCCAAAAAAAGTATCTAAGATTAGTTGTGTTGTTTTCCCGAGTAACATTGGGAACGGTTTAGTAGTTAGACCAATGAAAAGCTTTCCACTTTATTGTGGATGGCTTTTTTGCTTTAAATAAGGTTTAGTAGTCTCGTTTTTTGGAACGAGATGAAAAGCTTTCTCTCGTTCTTTTAACGAGATGGATGGCTTTTTTGCTTTTTAAGAGTTTTTTAATTTGTTTGTAGTGTGCTGAAAATTTGTATATTGCGTTCTGATTTTACGTTTTCAAATTCTAATTTAAAACGTTCATTCAGTAGTTCAAATCAATCAAATACTAATTCAGCACTAATTTTTTAGCAAACTGAAGTACATTAGTTGATTGTTCTACAACAAAAAAACAATTGATACCTAAACCAACCCAACCATGAAAAAAACAGTACTCTTACTGATCTTGTTTTGTACAAGTTCAATTCTTTTTTCGCAAACTTTTAATCAGCCCAGCAATTTCAATAATTTTTGCGATACCGATAACGACGGTTTTGCTTCTTTTGAATTGCAAGAGATTGGGTTTGAAATTACTCAAGAGCAACCCAATTTTGTGGTTTCTCATCATCTTACGCAAGCCGATGCGGTAAATAATGTGAATCCACTTCCAAGTTCGTACACTAATGTAACCAATCCGCAACTTATTTTTGCTCGAGTTTTTGACACGAATACCAATCAGGTTGATATCATCACGTATAATTTAACGGTGTATTTACCTCCGCAAGTAAGTCCGCAAAGTTTAACTGTTTGTTCTGTTAATTTCCCCGGAAATGGAGTATTTGATTTAAGTACCACAATTGCTGGTTTTACTCAGGGACAGCCATTAAATGTTACACTTCATGAAACACTAAGTGCTGCGCAAACAGGTTCCAATCCTATTACTGCGTTAAATGCGTATGTGAATGTAGTTCCGTATCAGCAAATACTTTATGTTCGAGTAATTGATCCAACTAGTCCTTCAACTTGTTTTAGTTTAACTCAGTTGTATTTATTGGTAACCGATTGTAACAACAACCAAGGTGGACAACCAGAAAGTTTAACTGCATGTTCAGATGGAAACGATAATGTATGTTATAATTTATTGGTAAACGACGCGGTTGTATTGGCCAATTTAGATCCAGCTTTACATACCGTAACCTATCATCTTACTGAAGCTGATGCTACTAATGGGGTAAATGCGATAACCGCAAGTCCTTATTGTATTCCACAAGGCTTTCAACAAATGTATTCCAGATTGCAAAGTAATGATGGTGTATTAGTTGAGGTGAATTCATTTGCTTTGAATGGTTTTAATTTTCAACACAGTCTAACGCCACTTCAAACCTTATTTCAATGTGATGATAATTTAGATCAACTAGTTGTTTTCGATCTGACATCGGCGCAAGCCCAAATCAATACCACCAATACGTTAGTGTATTACACTAGTTCGAACGATGCGCAATCTGAAGTCAATCCCATTGCCAATCCATCTGCTTTTTCTTGGAGCGTATTTCAACCTCAAACCACCATTTTTATTAGAGAAATTGTAATCGGTGTATGCGATATTATTCGTTCATTACCAATAGTAGCCAACAATAATTGCAACATTGCTTCAGCATGTAGTTCGGCCAATTCGTTGTGTAATGCACTGGGAATTCCTTTTGCGAATACAGTGGGTATTGTTGATAATACGAGCGTAAATTGTTTGGGTTCAACACCAAATCCTACTTGGTTTTATTTACCCATAAGTGGTGCGGGAACCATTAATTTACAAATTGTTCAAAACAATAATATGGGTGGATTATTGGATGTGGATTACATAGTATACGGTCCATTTACGGATCCGGTTACTCCTTGTGGAAATCCGAATTTACTTCTAAATAGCGTCGTTTCTTGCAGTTATTCTTCTTCAGCAATAGAAAGTCCAATCATACCGAACGCACAGCCGGGTCAGTATTATTTAATGATGGTTACTAATTTTAGCAACCAACCCGGAATAATCACTATAACAGAGCAAAGCAATACACAAGGCGCCATTGATTGTTCAGGAATTAAATTGAATGCCTTTTTAGATGTGAATGCAAATGGCACACAGGACAGTGGAGAACAAAATTTTCTTTTGGGACAATTTCAATACGAAATGAACGACAACGGAACTGTTCACAACATTACTGCTCCAACCGGAATGTATAACATTTACGATTTAAATCCTGCCAATTCCTACGATGTCAGTTTTTCTGTTGATTCAACGTATGCTACCAACTATGCGGTAACGACTTCTTCCTATAGCAATATTAGTGTGGTGATTGGTGGCGGATTGATTACATATAATTTTCCTGTAACCATCGCTCAAGCATATAACGATGTTGCGGTAACAATAGTTCCTGTTAATGCGCCGCGTCCAGGATTTACCTATACCAACAAAGTAATTTACACCAATTTAGGTAATCAAAACATAGCCAACGGATCACTCACGTTTACAAAAGATGCAGCGGTTACCATTGCAACCGTTTCTCAACCAGGTGTTATATATACTCCAACTGGCTTCACTTATGATTTTACTAATTTGGTTCCGTTTGAATCGAGAACCATCGATGTAACGCTACAAGTTCCAGCGGTTCCAGCAGTTAATGCAGGTGATTTCTTAACGAATTCAGTAACTATAGTTCCTGTATCAGGAGATATAAATATCGAGAACGATTCGAGTTCAATGACACAATTGGTTATCAATGGATACGATCCAAACGACAAAATGGAGTCACGTGGACCAGAAATTTTGCATGCTACTTTTACATCCGATGATTATTTGTATTACACCGTTCGCTTTGAAAATACAGGAAATGCGAGTGCTATCAATATTCGAGTGAATGATGTTTTAGATGCACAATTAGACGAATCATCGTTGCGTATGGTAAGTGCTAGTCATGCCTATACATTGGACCGAGTGGACAATAATTTGACCTGGAGATTTGACAATATTAATTTACCGGTTTCAGTGCAAAACACCAACATCGGAAAAGGATACATTACGTTTAAAGTTAAACCAAATGCAGGTTATGCTATTGGAGATATTATTCAAAATACAGCTTCGATTTATTTCGATTTTAATCCGCCGATCATCACCAATACGTTTACAACTGAATTTACTGCACCACTTTCTAATCCCGATTTTGATGCGACTTCTTTCGTAATTCATCCGAATCCATCGAGTGAAATGGTTTCTGTTAGTTTGCATAATTCATCGGATACTATTTCAAAAATTCAAATTGTGGATATGTTAGGTAAAACTATACTTACTGTTTTGGATGTGAATTCCAATCAAACACAAGTTCCCATTGAAAGTGTTTCAAAAGGAATCTATTTTGTAGAAGTAACTACCGAAAACGGATTAAAAGCAGTACAAAAATTAGTAGTAAAATAATAAAGAATTTTAAAAGGCTGGGTACATCTCAGCCTTTTTTATTCCTATGAAACCACTTACCATGAAACAAAAATTACTTTTTACAGTTTTGAGTTTGTTTTTTGCAACTCTTTTTACAGGTCATGCTCAGTCCGATTGCGGCACTGTTTTTACCGATCCAGCCGGACCAAATACCAATTACGCTGACAACTCCGATTATACCGTAACCTTTTGCCCTGATGTTCCAGGCGATTATGTGACAGTCACTTTTACGCAATTTGATACCGAAGCCACTTGGGATGGTTTGTATGTGTACAACGGAGACTCAATTACAGATACGCAAATTTTAAGTACTAATGGCGCTGGAAATGTTCCAGGAGGTTTGCCCGGTTCATTTTGGGGAACTACGATTCCTGGACCATTTACTTCCTCAGATCCAAGTGGTTGTTTAACGTTCCGTTTTAGAAGTGATGGTTCTGTAAATAGACCCGGATGGGTTGCAGAAGTAACGTGTATGCCACCTGCTACTTGTCCGAGTCCATTAACTTTGATAGCTTCAAATATTACTTCAAACTCAGCGACTCTATCATGGACCAATCCAAGTTCGGCTTCACTTTGGCATATTTTAGCTTTGCCTTGTGGCGCTCCAGCTCCAACTGTAAACGCAACTGGATATATTACTTCATCAGCCAATCCGCATACTTTGACAGGACTTTCAGCTGCTACTTGTTATAATGTATACATTAGAAATGTATGTTCGGATACCGACATGAGTCAGTGGTGCATACCCATTACGATTACTACTCCGGATAATCCGCCCGTTTGTGGTGGAAATTTTGTTGATGCAGGAGGTTCAAATGGTAATTATCCGAACTGGTCCAATTCGGTAGTGACTATTTGTCCCGTAGTTCCGGGTGATTTGGTGACAGTAACCTTTACGCAGTTCAATACCGAAACTGCTTGGGACGGATTGTATGTATTCGACGGAAATTCAACCAACGTACCGCAAATTATGAGTACTAATGACGCAGGTAATGTTCCCGGTGGATTGCCTGGCTCATTTTGGGGAAATTCAATTCCGGGACCATTTACATCTTCAGCACCCGATGGATGTTTGACGTTTCAATTCATAAGCGATGGTTCGGTAACTGCTGCTGGATGGTTTGCTAATGTAACTTGTGGTCCAGCTCCAACATGCCCTAGACCGAACGCTTTGACTCCCACAGACATCACCTTGGATTCAGTTACGTTAACATGGAACAGCAATAGCACCGCTACAACGTGGAACGTTTTAGCTTTACCATGTGGTTCACCTGTACCCACTTCAACAACTACGGGTTGGCAAGTAGCCACGACGAATCCTTTTGTGTATTCCGGATTAAATTCAGATACCTGTTATGCTTTTTATGTACGTGGCGTTTGTTCGGACACCGATAGCAGCACTTGGTCAGTGGGTTATAATGTAACGACGCAACAAATACCACCTGCTTGCGGTGGATTATTCACCGATAATGGTGGAACGACTCAAAATTATACCAATAATGCCGATTCCATTGTGACCATTTGTCCGCAAAATTTAAACGGAATTGTAACCGTAACTTTTACTCAATTTGATGTTCAAGCAACGGCTGACGGATTATATGTTTTTGATGGAAACAGTATCACAGCACCACAAATACCTAGTACTAACGGAGCAGGAACAGTGCCAGGCGGTTTGGCTGGAGCATTTTGGGGAACTAATATTCCAGCACCATTTACTTCAACAAGTGTTGACGGGTGTTTAACCTTCCGATTCCGAAGTAATGGATTTACCACTAACGCAGGTTGGGTTGCTAACGTAAGTTGTGGACTTGCGCCCGATCGATTATTGTTAGTTGCTTTTGTGGATAGCAATGGTAACGGAACCCGAGAAGGAAATGAAAGCTATTTTCCTCACGGTTCGTATGTCACTCAAATGAACAATTCGGGTACTGATAGTTTTATCAATGCATCAACGGGTTATCACAGTATATTTGATGCCAATCCGACCAATACGTACGACATCAGCTTTCAAATTCATCCGGAATATTCATCGTATTATTCGGTAGATTCTGCCATAACGGAAGATTTAACCATTCCTTTGGGAAGCGGAACCGTTGTGTATTTCTTCCCTGTGACCAATATACAACCGTACAACGATGTTACGGTATCTATCGTGCCTATGACTCCACCTAGACCGAATCAAACGTTTCAAAATAAAATAGTATACACTAACAATGGTATCGCACCTGCATCGGGAACGGTAACTTTTACCAAAGATGGAATGGTAACCATTACTAATATTAGTCAGCCTGGAGCGGTAAACACACCAACTGGATTTACCTACGATTACACCAATTTACAACCGTATGAAAGTAGACTCATTTATGTAACCATGACTGTTCCCAATCTTCCAATTGTTTCCCTTGGCGATCTGCTCACCAATAATGCATCCATAACTGCTGCAAACGATTTTACTACAGAAAACAACAATTTTTCTTTAAATCAAATCATCGTTGGTGCCTACGATCCAAATGATAAAACGGAGGCACACGGACCGACTATTGTACACGAATCATTTACTGCTGATGATTACTTATATTACACGATTCGTTTTGAAAACGTTGGAACGGCCGAAGCGAGAAGTATCCAAATCATTGATGAATTAGACGCTCAATTGGATGAAAATACCTTAACCATGCTTGATGCAAGTCATTCGTATGTGCTGTCTCGTACAGCAAATGCTTTGACTTGGAGTTTTGAAAACATCAATTTACCCGTTTCGGTAATCAATACAAACATCGGAAAAGGTCATATTTCATTTAGAATTAAACCGATGCCAGGCTATGAAGTAGGCGATGTGATTCCGAATTTTGCTTCTATATTTTTCGAATCCAATCCCGCGATTATAACCAATACGTTCTTAACTGAATTTACGGCGCCATTGTCAACGGGTGAATTCAATTCCGAGTTATTTTCGGTTCATCCCAATCCATCCAACGGAGTCGTATTTGTAACAGTTAAATCAACCGAACTGATTTCCAATCTTACCGTTGTTGATCTTTTAGGAAAAGTAATTCATTCCGAAAACAATGTGAAAGCAAATCAGGCACTTCTGAATTTAGAAACCGTATCAAAAGGAATGTATTTACTGGAAATCACAACCGAATCGGGATCAAAAGCAACCCAAAAAATTATCATTGATTAAAAATAGTTAGTTTAGTTAAAAGTAGGCGAACTCATGGTTCGTCTATTTTTTTTTACTATTATTACGTCAAATACTCATGAATATGAAAAACTTTACGATTCTATTTACGTTTCTTTTTGCACTAGTCGGAACGGCACAAGTCACTTTGCGAATTACCTCAATTCCGGCCAACACTCCGGCCAATTCAACCATTTATATGGCTGGAAGTATCAATAACTGGAACCCAATGAATGCACAATACATCATGCAATCCGATGGGTTAGGAGCGTGGCAAATTGTAATTCCAGAAGGAACCGGAACAGTAGGATATAAATTTACTAGAGGAAGTTGGCCTACCGTTGAAGGAAATGCAACTGGCGGTTATTTACCCGACAGATCGTTCACATTTACCGGAAATCCGCAGACCATTAATCTAACCATTCAATCCTGGGAAGATATTTCAGGCTCAGGCGGAAACAGCACGGCCGCTGCAAATGTTCAAATTTTGAGTCCAAATTTTTTTATGCCACAACTTAATAGATCACGAAAAATATGGATGTACCTTCCGCCCGATTATCAAACTACAACTAAGACCTATCCCGTGTTGTACATGCAAGACGGACAAAATTTATTTGATGACCTCACGTCCTTTTCGGGAGAATGGCAAGTTGACGAAACCTTAAATACACTTCATGCGCAAGGGAATTACGGAGCGATTGTAGTTGGAATTGAAAATGGTGGTGCCGAGCGCTTGAACGAATATTCACCATGGAATAATCCGCAATACGGCGGCGGGCAAGGCGATTTGTACATGCAATTTGTCGGCGAAACGTTAAAACCCTACATCGATGCTAATTTCAGAACCAAACCGCAACCGCAATACAATGCGTTGATTGGAAGTTCGATGGGCGCATTTATTTCTACGTATGGCGGCGTGAAATACCCGAATCTCTTTTCTAAAATCGGAATTTTTAGTCCAGCTTTTTGGTTTTCGCTGACCAATATGAGTTCGTACATTACTTCGTCAACCAACGATTTAACGAACCTCCGAATGTACTTTGTAGCCGGTCAAAATGAATCCAGTACGATGGTGCCCAACAGCAACACCATTAAAAATAATTTTTTAGGTGAAGGAGTAACAGCAAGCAATATTCTAACCAAATACGATAGTTACGGCACGCACACCGAATCGTATTGGCGCGGTGAATTTTCGGCGGCGTATCTTTGGTTATTTCAGAATGAAACGTTGACCAACACTAGTTTTGAAGCGAATGAAATCAAGATATTTCAAAATGATATGGGAGAAATTGCCGTAAGCGGACTTTCACAGGAAACCGAATTTTTATTGTATTCTATCGTAGGACAACACGCAGGCACTTTACAATTAAAAAACGGAACGAATATAATTCCTTTTGATTGTCAAAGCGGATTGTACTTTCTAAAATCGAATGTTAATCCGTTACAGAAACCCATCAAAATCTACATTCAAAATTAACTTATATAAAGTTTCTGAACGCAATAAAAAGGAAGACTATTAAAAACGAAACGCACACCATAAACTTCATAAAAGTAGATACTAAAAAACCAATAAACGAACCCACAGCAGCTTTAAACGCGCCGTTTTTGTCTTGAGAATTGTTGATTAATTCGCCAATAAAGGCACCGAGAAACGGACCAATAATAAACCCAATCGGCGGAAAAAACAATCCCACCACCAATCCGATGTTCGTTCCCCAAATGCCGTATTTCGTGCCGCCAAATCGCTTCGTTCCTTTGGCCGGAATGACATAATCCAACACGCTGATGACAATCGTAATGACGAAGGTACATCCCAAAACCCAATAATTATTTTCCACGGTTTTCGTCAGGTAAATCAATAACAAACCCACCCAACTAATTATGGGTCCGGGTAAAACCGGAAGAAAACTTCCAAATATTCCCACCACACAACAAATCAAACCGATTACAACCAATGCTACATCCATATCTAAAAAATCACTATTTTTGAAACGAATATGAGAAAACTACTTCACTTACCCGTACTGTTACTTTTATTTCTGTGCTCAACAACGGTTGTTGTGAGTCAGGAAAAGACTTCCGATCCCGATGCCGAGATCAAAGAAGCGCTGTACAATAAGTATAAAAAAGAGGTGAGAAGTTACAACAAGAATGATTTTGATGCCTTGTTTATGTCGTTTTTCGAAAGTCAAAATGGCGAAAAAACCCTAACCAAAGACGAGTTTTACACCTATACAATAAAAATCGCCATCTATTCAGAGAAACTCGGACTCCTCTACAAAGATCAAAAAGAAGAATCCGAACGCACCAAAAAAGAATGGTTCAGCAAAAGCTACCAAGACTATTTAAATTCAAAAAAGCAGTAAGATGAAAAAAAGTATTGCCGCATTGCTGCTGTTGTTTTTTGGGTCGTGTCAGTATTTTGAAAAGCAAATTCCCAGCGAAAAAGAATTACTCGAACAAGAGCTTAAAAAAGTCGATTGGAACAAAGTCGACGAATATCCTACGGTGGCCGATTGCGACAGTTTGACCGATCCGAACCTCAGAAAACAATGCTTTTTCGAATACTTAACCAGCACTATTCAGCAAAAACTCAACGTCGATACACCGCTCAATAAACTCTATCCAGAAATCGACACAATACAAGTCAAAGTCACCGTTTCGCCCGATGCAAGTCTGCAATTCGAACCGCAATTCCCCAACGATTCGGTACCTTACAACACCATAAAAATCGACAGTATTCTTCAAGCCCGATTGGTCGATTTGCCCAAAGTACATCCCGCCATCAAACGCGGCGTGCCCGTAAAAACTCAGTTTATTTTACCCGTAATTTTAAAAGTAGAATAAGAAGCTATTCCAGCTCTCCGCTCTATCTTTTTTGTTTTGTCACCCTGAGCGCAGTCGAAGGGCTTTATCTAAAACAAAAAAGGATGCCGCTGCTATCTGGGCTAGGGCAACCCGTATCGAAAGAACTAGTTCGAAAACCTACGGCCTTTCCATGTAAACGAACCAAAAAGTGAATACAATCCCACCACACTCGAAAAAATCGGATACACCACACTACTCGCCAACGGAAGCAAAAATTTCCCTTTTCGCAAGTACGTGTTCGATTGCGCGAGCAAAATATAATCTATCAAATATTTGGTAAGGAAAACAATCAAAAGTATATTCCAGTCCAAGCAATTACAAACTACACATCCAAAACCTACGACCAAACTCAAGTTCATTAACAATACAACTACGGCCAAAAACTTAGCATAACTACTACTGTAACTCGTCGCTTTGCTCGCCCAACGTACCCGTTGCATAAATAATTTGAACAAGTCGTTTTCAGGTTTTGTCAGTACAATACTATCTTCGTGTTTCAAATAGTGAACGGCATCCGGATTTTTCAAAATAGCTTTTTGCAACAGCATCACGTCGTCGCCACTGGCTTGTTGATTGATTCCGCCAAAACCACCCAATTCGTTGAAGAATTTTTTGGTGTACGCAAAATTGGCGCCGTTGCACATAAATGGTTTCCCGATTCCGAAACTCCCAATCGTCGTTCCTTGCAAACTCAGTAAATCCAATTGCTGGAAGTGGTGAAACCAGTTGTTTTTAGTGGTATACACCACAGCACCAACTACCATTTCGGCCTTTGATTGCTCAATGAATTGATCCAGATTCAACAACCAATTTTTAGAAACCACACAATCGGCGTCGGTAGTGACCACCCATTGGTTTTTTAAAATCGGAATAGCTCTAGCGATTGCGTCTTTTTTGGGTGAATTCGACAAGCGTAAATTGTCCAAAAGGGTGGTTTCAATCAATCCGTTTTCCATACGCCAATTGATGTACACGCGTTCTGAATTGTCTTTCGAAAAATCATCAATCATAATCAATTCGAACAATTCTTTCGGGTAATTCAAATCCGAAATCGAGCGCAACAACTTCCGTAAATTCTTCTCTTCATTCCGAAACGGAACAATAATCGAAAACGAATTCTTCGGCAAAGCATCCGTCCGAGTAAACGTTTTTACTTTTCTAAAACCCAAAATCAATTGTGCAATCAACACAACGTAAACGAGTAAAACTATACTTAAAATAATTATCATAGTAGTGGTTATAAATTTCAAAAATCAATGACAATATCAATCTCAAATTCAAAAAATCAATTTTAGGATTGTCACCCTGAGCGCAGTCGAAGGGCAAAAAACTTAAATGACCTTTTGTGCCTTTTATGGTTCAAAAAATCCAAAAAAAGCTTAGTGATTCTTTGTGCCTTCTTCGTGCCTTCGTGGTAAAAAAACTTCACCGACCTTTTGTGCCTTTTATGGTTCAAAAAACCCAAAAAGACTTAGTGTTTCTTCGCGCCTTCTTCGCGTCTTTGTGGTAAAAAAAACTTAGCGATTCTTCGTGCCTTCTTCGTGGTTCAACTTAAACCGCAACACATAATAACTCCCAATAACCACCGGCAACACCACATTCAAAAACCACATCAACGTGCTGATAAAAATCACGATCCATTCGTTAACACCTAATTTTCCGAAAAAGAATACCGCCACACTTCCTTTCACCGCAAAATCCAAAAACTGAAAACTCGGCAACGACGAGGCTAAAAAATACACCACCGCAATGTTAGCCATCAAGGTTACATAAGGTAAATCTACGCCAAAAGCCAGAAATAAAAAATAGTATTGGTGTGAAAAAACCAAATAGCGACAAATAGCTAAAATGATATTTTTCTGATGTATCGGCCTCGGAATTTCATTTAGTTTTTCTAAAAGTTTCTGAATTGAGTAACCTTTGACTTTAATTTTCTTGGAGAGAAAAGAAGCAAGAAGCAATAAGCAAGAGATGACAACTATCGCCAAAGCCCAATTCCAGTATCCAATAAGTACTAATCCAATCGTGCCGAAAACAATGGTCAAGATCATCTGAATTCCGTTGCAAATCAGATTCAGAAAAATGATGGTCTTGGTTTTAGTTGTGTCAAAATACAGGGCTTTTCCGGCGTATTCTCCCAATCCGTTTGGCGTAAAAATTCCGGCTGTCAACGCACCTAAAACTTGTTTGGCACTTTCTCCCACCGAAATCGGACGCAAAAAAGAAACTAAATTTTGCCATTTTAAAATCTCCAAATACCGATTGGCCACACTAAATGAAAGCAAAAATAGTATGCTAACAACCGATTGTTTTTCCTGCACCAAATTCCAAAATTTTCCCCAATCGAGTTGGTCGTTGGTAGCCAATTGATGGTAAATAAAATAAAAGGCTGCAATAACAATCAAAAGTTTGATTGTAAAAACACCGAATTGTTTAGCTTTGTGGGAAATTGAAATCATTGCTGCAAAAGTAGTCAATTTGACCATGTGGCAATTCGGCAGTTTGACAATGATTTTGATTATAATCAAACAAGCATTCAAAGAAGACCTATCAAAGTAAAAAATCTTTGTAACTTAGTGTCTTTGTGGCAAAACTATGGCAAACGAACGCATCATCTTAGGCATAGATCCGGGAACGACCATTATGGGATTCGGACTGATTAAAGTCGTCAACAAGAAAATGGAATTTCTTCAGTTGAACGAACTCATTTTGAGCAAATACGATGATCACTACACCAAACTGAAAGTCATTTTTGAACGAACTATCGAGCTCATCGAAACCCATCATCCCGACGAAATTGCCATCGAAGCGCCTTTTTTTGGTAAAAACGTACAATCGATGCTTAAACTCGGAAGAGCGCAAGGCGTAGCTATGGCGGCGGGTTTATCGCGTCAAATTCCGATTACCGAATACGAACCCAAAAAAATTAAAATGGCCATCACCGGAAACGGAAATGCCAGCAAAGAGCAAGTTGCTAAAATGCTACAGCAACTTCTCGGTTTAAAAGAATTACCCAAAAATTTGGATTCCACCGATGGCTTGGCTGCTGCCGTGTGTCACTTTTTTAATTCAGGTAAAGTAGTTGGCGCCAAAAGTTATAGTGGTTGGGATGCTTTTGTGAAACAGAATGAAGAACGAGTAAAGAAGTGATATGAGTAAAGAAACTAGAATAAAAATTCTCAATATAAGTCTTTTGATTTCATTGTGGTTCTGTTATATCGACATTTATAAATACGGACAGGAATTTTTTATTGAAACGCAAATTAACTTCATGTCTTCGATGTTTTCCGACTTATTTCTATTTTTTGTAATTTTATTTTTAATAGTAGGTCAGTTATGCCTTGTAGTTCCTTTTTTTATTAAAAACTACAGAAGATATAACCTAATTGGAATTTCAATCACTTTTTTTTATTGGTTCATACTCGTGCTGGGTAGTTTTTTGAAAATAAAATCATTACTATCAACGCTTCCTTATTTAATCATTTTGATTCTTTTGGTACGTGAGTTGGTTTTTAAAAAGAACGATGAATCGATCGTTCAAGGATAGTGTCAAGTTTTTTATAGAAAATATAGTTAAATGGTAAATAATTATATATTTACGCTCAAATCAAAAAAAACAAAGCGTTATGAAAACCATTAAATTTTTAGGATTACTAGTATTTTCGATTGTATTTTTTTCGTGTTCTTCTGGTGATGATGATTCGTCAAGTGCTTCACCCAATACGTTCACTTACACCTATGCAGGCGCCAATGTTCCTATAACTCAAATTATAGCACGAAAAAGTGAAGATCGAATTGTAATTTCGGGTCAAGCTGCAAATGGTCAAGGAATTGATGTTGAGTTCAACAAGTTTGGTAATTTAGGAACAATCGAGTCTTTTTCAACTACTGATTTCAACTTTCCATTTACTTCTGTGTTTTATGACAATACCGCCAATTACTTTAATTTTCAATTGATATCGATTGATGAAGTGAATAAAAGAGTTGTCGTACAATTTTCGGGTAAATTATATGATGATGATACCGATTTGACTTCGCAATTTGTACAAGTTTCAGGAAGTATTGATGTGAATTACCAAGATGTAACTCCGAATATTCCGGGTTTACAAGTGAGTGCTACTATCGGTGGTTCTCCATGGTATTCAACAAAAAGCTACACTAATGGCGGAAGTTCGTTTGATGATTTTGTGTTGCGTTATCAAAATGACGATCAAAATAGAATCAGTATCGGATTTGACTCAGGAAACAACAATGTGGGAACGTATAATTTTACACCTTCATCATCCACTAACTTTGTGCATTTGGCAAAATACAATACAACGACGTCGATGTTTGATGAATATAATTGTACGGGAAGTATGATTGTTACTAGTAAAACACCTGTAAATATTGGTGGATACATCATCGAAGGAACGTACACCTTTACTGCTGTGAATCCGTCTAATGCTGCACAACAAATACAGGTAACTCAAGGAGTTTTTAAAACGTATTACAATTAATTGTTTTAAAAATAGAAATAAAAAAAGCCAGAAATACATCTGGCTTTTTTATTGGTTTTAATTTTCGTATTTATAATTGAAAGTCCCGTTGGTAACTGTAAAATTTACAACAGCGGCTGGATCATTTGGATCAGGAACCGAAGTGAATTGAAAAGTTCCTGTTACTATTTTAGTTGTTGTATCAACACTTGTAATAGTGATAGAGCCTTCTTTAGTATACTCAAAATCGGATGTGCTAACATCAACTAAGTCAATATAATGAGATGGTGGGGTGCTAAAAGTCTCTAAACCAAAAGTATATGTTCCCACAGCAATTTGGGTTCTTTTTAACCAAATATCGATTTCTGGATTTCCAGTTACGCCTCCTTGTCTTCCTTGCAATAAAACAAAATCAGCTAATGGATAATAGGCCCAAATGTTTGTTGAGGAAAAAAGATTTGTTCCAAATGGATTATTTGCATTAAAATCGACGCCATTTATTTTTGCAGTCATTGCGAAAGCTGGCGTAGGATTGTTGTTTGAAGAGCTGTCGCTATCAGACGAACAAGAGAACAAAATAATCGGTAAAAGAAATACGAGTTGTTTAAGTTTTTTCATGTTAAATAGTTTTAATTTTGCAAACGTAAACAAATTTAGTTATCCAACAAGTATAATGTCAGGAATTTACATCCACATTCCATTTTGCAAACAAGCGTGTCACTATTGTGATTTTCATTTTTCGACTTCGATGAAGAAAAAAGACGAAATGGTGTTGGCATTGGTAAAAGAACTTCAACTGCGTAAAGATGAGTTTCAAGACGAAGTGGTAGAAACTATTTATTTTGGAGGTGGAACTCCTAGCATTTTATCGATGGATGATTTAAGGTTGTTGATTGATGAAGTGTTTCAAAATTATAATGTAATCGACAATCCAGAAATTACGGTTGAAGCCAATCCAGATGATTTGAATAATGAGTCAATTCGTCAATTAGCCAATTCACCAATTAATCGATTATCCATCGGAATTCAGTCGTTTTTTGAAGACGATTTAAAATTGATGAACCGCGCACACAATGCCGACGAAGCCAAAAGATGTTTGGAAGTAGCTACACAACACTTTGATAATATTTCCGTCGATTTGATTTACGGTATTCCAAATATGAGCAACGAAAAGTGGAAACAAAACATCAAAACAGCATTGTCGTTTGGTATTCCTCATATTTCGAGTTATGCGTTAACCGTCGAACCCAAAACCGCTTTGCATTCATTCATACAAAAAGGCATCATTCCTCAACCCGATGATGAAGTTGCTCAAGAGCATTTTCAAATTTTGGTGGATACGTTAACTGAGCATAGTTTTATACACTACGAATTGTCCAATTTTGGTAAAGAAAACTGGTTTTCCAAAAACAATTCGGCGTATTGGTTGGGCAAAAAGTATATCGGCATCGGTCCGTCAGCTCACAGTTATGATGGTGAAAAAAGAGGTTGGAACGTGTCGAACAATTCGTTTTACATCAAATCCATTCAAGAAAATAAATTACCCATAGAAACCGAAGTATTGTCCAAAACCGATCGCTATAACGAATACGTTATGACGGGTTTGCGCACCATTTGGGGCGTTTCGTTAGATCGAATCGAAACCGAATTTGGCACGAAATATTTGGATTATCTCAACCAACAATCGCAAAAATACATCGAAGATCATTTGTTGTTTGTGGATGAAAATATATTGAGAACTACCAAAAAAGGAAAGTTTTTGAGTGACGGAATTGCTTCCGACTTATTTTTATTAAATTTGGAGTAGTCTAACCGCAAAGACCGCAAGGTTTTACGCAAAGACCGCAAAAACATGTAACTGCCAAAATGATTATTATGACCGAAAACGAATTATCAAAAATTGTATTTGATTGCGCTTTAAAAGTACATCAAAATTTAGGACCAGGACTTTTAGAAAGCGCTTATGAAGAATGTCTGTTTTACGAGTTAAAGAAAACTGGATATGATGTACAAAAACAAAAAGCTTTGCCTTTAGTGTATGAAGAAGTTAGACTAGATATTGGCTATAGAATTGATATTATTGTGGAAAACAAATTAATTTTAGAGATAAAATCTGTTGAAATATTAAATGATGTTCATTTTGCCCAACTTTTAACATATTTAAAATTAACGGATTGTAAACTTGGTTTACTAATAAATTTTAATGTAAACTTGATTAAGAACGGAATTAAAAGAGTAGTTAATAATCTTTAAAATCATAGCGAACCTTGCGTATATCTTTGCGCTCTTTGCGGTTAAAAAATGAAAGCAACAATCAATAACTTCCACATCGATTTATCACAACCCATTGATATTTCCATTCCATTATCCAATTCCGATCAAAATCCGATTGCGTGGTATATTGAAAAACCGCAAATTGAACCCGTTGTTTTTGGTGATTGGATCGGAAAAGTATCGGAAGGAAGCTCAACTAATTTCAACAACATTTTCTTCAATCCACACGGACACGGAACGCACACCGAATGCCTCGGACACATTACACGAGAAATTTATTCCATCAATCAATGTTTGAAGCAGTTTTTCTTTCTGGCTGAATTGATTTCGATTACGCCAGAAAACATCTATGACGATTTGATTATTACAAAAAATCAGATAATAAGCGCTTTAAACGGAAAAAATTCAGACGCGATTATCATCCGAACCTTACCAAATTTAGAATCGAAAAAACATAAAAATTATTCGAAAACCAATCCTCCGTATTTATCTGATGAAGCAGCAATTTATATTAGGGAAATCGGAGTTCAACATTTATTAATCGATTTACCAAGTGTTGATAGAGAAGAAGACGAAGGGAAATTACTGGCGCACAAAGCATTTTGGAATGTAAAAGATGTAAATAATTTAAATGAAGATGCCAGATTAAATTGCACCATCACCGAACTGATTTTTGTAGACAATCACATTCAAGACGGAAGTTATCTACTCAACTTACAAATCGCTTCGTTTGAAAATGACGCTTCTCCATCAAAACCAATTCTTTATAAAATAATTCATAATTCATAATTTAAAATAATTATGATAACCGTTTCCACTGATAAATCCCAACTCGACGTTCCGTTCATCCAACATTTTCTAAAAGATATTTATTGGGCGGCTGGACGAACCATCGAAGAAGTACAAATGACAATCGATGCATCGTTTTGTTTCGGATTGTATCTCGATGGAAACCAAATTGGCTTTGCCCGTGTCATCACCGATTACGTTGTGTTTGCCTATGTGATGGATGTTTTTGTGGACGAACACCACCGCGGAAAAGGCTATTCTTCAATTCTGATTAAGGCTATGATGACCGAACCGCAATTGCAACAGGTTAAAATTTGGCGATTGGCGACATCAGACGCTCATTTTTTATACGAAAAATTCGGATTTACCGCGTTGGCACATCCGGAGAAGATGATGGAGAAAGTAGTTAGTGGTCAGTAAGCAGTGGTCAGAAAGCAGAAAGCAACTTCCAGTTAAAACTATTTTAAATAAAGTAAAAATTAATTCAAAATGCTCAATTTTGCATCTTGAACACTGAACACTGAACACTGAACACTGAACACTCAAACCATGAACATCCAACAACTCTACGAATTCTGTCTTTCCAAAAAAGGAGTAACCGAACATTTCCCTTTCGATGAAGATACTTTGGTGTTTAAAGTGGGAGGAAAAATGTTTTGTCTCACTTCGTTAAAAGAATGGGAAAAAGGAACGCCATCGCTTAATTTAAAGTGTGATCCAGAAAAAGGCGAAGAACTTCGAGCGCAATATGATGCGATTAAACCTGGGTATCACATGAGTAAAATACATTGGAACACGATTGATTTTAACAGCGATGTTTCGGATAAAATGATGTGTGAACTGATTAATCATTCGTATGAATTGGTGTTTGCAAGTTTGACAAAAAAAATCCAAAATGGAATACTGCAGTAAATTTAATCTAAGATAATTCTTATATAATTAATGATAACATACTTATAAACGTTTTTTTTGACACTTCATCTATTTTTTTTAAAGTATTGTTTTTACTGATATAGATGTAATTCGACAAAATTTATTATTTCAATTTTGTTATTAATATTAGTTTTATAGCAAACTACTTTTTAAAAACCATTCGTCTACACTTTTTTACCATTCGTCTATACTTATAGTTAGACGAACGAAAATAAAAAGTAAATCGATGTGGTTTAAATTACTTTTGAAATTGGATAAATACACTAAAAAGTAAAAATGAGCAAATCATTAAACATTCTCCTAATCGAAGATGATACCATCGAAGTAATGAAATTCAATCGAGTTTTAAAAACACTCGGTCTAAATCATAAAATCATTGAGGCTAATAATGGTGAAGAAGCTTTGTCAATATTAAAAGATAAAGAAATCATTCCCGATATTATTATTTTAGATTTGAATATGCCAAAAATAAACGGCATCGAATTTTTGCAAATACTAAAAGCAGATGATTATTTAAAATACATTCCGGCGATTATATTAACAACCTCTAATAATCACAAAGATGTGTTAGAGTGTTATAAAATTGGTATTGCAGGTTATGTTTTAAAACCATTAAAATACGACGATTACGTAGAAAGAATTAGAAAAATGCTCGAATATTGGAGTACTAATGAATTAATTTCACAATAATATGTACGGAATTGTAAACAAAGCAATCGAAGATTTAGTAATTGCCAATTTTGGAGAAGAAAAATGGGAAGCAATTAAAGAACGAAGTGGTGTAGATATTGATTTTTTTATCAGTAGCGAACCTTATGATGACGATGTTACCTTTAAATTAGCCGTTGCTGTTTCAGAAGAAATGAACATGTCGGTTGGCGATGTATTAATTGCATTTGGAGAATGGTGGGTAATCAAAACAACATCTGAAAAATATCCCGGATTAATGGATTCTGGCGGTACTAGTTTACGTGAATTTTTAGTAAATTTACCTAACTTTCACAATCGCGTTATGCTAATTTATCCAAAATTAACACCACCCGAATTTAAAGTAAGTGATATTACTGAACAAGGATTGAATTTGCATTATTTCTCTAAAAGACAAGGATTGCAAGAATTTGTTCGTGGGTTAATTCAAGGTTTAGGAAAAATGTTCAATACTCCTGTAACTTTAGAGTTAATTCAAACCCGTGATGAAGGTAGCACACATGAAATTTTCAAAATAAATTGGTAAGATGGATAGATTAAAATTTAATTTTAGCGAAGATAGTTTTAATCGATTATTCCCTTTTTATATTCTAATTGATGGTACTTTAAAAATAAAAGAATTTGGTAAAAGTTTAGGTAAAATTTGTCCCCAAATTGAAAACTCATTTTCTTTTGTAGATTGTTTTGAAATTAGCAGACCCTATTTAGAAAATCCAACCTTTCACGAATTGGTTTTTAACAGTAACCAACTAACCGTTATTAAATGTAAGAAAAGTGAAATCTCACTTCGTGGACAATTCGAATTGATAGATAATTCTTTATTATTTGTGGGTTCGCCTTGGTTTCAATCGATGCATCAAGTTGTCGAAAAAAAACTAACCTTACACGATTTTGCTTTGCATGATCCGCTTTTAGACTTACTTCATGTACTAAACAATCAAGAAAATACATCCAAAGAATTGAAAGAATTGTTAACTACAATTAACAATCAAAAAAATAAATTAAAACAAGCCAATAAAGAAATCCACGATATTGCGCTTTTTCCTACTCAAAATCCTGATCCATTAATTCGAATTGACACCAATGGGAATCTATTAAAAAGAAATCCAGCAGCAGAAAAACTTTCTTCGTTTGTTTATGATGGGATTCATTATGAAATAGAAGATTTCTTTAAATTCATAATTACTAAAATCGACCTCGATAAAGAACGCTTTATTTTTGAAACGCAAACTGATGGAAAAGACTTTTCTTTTGTTTGTAAAAGTTTAAAAGAAGAAGGTTATGTCAATATTTATGGAAGAGATATTACCGATCAGAAAAAAGCACAAGAAGAATTAAACCGACTGTCGTTAGTGGCAAGTTCTAATGAAAACGGAATCGTATTTACGCAACCAGACGGAAAAATATTTTGGTGTAACGAAGCTTACACTAAACATTCTGGATACGCTAAAGAAGAAATTCTCGGCAAAACACCAATTCAAATTGGGTTTGTTGAAGAAACGAATAGAGACGAATTAAATAAAATGACCAGTTCATTTTTTAAAGGCCAACCTTTCGATGTTGAGTTAAAACACGGACGAAAAGACGGAAGTAGCTTTTGGTCAAAAACCAAAGGACAACCGATTTTAAATTCAGACGGACAAGTACTTCAATTCTTTGCTATGATTGAAGATATTTCCTTAAAAAAGCGCTACGATGAAAGTCTGCAAATCGAAAAAGAGAAATACCGAAGCATTATTGCCAATATGAATCTCGGACTTTTAGAAGTTGATAAAAATGATGTAATTACCTTAGCAAATCAAAGTTTTACAAATATTAGCGGTTATTCTTTAGAGGAATTAATCGGTAAAAAAGCATCCAATTTATTTCTGACAAATGAAAGTAAAGAATTGGTAAAAAGTAAAAACGCTATTCGTGAAGAAGGTAAAACCGATTCGTATGAAGTGAAAGTAATCGACAAGTTGGGGAAAAAGCGTAATTGGTTAATTAGTGGTGCTCCAAATTATGACGTCAACGGAAAAGTTATTGGTTCAATCGGAATTCACCTCGATATAACCGAACAAAAAGAACAAGAAGAACAATTGTATTTATTGTCTTTAATTGCCGAAAAAAATATAAATGCGGTTATTATTGCTGACGCTGATGGTAGAATAGAATGGGCAAATACCAGTTTTATTGATATGTCAGGTTATTCAATGGAAGAGATTATTGGTCAAAAACCTGGACACTTATTGCAAGGAGAAGAAACCAATCTGGAAACGGTCGATTATATGAAAGGCAGAATAGCTAAAGGATTACCATTCAATTGTGAAGTTATTAATTATTCTAAGAATGGTAAAAAATATTGGGTGAGTATTCAAGGTCAAGCGTTGTACAATAAAAATGGCGAAATTGTAAAATATTTTGCTATCGAAGAAAATGTTACCAAGAAAAAAGAACTCGAACAACAACGCGAATTTTTAGTAGATAGTTTGGCAAAAAGCAACAAAGAACTCGAAGATTATGCAGCCATTGTATCACACGATTTAAAATCGCCTTTGCGAAGTATCCATTCGTTAATTTCTTGGATGAAAGAAGATAACGATAAAGAATTTAACGAGCAAACAACCCAATATCTTTCGATGATCGAGGGGAAAGTCGAAAAAATGGATCACTTAATTGAAGGTATTTTAACCTATGCGAAAATTGACAAAGTTGATGTCGTTTCCGAAAAGGTAAACATCCAAGAAGTCATCCAAAACATCATTAATATTATTCATATTCCTAATCATATTTCCGTTTCCATAACTAGTACTTTGCCGGTTATTGATGCCGATCGATTTAGAGTGCAACAATTATTTCAGAATATAATAAGTAATGCTGTAAATTATATTGATAAACCGAAAGGAACGGTAGAAGTGAGTTGTTCAGAAGAACCTAAACATTTCATTTTTTCAATTAAAGATAATGGCCCAGGAATTGCAAAAGAAAATCAAGAAAAAATATTTAAAATATTTCAATCGTTAGAAAAATCAGAAAGGTCTACTGGTTTAGGACTATCCATCGTTAAAAAAATCGTTGATAATTACAATGGTAAAATTTGGATAGAAAGCGAAATCGGGCAAGGAACAACATTTTTTATACAACTAAACAAATAAAATTTTCAAAATGAAAGTAGTTCAAGCCTCAAAACTAGGAAATCAAGAGTGGAAGTTCTTACAGGATAAAATCGAGTTGAATAATCCATTGGTATTGGTTTTTGCCAATCGTTATTTGTTAGAAGATGAAAATGTTATTGTCGATATTCGCAATCAATTTCCCTACGAACACATCGTTTTTGGTTCTACTTCAGGGGAAATTATCTGCTGTAATGTAAATGACAATTCCATTTCCGTTACGGCAATCGAATTTGAAAAAAGTTCTTTTATAATAAAAAGTGATAATGTTTTAAATTACGATAAAAAAGCGAAACCACTTGGTGAAGCGTTATTTAATGAAATGCCCAAAGAAAATTTAAAACATCTTTTTGTAGTTTCAGAAGGTAGTTTTGTAAATGGAAGTTCGTTAATAAATGGTATAGAAACCAACAAATCTTCCTCAATTTCACTAACTGGTGGAATGTGTGGCGACGATGCCCGATTTGAAAAAACGCTTGCTTCATACAAAGAAAACCCAAAAGAAGGTGAAGTAGTTCTAATTGGGTTTTATGGCGAAACCTTAGACATTTCGTTTGCTAGTTTTGGAGGTTGGATTCCGTTTGGTCCTGAACGAATAATTACCAAATCAAAAGCCAATATTCTTTTTGAAATTGACGATATTCCAGCTTTGGATTTATATAAAAAATACCTTGGCGATAAAGCAGCAGAATTGCCACAAGCATCATTATTATACCCATTAAATGTAACTCCAGAAGGAAAAACTGATCCAGTTGTTCGAACTATATTAAGCATCAACAACGAAAATAATTCGATGGTTTTGGCTGGCGATGTTCCTAAAAACTCACGAGTACAATTAATGATGGCTTCCATTGATGGTATTGCAGATGGAGCACAACATGCTGCCGAAATTGCAATGGAAAACCGTAAAAATCCTCCTCAAATTGCTCTTATTGTAAGTTGCGTTGGTCGTAAATTGGTCATGAACCAAAGAGTTGAAGAAGAAATAGAGCAAGTAAGAGAAATTATTGGCGAATATGTTCCAATCGCCGGATTTTACTCTTACGGAGAAATGGCGCCATTTAACGGCGATTCTTCGTGCGAATTACACAATCAAACTATGACGTTAACTTTGATAAGCGAATAATGAATTCACTTTTAAAACGACAAATTGAAAAAAAATTAAAGAATGGGTTGAACGATATCGATCAATTTTTTAATGCTGTAGACGATTCTTACAACAACTTTGAAAGCCAAATTTCCTTGTTGCAACGTGCCATGAAAATAAGTTCCGACGAATTATTTGATGCCAATCAAAAACTAAGAGACGAATCCAAAAGTTTAAAAGAAATCAATAAAAATTTAGAGACTATTCTGAATTCCATGAATTTAGAAAATAATTTTTTAGCCAATTCAACGCAATTAAATTCGGCCGATTATGTAAAAGAGCAATCGTTAGAAATTGTACGAATCAATAAACAACGGGAAGAATTACTTCAAAATTTAGAAAAGCAAAATCAAGCGTTGAATGAATACGCACACGTGGTTTCGCACGATTTAAAAGCGCCTTTGCGAAGTATAGACACTTTAATTAATTGGTTCAAAGAAGACAACGCCTAGATATTGGACGAAAAAAATCAAAAATCACTCGATTTAATTTTGTCCAATGTTGAAAAAATGGACTTATTAATCAAAGGAATTTTAGATTATTCTACTATTGATAAGCTAGAAACAGAAGACCGAAACATTGATTTAAATATTTTAATAGATGAAGTTATTAGAACGCTTCACGTCCCAAATCATGTTGAAATAGTTTTTAAAAATGAAATGCCAAAAGTGTTTGGAAATGATTTTAGATTCAAACAATTGTTTCAAAATTTGATTCAGAACGCAATCAAATACAACGATAAAGAAAATGGACTTGTTGAAATTGGAAGTAAGGAAAACGAAAATGAAATTGAATTTTATATAAAAGATAACGGAATCGGAATCAAGCAACGCTACCAATCTAAAATATTTGATTTGTTTTCTAAGTTGGAAAATAGTGATCAATCATCAGGAATTGGACTTTCAATCGTAAAAAAAATTATCGATTTATACCACGGTAAAATTTGGTTAGAAAGCCAAGAAGAAATAGGAACTACATTTTATTTTACCATCGCAAAGTAACTTCTTTTAAACAATAATAATGACTCATTCTAATCAAATGGATAAAGATCAAATTATTAATCAACAATTGCGATTGCAACAACTATTAATTAGTATATCGACAGAATATATCAATGCAGATTTACAAGATATTGATGGATTGATTAATAATTCATTGCAAAAAATGGGTGAATTTGTTGAGGCAGATAGAAGTTATATTTTTTCCTATAATTTAACAGATAATACAACAAACAACACGCACGAATGGTGCGCTACTGGAATTGAGCCAGAAATACAAAATCTGCAAAATATCCCAATAGAATATATTCCTCAATGGCTAGAAGCACATAAAAAAAATGAAGCTTTTTACATTCAAGATGTAAGTAAGTTACCAGATGATGGTGAATTTGGACTAAAAGCAATTCTAGAACCACAAGGAATACAGAGTTTAATAGCAATCCCAATGATTAAAACCGGAGAACTTATTGGTTTTGTTGGTTTTGATTCGGTTAAAAAATTATTTGATTACTCAGAAAATGAAAAAAATATTCTCTTTGTTTTTGCTAATATGCTTGTAAATGTTAGGCAACGAAAAGAAAATGAGGAACGAATAAAAGAACAAGAAAACAAAAAAGAAATTCTTTTACAAAATCTAGAAAAGCAAAACAAAGAATTAAACGACTATACGCATGCGGTTTCTCACGATTTAAAAGCGCCTTTAAGAAATATCAATGCACTCATTAATTGGGTAAAAGAAGATAATCTCGATAAATTTGATGATCAAACATTAAACTCGTTTGATATTATTTTGCAAAATTTAGAAAAAATGGATCATCTTATTATTACTATTTTAGATTATTCGTCAATTGATAAAAATGATACCGTTGCTACGAATTTCAATTTAAATAAAGTTGTAAATGATTGTTTGAATAAGTTAGCGATTCCTCCCAATTTTAAAATCATTGTTTCAGATGCATTACCAAATGTTCATGGTAACAAACAACGAATGACGCAGGTTTTTCAAAATCTAATTCAAAATGCAATCGATTTTAATAAAAGTGAATCTCCAGTAATCGAAATTGATTGTTCTGAAAACGAAGAGTTTCACACTATTACAATTAAAGATAACGGAATAGGAATAAAAAAAGAATATATCGACAGAATTTTTGACTCCTTTATGAAATTACACAATAACTTTAATTCGGCTGGCCTAGGATTGTCAATAGCAAAACGAATTATAGAATCGAGAGGAGGAAGAATTTGGGTCGAAAGTGAGGAAAATAGTGGTTCAATATTTTATTTTACAATACCCAAAAACTAATGGAACAGCCTAATTCAAACTACATCAATCAGTTATCGGGCGATAACGAAGAATTTAAAGCCAGAATTATCGGAATTTTAAAAAGAGAATTGCCTGAGGAAGTCGAAGTCTATCACCAACACATACAAACAAAAAACTATAAATTGGCTGCAGAAAGCGTTCACAAACTGAAACATAAAATTTCTATTCTTGGTCTTGAAAAAAGTTACTATATTGCCGAAGAATTTGAAGATAATTTAAAAGAAAAATCTACAAAATTGCAATCTGAATTTGAATCTATTTTAAAAATGATGCACGTTTTTGTGGATCAATTATAAACCCAGTTTGGCTTATGAATTGCATTGTTATAGACGATGAAGAAATGGCAAGAGCAATTATTGCTCAAATGATTTCTATGCATAAAGAACTTAATTTAGTTCAGGAATTTTCAAATGCCATGCAAGCCATTAAATATCTGAATCAAAACGAAGTTGATTTGATTTTTTTAGATATTCACATGCCTGATTTTACAGGTTTTGATTTTATTCAAACCATCAAAAATCCACCAAAAGTTATTTTGGTTACTTCGGATAAAAACTTTGCCATCGAAGCTTTTGAATACGAATGCATTGTTGATTATCTGGTAAAACCCATTACTGAAGAACGTTTTCAAAAAGCAATTATAAAAGCAAATGCGGCTCAATTTTCTCCTTCTTCGACAAAAGAAATCAAAGCGGTTACAGAAGATAATGCTAACGAATTTTATATCAATATCGATAGAAGACTAATTAAAATTGAATTCAATTCGGTTACTGTTGTGGAAGCCAAAGGAGATTACATTCACATAAAAACCGATGCTAAAAACTACGTTGTACATTCTACTTTAAAGAAAATAGAAGATAAATTACCTAAAGATTTATTTCTAAAAGTACATCGCTCATTTATTATCAACACCAAAAAAATCATCGATATTGAAGACAATAGCGTTTTAATTGCCAAAGACGTCATTCCGGTAAGTCGCGCCAACCGTCCTGAGTTGATGAAAAGGTTGAATTTATTGTAATTATTCCCTTTTATAGTTACAAAATATGCATTCGTCTAAAGCAACCTTCCTGTCGTCGAAAAATTGCACGCAACTATTGTATGTAAACCGATATTTGCACTCGAATTACAATTGTATTTCAGTTGTTTAAATAGTTCATACGATTTACCTACAAATCACGCGATGCCTTTTTTGCCCTAAAAATCATTTGCAAATACAAAATCGAGTTTCAAGAAACTCACTTATCAAACAAAAGCAAGTTGAAAGTAGTTTTTCGCTTGCTTTTGTTTTTTTGTGTAAAGTAAAATCGGCTAAACATCGATAAACAGTTATGTCTAAACAAAAAAACCATTCATCTACACTTATCCATCATTCGTCTAAAAACAAATTTCTAAAGCATGTTGCAACCTATTTTTGCACTGTCAAATCAATAATAAATTAATAATGAAAAGAGTTTTAGTTGTCGATGATCAGCAATTAGTATTGCTTTCACTTCAAAAATGTTTATCCGATTTAGGTTACGCTGTTTTTACTTCAAATAATGTAAATGATGCCTTAATTAAATTTGATGAACTTCAACCCGATTTAGTGATGGTCGATATTAATATGCCATTGTCAGATAATCAAGTAGTTACCGATAATCACGCTAATGATATTCAAGAATTCAATGGCCTTTTTGTGGTTGATTACATCAAAAAGCAAAAGAAAAGCAATACACCTGTTTTAATTTTTTCAGGAAATTTGAATCAAGATGTAATTGAAAAAGGATTTGCCCTTGGTGCGATTGATTATATGAAAAAGCCTTTGAGCTTAAACGAAATCGGAATTCGAGTAAAACAAATTTTAGGAAATAGCAATGTAACCTACTCAGCCGATAAAAATAAGTTCATAAAAGATAAAGTAATTGGTATTGTTATACCTTGTTTCAATGTTGAAAAAACCTTGCAAACGGACGTGTTCAAAAATATTGTTTCTACAAATTTGAGTTATCATTTATGTTTTGTAAATGATGGTAGTGATGATGCTACTTTGGATGTTTTGTATCGTTTAAAGAGAGAAAATGAAGGCAGAATAAGTGTCTTAAAATATGAAAAAAATAACGGAAACGCTGAGGCAATAAGACTTGGAATGTTGCATTTGGCCCAACAACAACAATTTGATTATATTGGTTTTATGGATGCCGATTTGTCGATTAGTTTTGATGATTTTGAAGGCTTAGTGGTGAAAATTAAAAATTCTGATTTTAAAATCGTTAGTGCCTCTAGAATAAACAGAATTGGTGCTGAAATTGATGGCGCATTGTCGTGTAAAATTGTTAAGACGTTCATTAAATACAGCATTAAAAAATCATTAGGTATGAATTTTAATGATACAAAATATACAGCCAAAATAATGACAAAAAGCTTGGCTGAGATTGTTTTTAAAGAGAGTTTTATTACGAATCGTTTTTTTGAAATTGAAATTTTTATGCGAATAAAGAAGCATTTCGGCAAAGAACAATCTCTTCGATTAATTTGTGAAAAAC
Source organism: Flavobacterium sp. (assembly GCA_965284675.1). Taxonomy (GTDB): domain Bacteria; phylum Bacteroidota; class Bacteroidia; order Flavobacteriales; family Flavobacteriaceae; genus Flavobacterium. The sequence continues at coordinate 242,119 of OZ260109.1, forward strand.
CTGTAGACAAATGGATTCGCAATAGCAGTCGAAAGCTTTCTTTCAAAGATTTACCTATTGTAGTAACTCAAATCGGACTTATTTCATCAACCTACCGATAGTTTTTTAAATAGATTCAAAAATTTACTTTAGTTAATTAGTTCATCTTCTTTTATTTTATCAAATTAGGCATTACTTTTGTGAAGCTATCGTAACAGGTTTTTACCCTGTTAGGTATCAATTTTGAACAAAGACACGATTTGCTTAGACTAAGAATAGGCAAAGAAATAATAACTAAATTATGATAGACAATCTAAAGAAAATATTAAACGAAGATCAAGATCCAAAAGCGATTGAGAAAATTACAGCCAAGTTGGCCAATCTATTAATGACCAACGAAGAAGTTGGGTACATCGCTGTACAAAAAAAGCCAGCGGTGACGATTCTTCCGGATAGTATTGTGGTAACCAATAAACGAATCATTTTGTGCAAACCTAAAAACTTAGGCTTGTCGATGGAGTTTGTCGATTACGATTGGGACGACATTGCGGCCAGTTTTGTAAAAGAAGGTATTTTGGGTTCCGATTTCACCTTTTCAACCAAATCCGATTTAACGCACACGGTGGATTATTTGCCCAAAAATCAAGCGCGAAAATTGTATACGTATGCCAAAGAGCAATTGGATTTGTTAAAGAATCCTGTGAATACTATTTCGGTAAATGATGTTGTTGCTGAGGACACAAATTTTGAAGAAATTCCTGTAGAGAATCTGAATCAAGTTCAGATTGAAGAAATGGAAACCGAAGAAGTAACTAATTATGCCGAAATTATTCCAGTGGCTCAATCGGGTTATCGTGATGAAAAACAACATCCTGATGGAAGTCCAGAATCAACCGAAAATAAACTAAGTGAATTATCGCAAGACGAACTTTTCGAAAAATTACAGAATTATAAAAAATTATTAGACAACGGGTTGATCATGCAAGGCGAATACGATGCGTTGAAGAAGGAAATTTTGAGTTATATGTAAAATTTAACCGCAAGGAACGCAAAGATAGTATAGCAAAGAGCGCAATGAAAAAACCCAACATTATCCGTGTTGGGTTTATTATTAAGTAAGCTTTGCGAACTTTGCGTAAACTTAGCGTGCTTTTCGGTTACGTCTTCATCGATCGTTTTTGCTTCTCCACAAATCCGTCGGCTTGAAGTTTCAATAAATCCATCGCGCCTTTTTTCTTATAGTTATACAGTTCTCGATCGTCTTTGATGTCGGCGTAGACTTTGTCGTAAATCTCAGCGTCGGTTTTCTTTTGTAAATCACTTTGGTAGCGGTTTTGAGCCAATACATTTTTGATTCCCATTTCGGCGTCTTCTTGTTTGAAATCGTATTCGCCTTTGGGCGATAGTAATTTGGCAATAATAGGCGACGTTTCAATGGCTAGAAACAGCAACATGATAAAAAGTGAAGGCAATGAAGGCAATTTGTTCAGTGCATTGATGCGCGCCATTAATCCGTCGAAACCGTCAATAATGGGTTGTGTTTCGCTTACTTTTTTGTCCAAGTCGGTTTGCAAAGTTTTGGCTTTTTCTTCTTTTTCTTTGATTTTAACCGCGTTGATGGCTTTTAATGAATCGAGTTGTTTTAGAGCGGCGTCGTGTTTCTCGCGTTTTTCTTTGTACACCGGACCTTTACCTAATTTTTTGGTGCCTGCAGTTCCTTCTGCTTCGGTGATGAAAACCGAATACAAATCATTTACTTCTTTTTCTTTTTTGACAATGTCGCTTTTTAAACTATCGATTTCGGCTTTGTTTTTATCGACGTCACTTTTGAAATAATTGGCCACTTCCTTTTTGTTGTTCAAGGCCATGGCATTTTTTTCTTTGAGTAAAACCGTTTCAATTTCTTTTTGAAAGATTTTAATTTCGAGTGGTTTTGAGATGACGATAGCTATGATAATTGCCAAAGCGATACGAGGCGTAGCCTGAATGAATTCGTCGATAAAACTTTCTCTTTTTTTGATGGTAGAAACAATAAATCGGTCGAGGTTGAAGATGAGAAATCCCCAAACGAGTCCGAAAAAAACCGAGGTATACACGTTATCAAAAACGGTAAAGAGCGCATAACTACTGGCGATAAAAGCCATGATGGCGGTAAAGAAAACCGTAGCGCCAATTCCGGCATACTTGTTTTGTTCGCCGTTGGAACAACCGTTCACAATGTCGGTATCGACACCAGAACACAGAATAAAAAAACGTTTTAACATGGGTTGATTGATTTAGGTTTCCAACACGTTGGAAATGATGATGATGATTGCTATACAAATTTAACGCCAAAAATTTTGGAATGTTGTAAGGTGATGGAAATTATGTGGTTACCGATTACCCGCGTTAGGGATAAAGGCGATATCCTTTTGTGTAGAGCAACGGAACAAAAGATAAAGCCGAAAGCCCGACCCCGATTAGCAAAAACTTCGTTTTACAAACTTGTTTTTGTTTATCGGGGGAACGCCAAAAATCACTAAAGCACAGCAAATAAGTTGATTAAGGAGTTGTTATTGTAAGAAAAAAGTAGTCTGAGTATTAGGTTGAATATTTTTTTATAGTACATTTACTGAAAATCCTACTTCTATGAAACATTTTTACCTACTGATGAGTGTTCTATTTTGTGGTGTTCTGCATGCACAAATCGTCAACTTTACAGACCCTAATTTTAAAGCGAAATTGTTGCAAGCGAATGAAACCAATTCGATTGCTTTGAACTCGAATGAATTCCCAATTACCATTGATACAAACAATAATGGGGAAATTGAAATTAGTGAAGCTCTTGCTGTGAAATCTATCAATGTAAGCGATAGTGGAATAACTGACTTGGGCGGAATTTCGAGTTTTGCGAATCTGAAATGGTTGCGGTGCAGTAATAATGTATTAACGGAGATACTAATTGATGATTCCATTACTATTGAGGTATTACTAGCAAGTCATAATTCAATACATACTATTTCAGTAAATTTTGGTCAAAGTTTGGAGGGAATTGATTTAAGTTATAATGATCTAACTTCTTTTGCATTGGATAATTGCATCAATTGGGAAACGCTCAATTTGAGTCATAATCAGCTTTCCTCTTTGGTGTTTGATAATGTGTCCATTGCGTATTTAAATGTAAGCCACAATAGTTTGTCTGATATTCAGTTTAATGGAAATTTTTCCTTGTTATCTTCGGCTGATTTTACGCACAATCAGTTTACTTTGTTGGATCTTTCTACTATTGAATCTACTGAAGACGCTACTCTATTTTTAGGCTATAATGTTGAAGATAAGGTTTTGTTTGGAGATTTCATTCAGCCAGGAAACATTCAATATAGCTCAAATAATAGTGAATTAGATTTAGGAAATTATCATATGACTCGAGTTTGTGAACCTGAAAACAGAGGTAATGTTTCGATTACAAATAGTCCTAATTTGCAAAATGTGATTTTAAAGAATGGATATAATCATGGTTACGCTACTTGTTATGAAGGGTTTTATTTTGACATACCCACATTGAGTTTAGATATCATAAACTGTCCTATTTTAAATCATATTTGTGTGGATGGTGGAGATGAGTTAACGGTAGTACAAAACAGAATCAATCAATTGGGATTGCAAGGTCAGGTTGTTGTTGATGGCAATTGTACTTCTTCGGTTTTAGGGGAAGATATTTTTGTATTGGAAGAATCACTCGCAATTTCACCTGTTCCTGCTCAAGATATTTTACAGATTACAATTAAAAACACCATAATAATTGATGGTCTACAAGTTTATACTGCTATAGGTCAACTCGTTCTTAACGAAAACGGATTCAATCAAAGTATTGATGTTTCCAGTTTATCCAGCGGCAGTTATTTTATAAAAATAAACACTAATGAAGGTGCTGTTGTGAAGCAGTTTTTGAAGGAATAATTGAAGATTTTTTCAAATAAAAATCCGTTTAATCAAATTGAATAAACGGATTTTTTTATACCTAACAGGTTTTGGAAACCTGTTAGGATATTATTTCGACATTTCAACAAAGTACTTATAAAACAACGGAATCGTCTCAATACCTTTTAAGTAATTGAAAATCCCGAAATGCTCGTTCGGCGAATGGATGGCATCCGAATCCAATCCGAATCCCATCAAAATAGTTTTCGATTTGAGTTCTTTTTCAAACAAGGCTACAATCGGAATACTTCCACCCGAACGCACCGGAATAGCCGGAACTCCAAACGTTTCGGTATAGGCTTTGTTGGCTGCTCGATACCCAATGCTGTCGATTGGCGTTACATATCCTTGTCCGCCATGATGAGGTTTTACGTTAACTTTCACCGATTTAGGTGCGATGCTTTCGAAATGTTTTTTGAATAATTCGGTGATTTCTTCCCAATCTTGATTCGGAACCAAACGCATTGATATTTTGGCAAATGCTTTACTGGCAATAACGGTTTTAGCGCCTTCGCCGGTGTATCCGCCCCAAATTCCGTTGACATCTAAAGTCGGACGAATCGAATTGCGTTCGTTGGTTACATAACCCGCTTCACCGTATATATCTTCAATGTCTAAGGCTTGTTTGTACTTATCTAAACTGAACGGTGCTTTAGCCATTTCGGCTCTTTCGGCAGCGGAAAGTTCTTCTACTTTATCATAAAAACCCGGAATGGTAATGTGGTTGTTTTCGTCGTGTAACGAAGCAATCATTTTAGTTAACACATTAATCGGATTGGCTACGGCGCCACCATAAAGTCCAGAATGCAAATCGCGATTCGGACCGGTAACTTCGACTTCAACATAACTCAATCCGCGTAAACCTGTAGTTATGGACGGTTGTTGATTGGAAATCATTCCCGTATCGGAAATCAAAATCACATCACAACTCAATTTTTCTTGGTTTTCTTGTACAAATCCGCTTAAGCTTTTAGAACCTACTTCTTCCTCGCCTTCAATCATGAATTTGACGTTGCACGGAAGTGAATTACTCTGAATCATGTATTCGAATGCTTTGACGTGCATGTACATTTGACCTTTGTCGTCGCACGAGCCACGTGCAAAAATCGCGCCTTCAGGATGAATTTCAGTGGTTTTGATTACGGGTTCAAACGGTGGAGAAGTCCACAATTCCATTGGATCGGGCGGTTGCACATCGTAATGACCATAAACTAAAACGGTTGGTAAGTTAGGGTCGATGATGTGTTCACCAAAAACGATAGGATAGCCCGGAGTTTCGCAAATTTCTACGTGTTTGCAACCTGCTTTTTCCAGGCTTGCTTTTACGGCTTCTGCGGTATCGATTACATCTTGAGAATAGGCGCTATCGGCACTGACTGAGGGAATTTTAAGTAATTCGATTAATTCTGTAATAAAACGTTCTTTGTTTTGCTGAACGTATTGTTTTATGTTGTCCATTGATTTGAAATAAATGATAATGTCAAATGTACGAATTGAAATTTCAAATAGCAAAAAACAAATTTCAAACGCGAAAGGAATATTTATACTAATACTTTTTGTTATTTGTCATTTGTGTTTTGGAATTTAAAAAAAACAACTATATTTGCACTCACATTTGCTAGCGCCTGTTCGCTAGCGCTCGATTTGCGGGTATGGTGAAATTGGTAGACATGCCAGACTTAGGATCTGGTGCCGCAAGGCGTGTAGGTTCGAGTCCTATTACCCGCACTAAAAGTCCGAAATGAAAGTTTCGGATTTTTTTTGTGGCCATAGGACGAGAAGTTTATCCCGAGAGCACAGCGAATCGGGAAGTCCTATTACCCGCACAAAAAGCCGATTCAGTTTTGAGTCGGCTTTTTTTTGCTTATCCATTAGAAAAAGTTGCTTAACTTAGCTGACTAATATAGTGTTATGGATTCTGTTTTTATTGTACCTGTCGTGCTCTTTTTTTTAGCTGCCATCGTGAAAAGTATTTTTTTTCCGGGCAAGAAGAATACATCCATGTCAAAAAGCACTGATGATCATCAAGTGATGAATCAACAAAATGATTTCCATCAGCAGATGATTCATCAGCAAAATATTCAAAATCAGTTGCAGAATCAGATCATGATGGATAATCAGATTCAGGTCGACAACCAAATGATGAATGACCAACAAAGTTTCCAGAATTCCAATTCAGATAGTTTTACTTCGTAACTATTTTGTTGTTCAAATAGTTCATTTCTCTGTTAAGAACTATTTTTTTTACCTCTTTTTTTACTTTTGGAATGGAGTATTTTTGTAGATAAAGCTGAAAAAAAGTTTTTGTTAATTTTTTCGCATGAAAAAGAATCCCGCTATGATGACACTTATATTAGCACTGATTGGTTGCGCCTTGATTATAGGCTCGGTTTTTTCGTTGTATAAATCGAGCAATAGTAATGGTGAATCGCTCGATTTTACCAAAACCGAAATCGACATTGCCAACAAAAAAATTGACGTCTTGAGCAACGAAATCAAAGAAGCGAAAGAGCGTTACACCGAAACCGACAGCAAACCCTTAGACACCAAACCCGAAGTATACAATACGATTACAGGTGAAAATATTCCGATTGTAGAAATCACACATACCGATTTGGGCGAAGGAAGCGAAGTAGTAGAAAACCGCAAAAAAGGCCAACGCATCATGTACAACCATCAACTGAAGTTTTCGTTGATGAACGTGGGAAAATACTCCTTGAAAGAAGTGATTTTTTCTGTCAAAGACATTTACAACGACAACGTAGATCGCAAGGTAAAAAAGATGCCGAGTCAGTACAGTTATATGGGTCGGACGTTTGACAACGAAGACGTAGGCGCGTACAATAATATTGAAGTCAACACACTCAATTTAAAAAGCAAAAAAATGGTGTATGTGAGTAATTTACCAACCAGTTTTGGCGTGGGCGATTATTATTACGACATCATCATTGAGTGGAACAACGGATTTTACCAAATGCACGTCGACATTGAAGAACTCAACGGAAAACTCAAATACCGCTATCAGTTTTTTGATGTGGAAGGCAATCCGATTGACTTTAGAAAAATGGAAGATAAAGTGAGTGCTTAGAAAAGACACGAATTGCACGAATTTGCACGAAAAAAATATAAAAAATACCACAAATTATTTACTAAATAATTTGTGGTATTTTTCGTTTATCACACTATTTTAATTAGTGTTAATTGGTGCAATTCGTGTCTGAAAACAAAGCAAAAAGCTACTTGCTTGCTTTAATCCAGTTGTTTACTTTTTTCTCAAGCAAAGCCAAAGGCATCACACCTGATTCTAAAACGATTTGGTGGTATTTTTTGATATCGAATTTAGTTCCTAATTCGGTTTCCGCTTTTTTGCGCAATTCGATGATTTTCAACTGACCGATTTTATACGATAACGCCTGACCCGGAATGGCCATGTAGCGCTCAATTTCGGCGATAATACTCGCTTCACTTTCGGCTTCGTTGTCTAATGAATACTGAATCGCTTGCTCGCGTGTCCAGCCTTTAGTATGCAATCCCGTATCGACTACCAAACGAATCGCACGGTGCATTTCGCTGCCCAACATACCGAAATACTGATACGGATCGTTGTACAAGCCCAATTCTTTCCCTAAGCTTTCGGTGTACAATGCCCAACCTTCGCCATACGCACCAAACCAATTGAATTTTCTAAAATCGGGCAACAATTTATTTTCTTGTTGTAAGGATATTTGAAAGTGGTGACCCGGAATGGCTTCGTGTAAAAATAAATCTTCATCGGCGTAGAAATTGTAATTGGCTACATCGGGAATCGGAACGTAAAATATACCCGGACGCGAACCATCGGTAGCACCTTGAACGTATTCGGCACTTGCGGTTTTTTCACGAAACGCTTCCGTACGGCGGATTTCGAATTTGGTTTTGGGTTGCAACGAAAATAACTTGTCGACGTTGGGTTTGATGATTTCGTACACGCGTTCAAAATTGGCTATCACTTCTTCTGGTTTTTTGAAGGGTTTTAACTCTTTTTTGTTGCGTACGTGATCGAAAAATTCTTTGATGGTTCCGGTAAATCCGACTTGTGTTTTTACTTTCTCCATTTCGGTTTTGAGGCGCGCAACTTCTTTTAATCCGAGTTCGTGAATTTCTTCCGGAGTCATTTCGGTTGTTGTCCATTGTTTTACATAGGCTTTATACAAATTGTTTCCGCCGGGTAATGCGCCAATTCCGCTTGTTTTTCGTGAAGCTGGAAGATATTCGGTTTGTAAGAATGCCGACATTTTTTGGAATTGTGGTACTAATTTTTCGTTGATGATGGTTGCGTATTCTTTGGTCAGTTGCTCTTTTTGCGTGGCAGAAAAAGTGTCTGGAAATTTTTTGATGGACGAATAAAAAAGATTGTCTTCGACTTTTGGAGTGACCATGTCATTGAATTGCGGAATCACTTTTTCGGTTAAAATTTGTGGTAAAACCACACCTTTTTCGATCCCTTTTTTCATGTATACCATCGCAGAATCAAGCCAAACGGCGTACAATTCCATTCGTTTTTCAAAATTTTTATAATCGGCTTCGGTTTTGAACGGCTGAGCGCTTTCGGCACTGCCAAATTGCGCCATGGTTAAATGCGTTCCCCAAAATTGGTGAATGGGCATTAAATTACCGTTTTGCTGTAGGAGTTGCTGACCCACTTCAACTTCCCATTTGATGATGTCGTAGCTGTTTTTTTCTTCGTCGGAAAGCGCTTCAAAATCGACTTGTTTGAGTTGGGAAGCATACGAATCAAAGAAAGCACCTTGTTTTTTTCGGTACGAATCGGTCATTTCAAACTGCAATTGGTCGTTGAATTGGTTCTGACCGTTTTGTGTGGCGTCGAGTGGATTCAGTGTGTTTTTTTCGTTGAAATAATTTTTAGTAAGTTGTTTAAAATCGACTGTAGATTCGTTTGATTTGCAGTTCATCATAATAATAGAAAGCAATAAAACGGAGGAAATTACTTTGATGTTTTTCATATGGTTTTTTGGTTTGGTTAGAAATTGTGCATCGTTTCAATTCGTTTGCAGACTAGCCCTGATTGAAGTAAATATCCTTTTTTGTTTGGAAAAAACCCTTCGACTGCGCTCAGGGTGACAAAACAAAAAAGATAGTGCGAAAAGCAGGAAAATGGATAACAAGAAAGCGCAAGCCACTCGCTCCAACTAATTAAGCATTCAACGCTTCAACTACAATTTCGTTGTCGTTGAGCATGTTTTTCAGCATGTTTTCGATGCCGCTTTTAAGTGTAAAAGTAGACGAAGGACAACCGTTGCATGAGCCTTGTAAAATTACCTTTACGTTTTTGGTTTTTTCGTCGTAGGAATCAAACAAGATGTTTCCACCATCGGCTGCTACTGCTGGTTTTACATATTCTTCGAGTATGTTGATGATTTGTTGCGAAGTGGTGTCGAGGTTGTCGAAGTTCGCGATTTGTTGTTTGTTTTGTTGCGGCAACTCTTCGATTAAACTTTCATCAACTGCAGTTCCGCCATTTTCGATAAATTGTTTGATGAAGGTACGCAATTCGAGTGTAATTTCTTCCCAAGTAGCGACATCGTATTTGGAAATGGATACATAATTTTCATCGATAAAAATTTCCTTTACAAAGGGAAATTTGAACAATTCCTTAGCTAAAGGCGAAGCAGTTGTTTCGTCGATGTTTTTGCACTCCACCGCTTTTTTCGTCAGTAATCTACTTACGACAAATTTGAGTGTAGCTGGGTTAGGCGTGGTTTCACCATAAACAGAAATCGGCGCTTTTTTGATGAATGATTCTTCTTCAAGGATGATTTTACCACCATTGTTGATGAATTCTTCGATTTGTTGAGCAACTTCGTCTTGTACGTCGGCCCATTCCACGATACTGAATCGCTCGATGGCAATAAAATTTCCAGAAATGTATACGGTTTTGACAAAGGGTAAGTAAAACAATTTTTGAGCTAAAGGCGAGTTTTTGGTTTCGTCGATATTTTTAAACTCAAAATTTTGATTTTTTGTGATAAAATCCTGTAATTCAAATTTAATGATAGCAGAATTTTGTGTTTCTTTTATAGTAATTGACATGATAGGAATGGTAATTTTTTACAAATTTAACAAAGTTATTTTCGAGTAATGTTTATATTTGGACTTTTAAACAATTAATTAACATTTAATTGCGTTTAAAATAAAATTGAAATCAATCAAAAAACCAATCAAATCAATCAAAATCAGTACAACGCTATGAAGAAAATATTACTTTCATTATTGTTGATGTTTATTTCAGTTGGGAGTTATTCTCAAGCAATAAACGTGAGTACAACAACGTACACCGTTCCGCAATTAGTAACCGATGTTTTATTTGGATCGGGAGTTGGCGGAGCTGCATGTGCAGGAACTATTTCAAATATTACATGGAGTTCATGTAATAATGCGGGAATAGGTTCCTTTACCAACACGAACCCTAATTTTCCTTTACAATCCGGTGTGGTATTAGTAACGGGTAATGTAACCGATACACCTGGGCCAAACAACAGTGTTCAGAGTAATGGTACTTGTGGTGGAGATACTCAATTATTCAATTATATTGACGGATTAGGGATTGACCCATTTTTGAACAGTTACAATGATGCGACTCGTCTAGAGTTTGATTTCATTCCGTTAACAAACGCCATGAGTTTTGATTTCCTTTTTGCTTCAGAAGAGTATGGAACTTTTCAATGTACTTTCTCGGATGCATTTGCATTTTTCTTGACGAATACAACTGCTGGAACACCTTTTCAGAATTTAGCACTCATTCCGAGTACTACTACTCCGGTTTCTGTAATAACGATACGAAATAATTTATACAATGCAGGGTGTGCTTCGGCTAATCCGTTGTATTTTGATAAATATTATTTGTTGCCAGAAGGATTGAATCCGGCACTAGCTCCAATTGATTTTAACGGACATACCGTGAGGATGACAGCTTCTGCAACAGTAGTTCCGAATGACGTATATCATATTAAATTGGTTATTGCCGATAGAAATGACAATGCGTTAGATTCTGCAGTATTTTTAGGTGGAGGAAGTTTTAACATTGGTCAGGCAAACATTACGGGTGCATCAGGTACAGGTTTTGAAGCTTTAACCGATTTTACGGTTGCTAATGGTGCTGCTTTGTGTTTTCAGTCGTGTCGCGAGGTTAGAGCAGGAAATGCTCCGATTCCGGGTGTAAGTTATCAATGGACTTTAAATGGAGCTCCCATTCCAGGTGCAACCAATTACAATTACAACATCTGTGAACCAGGAACTTTTGGGATAGAAATTACATTCCCATCTGGATGTCAGCAAATCGATACCATGGAAGTAGAGTTTTTACCTGCCATGCCGATTTCTAATCCACTTGATTTAACGAACGCATGTAATCCGTTTGATTTGACACTCAACAGCCCAGTAATATTGAATGGTCAAAGTCCTACTGATTACATAGTTAATTACCATAACTCTTTAGCTGATGCGCAATCAATTTCTAATATTATTCCCAATCCAACCAATTATACAGGTTTTAATGGAGAATTTATTTATGTGTCTATTCAGGATGACGCGTCAGGAACCGATTGTAGAGAGACTAGAGTATTTCAATTATTTTTAAGCGCTGCAGGTGTGCCAACATTTACACCGGTTGGCCCTATATGTGCTGGAGATCCATTAGCGGCTTTGCCATTGGTTTCAAATAACGGATATACGGGTACATGGTCACCTGCTTTAAATAATACAGCAACGACTACGTATACTTTTACTCCAGCAGTGGGTCAGTGTGCTACCACGCAAACGATGACAATTGTTGTAAATCCATTCGTAGTTCCAGCTTTCACTCAGGTTGCCCCTATTTGTGCAGGTGATCCGTTAAGTGCTTTGCCTACAATATCCAATAATGGTATAAATGGAGCTTGGTCACCCGCGATTAATAATACAACCACAACAACGTATACTTTTACACCTACTGCAGGTCAATGTAGCGCTACGCAAACGATGACCATTACGGTTAATCCATCTGTCACACCAACTTTTACTCAAGTTGCGCCAATCTGTGCAGGATCGCCTTTGTCAGCTTTACCTACGACTTCTAATAATGGAATAAATGGAGTTTGGTCGCCCGCTTTGGACAATACCACCACCACCACATACACCTTTACTCCAACTGTTGCTCAATGTACTCCAACTGTCACCATGACTATCACGGTCAATCCTTTAACAACTCCAACTTTTACTCAAGTTGCACCTATTTGTTCGGGAGTTACTTTATCGGCTTTGCCTACTACTTCCAACAATGGAATTAATGGAGTTTGGTCACCTGCATTGGATAATACTACAACCACTACCTATACTTTTACACCTACTGCTGGTCAATGTGCTACAACACAAACCATGACTATTACTGTGAATCCAATAGTTACTCCAACCTTTACGCAGGTTGCGCCAATATGCTCAGGCGATGCGTTAAGTGCATTACCTACAACTTCTAACAATAGCATAAGTGGAGCTTGGTCACCTGCCTTGGATAATACTACCACTACAACCTATACTTTTACACCGAATGCGGGTCAGTGTGCTTCTACACAAACCATGACCATTACGGTTAATCCATCAATTACACCAACTTTTACTCAGGTTGCCCCCATTTGTGCGGGTACGGCTTTATCGGCTTTACCAACTACATCGAATAATGGTGTAAACGGAGTGTGGTCGCCCGCTTTGAATAACACGACCACTACAACCTATACATTTACACCTGCCGCGGGTCAATGTAGTGCTACTCAAACTATGACCATCACGGTAAATCCAGTTCAAACACCCACTTTTACTCAAGTTGCTCCGGTTTGTAATGGTGCGCCACTTGCTGCTTTACCGACAACTTCCACCAATGGTATCACTGGTACTTGGTCGCCTGCAATTGACAACACCACTACTACTACCTATACATTTACACCTACTACAGGCTCTTGCTCTAATACAGCAACCATGACTATAGTGGTTTATCCACTTCCAAGTGGAGCTATAGTAGCGAGTACACCTTCGGTTTGTTTGAATTTTGCAAGTCCGACGGTAACCTTAAGCGGGAATTTAGGAACATCACCGTATACTTTTGTGTATACTGAAAACAGCGGAACTCCAATTAGCATTACCTCAGCAGGGAATACCCAAGACATAAACGTTCCAACCACTACAGTTGGGCCAATAACCTATGAACTTATAAGTGTTACCGATGCCAATGGATGTAGTCAAAACGTTAATCAAAGTGTAACGATAACAGTTTTAACAGCTCCGATTATCAATACACCAATCAATTACGAACTATGCGATGACGACAGTAATGACGGTGTGGCGTGTTTTGATTTAGTAACCGTGGTTACTCCGCAAGTTACTTCCGACCCAACTTTAATTGTAACGTACCATGAAACGTTTACCGATGCTCAAACGGGAGCTTATCCACAAGTGAGTCCGTATTGCAACATCAATAATTTAAACAATCAAATACTATACATTCGTGTCTTTGATCCAAATGCACCACAGTGTTATGCTACAACTACGGTTACCCTTATCGTCCATCCTAAACCCATCGCGGTTGAACCAACAGATTTACACGAGTGCGACAATGGCGACGCTCAAGTAGGCTTTGTGGTTTTCAATTTAACGGATAAAGAGGCTGAGATATTGGGAGGGATAAACCCAGCGACACATACAGTGACGTATTACGAGAGTTTGGCTGATGCTCAGGGACAAGTCAATGCAATAGGTACACCAACGAGCTACACCAATACGGTCATCAATACGCAAACGATTTGGGTTGTGGTAGAGACTACGGCTACGGGTTGTGTTGATATCGTAGAATTACAATTAGTTGTTGATCCGTTACCACTGGTAAACCAACCGGCATGTTCGGCGTATACGCTATGTGAAACTGCAGCAGCAGGTGTAGGGTTTGAGCAGTTTAATTTACAAACTAAAGTAGATTGTATAGTACTGAATCAATTGGGAATGAGCGTTACGTTTTACCCAAGCCTTCTTGATGCGAACAACAATACCAATGCGATTAGCAATTTATTGTATACTAATGTAATTCAATTTGTTCAAACCTTAGGTATCCGAGTGACCAATACCAGCACGGGCTGTTATGTAGTATCTACAATGGACATCAGAGTAGATCCACTACCAGTTCCAGTGGCACCACTTACGGCGTATGAAGTATGTGACACCGATCAAAACGGATTGTTTGAATTTGATTTGAACACACTAAGCGCTGGAATATTAGGCGCTAATCCAACGGGTAATGTGGTTACGTACCACGAGACACAGACCGATGCACTAAATGGAACAAATATCATTAACACAACAGGATTGTACACCAATATCCTTCCGTTTATGCAAACCCTATGGGTTGCTGTGGTGAATCCAGCGACAGGTTGTAGAGGAGTAATTCCAATTCAGTTAAAGGTAAATCAGAGTCCGCGTATGCCAGCTTTGGCCGATTTAGTGTATTGTGATGAGGACAGCAACAACCAAGATGCCTCGACACTAGTGAACTTAGCCCAACAAACGGCGCTGATATTAGCCGCGCAAACGGTTCCACCGACCTCGAATTACACCGTGACGTATTACACAAATCTAGCCGATGCACAGCAACAAGTAAACAACATTATTCCTACCACAACCTATACCGGCACCAACGGACAAACAATCTGGGTTGTAGTAGAGAACAATACCACAGGATGTTTTGAGATTGGAGAGTTTAATCTAATTATCAACATTCCACTGGCACTGACCACACCGCCAGCGCTTAGCTTGTGTGATGATGACACTTTGCCTAACAATACTTTTACGACATTTGATTTAACGGTTAGAGATCTTTTAATCACTCAAGGACTACCAGGATATACGGTAACGTACTACCCAAGTTGGCCAATTACACCAGCCAGTGTAGCCATCGCCAACCCAACCGCTTACATGAATGTTCAACCCGCGGTTCAAACCTTGGGAGTTATGGTTACCTCACCCGATGGATGTAGAAGTTACATCACTATGGATATTCGAGTACTACCGATTCCTACACCTAACACGACCAATATTCCAATACTAGCACCACAGTGCGAGGATGCGCAAGGTTCAGGACAACAGTTCTTTGATATTACAGTGAATGAGAACTATATTTTAAACAACGACCCTAACGTAACGCCACACTATTTCCACAGCCTAGCTGATGCTACAGCGGTGCCACCGGTGAATGAAATTTTAAATCCGACGTTGGCTTATATTGGAGATCCTACATTAGCTACACAAACACCACGTCCAGTAAATGAAGTTCAATACATCTACATTGCTGTGACCAGTAATATATTTACCGAATATACAGGACAGAACTGTTACAAGATCGTAGAACAACCGTTTATCATCAACCCACTACCGATAGCCAACGCTATTGACGATCAACAGATTTGTGAGGAAGATGCTACGGGTAACGATGGATTTGAGGTGTTTAACCTACCGAGTTACAACAATTTGATACTCGATGGAAACGACACCACACCCGTATCGACTTATGTAGTAAGCTTCTTTGAGGATGCAGGTCTAACGATTCCGATAACCAATCCATCGGCGTATACCAATCTTACCAATCCACAGACGATTTATGTAAGTGTAACGACCACCAATACGTATGTTGACCCAGTAACAGGAACTACACACACAACAAGTTGTACGAGTATCACCGACTTTGATATTATAGTGAATCCAAAGCCAAGCATCGCACAACCAGCAGCACCTCTTGCTACATGCGACAACACGGATGGTGTAAACGACGGATATGAGATTTATTCATTGGCCTCACTAGAGACTGAGATTTTAAACGGACAAGACCCGACTTTATTTACGGTGACCTTCTATGAGAGCGAGTACAACCCAGATGCTACACCACCACTAACACCAACAGCGATTATCGACACGGTGAACTACCCAGCCTATACCCATACGTTTTGGGCAGCGGTAACTAACAACGCTACAGGTTGTTTTAAAACGGTATCCTTCAACATCGTTGTAGAACAAATGCCAGAGCCGTTTATTACCAACGACCCAGCATTGAATGTAATTTGTGTGGACTTTACCAGTGGAGCAGTAGTTAGACCTTTGACATTAGTATCAGAAAATCAAACGATACCGTATTTGAATGAGCCTACTACACCACGTCCGACTTATACCTATCAGTGGTATGAGGACAATGTTGCCATTCCAGGACCAGAAGGAACTGCAGGACCAACCTACACAATAAACAATCCACTGAACGATGACCAATCGAGTATCTTCACTTTAGAGATGACCAGTACAAGTGCCTTGGGCTGCTCAAGTGTATCACAGGATTATTTGGTGATTCAATCGGGTCAGGCTACCCCAGCGACAGGAACAATAGGATATACAGTAACCAATGCTTTTGCCGACAATCAGATTATTACCGTAACGGTGCAAGGTTATGGAACGTACCAATACAGTTTGGACGATGGACCACGTCAGGATTCACCCATATTTGAGTATGTTGGAATTGGCGACCACATTATCACCGTTTGGGATACCGAGGGTGGACTAGATAACAGTTGTGACCCACTAATTATGACTCAAGTTCAAACTATAGATTACCCGTTGTATTTCACTCCAAATGGAGATGGCATCCACGACAATTGGAATATAGTTGGACTGAGCGGTCAACCGACGGCAAAAATTTATATATTTGACCGCCATGGCAAACTGATCAAGCAATTGAGTTCACAGAGTCCGGGTTGGGATGGTACCTACAATGGACAACAGATGCCAGCAACCGATTATTGGTTTACGGTAGATTTTTCAGAGCAAAGCGCCACCAGACAATTTAGAGCCCACTTTTCATTAAAACGATAAAACACTAGAGATGATTATTAAAAGAGTATGCCTACTATTAGCATTGATATTAAGTGCCAATAACTATTCACAAGAAGTATTGCCCGTTTACACCGATTATTTATCAGACAATTATTATTTATTACATCCCTCGATGGCAGGTGCAGCTAGTTGTGCTAAGGTTAGATTGTCAGCCAGACAACAATGGGCAGGACAAGAGGACGCACCATCATTGCAGACTTTGAGTTTGAATGGTCGAGTAGGAGAGCGCTCAGGAGCAGGAATCATATTGATCAACGACAAGAATGGATACCACGCACAAAAAGGAATGCGACTGACTTATGCGCATCATTTGTTGTTCTCTAGAGATCAAGTGGATTTGAATCAGTTGTCTTTTGGAATGAATGTAGGTTTTGCACAAAGCACACTCGATGAGAGAGACTTTTTAATTGGTAATCCGAGTTATGATCCCATCATTGATGGAACGATAGTTCAAAAGGCGGGTTACTTTAATGTTGACATTGGAGCGTCGTATAATTATTTGGATTTTTATGCCCATGCTACAGTGAAGAATGCATTAGCGAGTGAGCGAAAATTGTATACAGACAGAGAACCAGTCAATTTAAAGCGAGTAGTGTTTAATATGGGGTATGTCTTTGGCGACGAGGAGCGCATATTATGGGAACCCTCAATGTTGTTTCAGTACATCAGCCAAACCAAGGAGTCGATGATTGATTTGAACATCAAGGCGTATAAGAATATGGATTTTGGTAGAGTATGGGCAGGTTTTTCGTACCGCAGAAGTTTAGACGGAGCAGAGTATGTAGAAGGAACGGCTATTGCCACACAGAAACTACAGTATTTTTCACCGATATTGGGAGTGAACTACGACCGTTTTATGTTTGCGTACACCTACTCACAATTGGGTGGCGATGTGAAGTTTGACAATGCAGGATTCCACAACATTACTTTAGGAATCAACTTGTTCTGTTCACCAGAGAAATACCACTGTAATTGTCCAGCTGTGAATTAACATAAAAATAGGATTATAATAAAAAAAGCTTCTAGAAATAGAAGCTTTTTTATTATCCGTGATAGACTCTTGAGAAGACGATTTTGTTGTCTCTTATCTCTAAAACTTCTGCTACCAGCATGTCGCTTTCGCCAGCGACCATTCGAATGTATTCCATAAAAACGCGATCAGGATTGGAAGTAAGTGAAGTTACTTTATAGTGTAATGTAGGCAGATTTTCAAATGCTTCGTTCCACCATAAACGCAACGCTTCTTTTCCATTAATATAACCGTTGGTTTCAGGTTTTTTAATTTTTAGTTTCGGACTAAAATGCTGCGCTTCATCATCGTACAGCGAAAGTAGTTTTTCTAAATTGTGTGAATTAAAAGCTTCAAACCAAGCGTGTGCGATGGATAAATTTTTCTCTGGACTCATTAATTCGCTTATATGTTTTTTAGATTGATGATTTCTTGTTCGGTTAAAAACCTCCAATTTCCTCTCGGCAAATTCTTTTTGGTCAAACCTGCAAAAGCAACACGGTCAATCTTAATTACGTTGTATTTAAAACTTTCAAAAATAGCGCGTACTACTTTTACGTTAGGTGTGCGCAATTTCAGGCCAATTTCTGTTTTAGGTTGGTCTTCGATGTAGCTTATTTCATCCACAAAAAGACGATGACCGTCTAACGTTACGCCGCCCGAAATTTTCTCTAAATCTTCAAATTTCAGATTTTTATCCAACGAAACTTGATAGATTTTAGGTGATTTTTGATTAGGTAAACTGAATTTCCGAATCATATCGGTATCATTAGTAAATACCAACAATCCCGTAGTGTTTTTGTCCATTCTTCCAATCGGTTGAATACTCGATTTTGTGGCACCTTTAACCAATTCTTGTACATTTCGGTAGTCCATTTCGTCTTCGTTGGACGTAGTGAAATTTTTGGGCTTGTTCAGTAAAATGTATTCTTTCTTTTCCGGAATTAGGGTTTTACCATCAAAGTTAACTACATCTCCGGGTTTCACTTTGTGTCCCATTTCTATAATTACTTCGCCGTTTACTTTTACGTTACCCGATTGAATGTAGATATCGGCATCACGACGCGAACACACACCCGAATTGGCGATGTATTTGTTCAAGCGAATGTCATCTGATTTAATAGGTTTGGATACGTTTTGAGTGGGTTTGGTAGCCGATGCTGGTCGCGGTTTTTGCGAACGTTTGGGCATTGGAGGTTTAGCATTAGAAGTGCTTTTCTTTTTTTCTCCGCCTGGTTTACTGTTTTTTTTACTGCGATTGTCGTTACTCATTACTCAAAATTTTTTGCAAAGATACTGATTTTAATGCTATGATTTGGGTTTTAGCCCTGACTGAAGTGAAAATCCTACGACGAAGGAGTAGATTGTAACAAAAGGCAGGAAAAGGGATTACAAAAAAGCCCAAGCCATTCGCTCATAAATAATTAGAATTAAGTTTTCTTTGAAATTGCCATTACTATTGCATTTCTTATCTTTGTTCAAAAGAAATGGTATGTTGACACTCGACCCAAAAGAACTATCGCCCGTAAAATTACAAGGTTATTTGCAAAGTGCCATCGCGCCGCGTCCCATAGCGTTTGCGAGTACGATGGATGTGAATGGAAAACCTAATTTATCACCGTTTAGTTTCTTTAATATATTCAGTTCGAATCCGCCAATTTTGGTTTTCTCGCCCGCGCGACGTGTTCGAAACAATACTATCAAACATACCTTAATCAACTGTGAAGCGACGCGTGAAGTGGTGATAAATGTGGTGAATTTTGATATCGTCCAACAAATGTCGTTGTCGAGTACAGAATATCCAGATGGTGTAAATGAATTTGCCAAATCGGGTTTAACTCCAATTCCGTCTGAAAAAGTAAAACCGTATCGGGTTGCTGAAAGTCCGGTGCAATTGGAGTGTAAAGTCAACCAAATTATTGCGCTCGGAACCGAAGGCGGAGCCGGAAATATGATCATTTGTGAAGTGGTGAAGATTCACATCAACGAGGCCGTTTTGGATGCAGACGGACATATCGATCCCGTAAAAATTGACTTAGTATCGCGTTTGGGCGGCAATTGGTATTCGAGAGCGAACCAAGGACTTTTCGAAGTCGAAAAACCATTAGCAACATTGGGAATCGGAGTGGATGCGATTCCGAGTTTTGTCAAAGAAAGTACTCTTTTTAACGGAAACGATTTAGGAAAATTAGGTAATGTAGAAGCATTGCCAACCGAAGAAGAAATTACTATATTTGTAAAACAAAATTTTGAAGTGAAAGGTGTTTTGAGTGCTGATGATGAAGTCAAAAAACACCAATTAGCGAAAGAATATTTAGATAAAAATGAAGTGCTGACCGCTTGGAAAGTGCTTTTAGCAAAACAATAAAATAAGTACAGTATGGAAGTTTCAGGAAAAGTAAAAGTGGTTGGGCCAGAACAGCAAGTGAGTCCAACATTCAAAAAAAGAGAGTTGGTTGTCACTACAGACGAACAATATCCGCAAAGCATTATGATTGAATTTGTTCAAGATAAAAGTGATTTATTGAACAACATCACAGTGGGCGAAAATGTAAAAGTTTCGATCAATTTAGGTGGAAGAGAATGGGTGAATCCACAAGGAGAAACCAAATATTTCAATTCAATCAAAGGATGGAGAATTGAAAAACTACAAGCTGAAGCTCCAGCGGCACAACAAATGCCACCAATGCCTGCAGCAGAAGCATTTGCTCCAGCAACTGATTTTAAAGAAGAAGAACACGACGATTTACCTTTTTAAGAAGAAAGACCGCTTCGCTGCAAGATCGCGTTGCTGAAAGAAGCAAGAGAAAGTATAGCCATTCTTAGAGTATTTATCTTAGAATGGTTTTTCTTTGTTCTTTTAGTGCAACGGTCTTTCTTCTTATAGCGAAGCAATCTTTTTTCTTTCAGCGAAGCGGTCTTTTTTCTTTTTTCTCTCAAACATGTATTTCCTAACCAAAGAACTTTATTTTCCACCTGTTGACGAAGCGTCCTACGAAGGCATTTTGGCCGTTGGTGGTGATTTGTCGATAGAGCGTTTATTGTTGGCGTACGATAGCGGAATTTTTCCGTGGTACGATGCCGATGAGCCGATACTTTGGTGGGCGCCGCCGTATCGAATGGTGGTTAATCCGAACGACTATAAGGTAGCGAAAAGTTTGCGCAACATCATCAACAGGAATATTTTTAAAGTGACGATGAACCAGGATTTTTTAGCCGTAATTTCCAATTGTCAGCAAGTCGAGCGCAAAGGTCAAGATGGAACGTGGATTACGGCAGCTATTATTGAGGCGTACACTGAATTACATCGTTTGGGAAAAGCACAATCGGTAGAAGTATGGCAGAATGGTGAATTGGTAGGCGGTTTGTACGGCACCGATTTAGGACATATTTTTTGCGGTGAAAGCATGTTTTCTAAAGTGCCCAATGCTAGTAAGGTGGCGTTTGTCAAACTCATTGAATATTTAAAACAAAACAACTACAAATTACTAGATTGTCAAGTGCACAACGACCATTTGGAAAAATTAGGAGCATTTGAAATTTCGCGTGATTTGTTCATGCAGATTCTAAAATCCAAATAACTATTCTTCATGCAAATTGGATTTAATGCGTCGTTTGGTTAGATGATAGTATACAATTACGTTGTCAAACAGCAAGGCAATAATCAGCACAAAAGCAGCAAAAAGCATGATTTTCAAATTGAAATCGCTGTAGAACAATCCGCCGAGCACACATCCTAAGAAAAAGAATGCAATAATCGACAAACGCAAAAAAATGTTGCGTGTAAGACGTTGCAGTTCAGTTGCTTTTTTGTAAAAAAATAATTGCGATAATTCGATACCTAAATCGGTGAATAATCCAGTTAAATGAGTCGTTCGCACGGTAGATTCAGAGATTTTGGTAACCAATGCATTTTGTAATCCCATGGCAAAAAGTAGTGCATAGGCGATATAATTCGGATGCACATCTTCACTTAATCCTACACTAACCAGAATGATAATTTCTAGCGTCATGGGAAAGGCATGAGCTATTTTTGGTTTAGTTTTCGTAAAAATTTCAACCAAGAAATTAGAGACGAATGCTCCAAGAAGGAAGAACAAAATATACACAATGATCGTAATGGCTTTCGAGTAGTTTTTTAGTGCAATTTCTTCCGCAAAAAAAGCAAAATGTCCTGTTACATTGGTGGTTAAGGTGGCCACGGAAAGCAAACCCGCAATATTGACAATTCCGGCTATGAAAGATAGGGTCGATGCCAATCGTAAATTATGCGTAAACGTTCTTCGGGTGCCTTTATGACGAAACATGGTTTTTAGAATTTAAGGGAAAGGTACACATTTATTGATAATAATAAATTGCAACAACCAACTATAAATCTTCCGTATTTGTTTTACAAAGAATAAAACATTTTTCAAATTACCACACTATTCCAAAAAAAATCCAGTTTTCTTTTAGTGAACATTGAACACTGAACACTGAACACTGAACACTGAACACTGAACACTGACAACTACTTCTGCGTCCAACATTCCTCCACATGATCATTCACCATTCCGGTTGCTTGCATGTGTGCGTAGACGACAGTAGAACCAACAAATTTAAATCCGCGTTTCTTCAAATCTTTACTGATCGCATCGGAAAGCGGCGTCGTTGCGGGAACTTCACGTAGCGATTTTCGGTTGTTTTCTATGGGTTTTCCGTCGGTGAATTTCCAGATGTAGTCCGAAAAACTTCCAAACTCGTCTTGAGCCTTCATAAAAGCGATGGCATTGGATATTGTGCCTCGTATCTTGAGTTGATTCCGAATGATTCCCTCATTTTGCAGTAATTCTTGCACTTTATCTTCGTCGTATTGTGCAATTTTTTTGTAGTTGAACTCATCAAAAGCAGCTCTAAAATTTTCTCTTTTTTTCAGAATCGTATACCAACTTAGTCCAGCTTGAAAGGTTTCTAAAACTAGAAATTCGAATAACGTATCGTCGTCATAAACGGGTTTTCCCCATTCGTTATCGTGGTACTCGCGGTACAAATCGTCTTTTTCGCACCACGCGCAGCGTATTTTATTTTCCATCTTTTTGTAGGTATTTTTCAATTATAAAATGTCCGAGGTAAATCAGCGGTGTCATCAAAACCGCAATCACCAATTTTACGGTGTAACCCGTAAGCCCAGAAATGACATAGGTGTTAAAATCCATGATTCCGGGTAAATAGAACGCAATTCCAAGTACAATAAAACTATCGAAAAACTGAGAAATCGCTGTTGAACCTGTGCTTCGCAGCCAAATCATTTTATTTCCAGTGCGCTTTTTTACGAAGTGGAAAATGGTAACATCAATCAATTGCGAAGCCAGAAAGGCAACGATACTGCCGACGATGATCAACTGACTCTGGCCAAATACGGCGTTAAATTGTTCGGTGCTGACCGAGCTAATTCCGGTTGACGGAATCTTCATTGCAAAATACAGGATGAAAAAAGTATACGCAATCAATCCGGCGGTAATAAGTGAAAGTTTTTTTACCCCTTTTTCGCCAAAATATTCATTGATTAAATCGGTGGTAATGAACACAATTGGCCAGGGTAAAATTCCGATGCTCATCACGGCCGAACCCACGTCGATGAGCTTGCCGCCAATAAGTTCGGCTACAATGGCATTCGTTATAAATATTCCGGCGAGAATTACGTATACAGTGTCTTTTTTCGATTGAAACATTTTTAGTCTGGTAAATTTCAAAGTTACATAAAACCTGTTGAACTAAAAACCATGTAATAAATAAATAAAATGATGAAATAGTTTGCTTTTACTACTCCGTATATTTATTCAACTAAAACAGTTTCTATGAAATGGTATTGGAAGGTTTGCATTGGCTCATGTTCTGCAGTACTTTTTGTTGTTGTTTTGAATATTGGTTTTAATCTTTGGATTAGATTTCAACTTCCAAAACTGATTAATACGAAAAGCGATTCTGCGTATACAGTTACATACAAAGACCTTTCAGTTTCTTTATTGAACAGAACTATTCTTGCTCGTGATGTTGTTATTGTTCCAAAAGTAGTCGTTAATGATTCCTTAAAAAGAGCAGGTGTTTATGGCAGGATACATAGTATTAAAGTGAGTAATTTCAAAATATGGGATTTGATTTTCAGCGAAAGAATCAAAGCCAAAAGCATAACGATTGAACACCCCAAAATACTAGTATACAAGACAGATAAAAAAGAAGTCCTTAAGAAATCAGGGGTTGTTGCTTTCGATAAAATTATTTCGGTTTCGAATATTTTATTGAATCATGGTGGCCTAAAAATTATTGAAACAAAAGGGAACAAGGTGTTGTTGAGTGTGCAGAATGTCAATCTGCAATTGGATGGTGTTTTCATTTCGAAAGAGAATTTAGATGATGAAATTCCATTTCAATTTCGGAATTACACCTTTAATTGTGACAACTTATATTACCACCCTACTATTTTTTATATTGTTAAAACGAAAAAAATAAATGCCACCAAATCTGATTTGGATATTGATAATTTTGAAATGCTTCCCACTTATTCCCGGACTGAATTTGTGGCAAGAATCAGAAAGGAAAGAGATTTGAACACGCTGCTTTGTCAGACCATAAAAGTCTCCAATATGGATTGGGGTTTTAAGCAGGATGATTTTTTCTTTCATTGCAATAGGGTCGATTTGGATCAGGTTTCGGCCAATGTCTATCGTTCGAAAGAGCCACAAGATGACTTGAGTAAAAAGTACTTATATAATAAACTGCTTCGTGATTTGAAGTTTGATTTGATGGTGGATACACTCAAAGTTCACAATTCGATGGTAGAATATGAGGAGGAAAAGTCGCTTGAATTTGGTGCAGGAAAAATCAGTTTCAGCCGATTTAATGCAACAGTTACTAATATCTCCAGTGGATTTAAAAAGACAATAGTACCTGATTTAAAAATAGAGGTTAACTGTCTATTCATGATGCTGTCGCCATTACGTATTGTATGGAAACTAAATGTTATGGATAAACGAGACGGTTTTACTATTGAGGGCAAACTCGCCAATTTTGATGCCGAAAGCATGGTTCGGTTTACAAAACCTTATATGAATGTGAAAGTAACAGGAACGATGGATGAAGTGTATTTTAATTTTACTGGAAACGATAAAAAAGTTATCGGGGAATTTGCAGTCAAATACGACGATTTAAAATTTACGATATTCCAAAAGGACAATCGGGAGAAGAAAAACAAGTTTCTAACTTTTGTAGCCAAAGTTTTTATAAAAAAGGACACCAAGGAAAAAGTCAAAGGTACCAATGTGGAATTAGAGCGTATTCCTGAAAAATCGTTTTACAATTTCTTATGGCGAAGTGTTGCAGAGGGTTTGAAGAAGATTTTAATATAAAAAAAATCCCGTCTCATTACGAGGCGGGATTTTTATTTTATTGCGGATGGATAGTATCCCAAAGCTACTCTTCTGAAACCGGTTACCGTTAAACCAGCATCAACTGTTTTAATGTAAGCGAAAGGCTCGAGCATTTTTTGCAATCATCTTTCCTGCTCTCGTCAGTCGTTTCGTTTTTATAACGAGACTCTAATCTCGTCCCAAAAGAGGAGAACGAGATCAGGGCTAGATAGTAGAGGTCTTTTGTGAAATTAATTAAAATGTACACATTTTGTGTACGTGTCTCTATAATCGTTGCGCTAAATTTACCTTAATAAATTTTATAGAAGACAGTAAAATATGGGCTTACATCCCAATAGTGACTCATGTAGAAATGCTTTTCTAATTTTTACATTAGTAGTTAAACAGAAACATTGTTGCTTTTTAAAGTTGGTTAAGTAACAATTGAATGAATAAATCAACTGTAAATTAGGCATTCTTGATTACATATGTTAGGGACGACATAGTCAAGATTGTGAATCATTAAAAATTAGAATTATGAAATATTTTTTAAAATCAGTTACATGTATGATGTTTTTATTGTTCTTTAGTTGTCAGAATGAGGATCTCGTCGAAGAATCACATATGCATTTGTCAAAAACTGACATCTCTTTCGCTCAATTTAAAAGTGAAACAGGATTGACTACTTTCGAAACAACCATCAAAATCAACCAAAGTCAATTGGGATTTCAATACAGAAACCCCGATGGAAGTTATGAGTTGAGTGATTTTATCATATCAACCGATTTGATAAAAAAAGTTGTAATAGATGAGAAAACAACGTATACTTTTCAAGTACAACCCGTCGAAGAATCCTACTCAGATCGCTTTTTTAATCTTACTATGTTTTATAAGGAAGGATGGCAGACTTTAGTAGTTGAATTAAAACCAACAGATGAAAATTTAATACAATTGCGCGATGGTTTAACAGATAAGTTTGAGGGAACAATGACACGCCTTTACCAATCCGACCAACCATTAATTGGAACTCAAGGTTGTACTACTGTATTTGTCACTTATTGGCACTGTACTGGCACAGGTCAATGTGCTAGTGGTACTTGTGATCAGTGTGAGTTGTGTGTTAGTTCAGATAGTTACACGATGTGTGGATCAAATCCTACACCAGGAAGTCCTGTTTTATATCTTTCAGCGGGGCCGAGCACTGGTGGACCTAGCGGATCTAGCGGCAGCGGCGCATCAACATCTACTATAAATAATGAAATTGTAATTGATCCTAATATAATAGATATTGGTTTTTTAACCGATTGCAATGGCTCTATCGATTGTATAAATTTGGAAAATTTTAGACAATTTAAACTAGGGTTGACAGACGAACAAAGAGAAATATTAAGTTTGAATTCATCATTCAATAATTCTGTTTTTGGTTATTTAAGTGATAATCAATTTACAGATGAGAGTAAAAGTTTTGCTAACCAGTTAATTACAACTTCGGTAGAAAATTTTGTTACATTTGATTTTGACCAAGAGAATAGCGAAATTAATTCATTAGTATTTAATGATTTGACAGATTTACAAGATTTTTTATACCTTAACTCCTTAACTCCTGGTGTAGATGAATTTGTAGATGAAACTAATGCGCAGGGAAGATTTGGGATATTTAAATTTAAAATAAAGTCATTTGGAGGAGTAATGGTTAAAGCGAAGATAATTGAAACTCCAACTAGTTATACAATCACCAATGTTACATCTGAGCATTATGGACTTACTTTTTTTTCAGAATGGAATCAAAATGATTATATAGTAACCTATTTACCTAATAATAAAATTCAGATTGTGGTTACTGGAGTTGTCAGTACAGCTGGTTTTTTGGAAGGAACTGGACTTACAGGCCACGAGAACTATATTCTTACCGTAATCTATGATTCCGAATGGGGTATAATAGATTACTCCAAATGGGAAAAAATAAGATAAATAAGTTTACCAAATTAACGTTAGTTAAAAGATGATTATAAAAAGAAGATTTTCGGCATTATTTTTTTTAGTTTTTTGCTCAATACATGCACAAGAACTTACTGAAAAGCAATTTGAGCAAATAAAACCCTATTTATATCAGTTTAATCAAGAGTTTTTTTCTGAAAATGATTATTTGAAAAGCATAGTAGATCAAGATTATGTGCCTGATTGGGAAAAGCCAATATTCTCATTTGATGTTGATTCTCTATTTAATGATGTTAAAAAGGAATCAACTATTGAGTTTCAAGAGCGTACCCAAGAAGGCGATAGTACCAAAAATCAAAGACTAGAATTGGTGGCAAAGTGGAAGAGCAAAAAAGGCGAAAAAATAAAGTTCAAAATCGAACTTATCGCAAACCAACTAAAGGACAAGAGCAATCAGGACTTGCATTTTAAAGACACTTATGGGTTGCGTAAAGGATCTGGTGTTAATGACTCTTTACAGGAAGAATATCTATCCTTTAATTTAAAAGAGAATGTGATTAGTCCGGTTACAGGAAAAATTAGATTTAAAATTTCATTTATAACTTCCTATAAAGTACTAAAAGTCAATGATTTTTTGAAGGATTCAATTTTTGAATTTCAAAACTCAAAATACAAGATAATCGCCTTTAAGGATAATTATATTCGATTTGTTGGGTTGGACAGTTTGTCTGATAGCAAAGCCGAAAATATTGAATATGTAAATTTAGATCAAAATTTGAAAGAGGTAATTCCACTTAATGAGTATGGTGAGTCCAATGACAATTCTGAGATTTCGGATGGTTTTGTAAGTAGTCCTTCAGTCAAAGCTTCTTTGCCTAGTTATTTACTTGAAGATAAAGTAAGGCACATGTCGTTTGAAGAGTATTCGAAGTATTTGGACTCAAAAAGGAAAACCGTAGCAAAGAAAATTCATATTATAAAATTTAATACAAAAATTAGAGATTTGTATTTTTTTGAAGAATGTTACGATGTATCAACAGAGTTTGAAATGGATATTAATCATGCAATTACTGTATCTGAAGAGTAACAAAAATTAAAAAAATGGTATTGACTTCATCTTAGGAGTTTATTTATCCTCATACATGTGATGATTTCTAGTAAAATAAAAAAACCTCGTTTCAATTGAAACGAGGTTTTCTCTATTGTAAATTGTACTTCGTAAGTCGTACTTCTTACTTTGAATTATCCCAAAGCTACTCTTCTGAAACCGGTTACCGTTAAACCTGCATCAACAGTTTTAATGTAAGCCGAAACGCTCATAGAGCTATCTTTAATGTAGTCTTGGTTTACTAACGTATTGTCTTTAAAGAAACGGTTTAATTTTCCTTTAGCGATGTTTTCCAACATAGCTTCTGGTTTTCCTTCCGCACGCAATTGATCTTTTGCAATTTCAATTTCTTTAGCAATAGTATCAGCATCTACTCCGTGTTCGTCTAAAGCGATTGGAGACATTGCCGCTGCTTGCATAGCTACGTTTCTTGAAGCTTCTTCAGCACCTGCAACGTTAGCAGAAAGTGCAACTAAAGTAGCAATTTTGTTTCCTGCGTGAATGTATGATCCTACAAAAGAACCTGATAATTTTTCAAAAGAACCGATTTCGATTTTTTCTCCAATTACACCCGTTTGCTCGATTAATTTTTCAGCTACTGTGATTCCGTTGAAATCAGAAGCTAAAAAGTCTTCTTTTGAATCAAAGTTTAAGGCTTGGTTAGCTAGGTCAGTAGCTAATTTTACGAAACCTTCGTTTTTACCAACGAAATCTGTTTCGCAGTTCAATGTAATAACTACACCTGATGTTTTATCAGCAGAAACTACTGCGATAGCAGCACCTTCTGTTGATTCTCTGTCCGAACGATTAGCAGCAACTTTTTGACCTTTTTTTCTAAGGTTTTCAATTGCTAAATCGAAATCACCATCAGATTCTACTAATGCTTTTTTGCAGTCCATCATTCCTGCACCTGTGATTGTTCTTAATTTATTTACGTCTGCAGCAGTAATTGTTGCCATTGTTTTTTAATTTAAAGATTAAAATATTAAAAAATTTAAAAAGTAAAGATTGAAAAATTCATTCAATAAAGAATACTTGTTGGTGTAAAGTAATCTTTAAATCTTTGAATCTTTCAATCTTTGAATTTGTTTATTACTCTTCAGTTTTTTCTTCAGTAGCTTCAACTTCTGGAGTTTCAACTACAGCTTCAACTTCTGGCGCAGCTTCTACAGCTACTTCTGGAGTCTCAGCTTCAGCAACTGCATCAACGTCTTGTGAATCATCACCTTCTTTATCAGAAGTTCTATTCGCTAATCCGTCTTTTACAGCGTCTGTAACTAAAGTTAAAATTTTATCAATTGATTTAGAAGCATCATCATTGGCTGGGATTACAAACTCTACTTCACGTGGATCAGAGTTAGTATCAACCATTGCGAAAACTGGAATGTTTAATTTTTGTGCTTCTTTTACTGCGATGTGTTCAGCTTTAATATCTACTACAAATAAAGCAGCAGGTATTCTAGACATATCAGCGATAGAACCTAAGTTCTTCTCTAATTTTGCACGTAGACGATCAACTTGTAATCTTTCTTTTTTAGAAAGTGTCATGAATGTACCATCTTTTTTCATTCTATCAATAGAAGCCATTTTCTTAACTGCTTTTCTGATAGTAACGAAGTTAGTTAACATACCGCCTGGCCATCTTTCAGTGATGTAAGGCATGTTACATGCTGCAGCTTTTTCAGCTACGATGTCTTTTGCTTGTTTTTTGGTAGCTACGAAAAGTATTTTTCTACCAGAAGCAGCGATTTTTTTCAAAGCTTCATTAGCTTCTTCAATTTTTGCTGCTGTTTTATATAGGTTAATGATATGAATACCATTGCGTTCCATATAAATGTACGGAGCCATGTTTGGATCCCATTTGCGAGTCATGTGTCCAAAGTGAACACCAGCTTCTAATAACTCTTTAACTTCAATTTTGTTTGCCATTGTGTAATAGTTTACGTTCCGTGATTAGCAATGCGTCACCTTTTTCGCTTTAAGACTTTCGACTTTAAGACTTTGGACTGCATTTCGATGCTAAACTAATTCCCTTTTCACAAGGAATATCGACAACTTTGTTTTAAATTCTATTTTGATATGCTGAATTAATTTCAGCATCTGTTTGTAATAATTCGATAGTTCAATAAACTTAGAGAAAATCTCAAAAGATACTGAAACATGTTCAGTATTAACGTTTCGAGAACTGGAATCTCTTACGCGCTTTTTTCTGACCGAATTTTTTACGTTCTACCATTCTTGGATCTCTTGTTAGTAATCCTTCTGGCTTTAGGATAGCTCTATTATCAGCTTCCACTTCACACATAGCTCTAGCAAGTGCCATTCTCACAGCTTCTGCTTGACCTGTTGAACCACCACCATATACATTTACTTTTACATCAAAGTTGGTTGCATTTTCTGTCATAGACAACGGTTGCAATACTTTGTACTGTAAAGTAGCTGTTGGGAAGTAGTTGTTGAATTCTCTTTTGTTTACAGTGATTTTTCCTGTACCTTCAGTAACATACACACGTGCAACAGCACATTTTCTTCTACCGATTTTGTGAATAACTCCCATTACTTTAAGTCGTTAAGGTTAACTGTTTTAGGTTTTTGCGCACCATATTTGTGCTCAGTACCTACAACTACATTTAGATTTCTAAAAAGTTCCGCACCTAATTTATTTTTAGGCAACATTCCTTTTACTGCTTTTTCAACAAGTGAAGCAGGGTTTTTTGATTGCAAAACTTTTGCAGTCAAAGTTCTTTGTCCTCCTGGATAACCTGTGTGACGAATGTAAGTCTTGTCGTCAAGTTTGTTACCTGTAAGGTTAATTTTCTCTGCGTTGATAACAATTACGTTATCTCCACAGTCGACGTGAGGTGTATAACTCGGCTTGTATTTACCTCTAAGAATCATAGCGACCTTTGAAGCAAAACGACCTAAGTTATGACCATCAGCATCTACAATGATCCACTCTTTTGTAACAGTGGCTTTGCTTGCAGATTGTGTCTTGTAGCTTAATGCGTCCATAATATTATTTTAATTAAACATTCCATTCCCAATTAAGGGAGCGCAAAAGTACAAATATTTATTATATATACAAACTTGATTTAGATTTTTCTTTCTTATTGAGAATCAGTACCCCTATAAAATAAAAAAAGCCAACTTAACATCCCTATCAAGTTGGCTTTTTAAAAAAAATGGTAGTTGAACTAAACAATAAATAAATTAGCAATAGTTACTGTGGCTTGAGTTGATAGAGGTTCATCAAAGGCAGCTGTTCCCGCATCAACACCAAAAAGAGTCGAGGCATTGTATCCGCCTTGTGAAACATTTTGTTCACCATCATAGGTTCCTTGGGCTTGAACAGGAAGACCACCACGATCATTTCCTATAATCCATCCTTTTTGGCCTCTCAATCTCCTCACTTCAGATGCATGACGTGCTTCTACTGAATGTATCTGCAATGCGGCAGTCAGTAGGTCGGGCGTTGACATTAAATTGGCTGCTTGTCCTTTATAAGCTCTTACTCCAGTGTCTTCAAAGGCTTGTGCCAATGCCAAAAACGTTGGATAATCATTAAAAGGATCAAACAATCCGCCCGCAGTAAAATCAAACGTGGGTTTAGCTACAAAGTTTGCACTTGCTGTTCCTCCTAATCCTGCTATTAAAAAAGCTACGTGATCCGATTCATGCTGGGCAATTTGTTGAAAAACTTTTAAATCTCTTCCCGAATTTTCTGATGGTGGAATAACTCCAGATGACAATCCCATTTGATAAAATTCGTCCTCAAGATATTCTAGTGTTAACGCAAGTTGCAATGCACCAATTGGTGTGTTTGGTGTGGGTGTAATATCAGCAGCATACGATTTACTTGCTAAAGCCGAAAGTCCAAACGGGATCGAAGCCAAGGCTAAATTCTTCCCCAATTTTCCAAAATGGCCAAAACTTTCTCTTCTGTTAGCTGTTGTTTTTGTGAAGTTTTCATCTGTAAAACTCTCTATAAATTTTATGATATTCATGATGTACTAGTTTAAGTGTTATAATTAAGGTAAATAAATTGCTGTAAAATCGGTCGTGATAAATCCACCTGCAATGGGTAGCACTTCAGATGGTCTTTTTACAGTATCCAATCCGTTAACGGCGCTTACAATAGCATCTCCAGCAAAATCTTTTGAATTAGGGTTGATTAAACTCCTAATAGCTGATGCGTGTCGCGCTTCGACAGAAACTATTTTCCCTGCTAACAATAAATATTCTGGATTAGTAAGTAACTTTCCAGCGCCGTTATAGGCAGCAACTCCAGTATCTTCTAATGCTTTTGCAGTAGCTAAAACTTGAGTTCGATTATTGAAATTTAACGCTCCATAATCAAATGCTAATCCCGGGAGTAATTGGGAGGAAGGATTTGGCAATGCACCTGACAAAGCAGCTTTAAAAAACTCTCTGTGAATGACTTCGTGATTGTATAAATCAGTTAAAACGGTGCGTTCTTCCAATGAAAAGGCAGTATTGAAAGCTGTAGCATTTACCACTTTAGTGTAAAAATCGGCTTCCAACTGCTCTAACGCATACGCATAGGTTAATACACCAAAATCACCACCACCCAAATCAAAGACTCCGTTTCGCACACCGGGATATAGTGTTGAATCTTCATCATCATCATTGTTACACCCACTTAACAAAAGGGTTGTTCCGACCAGAGTTAACCCGCTTATTTTCAAGAAACTTCTTCTGTTCGTAAAAGAGGTGTTTACTTCTTTAATTTTTAACTTGTTTTCCATAATTAATTTTTTAAATAGTTATTAAAAGCATTTTGATTGAGGATGTATGAATTATTTTTATATTTGTGGAGGATGTTAATTGTAGAGGTTGGATGAATTCAGATAATGAAATTGATAATCAAGTAATTAATGTTGTAAAGTTCTGCGTAAAAGGAAAAGAATACTTGTACAATTCCAATTAGGATTTGTACAATTAATAAACAAATACAAACAGCCTCATCTGCTATGAAATCAAAAGCCACGTTAAAACAAATTGCAAAAGAACTCGGAGTTTCGGTTTCTACCGTTTCTAAAGCCTTGAACGACAGTCCGGAAATTAGCGAACCGACTAAAATCAAAATTCAGGAATACGCCAAGCTTAAAAATTACAAGCCGAACAGTATTGGCTTGAATTTGAAAAACCGTTCGACCAAAACCATCGGAGTGATTATTCCCAATATTTTGAATTCGTTTTTTGCCAAGGTGTTTACGGGTATTGAAAAAGTAGCTGATGAAAAAGGATATAAAGTAATTACGTGTATCTCCAATGAATCGCTGGAAAAGGAAATCAACGCGCTAGAGATGTTGAGCAACGGAACGATAGACGGATTTATATTGTCGGTTTCGGAAGAAGCACAAAAACTGCAACAATTTGGACATTTTAAATCGATTATTAACGATGGAACACCGATTGTGATGTTCGACCGAATTGCCGATGAAATCAATTGCGATAAAGTAGTGGTAGACGATTTGGATTCGGCCGTCAACGCTATGGAACATTTGATTCAAACCGGTTGCAAAAAAATCGCCTTGCTTTCGGCAATTGATAATTTGAGTGTAGGAAAATTGCGTGCACAAGGATTTTACAAAGCTCTTGAAAATAACGGAATCCAAGTGGATGAAAATTTGGTGATTCTGACCAATAACAACGAAGAATTCAATGCTAAAATTGGCGGATTCTTTATTAAAAATAAACCCGATGGTGTTTTTGCAGTCGACGAACATGCGTCGGTTACCGCCATGAAATTGGGTATACAAAATGGGTATAAAATTCCGCAAGATCTTTCCGTTATCGGTTTTGCCGACGGCGTTTGGTCGCGGCGTATGACACCGAGCTTGTCTACGGTAAGTCAACACGGACCCGAAATAGGCGAAGTGGCTACCCAAATGCTTATTGAAAAATTAGAAAGTAAAGAAGAAATCTATACCCATAGGACAACAGTGATTAAAACCGAACTACGTCAGCGCGATTCAACCAAAAGGCTTTAGTTTTCGTAGATGTAGTTGTTGTTTACCATTTGTCAACCTCAAATTATTTTGATTACTACCAAATTAGAATACATTTGTGCAACAATTTATTGATATGAAAAAGATAGTACTTGTGTTGGTGTTTACCTTAGTAAACCACTTAATCTATTGTCAAGAACAAGCAGATGTTTTTACTCTTGCTCGAACAGGTTCTGTGGAACAAGTAAAAGAAGTGTTGAAAAAAAACCCAAATGCGTTTACTATCGTAAATGACTATGGGTTTTCTCCATTATTGTTAGCGTGCTACAAAGGAAATAACGAGGTAGCAAAACTCCTAATCGATTCTGGAAGCGATATCAATCTACTAACTAAAATGGGAACGCCTTTAATGGCGGCAGTTGTGAGAGGAAATAATGAGATGGCTCAATTATTAATTGAAAAGAAGGCCGATGTAAATGCTACCGACGAAAGCGGAATTACGGCACTCATCTATGCAGTTCAATTTCAAAACATCGCTATTTTAAAATTGTTATTGCAGAATAATGCAGATAAAACGCATAAAGATAACGAAGGAAAAACGGCATTTGAACACGCTATTTTTTCTAGAAATGAAGAAATTATTAACTTACTAAAATAAAAACTATGAAAAAAATTACTTTATTATGGATTACACTTTCAAGCTTAGTCGGTTTTGCACAACAAAAATCTACTGGCGTTTTAAATTTAAACAGCAACCTGACCGCAAAGGTTGATCTCGATCAAGGCACATCCACTGCCACTTTGACCATAACCAATTTAGCTTCTAGTTGGTTTGGACTTGGTTTCAGCGCTAGTCCTACCGTTCCTGGGAATGGTATGCCGCCATTAGTTGATGTTGTAGTGATGCGATCGGCTACAAATTTTAGTGACAGTAGAACACAATCGGGTGGATTTGGAAATCCGGATATTGATCCAACACAAAATTGGACTGTAACTAGCAACACTGTTTCAGGTTCAACAAGAACCCTAATAGCTACAAGAGCATTCAATACGGGCGACGCCAATGATTATGTTTTTGACTACGATAGTACTTCGTTGAACTTAATTTTTGCTAGTCCTGGAAGTGGAGATTTTGTTATACAATACCATGGTGCTGCCCCAAATAGAGGTCATTTTGTTGCTCCGTTGACTGTTTTAGGAGTGGAAGATTTTTCGCTACAAGCTTCTAAAATTTCACCGAATCCATCCAACGGGAATTTTGTAATTGAATCAAAATCTACTTTAAATTCTATCAATGTGTATTCTCAAACAGGAGCATTAATCAGAAGTATAAACGGAAATGATAGTTCAACCCAAGAAATTAATTTGTCGGATTTAACCCACGGCGTTTACTTTTTAGAATTAAAAAACGAAAGCGAAAAATCGTGGAAAAAAATTGTAATTGAATAGGTTGACCAACTCAAAACGTATCATTCAAAAAGGAAAGGGCAAGGTAATTTTTATTACGTTGCCTTTTTTTTATCGTCATTCCAAGTGATGTATCCAATAATAGCATTAAAAAAATAAAAGACATACTTTGCGGTATTGGCAATATTCATTTGCAAGATATTTTGAACCATTTTGGTTACATTATAAATTTGCCATAAAAACCAATTGTCAGGATACATTCGTGCAGTATTGAAGGTTCCTCCAAAAGTTAATCCCGCCGGAATTGCAATGGCAAAAAACAGTCTCCAATCGATTGGTTTGTCGGAAAGGTATTTAAACGCGATGTAATTTAAAATCAAAGAAAAAACAAAACCAAGAATCAAGTTTCGATAAAAAATAAAGTCGATTGAGCGCAGTATTTTGCTTTTTTTCCACGCGTTAAAAACTAAATAATTTCCAATAAAAGTTACAGGATACGTTAAAATAGCACCAACATTCCCTAATAAATAATCAATAGAACCGCTTAAAAAAGTATTACAAGTTGCTAGGAAATTTCCAATATTATTTTTCTTTGTAACCAATCTGTTGCCTATCATAGATAATCCAGTATTGACGATAGAAACATAGCCCAAAAGAAAAAGGTAGTTTTTTCCTTGAAACGAAAAAGCATACACGGTTTTGTGATAACCTAACGAAAAAGAAGCCATAAGTACAATTATCAATCCGATGACATCCAAATAGGTACTGTTGGTTATCGATTTGATTAATTTTAGATTTTTTTCGGAAAAGTTGATTCGAGACATGCAGCAAATTTATCTAATAAAAGTTATTGCATTTAAAAAATACAATTAATTTAAAGTCTTGCAAAAAAAAAATCCGACGGTTTAGATCGGATTTTTTAAATTTTGAAGTAAAAAATTATTGTTTTATTAATTTTTTACTTGTTGTACCTTCATTGGTTTGTATCGTTAAGAAATACACACCCGATTGTAAAGTTGTAATGTCAAATGAGTTATTAGAATTTAATGCCACAGAAAACTGTTTTCCAGAGATGTCATTCAATGTTACTTTTTCGATTGAAATAGCATCACTCAACTCAATATTATAAATTCCGTTTGATGGATTTGGATACAACGACACTTTCTGATCCAAGGCATTTTCATTTGTAGAAAGAGTTGTTCCGTCTACCGTTAATATTAAATGCGCATCTGGAAAGTTAATTGCAGCCATATCCGTGGGAACAGTTATAGCACATGTTGTTGACGCAATATAGGTTGGAGCCGTTTGACCCAAACTATTGGCTGATAAAAATATTCTGTTACCACTGTTTGCTTCTGGCGCTTCATAACCTACTTCAACCAATAAATTTGAACCTGCTGGAATTAAAGCCGTATTAGGAATTGGAATAGAAACTAAAGTTCCAACGTTGTCTAATGTCATGTTAGTTGTTACAGATGCCAACTCTGTAAAACTAGCTGGAAAGTTAAGAGGAAAATCAGTCTCAATTGTAGAGAAGATTTTAACTGTTACAGGAAATCCATTTGGCAAAGTTGGAATAGTCAATGTTTGTACACCAAATTGTACACTAGTAACTAAGTAACTATCTGTAATAGAAAAAGTACCTAATTCAAAGAAACGGTAGTAGCGATTGTCTCTAGAGGTTGATGGAGTTCCGCCATTACAAGCAACGTTTGTAGTTCCTAATGTAAGGTCTTGTGAATGTGTGATGTTTTGTGCTGGAGCGTAAAATCCAAGCGCAAGTAATACAATAAGAGTAATTTTTTTCATGTTTTTTTGTTTAAAGTTTGAACAAAACTACTAAATATTATAATCACTATTGATTTTAACAGTAAAATTGTTACAGTTAAATATGTTAAAGTTTTCAGCAATCAAGTTTAAGACTTTTATTTCCTACATTATTTGGAAAAGGAAAATTGTTTTTTTTACTAAATATTACCACAGACCATTGCCAATTTCTTAATGCGCTTCCAGCCAGTTTTTTCCAACACCAATTTCAACATCTAAAGGAACATCCATCTTAAAAGCGTTTTCCATTTCGTGTTTAATCATCGGTTGGATTTTCTCTATTTCGGAGTTGTGCACGTCGAATACCAATTCGTCATGGACTTGCAGTAACATTTTCGATTTCCAATTTTCACTCGTCAGTTTTTTGTGGATGTTGATCATCGCAATTTTGATGATGTCGGCCGCTGAACCTTGAATCGGGGCATTGACCGCATTTCGTTCGGCACCACTTTTGACCATCATGTTGGCCGAATTGATGTCTTTCAAATAACGTCGTCTTCCTAAAACCGTTTGAACATATCCATTTTCTCGAGCAAAATCAACTTGGTTGGACATGTATGATTTTAGTTTCGGATAGGTCGCATAATAGGCTTCGATTAATTCGGCGCTTTCTTTTCGCGAAAGCGAGGTTTGATTAGAAAGTCCGAATGCAGAAACGCCATAAATGATTCCGAAATTGACCGTTTTGGCGTTGCTACGTTGTTCTTTGGTAACTTCATCTAAAGCCACATTAAACACTTTTGCAGCGGTACTTCGGTGAATGTCTTCGTTGTTTTGAAAGGCTTTAATCATGTTTTCTTCACCTGATAAAGCCGCGATTATTCGGAGTTCTATTTGCGAATAATCTGCAGAAACTAAAGTATAATTTTCGTCACGAGCAATGAATGCTTTTCTGATTAGTCGTCCGCGTTCGGTACGAATTGGAATATTTTGCAAATTTGGATTATTGGAACTCAATCGTCCAGTGGCCGCAACGGTTTGCATATAATCGGTATGAACGCGTCCAGTTTTGGCATCGACTTGGTTTGGCAACGCATCGATGTATGTGCTTTGCAATTTCACCATTTGACGCCATTCCAATATATCTTTTACAATTTGATGTTCGTGCGCCAAATAACTCAACACCTCTTCGCCTGTGGCATATTGACCCGTTTTGGTTTTCTTTTGTTTGGCTCCACCGATTTTCATTTTGTCAAATAAAACGTCGCCCAATTGTTTGGGGGAAGCCAAATTGAATTTCTCGCCAGCAGTTTCGTAGATTTTTTGCTCTAATTCAGAACTTTCTTTGGCCATGTCCACCGACATCAATTTCAAATACGGAACATCCAAATTGATGCCTTCTAATTCCATTGCTGCTAAAACCGGGATAAGCGGAATTTCGATTTCGTCGAATAATTTTTTGGTTTCGGCTTTGTCGAGAATCGGACTGAAATTTTGTTTGAGTTGAAACGTAATATCGGCATCTTCTGCGGCGTATTCTTTAATTTCTTCCAAAGCAACATCGCGCATCGAGAGTTGATTTTTGCCTTTTTTCCCAATTAAATCTTCAATCGATTTGGGTGAATATTTTAAATAGGTTTCGGACAACACATCCATATTGTGACGCATATCGGGATTGATCAAATAATGCGCAATCATCGTATCGAATAATTTCCCTTTGATGTGAACGCCGTAATTCGACAGAATTTTTAAATCGTATTTGATGTTTTGACCAATTTTTTCGATGGTTTCACTTTCAAAAAAAGGTTTGAATTTATCGACTAAAACTTGAGCTTCGTCTCTGTTTTCGGGAAACGGAACATAAAATGCCTCGCCTTTCATCCATGAAAATGACATCCCAACTAATTCGGCATTCAACGCGTCAATTCCGGTTGTTTCGGTATCAAAACACACCGATGTTTGCTGCATCAAATTTTGTAAAAATAGTCTGGTGCCCAATTCGCCTTGAATGATGGTGTAATTATGGTTGGTGTTTTCTAGAGTTGCGTAAAACGATTGCGCCTTGGGTTCGGTACTATCATCATCCGAAAATCCAAACAAATCAAATTGATCTTCGTTTGATTTTTTAGCGGGAGCTTTTTTAACTTGATTTTTTTCATTGCCATTGTCATTGCCATTCCCGTTGGTGTCGATTTCGTCGTATTCTTTTCCAGTTCCAAAGTATTTATCAAACTGCGCTTTCATCTGACGGAATTCCAATTCTTGGAACAAAGCGTCTGTTTTTTCAACATCGGGTTTCGAAAGTTCGTAATCAGTAGCATGAAAAGTCACCGGACAATCTAATAAGATTCGTGCGAGTTTTTTAGACAAGATTCCCTTATCGGCATTGGCCTCAATTTTTTCTTTCATCGCGCCTTTGAGCTTGTCGGTATTGGCTAAAAGATTTTCCATCGAACCAAATTCTTTCAATAATTTTTTAGCGGTAACTTCACCAACACCAGGTAACCCCGGAATATTATCGGCCGCGTCGCCCATCATTCCGAGAAAATCAATCACTTGTTCGGGACGTTCAATTTCGAATTTAGCCAATACTTCGGGTATGCCCCAAATTTCGATGTCGTTACCCATTCGAGCGGGTTTGTACATAAAAATATTCTCCGAAACGAGTTGTGCAAAATCTTTATCGGGCGTAACCATAAATACCTTGAAATCTTCTTTTTCGGCTTGTTTGGCGAGTGTTCCGATTAAATCATCGGCTTCAAAACCTGCAACTTCCACAATCGGAATGTGCATGGCTTTGAGCAATTCCTGAATATACGGAACGGCAATTTTGATGGCTTCGGGAGTTTCGTCACGATGCGCTTTGTATTCTTGGTACATTTCGTAGCGGTAATCGCTTCCGCCTTTATCGAATGCTACCGCCAAATGATCTGGTTTTTCACGTTTGATGACATCCATCAAGGCATTCATAAATCCCATAATGGCCGAAGTATCCATTCCTTTTGAATTGATACGTGGATTTTTTATAAAAGCAAAATAACCGCGAAAGATTAGGGCATATGCGTCGAGAAGAAAAAGGCGTTTTTGTGACATAAAATACTATTTGCGTGTAAAAATAATCAATCAAATTTACATTTCATGAAGTAAATCATTGCATTCATACATTTTATAGGAAAACCCCTTTTGTAATGCGCTAATTTTAAAAAAAAATAGAAATTTAAGGGTTTTGAACATGAAGAAAATCGTCTATAAAAATGCTTTGTTTATCGTTTTGATTGTACTAATAATAGGTTTGAATGTCTACAATTTAATGTACATCTAAAACTAAATAAGTGGAATTTTTACAGTTACTTTTGTGCCAATGATTTCCTCGTTCTCGGTACAATTTTCGTACACAATCAAATTGTTCAATTGTAACTTTTCGTTCAAAAGGAGTAAGCGTTCTTCGATTGATTGCGTTGAAAAAGAGTTGTGATTTACTTGATTATTCGCTTTGATTTCTGCCGATTTTTTTCGGCCCACTCCATTGTCTAGAATAGTACACATTAGATACTCTTCGTTGGTACTCAATTCAAAATCAATAGCTAATTTTTTTAAACCTTTTTTGTGCATTAATCCGTGTTTGATGCTGTTTTCTACGAAAGGTTGCAAAAGCATGGGTGGCAATTTATGATAATCTTCGTCTATACCCGATCCTAGCGTAATGGTATACTCAAAATCTTTGGCAAAACGCATTTTTTCTAAATCAAGATATTTGGTCAGAATGTCTACTTCTGTGGCAATTGCAATCTGTTTTTTGCCCGAAACTTCCAGTATTTGACGGGTTAAATAGGTAAAGTTGCTCAACTGTTCGTTTCCCTTTAGTTTGTCGCCATACATAAATTGTTCTTGAATACTGTTGAGCGCATTGAATATGAAATGCGGATTCATTTGACTTTTGAGTGCTTTGAGTTCGCTGTCGGTGGCTTTCTTTTCGGCTTCGAGCAATTTTTCGGCTTCGGCCAGTTTGGTTTCTAATAGTTCGTTTTTCTTTTGCGTTTTGAAACGAGAAAATAAGAAATAGGCAATGATGGCTAAGGCTAAAAATGAAATGATAAAACTGTTGATTAGAATGGTTTTCTTGTTCGACTGCAGTTCGGCAATTTTCTTTTTTTGGTCTAGTTCTTTGATTTTGGCTTCTTTTTTTTCGGTTTGGTATTTGAAATCGGCTTTAAGCATTACGTTTTTGTTCTCTTCTTTTGATAGAATTGAATTTGCTTCGATAACTTTTTCTAAAATATACAAAGCTCTATTAGGGTCGTTGTTTTTTTTACAATAGCGATATAAATCTTCTCCACTTTTCTTAATTACTTCTAATTCTCGATATTTATCAGCAGTTTCAAATGCTTTTCTTAAATAAAAAATTGCCTCTTTTTTATCACCTTCCTCATCTTTTAACATATAAATATTATAGTAAGTTATTGAGATAGTGTTAAAATTTTTAGCAATAGTTAATTCTTCAATTGCTTTTTTATAGTAAAACAGCGCTTTTTCATTATTCTTAATTTCTTTGTAGATTGAACCTAAGTTGTTATAAGTTAAACCAATTTCAGAAGAATTTCCAATTTTCTTCTTATATTCTAGATTAATTAAGTTCAAGTTAATGGCCTCAGAATATTTTTTTTGTCTAGTTTTTAAACTAGCATAAGTCGAATAAACTTGACCGAGTTGATTATAATCGTTTACAGCTTTAGAATATTTAATGGATTTCTTTATGTTTTCTTCAGCTTTTTCGAATTCACTTTCTTTAATATAAGAAATAGCAATTGAGCCATGAACGTAACCAAGCATTTTTTTATGAATTGTGGTATCACAAATTTTAAGAGCTTGAATATTTATATCGATATTTCCTTTTAAATTTCCTGTAACTTCTCTGTAGTATGCTTCTGTTAGTAATGAGGCAATGTAGGAGTTTTGATAAAATAATTTTATTTTTGGATCTAATCCTTTTATTTGGTATCTTTTTTTAACAATTTTGAATAACTCATCATTCCATTTTTTCCATAGATTAATATCGTTTTCAAATTCAATTTTTTTACCTGCTTTTTCAACAGACAATGTGTCATTAACATCATTTGAAACAGATATTTGCCCATTTATATTTAAGCTAAATCCAATTAATAACAAAATCCAAGAAATTTGTTTGAGCGTCATATTTTATATAATATTATTTAATTGCATAAATTCTTCAAATTCTTCTTTCTTTTCTCTTGAAATGGGCAGTAAAATTTTATCATCATATGTGACAGATAATCCATCTTTTTTGCTGTATTTTTTGATAAGCGTAATATTGACCAAATACGAGCGGTGTATTCTAAAAAAGCGTGTGTCTGAAGCCAATAAATCTTCAAAATGTTTGATTTTTTTTACGGCCAAATCTTTTCCATTTTTATGGTGAATGGTTGTGTACGAGCCGTCAGCTTCGAAATAGTAGATGTCATCTAGTGCCATAAATACAATTCCGTCGCCGATATGAATTCCGATTTTTATGATTTTATGCTCTTGAAGATTTTCTTTAAGAATACCAATATTGGTTTGAGGAAGATTTTGAGCGCGTTTCAAGGCTACTTTTTCTACTGCTTCTTGTAATTTCGAAATTCCAATGGGTTTTAGAATATAATCCACGGCCGAAACTTCAAAGGCTTTGATGGCATATTCGGAATACGCCGTGCAAAAAATGGTTTCAAAAGTAGGTTTGTTGAAGTAATCAAAAAGAGCAAAACCGTTTTCGTTAGGCATTTCAATATCGAGAAATACTAAGTCAACTTGGTTTTTATTGATGAGTTTTACAGCCGATTTTACGTCTTCGGCCTCGTCGACGATTTCTACTGATGGACAATATTCGGCAACAAAATTTTTGATGATCAAACGTGCGTTTTCTTCGTCGTCGACTACGATGGCTTTGATGGTTTTCATGGTTCTTGAATAGGGAAACAAGATAGTATTTTTTTTCAAAACGAAAAACCCGCCCAAGAAGAAATGAATTCAGTTGAGCGGAATTTTCTTTAAAAAAACTACTACTTTGCTTTTATATTTTACTTAATAACTGTACTTTACCGTGCATGGCTGCGGTTGCAGTTAAGATCAAGGTGCCTTTTTTACCTTTTTCGTAATAGTGCAATTGGTCGCCTTCTTCCATTTTGATGGTGGTGGTTGCATTTTTGGTCAATCGATAACTCCCGCCACTTCCCGCATTGATTACGCTGACTTCATCGTTTAAATCATTTTTAATTTTGATGTCGAATTTTTCAGTAACTAAAACTGTTTTATTTGATTGTTTGTTGAACGATGTTGTATTCATAGACATTAAACCTAATGCTAAGAATAAAAGGAGGATTATTTTCTTCATGATGTATAATTATTATTTGTATTGCATGATGTTTTCTGTGTCGGTAATTGGCATGTCATTTCCCATTATGGTAACATAGGTTTTTCCGAATGCACCATTTGCTCCATCTTCTCGACAAGTAGTAACAAAAACCACATAT
Organism: Flavobacterium sp.; assembly: GCA_965284675.1. Lineage (GTDB taxonomy): Bacteria > Bacteroidota > Bacteroidia > Flavobacteriales > Flavobacteriaceae > Flavobacterium. The sequence continues at coordinate 286,119 of OZ260109.1, forward strand.
TTTGTTTTAAATAAATGTTTGTTCAAGTCATTATCTGGACCAATTTTATTGTTTTTGCAAACCGTAAAAAACTGTACTTGTCGAGCAATTTGTTTTCCGTAATTATCATTTATAACAGCATATTCAGATCCATTAGCCATTTCATAAGAATAAATTGGCTCTAAATAGGATAATCCTTTATCGGTTAAATAGGTTTTACAAGCATTGACCGAATTAGCCTTGGTTTTAGCATAAACAGGAGCGTTAAAAGCATTTCCTGGCTTAGGCATTTTTTTTCCTTTATCACCATTTTTTAAAGCTGCCTTGTAATTTTCACTAGCTTTTTGAGCTAATTCAGAAATATTTTCTGGTGTCACTAAATCAAGTTTTGATTTGTCTTTTGACATGATAATAAGTCCACGAAAATTGAAATCGTTTATGTTTCCAATGGATAATACTCCATCAACAAACGAACTGATATCTCCTTTTAAAAACCAAGCGGTTTGTGTACTTTCTTTGGTTACATCCATTTCAAAGTAATCCATAGCGCGGTATCTTACAAATCCGGCAGCATTGGTCTGTTCGCATGCACCGCAAACATTATTGTTGTATGAGTATTCAGCACTTGTTGTTCCTTTTATAGAAACGCGTACAATATTGTCTTTGCCTGTTTCGTAGCGCTTTAATTGTAACGTTTGACCAGCCGATTTTAAATTTTTTTCAACGCCATACGAATCATATTTGCTGCCCGATTTATCGCCTTGAGTACCATGAATTACTTTGAAATAATAATTTCCAAAAATGGTTCCGGATTCGTCCTCCATAACTACTTCTTTATCACTTTTTGAATCGGAGGTTTTTTTGTCCTTTTTGCTTAAAAGATTACCCAATTGCGCATTTGATTCTAGTGACGTCAAACCCATTAAAATCAGTAATCCGATTGTGATTATTTTTTTCATTTTTGTTTATTTAACGATTAATTTTTGAGTTGAAACTGCATTGTTTTCATCTTCAATACGCACCAAATACATTCCTTTTGATACGTTTGAAACATCTATATTTTTTGAATTTGAAGTCAACACTTTTTGACCTTGAAGCGAATAGATTTCGACTAATTTAATTTCGTTCTCCATCTCGATGGTGAAATTATCAGAAGTTGGATTTGGATAGATTTTAAAATGGTTATCAAGGTTATTTTCATTTACATTCAACGAACCCGTGCCAACTACTATTACCTGAAGTGACGGATTGCATTGAACGCCTGTAGAACAGTCAAAACGCAAAGTAAAAATATTATCACCTGCAACAAGTGGTGGTGAAGTCTCTTGAAATGCTACACCAACAGATTGCGGTCCAAAAAAAGCGGTACTTGAGCCACAGTTGCCGCCTGCAGTAATATCAACCCATCTGTAGTAATGATTTGTATTAAACGGTGGAAATACTGTATAAAGTGGTGTTAAAGTTACAGTACTTCCAACGGGTGCCGATGTTGCCGATGCTGACAAAGAATTAGGCCAATTAGGTGAGCACTGTGCATTAATTATACTGTGATTGAATGTGATTAAGAGTAAGGTGTAAATAATTTTTTTCATGATTTTTTACTTATTTAATTATTAGTTTTTGTGTCGTTACTGCATTATTTTCATCTTCAATACGAACCAAATACATTCCTTTTGATATATCGGAAACGCTAATGTTTTTTGAAGTAGAAGTCAGTACTTTTTGACCTTGAAGCGAATAGATTACGACTGATTTTACTTCATTTTCCATCTCGATTGTGAAATTATCGTTAGCTGGATTAGGGAAAATGGTTGCTTGAAGGTTTTGAGGGTTGAAATTTTGAGGCGTTGATAAAGTGTTGTTGGTATAAAGATTTGAGATTTCTACGTCGGATAAGGCCGAACCGAAGATTTTCAAATCGTCAATGGCACCATTAAAATAACCGCTAGCACCGCCTTCTGTTAAGCCTAATCGGAATAGGTTATTATTGTTAATGGTGTTCCAACTTCTACTATCTGTTCCTACTAAAACACCGTTTTTGTAAATCTTCGATTGTGATCCATCGTATGAAAAAGCGAGGTGAATCCATTGATTGGTTGGCGTTGTCGTGGCATAAGCATGACTTCCGTTATTGGCGAAATGATATAGATTTGAACTGTTAAAATAAGCACCATAGTATCCAGAATTAGTGCCATAGTTGTAAATGAAATTGAATCCAGTTTGAACGGTATTCATTCGGATCCAAACCGAAACGGTTCTGGGAGACAAGCCATACGGTAAATTGGGTATCGTTGCTACAGTTCCAACATCATTAATATTAATGGCGCTATTTGGATTTCCATTTCGATCGGCTACATAGGTTATTGCAGCGTTTGAAGTAAATGGATTCCCACCCGTAACGCTGTCTAGCGTATTGTTAAAATTGTATTCGGCTATTCCTTCCGTTTGAATATTAGTAAAACTTCCCACCGTTGAAGTCGTTGTCCCATTTGAATTAGTGGCTTCTATTTGGTAAAAATAAGTGGTGCCAGCAACCAATCCTGTTAACGTGGCAGAACCCGTAGTAATGGCAGCTCCGTTGGCCGAAAATCCGGCAACTTGACTCGATAATGCGGCTGCGCTTGTGCCATATTTTACGACAGATGTAGTGGCGTTTCCGTTTGCATTTAAGGAATAATTAAGTGTAGCAGTGGCCGAGCCATCTACATTTACACTAATATTAGTGATAGAAGGTTGTGTAGGTAATGGACCGCCAATCGTATATAAAAAAGTAACTTGTTCTGGTGTTAAAGCACCAGAGTATATTTGCAATTCATCGACTAATGCGTTTATAGAATTTAAAGATGATCCTGCTGCATTACCAATATAAGCATTGGTTCCAGTTGTATTTAATGAAGCGAGTTTTGTTCCAAGTAATGATCCATTTAAATATAATTTCATTTCAGAACCATCATACGTACACACATAATGATACCATGTATTAGTTGTACTAGCATTTGTTAAAATTAAATCGTTTGACCATCCGTACAGATTTATATTATTTCCGTGCGTTATACCAAAAGCTTGATTAGCAGCGCCTGTTCCGTAGCTAAAAATATACTGTGTGGCCGCATTACCTGGAAATCTCGACCAAATTGAAAAGGAACGTGGTGCGTTTCCTTGCGGTAAATTGGGTAATGTACAGATTAGATTATCACCAGTGACAACTCTTTTTCCAATATTAGTAACGTCCATACCAATTCCGTACGCTCCAATATTGCCTCCATTAAAACTGGCTGTTCCAGCTACATTCGCTGTACTGTTATTAAATTTGAAATAATGTAATAATGTTTGGGAGTGTGCTGTGTTTAACAAAGCAAACATTGTAATAGTAAGTAATAATTTTTTCATTTTAGTAGTTTTTAATTTAATAATAGTTTTAAAATTCTCAGCAAAAGTCAGGTGTTGTGACTGAATAAATGTGAAGTTTTCACGAAACGGTAGTTTTCTTTCACGAATTGCATTTGTGTTTTCATAAAGGATTTTTGTGCCAACACAAAACCGCTGAATTTCTTATGAAAACAGCGGTTTTGATTCTTAAAAAACGTATTGAAAAAAAACTAAAAACTTAAATTTTTAGGAAAAAGTAGTTATTATTTGATTAGTAATTTTTGAGTAGCAATGGCATTGTTTTCGTCGGTAATACGTACCATATAAATTCCTTTTGATAAATTAGAAACATCGATGTGTTTTGATGTCGAATCCAATACTTTTTGTCCTTGTAAGGAATACAATTCAATTGATTTAAGCTTATTTTCCATTTCAATTGTAAAGTAATCTGAAGCTGGATTTGGGTAGAAACTAAAATTAAGTTTTTGTTCATAATCTGAATTACTTAAAACAGAGGTTGTAAAGCTACCTAAAATTCGATTTCCAACAAGAGTGGGTGAATATCCTCCAACACTGTAAAAGTAAGTTGTATTCGGCGTTAAATCTGTGAAGTTGAAGCTAAATGGTGTTGGTGTATTTGTAGCAGTATTGGCAATCCCATAATAGGAATTAAAAAAAGTTGGACTCAATCCATAATCAACAGCTATTGTACTTTGAATACCAAATGTATTTACCTCAAAGTCAATTTGTGCTGAAGTTGATGTAATGTTTGAAACCACGGCATTTGTTGTACTCGGAACCGTTCCGCCCGTAGTGAAAGTTCCAGTAATAGTTACTGCTGCTTGGCTCGACGCATTGTAGGCATCAATAGCGTAATAGTATAATGTGTTGGGAATTAAATTAGTAATATCTTGAAACGAAGCAACTGGAGTTGTCCCATTGAAAGGCCCGTTTGGAGGATAACTACCCGACATTGTTGGAGTTGTATTGATTTGTACAAAGGCATAGGTTGTGCTATTCTGAGCATTGATAGAAAAGTTGATTCGGACTGAGTTGGGCGTGATGTTAGAGACCGATACTGCCGAGATTTCGGGGTTTGAAAATACGTGTGCACAAAAGAGTAAGGTAATTGTAATCAAAAAAGAGTGTAATTTTTTTTTCATAAAAAGATGTTTTAAATTAATGCGCAAATCACATTAATTCAAATGATTTAAAATCTTTCTTTTCACGAAACAGTAGTTATCTTCTATGAATTGTGTCAAACACTTTATAAAGAAAAAAGGAGTTCCAAAACGAAACTCCTTTTAAGGAAAATAATCAAAGCTTACTACTACTTTTTATCTTCAATTCTTTTTTTCAATTCTTCATTTTCTTTTTCCAATTTATCTATTTTATCGCTTAATGCTTTGATGGCTTGGAAAATGATAGGATCGTAATCACCATAGGCCGTTTGTAAATACCCTTGTTTGTCTTCGGTTACTTTTTCGGGAAACACTTGTTGAATTTCTTGAGCTACAAATCCGAGTTGTATTCCTTCCGGACGATTCATTCCGGTTTTGTTGTCGTTCCATTCGTAAGTTACTCCGCGTAAACTCAATACTTTTTCTAAGGCTTCCGTTGGGGAAATAGTTGCGATATTTTTTTTCAAGCGACTATCCGAGTTGGCAATAAATGCACCCGCTGCTGCTTTTGAAGCCGTTCCGTTAATTTCCAATTGGTTGGTGGTTGGCGCTCTCAAAATTCCTACTAGTCCGTCGCCTGTGATTTGCATGATGTTTCCGGTTGTAGTATGGAAAATGTTAAATCTACTATCGGTGATGGTGTTGTCGGCTCTGCCGTATAGGAGCCAATTGTTGGTCACTTCGGCAGTATTGCTGAATGTCAATCGCGCGCCATCGTTTGCCGTTGTCTCTTTCAGTTCGATGTGCGAATACGTTCCGGTGCTGTTTTTATTGATGCTTAACCCTGCATTTGGATTGTCGGTTTCACCAATAGCTTCTCGATCAGAAATGTAATTTTTCCCTAAAAAGTATCCTGCCCAACCGTTGGCAACACCGACACTATTGAAAGTTCCATAATGTATTCCCGGAATTGCAGTATTAATTGTGTTGTAGGTTCCGTATTTATCGCCTGTTCCTGTTGCGTTTGCACTGAAAGAGGTGTAATTACCATATGAATTTGCGGCGGTGGTAACGTTGTCAAACTCGTTATAATTTGCGTAAAGAGTTGCAGCACTTGTTCCTCGCATTCCATTATAATTGCCATAGTGTATGCCGGTTCCCGCATTGTCTAAATTGTTAAAAGTTCCGAATTGGCTTGAAGGAGAACTACCGCTAATAAAATTTCTAGTTCCGTATTGATTACCCGCTGCAGTACTCGAAATTTGATTGAATACGCCATATTTTTGTCCAGTTCCCGTTCCGTCAACATCGGTAAAAATGGCATGACTTCTACCGGTGCCTTGTCCTGTTTTATTAATAAAAATTCCAGATGTGTTATTGGCACTTGTTTCTGTTTTGTCTAGGAAGAAGGCATTGTCAACGGCCCCATTTTCAATCATGTGCAATGGATAAGCAGGTACGTTTGTTCCAATTCCGATTTCTCCTGTATCTTCCACAAATAAAACATCGGTTCCATTGTCTTGTATAGAAAAATCACCTGTGCTGTTTAGGTTGACATCCATGTTAAAAGTTCCGTTAGTTAGAGTAGTATTTTGAACTAAAGCTCCGCCAAGTTGTACATTATTTACGGTTTCGGTTAGACCATTGTTTGCCGTCGTGCTTTCTGCTGCGCCCGGATTTACCCAAGTTACAACACCTGTTCCATTCGTTTGCATAATTTGACCATTCGTTCCTCTTGATGGAGGCAAAACATAAGTATTGGCAGTGGTTGTTCCTACAGAAACATCTCCTAAAAAGTAACCAGCGTAACTTCCTGTTTTTAGTGCTTCAGAATACAAACCAAAGTGTGTTCCAGCAGCTAATGGATCTATTAAATTATAAGTTCCGTACTTGTTGTTCGTTCCATTTCCAGTGATATAGTTATAGTTTCCGTATCTCATACCCGTTCCGGTTCCCATTATGAAATTATAAGTGCCGTATTTTACTCCGTTTCCATTGCCTAAAATTCGGTTGTGCGTTCCGTAGTGTATCCCATTACCATTGCTTGGGTTAAAGTTGTATACTCCCATGATTTGTGAATCAGATACAGTAGATAAATCATTATAAACTCCAAATTGTTGTTGGGCACCGCTACCTGTAGCCGTAATATAATTTCGTAGACCATATATAAAATCACCACCTGAACCCGTTAAGAAATTGTATACACCTCCTTGGTTACCTGTACTTGTACTATTGTTAGTGTTGAATATTCCGTAGCGCATTCCACTCCCGGCACCACTTACGTCAGTTAATAAGCCATAGCGTTGATTGGCGCCAGTTCCACTATTTGTTAAATAAGCTGTGTACGTATTCCCAGCTGGTGAAAAGCTATTTTCAGCATATAAAGAATAGGTTTCAGCGGAATTGTAAACATTAAATTTTCCGTTGGATAGCGTTGAACTTCCAATAGAAGCTTTACCCTGAGTGTAGATGTTATCGGTTATGGCATTTGGCGCAGTAGTTGTGCCAATTTCATACCAATCATGGTCGTTAAGTGAAGATAAATCGACTGTTTGCGTGGCCACGCCATCATTTTGTAATGATAAGTTTAAGGTAGTTCCAGTCAATGAAAAGATGTCTGTAGTTTGGTCGTCGGTATCGATTGGTGGATTTACCCAGGTTGCATTTCCTACAGCGTTAGTTTGTATGATTTGACCATTAGTTCCTCGTGATGGAGGTAAGGTATACATATTTAATGTAGTTGTTCCTATGGATACATTTCCTAAAAAATAACCAGCATAACTGTTGGCTTTGGTCACGTTTGAATATATTCCGTAGTGCGTTCCGCCACTAGTTGGGTTTATCTGATTATATACTCCATACTTGTCGCCCGCGCCCGTATTAGTTACAAGGTTGAAAAGTCCGTATTTTTCACCTTGTCCTGTTCCTGCAAAAATATTATATTGACCATAATTGTTTCCAAATCCAGAACCTATGAAAGTGTTGTTCATTCCATAACGCTCTCCATTTGACGAAGTACCATCTTGATTGTACATTCCATACATTGGCCCTACAAATCCACTTCCGCCTAATGAATTAAAAATCCCCATACTATAAATGGATGAGTCAGTTGCTGTTCCATTCATTGAATTAAACATAAATACTCTGTTGTGATTTCCATTAGCAGTATCAGAGGAAGAAATCATATTACTTGTATCTCCTACACCAATTGTGTTTCCGGTTTGAGCAATAGAAATTCCGTTTTTACCTGATGCTGTTGAGTTCATAAGAATGTTAATACCAATAGGGTTTGTTGCAAAAGTGTTGTTGATATCTAAACTTCTTGCTCTAGTACTATTATCTATATCTAGAACGCCAGTAGCACCAACATTGGAGCCAATTGTAACCGAACCTTGTTTAAAGATGTTGTCGTTAATATCATTGGGCGAATTAGTTGTGCCTACTTCATACCAATCGTGGTCTCTTAACGAAGATAAATCAACCGTTTGTGTGGCCACGCCATCATTTTGAAGTGATAAATTAAGCGTAGTTCCAGTCAAAGAAAATACGTCTGTAGTTTGATCATCGGTATCGATGGCAGAGGCATTTACCCAAGAAACGTTTCCTACACCGTCCGTTTGCATAAATTGACCATTCGTTCCACGCGATGGTGGAAGGATATAGTTGTTAACGGCTGTAGTTCCTATTGACATTTTTCCTAAAAAGTAGCCTGCATAGCCATTAGTTTGTAGCGCTTCGGAATAAATACCGTAATGTGAACCAGAAAAAATCCCAAAACTATTCGAATTAATGCTTTTAATGCCGTAAGAAGCATTTGCGCCAATTTCGTATCGGGAAATATCAACAGCCGTATCAACGTAAGAATTATTGGCTGAAATCGCTGATCGAGATGCAAGAGTATATGCTGAATTTGAATTTACTTCTAAACTATTTTGAGTGTCGCTATTATGATCAATTTCCACCACATTATCAGTGTTATTGTTATTGCCAATTCTCACGTTGTTCAGGCCAGCTGAACTAGAAACAGAAACTTTAAAGTTAGTATCAACAGTTTGGCCCACTGCCATATTTCCGTTTGGGTGAATTCTAAATGCCTCGGTGCCATTAGCAGAATAGGCAAATACATCAGTTGTAGGACTAAAAAAACCTGTGTTTGCCTCGCTAAAGCGAATGCTTGGGTCAGCAATGGTTCCGTTATCAAATTGAATTTCATTCATTACACTATCGCCATTTGGATCGATAGTATACGTTACATTATCCCAATCTATGATTTGATTGCTGATGTACAAATTGTTATTGGTGCCTGATGTGTCGCCAATGTAAACATTTCCAGCTTGACGTTCAATATCTACACCAACATCCGTCCAATCATCATCGCCAAGCAAAGACGATAAATCTAAGGTTTGAGTGGCCATACCATCATTTTGCAATGATAAATTTAAGGTGCTTCCTGTTAAACTAAATACATCGATGGTTTGATTACTCTGAAAAACTGGAACCCAAATCGTTCCATTAAAAAAGTAATAGCCCACACCATTTCCGCCAATGGTTGCCGGATTGTTATTCCAAATTAGTAAACCTATTGCGGCGGTATTGGTTCCGTCTAGTGTGGTTAAGTTAATGTTTGATAAACTCACTCTCGGAAATAATGCGCCTTTGTTAGTTGCGGAAACATCCAACATAGACGATGGATCGGGAGTAGTAGTGTTTACTCCAACTTGAGCAAATCCGAATGCTGTAAAAAGAAACAGTTGTAGTAGTAAAATTCGTTTCATGATGGTTGGTTTTAAAACGCAGTGTTGATTAGTATCGGAATCAGCGTCACATTGTATAAATGCTTCGAAAATCCATTTAAGATTATTTTATTGTCTTTGGATGCGATGTGGTCCGTAAAAACGGTTTTGTTGTCTTTGGATGTGATGATAATTTCAAACACACCTTCGGTTGTAGTAGGTACTATAATTTTCTTTTCTTTGTTTGGGAACATAGATTTTTTTAGTAAATCTATTGTAATCAATAGTTTACTGATGGATGTTTTTGGCGAACAACCAGAAAAATTTAGTGAATGAAGTCTTTTTTTGGGTAAAAGGAATTAGAGCAAATTAATGTGTTTCATTAATTCGTCTTTGTTGGAAGCACTCATCGGAACTTTATTTTTTTCGATAAAAATATAGCCGTCTTGTAGTGATTTAATCTTCGAAACATTAATTACATACGAGCGATGTACCCTGATGAACTTGTGCTGAGGTAATTTTTCTTCCACGCTTTTTAACGTGTGACTGATGAGGTGTTTTTGAGAACTGGTGTACAGATTGCAGTAGTTATCAAACGCTTCGATGTACAAAATATCGTCTAGTTCGATTTTGATGAGTTCACCTTTGTTTTTTACAAAAAACGAGTTCATTTCTTCATTAGACGAGACCGATTGTTTTTGCACTTTATTCTTGTACAACGCAATTTCAATATTGGATTTAAGTGTTTTTTCGTTGAAGGGTTTCACAATAAAACCAGCCGGATCGGTTTGTTTGACGCGTTCCAATGTTTGATCATCCGAATGTGAGGTCAGAAAAATATACGGCACATCCGATTTCTTTTTTAAATGTTCCACCATTTCAATTCCGTCCATTTTGCCTTCGAGCGTAATATCAACCAAAATCAAATCGGGATGCAATTGGTCGATGTCAAATAAGGCTTCTTTGCCATTGTCGGTCATTCCCACAATCGTATACCCTTCTTTTTCCAAAGCTGTTTTTATGGTTTCGGCGATTAAAGGTTCGTCTTCGATGATGTAAATTTTGGTGCTCATTGGCTTAGTTCATTTGTTCAAATTTATTAATTTCCATCATAAAATGAGTTCCGTTATTATTTTCAAAGGCAATTTTTCCCTTTAATTTTTTAGCCAAAGCATTGATAAGTTTGATTCCGAATGAATCTTCGCTAATGGTGTTCGAAAATCCGATTCCGTTATCGTTCACTTTTAAAACATAGATCTCGTTTACTTTTTTGAATTCCAAGTCAATTTTCGGATTTTTTTTGGAAGGAGGAAAGGCGTGTTTGATGCAATTGGTAATCAATTCGTTGATGATTAATCCCAAAGGCGTGATCGAATCAATTGAAAAAACAGCGCTTTCAACAGCAATGGTTGTAGTTAAATTTGGTATCGTATCGGTTTGATTTTCGATGATGTCGTTGACTAAATCTTCGATGTATTCTTTGGTTTCAATTCCGATTAATTGGTCTTTGCTGTACAATTTCTGGTGAATCAACACCATCGATTTCACTCTGTTTTGCGCTTCCTTTACCGCCAAAGCCGCTTCTTTGTCTTTCATGTTTTCCGATTGCAAATAGAGCAAACTCGACACTATTTGAAAACTGTTTTTTACCCGATGATGGGTTTCTTTGAGTAGAATATTTTTTTCATCGACAGCAGTTTCGAGCAATTGGGTTTGTTTTTTTAATCGATTTCGTTGCTTGAAAAATTGATACACCAAAAAACTCAATAACGCAATCGTTAAGCATGCAAGAACGAAAAACAAACGCAACCTATTTTTTTCTTTTTCTTGTTTGGCAATTTCTTCTTCCTTTTTCTGGGTTTGGTATTTGGTCTCGAGTTCGTTGATTTGCTCCAAATTTTGCATCGCTTTCAAGCTGTCGTACGCCACGATGTACTGGTCTTTAAAAAAAGCAGCTTTTTTAAATTCACCCAAATCATTGTAGAGGGTTCCAATCGATTTTAATAAAATCGTTTTTTGCCGTAAATCTTTGGTTACGCGGGCTACATTTTCACAAATAGGCAACAATGTATCTAATCCTGTGTAGTCGTTAACTTCTACTTTCGCATCCAAAAGATACGAAATATCAATGGCGTCTTTTACAAAATCTTCAGGATCGATTTTTACCGATTGGTTCAAATACACCAACGCTTCTTTAAACTTTTTTTCTCTAATTTTTAAATTACCTAAATTGGAATACGTTATTTTTTTTACATACGTGTCCATTGGATATTTTAAACTTTCTTTGAATAATTCTTCTGATTTTTTATAGTTTTTTTGCGAGGAATGGATAGAGCCCAAATTAATCAACGACTTGACTAATAGTTGAGTGTCTTTTTCTTTTATCGCCAGTTCATAAGCTTTATCGTAATAGCTTTTTGCTTTTTCATAATTGTCGCTCACATGAAAAACTGCTCCCAATGTATGGTACAAATCTTTTGCATACGTCAACTTGTTTTTTTCGGCAATTTTTAGAGCTTCTAAGTAATACGGAATGGCTTTTTGATAATCGTTTTTTACCAAATCATAGAATGCTGCTTCGACTTCTAAAAGTTTTACTTTTTCAATAGGAGCTAACGATTTGCTATCGAGTTTTTTTGCTTTTTCAATATACAATAAAGCGCTGTCGTTGCTCTTTTCTATATACTCATTGGCACGTTGAATGTATTGATTGATTTTAGTTTTATGATTTTGTGAAAAGCAAACAAAGCCAGTGAAGAGAACTGCTAGAACGGATATTTTAGATTTCAATCCAAACATATGGTAAGACAATGTTAAAATAATCCTTAAATCTACAAAAAAATATAGTTAGTCGATTACTTTTGTATGGAATTTAAAACCCCAAAAAGTTGCGCTGGATTATTTTTCTTGTCTTTATAGTAGTTTTAGAACTCTATGCTTTTCAGGCTGTTAAAACGGTAACTAAAGTGAAGTGGATGCAAATTGCTTACCTTGTGGTTTCGCTATCGGCTGTTATTTTTATTTTTTATCAGTTTTCAAAATTTGACCGAAGCGTAGGTCAGACGCCGATGTTTATGCTTACGATTGGTGTATTACTTTTGGTTTTGATTCCGAAATTGCTGATTACTTTTTTCATGTTGATTGAAGACGTATTGCGCGTTTTAATCGGAACCAAAAATTACATGGCTCGATACGATAACGAAGCTGCTTTTTTACCCGAACGAAGACAATTTGTAAGTCGGGTTGCACTCGGTATTGCGGCGATTCCGTTTCTTTCTTTAATTTACGGAATGACCGTTGGAAAGTATAATTTCAAAGTCATCAGACAAACTTTGTTTTTTCCAGATTTACCCGATTCATTCGACGGATTTACCATCACTCAAATATCAGACATTCACAGTGGAAGTTTCGATAATCCTGAGAAAATTAGTTATGCCATCGATTTAATTAATGAGCAAAACTCTGATTTATTATTGTTCACAGGCGATATCGTGAACACGCACGCCACTGAAATGCATCCGTGGATTGAAACATTTAATAAAATACAGAATCACGAATTCGGGAAATATTCCATCTTAGGAAACCATGATTATGGCGAATATGTCGATTGGTCATCCAACGAAGCAAAAGATAAAAACTTCGAAGACATCAAAGATTTGCACCGTCAAATTGATTTTAAATTGTTACTGAATGAGAACATTAAAATCAAAAAAGGCGAGCACGAAATAGCTGTTGTTGGTGTTGAAAATTGGGGAGTGAAGTTTAAAAAAGTAGGCGATTTGAACAAAGCTTCCGAAGATCTTCATAATGACGATTTTAAAATATTGATGAGTCACGATCCAAGTCATTGGGAAGCCGAAGTAAAAAACCATCCTAAAAAGTTTCATTTGACACTTTCGGGTCATACACACGGATTCCAATTCGGAATCGAAATTCCGGGTTTTTTCAAATGGAGTCCGGTGGAATATGTGTACAAACAATGGGCCGGATTGTACGAAGATTTAGGTCAATACATTTATGTCAATCGAGGTTTCGGTTTCCACGCTTTTCCTGGAAGAGTAGGAATTATGCCCGAAATAACGGTTATTGAACTAAAAAAAGGGCAAAAAATAGTGTAATTAGTTAAAAATAGTATATTTGTATTGCAAATTGCTTTTAAATAGAAAAAGAAAGCTATAAATAATTTGGTTATATGTCAAAATTTGGAGAACTTATCAATGCTCAAGTTCCAGTTTTAATCGACTTCTATACCGAGTGGAACGAATCTTCTGTATCAATGCATCCTGTTATTAGAGATGTTGCGGCTGCGCTTGGTGACAAGGCAAAAGTGATTAAAATTGATGTGGATAAAAACCAAGAATTAGCCGATGCACTTCGCATCAAAGGATTGCCAACGTTAATGATTTACAAAGAAGGTCAAATGGTTTGGAGGCAATCGGGCGAGTTGGATGCCAATACCATCATTGGTTTAGTTCAAGAACAAGTATAGTCATTGCGAGGAACAACGCAATTGTATCTTATAATTTTTCACAAACAAATCCTTTTTCGTTTAAAAATTCTAGAGTTCTTGGCAAAACGTATTCCAAGTTCTTGAAGGCTTTTTTGCTGTCGTGAAATACGATAATACTTCCTGATCGTAGGTTGTTCAATACATTTTCTAAACACTTTTCAGACGAAATTGCGGCGTCAAAATCGTAAGAAATAATATCCCACATGATTATTTTGTAACCCATTTTTCGCAATTTTTTCGATTGGGATGGTTTTATTTTGCCATACGGAGGTCTAAAAAGTACGCAGTGGACAGAGTTCAGTTGGCAGTTACTTTTATCTGCATACTGATTACTGATTACTGAACACTGTGTTGCCATCTGATCAGCGCACAACTCAACATTCTTAACATAATCGTCTGTAGCGGTCTTCCATCCGTTTAAATGATTGTACGTATGGTTTCCTATCGAATGGCCTTCATCAATTACTTTCTGAAAGATTTCAGGATATTTTCTAATATTATCACCGATGCAGAAAAAAGTAGCTTTGGCGTTGTAGTTGTTGAGTTGCGAAAGTGCCCATTCGGTGATTTCGGGCGTCGGACCATCGTCAAATGTAAGGTAAACTTTATTTTCGCTATTGGGAATGTCCCAAACGTAGTTCGAGAAAACGGTTTTTATCAGTCGATGCGTTTTTACCCAAGTGAAATTCATGTTTCAAAAATAATTAAAAAGTGCCAATAGAACTTCATCCATTGGCACTTTCCATATAACCTAAAATCCGTGAGTCTATAATTTATTTTCCTAAATCTTGAAAAATTCAAAATTTTGACTCAACATTAATTAAATTTTGAACTTGAATTGCATAGAATAATGCAATTCGATGTAAAATTACAAAAAAATAAGTGTTTTTACTCACAATTGGACGCACTTATCCCAAGAGTGAACTTATGAGAAAATTTTCTCAAAGTTGTATTCAGTTTCTTCTAAATTTAAAACTCCTTCACTATCCCAATAAGCATTTACCTCTATGAATTTCTTCAAAAATGTCATAAAGGTAATTGTGGATTTTAGCCAATCAAGTTTATCACTAAAGTATTTGATAAGGTAAGCATATATGTTTTTCGACATAGCGCTTAAAATCAAAAATACTAGATTTTCATTCATGTTTGAAAATGGAAGACGTTGCCAGTTAAATCCATTTTTCAGTTCGTTAAAATTATTCTCTGATGCACCGCGGTTATTATAGAAAGTAATTGCCTCTTTTGTTGACATTTCGCGATTGCTAGTCATGATGTAATAGTACTTGTATTTCTTTTTGGAACATGCCTCACGTCTTATAATCAATCGATATGATTTTTTTGAGACGGACTTTTGTTCAAAAGGTATGTATTCGATTTCTTCAACTTCCCATGATTTTCCCTTAATGTAGATTTCCTGCCAATTATTAAGTGTGCCTGCCATAGCATCAAGACCCTTAGACCTATTTGCTCTAATGAAGAAATCTATTTTTTTTTCTTTCATCAATTCAATTACTTCATATTGATAAGAGGCGGAATCGCTTCTGAAATTTTTAATATGTATTGACTTTGATTCAAGCAAACTGAGCGAGCGCTCAAGAGTTTCTCTCATTTTAAAACTTGCTAAACTATTTCCATTGCGAGCTTCAACACCGACAATTGTTTTATTAATCATACAAACGCCAGGTTGATAACCTTTACATTTTTTATATGTCCATTTGGAATCATATTTTTCTGTTTCAATTATCGTATTATCATAATCTAATGTTTCTCCATCTACCATTCCCAAAGCTAACGCTACATCAAGCATTAGCTCCACAAGGGGTGTATTTATACAAAACTCATGTATTGCATTTGAAGGCTGTTTAATAGTAGTTTTTTGAGTAGCAAAACGTTTCATTATATCAGCAATTCTATCGGGAGAAGCCAACCTTATTTTTGGAGTGCCAGCAAGTTCTTTTTTAATTTTGTGTGCATGTTCAAGTCGTTTTGCACCACAAAGATTTAGATAACTCCAACCCATTAAAACCTGACTGTAAGAATATTTTGCTTGAGCTACCCGACGACCAAGATGTTTATCTATGATTTGTGGAATTTTCATCTTTTCCATTTGATTAATAACGAAGTTAATCCCACCTTTGGGATTAGTTTTCTTCTTCGATATTTTAATCTTATTAAACACGATAAAAATTCAATTTGGTCATTAAATTTTATTGTCGTATCTTTGAAAAGATATAACAATAGTGGTGCGCTTCGGATTATCCGAATGTTAGTTTCGACGGCGAGCAATTCAATACTGAAAGCCCATTATTATAATTAGAAGGAACTGTTGTCGCAGTTCCTTTTTTTATGTCTTAATCTTTAATAGTACCCCTCCATAAGCCTTTCGTTTATTATCCAATCAGGTAATGCATAATGAATAAGTGTGATATTTTCATTTTGATACCTTATTAGTTGTTTTTTTGCATGCATTCTATTTATTGTCAATCTCACAACTGGTGTTATGTCGGTTTTCAGTTTTGGTTCTTGTCTTTTTATCACATTAGCAATATCGGTTGCAGTCATTACTTTTTTTGCTGACTGTAAAACCCATTCCACTTTTTGTCTCATGCCTAGGTTTGAATTATACCCTTCAACTTCACTAGGATAAAGAGCCTTTAATGCCCTTTCAATCTGTACTGACTTATAAATTAAGTTTTCTCTTTGAATATCTATTTCAGCTACCGCATTTCTAATTGCCTCAGCACGTTTAATACTTAGTTCTTCTAACTCAATATTAATGATTTCACTTTTCTTTTTAAGGTCTTGATAAACATTATCAAAATCTTGGTCTATGTTGTCAATTTTCTTGGTCATTTTTTTATATATTTATATATCATATAACATGATACAACAATTATACCATGTATGCAAAATCAAAGGTAAAAATAATGGATTATTGATGCAAAATAATTAATTGAAATAACTTAAAGAGATACAGTATAGACCATTTTAAAATATTTTCAAACCCTTGAGTACAGAGGCTTCAGTATTGGTTTTTATGCGTAATAAAATAACTTAAATCAGTCCGTTGTTTGCGATTTAAGTTATTGATGGATGTTGTTTGATAATTCAGAAAAAAATGATATATTTTTATTGCCAATAAAACTTAAAAGAGAGAATTATGGCAAATGCAAAATTAGAAAAAAATGAATTAGTTCTTTTAAAACCGACTATTTTTAGAAATGGTATTCTTGTTAAAAAAACTAAGAACGATATTAATTCATGCGAGTTAAGAAAGATTTCGCTTTCAGTACGCGACCAAGGATATATAGCATCAATCAATAAAAGTGGAATTGTGATTCCAACAGGACTAAGTTGGAGAGGAAAGGTAGCAAATCCACCAATTGACATGCAACAAATTAGAGAATTGGTTTCTGCCAATATGAAAAAAATTCAAAAAATTATAACGTCATAAAAAAAATATTTAATCTATAGATTATGTTTGAAACATCAGGACTTTTGTATTTAGGTATTGGCACTTCTTTAGGTGGTTTTGCAGGTAATTATGTGTCAGGTAAGTTTGGCTATTCTAAGGGCGCATCTATAGCTGTTGGATGCGTTATTGGGCTTGTTTTGGCAAATATTGTTATTATTGAGCAAAGGAAAAATAACATGGAAAAAGCTCAAAAGAAACGTTTGGCTGATGCGGAAATAAGCAAGCAAAAAATGATAGCGTCAGGTCAAATGTTATCGGATGGAAGTAAAAATCCAACATTTCAGCCAGTACCATCTAATGGGTTAATAGAGCCTATAAAGAGGTAAAACAACAATTTATGAAAACCGAAAACAAAACAAACAGTTCTCGCGACACAAATAAAAAAGCCCTTAATTTAAGGGCTTTTTTAATAATTATAAATCATCTTTACCACTGATAAGTTACATGAAATTGAGCCTGAAAACCATTTACATTATCCGTAACGGTTATAATTGACGGAAAATTATTAGTATTGGAATAAGGCGTAAAGGTTACGCTTCCCATTTCATCATCTGCACCACTTGTGTTGTAATTGTACAAAGTAATATTATG
This sequence comes from Flavobacterium sp., assembly GCA_965284675.1. Classification (GTDB taxonomy): domain Bacteria; phylum Bacteroidota; class Bacteroidia; order Flavobacteriales; family Flavobacteriaceae; genus Flavobacterium. The sequence goes on from OZ260109.1 coordinate 303,897, forward strand.
CAGATTATTTACGCTAGTAATAATCACTGGAGTCGTGAAATTATAGGTGTATTGATTTCCTGCTACAGCATCATCAAATCTATTATTAACAGAGTTAAAATAAGTTTGTGTGCTATTTATAAAAACAAGATACAAATCGGGATTGTTATTGATTGGGTTTACAGGATTAAAATCCCATGATGTACCATTTGGTTTTGTTGCGGGAAAATTAGAAATTACAACTTTAGAAACTAAAATTTGAGTAGGCGTCAATTGAGTCGAACAATTATTACCTGAATAACCAGTTGGGCAATTACAACCACAGCTTGAATTTGACACTCCACCATTTAAACAGGTAATAGGAACACAAGGTGTTGATGAATCTGAGTCTGAAGAACAGCTCAATACAAGGACAATCATAATCAATACTACGATTGATTTTAAAAAAGATTTTTTCATTTTTTTAGCTTATTTATGTTTAAAATATTGATTAATAGTTGCCCATTGCTACAACTTCTACTATTGCTTTTATTCCATCTTTTAAGTTTGGATTCCTGATTCCAATCCATAGGTTATTTGATAATAAGTTGCAATCGTCAATAAACCCAATAGTTTTTATTTTGGAATACTGCTCATAAAAAGCAAAGTTGTTGTTTCCGTTAGTCAGAAAATTTTGAACTGAATTATTATCAATAATGTAGAAGTCAATTGCGTTTTGAGTAAGGTTGTTGACAATAAATGGTTTTTTGTCTTTAAGAACAGAGTAAAAGGAATCAGAATCGGCATAGGTAAAACTCTGATTTACATCCATAAGCGTGACTCTGTAAAACCAAGTTTTAGTTCCTAATGGTAAATTGATTTTGATTGCACTTCGGGTATTTCCACCGCCAAAATTAGCCTTGGTGGATGAATTCACAATAACAGTCTGAGTAATGACTTGTTTGATGTAGGAGTTTTTTTCTTTAGATAACGCAGTAATGAGTTTTTCAATGTTTGGGTCAGGTGTCTGACCATAGCTTAAAAAGCTAATCAATAAAAATAATCCGATAATTTTTTTCATTTGTTACTTGGTTTATTCCCCGTCCCAAGGGATTTTACAGTTTAAACCAAAAGCGTGGGACAAACTCTGACTTTGCAACGAGGTACCGCCAAGTACCTATACCACAAATAAGAGAAGCCCACGCCGTAACGCAAGCGGTTCACTTATCAATCTTGTGGTATTTGAAATATTTGGCGGTTTTCGTTACAAAGACTAATAGCTTACGCTAATGATAAATTAAGATAAGAACGTATATTATGGATTCATATATTTTTTGTTTGGTTTTGTTTTTCAAATGTAATAGTTTTTGTTGAACCATATATTAGAAAGCAAAAAAAATCCTATTCGTTTTGGAATAGGATTTAACAGGTTTTTCTGTTATTTTTGTAAAGGCTTAAAAACCACCAATTCATAAAAACCTTGGTAAGCCACGAAAATCAAGAGATAGACTCACGGATTTTAGGTATAATAGAACAAATTTATTATTCTTTTTCTAATCCGAAATGTTCGTACATCGTTACAAAGGTGTTAAACGTGCCTTTGTTTTGGTTGTAAAACGATAGGTCGTTGTTGTCTTTCATGATGGTCAATAAATTACGGTAACGTTCTACATCAGTATAAATATCGCTTGCCATAAAATTTTGATCTGCGGCATTGAACTGCTTGTAATACATCAAATTTTGCTGGTATTTTTTCATCAGCTTTTTCAATAACTCACGAGCTTTGGCAGGTTCGCCCACTTTGTAATATCCGTCGGCAAACGGATCAACCGCCGTGTAGTAGCCATAGTAATCAACAGGCATTTTGGTCAACGACATCTCGATGATTTTTTTCGCTTTGTCGTTTTTCCCGTCTTTGATCAGTTGGTACATCAAACGCGACAGATTGTTTCGAGACGAAATACTATTTTTACGGGTTTCCGGATCGTGATAAATATCGGTGCGTTCACCATTACCCCAAGTCCATTTCTGAACTAAATTGTACATGATATCCGAATCAACCTGACCTAAATCAAACGGATTTTCTTTATCCACTTTGGTTTTCACAGGAACCAATTTGTACACCATTCCGTCCAATTGAAGGTAATCTTTCATCCACAAATAATCTTCATCACCAAAACTTCCTCCGGTAAAATACGTTGGACGTTCCCAATTGTTGTTGTTTAAAATGTCAAGCATGATTAAACGATTTTTGTACAATGCCGAACCGTCAATGTCAATGTCGATGTAAGGAACAATCGAATCGTTGTATTTTGGATGTACCACTTTATGTTTAATCACCGCGTTTTTATCAATCGGAATACGCACTTTATTGGTAGGGAAAAAGTTTGCCATTTGACCACTTTGTAACTCCACTTTAGTATCCGGGTTTTCACTTTTTGCAAAGTTTAAGAAGTCGTTCAAACTCCATCTGTTTTTAGTTTGATCACTAAATAAAATGTAATCGCGCGTTCCATCTACATACTGATTGTGTTCAAACGAAATAGGTAACCCTTTTGAATCGTAGGTTTTCATTTTCATTTGATCCACATACCAATCGGTCATTAATAAACTGGTACAACAGACTTTTACATCGGTTCGATAACCTTCAATTTCTTGTGCATACCATAATGGGAACGTATCGTTGTCACCAATGGTATACAATATAGCGTTGGGTTCACACGAATCGAGATACGCTTTCGCCATTGCCAATGCCGTGTATTTATCTGAACGATCGTGATCATCCCAGTTTTGTGTCGCCATCAATATCGGTGAAGCCACTAAGCAAACCGCGATGGTAAGCGGAGCAGCAATTTTTGGAGCAATTTTGTCTTTTATGATTTCGTACATCGCATAGACTCCAAATCCGACCCACATCGCAAACACATAGAACGATCCTACTAAGGCATAGTCGCGTTCACGTGGTTCGAATGGGCGTTCGTTCAAGTATATTTTTAAGGCTAAACCGGTGAATAGGAATAACGAAAGCAATACATAAAATGTTTTTTTCTCGCGTTGAATGTGGTACATAAAACCAATTAATCCTAAAATAAAAGGTAAAAAGTAATAGACGTTTCGTCCTTTGTTGTTGGCAATATCTTCGGGTAAATTGCTTTGCGGACCTAAATGAATTTCATCCAAAAAGGTAATTCCACTCAACCAATTTCCGTCTAAATTATCGTATTTCCCTTGGATGTCGTTTTGTCTTCCCACGAAATTCCATAGTAAATAACGTCCGTACATATAACCAAATTGGTATTCGACCATAAATTGAAGGTTATCCCACGTTTTTGGTTTTTCGATTTCGAGGTATTCGCCATACGCTTTTAAGAATGCAACATAACCATCGTTATCAATTTTGTTGGATGCATACGCTTGACGGAATTCGGCTACTATGTCAAGCAATTCTTGCTCTTCAGACAATTCGGCTTTGATTCTGAATTCGGGCGGACGTGTAAATGTGATGTAATTTTCGGTATGTTCTGTACTCCACAAACGCGGTAAAATTGCTTTGTGTGCGTCATCCGAATTTTGAACAGCGTTTTTGTAGTTATTTACAATTTCGTATTTACCTGTTTTGTAATTTCTTTCGTAGTTGGGTGCTTTGTCCAAATACGGAGTTGTAGGATCTAAACCTGCAAACGTATCGGTGTATTGCGGACCATAGAAAAGCGGATTTACACCGTATTGTTCTCTGTTGTAATATGCCAATACCTCGGCGGCATCGGAAGGTTTGTTTTCGTTAATTGGTGTATTGGCGTTGGCACGAATGGGCAACATTAACCAAGTTGAAAATCCGATTAAGACGAAAAGAACACACAATAAAATAGTGTTGTAAAAGGCTTGTTGTTTCTTTTTGGTATACTGTAATCCGAAGTAGAAAAAACCAATGATTAAGGCAAACATGATGAACGTTCCCGAGTCGAATGGTAATCCGAGTGTGTTCACAAAAAAGATTTCACTTTTCCCGAAAAAACCTAAGGTATACGGTAATAATAATTTGAATATGAAGAGTAAAATCGCCACAATAACCACATTCGCAACGATGAAATTCTTCACGGTTACTTTTGGATAATGTTTAAAGAAATATAAAAATCCGATCGACGGAAGTGTCAACAAAGCCATAAAGTGCACTCCAAATGACAAACCAACAACCAAGGAAATTAACAATAACCAACGGTTTCCGCGCGGCGAATTCATGTCTTGTTCCCAACGCAATCCCAACCAAAACAGTAAGGCGATGAATAAAGTCGCCATCGCATATACTTCCGCTTCCACAGCATTGTACCAAAAACTATCCGAAAAAGTAAAGGTTAAAGCACCGATGAACGAACTTCCCAAAATAGCAACTAAGTTATCTTTGTTGAGTTCGGTATAGTTTGAAACAATTTTTCGAAGTACAATCGTAGACGACCAAAACATAAATAAAATGGTAAAGGCGCTCGAAAAAACCGACATCATGTTCACCATCAAAGCGATGTTTTCTTTACCAATGGCAAACATCGAGAAAAATGCTCCCATCATCTGGTATAACGGCGCTCCAGGCGGATGTCCTACTTCTAATTTGGCCGAAGTAGCGATGTATTCCCCGCAATCCCAAAAACTCATAGTTGGTTCAACGGTCAACGTATACGTGACTAATGCAATAGCAAAAGCAACCCAGCCTAATACGGTATTCCACTTTTTAAAGTTAAATGTTGTCATAAATCGTTGTGAGGATTTGATTTTTAATATTGTGCAAAGAAACTATTTTTTTAACGAAACCCATAAAATGCGGTGTATAAAATTTTCATAATTCAGGGATTCAATAGTTTGTTGCGTCTTTGTTTGTGCGTTATTCTGTTATTTTGAATTCGATGCCGATGAATCGAATGCTTTCAATTCGAATGCGTTCGTCTTCCTGAAAATATTTCCTAATCTTACTAATGTATACATCCATGCTTCGGCCTGAGAAAAAATCATCGGTATTCCAAATGGCTTTTAAAATTTGTTCTCTTTTGATCAACTGATTTTTGTGATGGTAAAAGAAATCAATCAACGCCGCTTCTTTTTCGGTGAGTTGTTGCGATTGATTGTCCCATTCCAAGCACATTCGATTGGTGTCGAAAACATATTTCCCGATTTGATATTTTTGCTTTACCGGGACTTTATTCGGAGAAAACTCGCTTCGTTTTAAAATATTGTGCATGCGTAAAATGAGTTCATCCACTTCAAAAGGTTTCACGATGTAATCGTCGGCGCCCAATTGCAACCCTTTTATTTTGTCTTCTTTTAATTTTTTCGCGGTCAGAAATACAAAAGGCACATCGGGGTTGATTTCGATGATGTTTTCGGCTAGTGTAAATCCGTCCATTTCGGGCATCATCACATCCAACAAACACAAATCGAACGAATCAGTCGTAAATAATTCTAAAGCTTTTTTGCCGTTTTCTGCCAAAATCACTTCAAAACCATTTAATTCCAAAAACTGTTGCAGTACGATTGAAAAATCGAGGTCGTCTTCTGCCAAAAGAATTTTCTTCATACGATTTAAATTGCTGAGGGTAAACGTAACGTCAATCGAGTGCCTTTGCCCAAATCGCTCACCAAATCCACGCTTCCTTTGTGGGCTTTTATGATTTGATCGACATAGTACAATCCCAATCCCAAACCTTTTGTTGTATGAATATTGCCTTTTTCCACCCGATAAAACTTGTCGAAAAGCAGGTTTTGCTTGCTTTTTTCAATGCCCATTCCGTTGTCTTCAATGTTAATGCTGAACAGATTATTTTGAAGTTTTGTCGATATAAAAATGGTCGAACTGCCGTATTTTACTGCGTTTTCCAACACATTTAAAATCGCCGTCGTGAGGTGAAATGTGTCTAAAGTGAGCATCGTTTCGTCCGAATGAAAATCGGTTTCAAGAATTGTTTCGGGATGCGCGAGTTTGAAATCGGCGATGATGGTATTCAAAAAAGTATGAGCATTTATTTTTTGTTTGTGCAACTCAATTTCTTCATGGCCGAGCGAATTGCTCATCACTTGGTCTATTAAGTTATGTAAACGTTCGTTCTGGCGATTGATAGTTGTCAGTAACTGACTGTACAATTGTTCGTTATCTTTGATGTCTTTGCGCTCTAAAATTTTGGTCGATACCGAAAGAGTAGTCAGCGGTGTTTTAAGTTCATGGGTAATGTTGTTTATGAAATCGGTTTTGATGTCACTGATTTTTTTCTGCTTGATTAAGGCTTTGATGGTGATGACAAAAATACTGATGAGCGTCAGTATCGACACAAATGCAAAGATCAAAAGCGCTGACATTCCTTTTAAAACGATGACTTCCCAGTTTTTTACGGAAACGTACAATGCGTCTTCGGTGAGCAATTTATAGGTAGAGTTTCCGGCATCCGAACTGGTTGTTCCCACGTAATTCCGAATCAGAAATGCATCGTCTAGAGAAGCCAAATTGCCGTACATCATGTTTTCAATGATGGGTTTTTCGGCAAAAAGTGTATCGGCTTGTTTGGAGTTGTTGTACATCACAAACTTGTTGAGCACAATCGCAAAATGAATGGATAAGTCGGGAAATTCTTTTTCAAATTCACTTTGTAAGCGTGCGGTGAGTTGGTCTTTGAACTGGTTTTGCAACAACTGACGTTTGATTTGTTCGCCGTTGCTTTTGTCTTCCAAGTAGTTTTGGGCTAATTCTTTGTAGAGCACATCTTTTTTGTGGAACAAACTGCTGTCTAAGTCGCTATAGTCGTTGGTAATTTTACTCAATCGGTCTTTTACTTCTAGCCGAAATTGAGCTACTTTATATCGATAGGTCGTTTTTACCAAATACAATTGTATAAAGCACAACGCCACTAAAGCGAAAGTAGAAAGAGTAATCAGTATGTTTATTTTGTGCTTCATCAGTTGTAATTCGAAGTCAAAAATAAGAGGATTTATTGTAAAAATAGCTTTTTATAGTGGCATTAACCTACGATTAACTTTCGCATTGAAATTATGATGACATATTTGCAACTTAATAATTTATGAGTATGCGACGAATTTTTATCTTTTTCAGTTTAATATTGTTTGTTTGTTCGAATGCACAAGAACCTATAACCGACACGATTTCAAATAAATTAGAAGAAGTTGTAGTGGAGAGAAATACAAAAGAAATCACCTTCAACAACGGAACCATCAAAGTAGATGTTGCTAATTCCAATTTACAGTCAAGTTCAACAACCATTGATCTTTTGGCAAAACTTCCAAAACTTCAAATAAGTACAGATAAAACAAGTGTTTCAGTAATTGGTAAAGGAAATGCACTTATTTATATAGACAATCAAGCGGTAACGATGGATGAAGTAAATTCGCTGAGTGTTGCCGATATCAAGTACATAGAAATCATCAGCAATCCATCTTCAAAATACGAGGCAAACGGAAGAGCTCTAATTCTTATTACTCGAAAACGAAGCAAAAAGGAAGGTTTTACAATCGATTTTTCTGAAAGCGCATCCTTTAAAAAATCGTTTAATAATTATTTGGGAATCAATTCGAGTATAAAAAAGAGTAAAGTTGAAATTAAAACTAATTTCAATTATAATCAGTTGAATCCGTGGGAAAGCAACGGAATCAGTACCGAACTAACAACTAGTGATTTTTATTCAAATTACCTCGCTGTAGCACTCACCAAAAGGCTACAATTGATTTTTGGAGGTGGAATCTTTTATAAAATCAACGAGGATGATTATTGGTCGTTTACCCTAAGTGACCGGATTCAGAAGAATGATTTCGGAATTCACACGGACAGTTATTACACGGATAACTCGATTGAAAACAATGTTATTACAAGAAGTGAGAACGTCGATGATAAAAGCTTTGTAAATTTAATTGTCAACTACAGCAAAAATGTAAAGAGATGGAATACAGTTGTTTTTTCTGGAATTCAATATTCTAATTATTCTCAAAATGGAGTAGGTTGGATTGAAAATAATTACAATACTACTTCTTTTGTGTCCTCTCAAAGTAGAAATCAAGAGTACGATATTGAAGTGTTTTCGGGGCGAATGGATGTTGAAAAAAAGTTCAAAGAAGATTCAAAGTTAGAAATTGGAATTCTGAATCTGCAGTCAACGACAACTTCAGGTTTAACGGTTTATAATTACGAAACGAACTCAACTGCGTCGTCATTGTACGATTACAATGAAAAAAACGGAGCGGCTTATGTACAGTATTTTGGAACGATGTTCAACGCAAATTATTCGGTTGGAATTAGAGCAGAAAAAACCAATGTCAAAGGAAAATTAAATACAGAAAGCAATTTTTTAATTGATAAAAAGTATATTAATTTGTTTCCGAAAATGCAAGTTGAAATTCCAATCGACAGCACTAAAATTCTGACGTTGAATTACTCAAAAAGTATCATTCGCCCGAATTATTCAGCTACAACTCAAGGGTCAACGTACATCAATCCGTATTTTGTTTTCACCAATAACATTGACTTAAATCCGACTTTAGCAGATGAGATTTCCATTAATTTTCAAAGAAAAGAATCTTCCATTGCCTTGCATTATTCAAAAGCCAAAAATGCTGTTTACTACGGATTTGACTACGACTATTTGTCCAATGCATTGATTTTTAAACCGACTAATTTTGATAAAGAAACCAATCTTAGTTTAGAAATTTCATTCCCATTTAAGCACAAGTTCTGGTCAGTCAACACCGTTCTGTCATCATCAATCACTTCGGTAGAAGACGATACCGCTATTCGCTTGAGCTCGAAGCCAAGTTTTTATTTTTTCATGGATCAAACCTTTGAATTGCCCAAGAAATATGTATTCGGAATCAACAGTTGGGGAATTACAAAACGAAATGAAGGTGTATTTATCCGAAATGAACTCTTTATTTTTAATATGAGTTTGTCTAAACGTTTTTTTGCCAACTGGGATTGTTCTTTAAATTACAACGATATTTTTAGGAATATGAATATCGAAGAACGGCTGAATATAAACAGCATCAATACTAATGCAACCTATTTTACCGATACCAATGAGTTTTCGATTAGTTTGCGTTATTACTTCGGAAAAAGTAAGGATTCTGCATACAAAGAGAAAGTTATTGATGAGAGTTCATCGAGGATTCGGTAGTTTAACTAATTAGCGCTAACTATTTTAAAAAAAAATTCACGGTTTGTTTAGTGAAAAGCAGATTAATTTTTAATAAAAATCATTGAAATGTTTGCTTAAAATAAAATTTGTATTAAATTTGCACCCGCATTCAAGCATTATTGGTCTATGGTGTAATGGTAACACAACTGTTTTTGGTGCAGTCTTTCAAGGTTCGAGTCCTTGTAGACCAACAGAAAAATCCCAACTGAAAAGTTGGGATTTTTTGCTTTAGGATAGTGTCTTCAACCAAACTATAAACAGAAAAACCTCCCAATTTCTTGAGAGGTTTTTCTGTTTATAGTTTGGTTGTTAAATTTTGAACGTAACCACAGGTCGTGTCGCGTGATTGACTAAGTCTTCACTGATACTTCCATTAAAGAAATGAGACAATCCTTTTCTTCCGTGCGTGCTCATTCCGATTAAATCGGCGTTGATGCTGTTAGAAAAATTCAGGATTCCTTTTTCAATGTTGGTTTCGTTGTAAATATGAGTTTTGTATTTGTTAACGGTAAAGTTGGATACAAAATTCTTCATGATTTCTTCAGAAACAGAAGTAGGTTTGAAATCGTTGGGAGTATTGATCATGGCCAAATGTAAGGTTGCGTCAAATTTGTTGGCGAACTGTACTACTTTTTCAAATGGTTTTTTGATTTCATCAGCAAAATCAGAGGCGAACACGAAATCATTCACTTGGAAGTTTGGTTCTTCTTTTTTGATGATTAACACCGGTACTTCTGAGTTTCTAACTACTTTTTCAGCGTTAGAACCAATGAACATTTCTTTGTATCCGCTGGCACCGTGTGATCCCATCACAATTAAATCTACATTGTTTTTCTGACTTATTTTTAAAATTCCGTCAAAAGCCAATTCGAACTGAACTACTTGAGAAACATTCAAACCGTCCAAATAATCTTCGTCCATCAAATCGTCTAATCGAGAGATAGCTGCATTTTTAAAAAACATAATTTCTGGAATGTCTTTACCAGCACCAATGGCATCGCCAGCTTGATGAGGTAATTCCAACATGTGTAACAATATAATTTCACCATCGTTTTTTCTTGCAATTTGAGCAGCTACTTTCAAAGCATATTCTGCGTGCTTAGAAAAGTCTGTAGGTATTAAAATTTTTTTCATAAAGATTGATATAAGATATTGATTTTAGTTGTTTTTTTTCTCTTGATAAAGATAAGGATTTTTTTTAAGATTCATAAATGATATTTGTCATTAAAAAAAAATTGTATATTTGCAGCGTTATTTATCATCAAAATTAAATAATGAGGGAAGCACTGCTTCCCTCTTTTCATAAAAATATGACATTTAAAGAGCGAGTTACAGAGTTATTGCACGAAGGTTTGAAAGAAAAACCATCCATTTTTTTGATAGATATGGACATTGATGGCTCAAATAAAATAAGCATTACTTTGGATGGAGATCACGGAGTTACGGTTCAAGATTGCATCGATATTAGTAAAGCAGTGGATCAACATTTAGACCGAGAAGAAGTCGATTTTTCTTTAGAAGTTGCTTCATGCGGAGTCTCATCACCACTGAAATTAACACGTCAGTACAAAAAAAATATCGGTAGAACGTTGAAGGTAAAAACCGAAACCGAAAAAATCGAAGCGCTGTTAGAAGCTGCAGACGACGAAAAAATAGTATTGACTTGGTCGGCCAGAGAGCCCAAAAAGATAGGTAAGGGAAAAGAAACGGTTGTAAAAACAGTTGAAATTCCGTATCAAGAGATTAAAGAAGCAGTTGTTACGATAAATTTTAATTAAAAAGAAGAATGGAAAATATTGCATTAATCGAATCATTTTCAGAGTTTAAAGATGATAAACTTATTGATCGAGTAACGCTTATGGCGATTTTGGAAGACGTTTTTAGAAATGCCTTAAAAAAGAAATACGGTTCAGACGATAATTTTGACATCATCATCAATCCTGATAAAGGAGACATGGAGATATGGAGAAATAGAGTTGTGGTAGCAGACGGTGAAGTAGAAGATGAAAACCAAGAAATTGAACTTTCTCAAGCACGAAAAATTGAGCCCGATTTTGAAGTGGGTGAAGATGTTTCGGAAGAAGTAAAATTAATCGATTTAGGAAGAAGAGCGATTTTGGCCTTACGTCAGAATTTGATTTCAAAAATCCATGAGCACGACAATACCAATCTTTACAAGCAATTTAAAGATTTAATTGGTGAAATATATACCGCAGAAGTACATCACGTTCGTCCAAGAGTAGTTATTCTTGTAGATGATGATGGAAACGAAATTGTATTGCCAAAAGAAAAGCAAATTCCTTCTGATTTTTTCAGAAAAGGTGACAACGTAAAAGGAATCATCGAAAATGTTGAATTAAAAGGAAATAAACCTCAAATCATCATGTCGAGAACAGCTCCGGCTTTCTTAGAGAAGTTATTTGAACAAGAAATTCCTGAAGTTTTTGACGGTTTAATTACCATCAAAAATGTAGTTCGTATTCCGGGTGAAAAAGCAAAAGTAGCCGTAGATTCTTACGATGATCGTATTGATCCAGTGGGTGCTTGTGTGGGAATGAAAGGATCAAGAATCCACGGAATCGTAAGAGAATTAGGAAACGAAAATATCGACGTAATCAATTACACCACCAATATTCAATTGTACATCACACGTGCGTTGAGTCCGGCTAAAGTATCTTCCATCAAAATCGACGAAGAAAATAAAAGAGCCGAGGTGTTTTTGAAATTAGAAGAAGTTTCTAAAGCAATTGGTCGTGGTGGTCACAACATCAAATTGGCTGGACAATTGACAGGATATGAATTGGATGTAATTAGAGAAGGTAGCACCATCGAAGACGAAGATGATGTTGAATTAACAGAATTCTCTGATGAAATTGATGGATGGGTAATCGATGAATTCGCTAAAATTGGTTTGGATACAGCGCGAAGTATTCTGAAGCAAAATGTAGCCGATTTAGTGAGAAGAACCGATTTAGAAGAAGAGACCATTCAGGAAGTCATGAAAATTTTAAAAGAAGAATTCGAGAATTAATTCTCACAAACAATAAAAAAAATTAATACGATTTTATGTCTGAAGGAAATATTAGAATAAACAAAGTTTTAAGGGAATTAAATATTTCTTTAGAAAGAGCTGTGGATTATCTAAAAGATAAAGGAATTGCCATTGAGGCAAGTCCAAACACAAAAATTTCTGATGATGTATACACAATTCTTTGTGGCCAATTTGCGGGCGACAAAGGAAATAAAGAAGCTTCTAAAGGTGTAAGTGAAGAGATTAGAAAAGAAAAAGAAGCACTTCGTATTGAGCGTGAAAAAGAAATCGAAGAAAAAAGAAAGCAAGAAGAAGACCGTCAACGCCAAGAAGTAATCAAAGCGAAAGCGGTAGTTACAGGTCCGAGACAAGTTGGAAAAATTGAACTTGAAACCAAAACGCCTACGGCCATTAAACCTACGGTAACACCGACTCCAGTTCCAGAAGTTCCTCAGCCAAAACCTGAAGTGGCTCCGAAACCTGAAGTTGTGGAACCAACTGTTGCTGAAACGCCTAAAGTAGAAGCTCCAAAAGTAGAAACTCCTAAAGTGGAAGCTGCTCCAGAAGAAACGCCACAAGACGATACGCATGAAACACAGTATCAGAGTTTAACAGGTCCGAAAATTACAGGTCAGAAAATTGATTTATCTCAATTCAACAAACCTAAAAAGAAAAAAGAGGAGCCAAAAATTACTCCTAATAAACCCGGTGATGCAAAACCTGGAGATAACAAAAACAAACGCAAGCGTATTCCGCCAAAACCAGGTGAAAACAAACCAGGAACTGCCGGGGCTGCGGGTGGCGTAAATAAACCAGGCGTAAATAAATTCGGACCAAAAACAGGTGGTTTCCAAAAAGGAAATCGTCCTGCAATTGTTCAGAAAGTTGAGCCAACGGAAGAGGAAGTTAAAAACCAAATCAAAGAAACCTTAGAACGTCTTCAAGGTAAAGGTTCGAAATCAAAAGCGGCCAAATACAGAAGAGACAAAAGAGATACGCACCGTCAACGTACTGATGACGAGCAAAAAGCAATCGAAGAAGGAAGCAAAACCATCAAAGTAACCGAATTTGTTACCGTTGGTGAAGTTGCAACCATGATGGATGTGCCGATTACCAAGGTAATTGGAACATGTATGGCATTGGGAATCATGGTTACCATGAACCAACGTCTCGATGCAGAAACCTTATCTATTGTTGCCGATGAGTTCGGATATGAAGTAGAATTCATCACAACCGACTTAGAAGATTCAATCGAATTGGTAGAAGATAGAGCCGAAGATTTAATCAATCGTGCGCCAATCGTAACCGTAATGGGTCACGTCGATCACGGTAAAACATCCTTGCTGGATTACATCCGTAAAGAAAATGTAATTGCAGGTGAGTCGGGTGGAATTACCCAACACATTGGAGCGTACGCCGTAACATTAGACAACGGTCAAAAAATAACATTCTTAGATACACCGGGTCACGAGGCGTTTACCGCGATGCGTGCACGTGGTGCTCAAGTTACCGATATTGCGATTATTGTGGCTGCAGCCGACGACGACATCATGCCTCAAACCAAAGAAGCAATCAGTCACGCTCAAGCTGCTGGAGTTCCAATGATTTTTGCCATCAATAAAATTGATAAACCAGCCGCAAATCCTGAGAAAATCAAGGAACAATTGGCAGGTATGAATTTATTGGTTGAAGATTGGGGTGGAAAATACCAATCACACGATATTTCGGCAAAAGTAGGTACGGGAGTCAAAGACTTATTAGAAAAAGTATTGTTAGAAGCGGAGATATTAGACTTAAAAGCCAATCCGAAAAAACCTGCTGTCGGTACTGTAGTGGAAGCTCAGTTGGATAAAGGCCGTGGTTATGTAACTACGATTTTGGTTCAAGCCGGTACGTTAAAAGTAGGAGATTATGTTTTGGCCGGAAAAAATCATGGTAAAATTAAAGCCATGTACGATGAACGAGGTCATGCCGTAAAAGAAGCTGGTCCGTCAACACCTATTTCAATTTTAGGTTTGGATGGTGCGCCAACTGCGGGTGATAAATTCAATTGTTTTGAAGATGAAAGAGAAGCCAAGCAAATCGCAGCGAAACGTACACAATTAATGCGTGAGCAATCGGTTCGTACGCAAAAACACATTACGCTTGCAGAAATTGGTCGAAGAATTGCGTTAGGACAGTTTAAGGAATTAAACATCATCTTGAAAGGTGACGTGGATGGTTCGGTGGAAGCCTTATCGGATTCGTTCTCGAAATTATCTACCGAAGAAATTCAAATCAATATTATACATAAAGGAGTTGGTGCGATAACCGAATCGGATGTAATGTTGGCTTCTGCTTCAGATGCCATTATTATTGGATTCAACGTGCGTCCTGCTGGAAATGCAAAACAATTAGCCGATAAAGAAGAAATTGACATCCGTAACTATTCAATTATTTACGATGCCATCGACGACTTAAAAGACGCTATGGAAGGAATGCTTTCTCCAGAAATGAAAGAGGAAATTACCGGTACGGCCGAAATCAGAGAAATCTTTAAAGTTTCTAAAGTGGGAACGATTGCGGGTTGTATGGTTACGGATGGTAAGATATTCAGAAATTCAAAAATTCGTTTAATCCGCGAAGGAGTTGTAATTTACACCGGTGAATTAGCTACTTTAAAACGATTTAAAGACGATGTTAAAGATGTTTCGAAAGGATATGATTGCGGAATTCAGATCAAGAATTACAACGACATTGAGCAGCTCGATTTAATCGAAGCCTTCCAAGAAGTAGAAGTAAAGAAAAAGTTGAAATAAATAAAAAAATCCCAATGAAAGTTGGGATTTTTTTTTGATGGTAACTGTAAGAAATCTATTTTCTTATTGATTCGGTTTAATCACAAATGCATTCGGGTATTTCTTTTTGATGGCAATTAAGTTGCGTTCGACTTCTATTCTAGTTTTAAAATTTCCCGCCCAAACTTTGTAAAAAGGGGTGTTAAAAACTAGGGTGGCATCAAGGTCTTTGAAATCTTTTTTAAAGTCCAATAAGGCCTTTTTTGACTGTTCCATATTGCCGTTAAATACCTGAATTTTATAGAGGTTATTGGATACAATGCCCGAATTTATCTTTCGTTTTTCTTTTAATAATTGTTCAAATTTTGGATCTTGCTTGACAACTGTCGATTGTCCGTATACACAACTATTTTCATAAAAAAACAGTGTAAAAAAAGCAAAAATAAACAGCGGTTTGGAGCCTGAATAATTCATAATATATTGATTTTAATGCAAATGTACTACTTCCTCAACGAATCAAAAACAATAATATTATTTAGAATTAATATAAATTATGAATTAAGATATATTTAAGGTTTTGAGAATAATTGATAAGTCGTATTTTTGTGCAAGTTTTTAAAAAAGCGTATTGTTCTTTTCTAAAATTAATAGAAAAAATCGTACCACAATTTTGTAAATTATCATTTACTATAAAAATACATCAAGGTCAACACTAACAATGTATTTTATGTGATTTGAAAAAATTATATTAACACATGAAAAAAATGGGTAACCATAATTCGATTTCAAGGACTGTTATTTTCTGTTTAGCGTTTTTGCTAACTTTTTCCTTAACTTCATTTTCTCAAGAACAACCAGCCGCAGCTCCAGTAATGGCAGCAGATCCAGCCGCAGCCGCAGCTCCTGTTGCAACAGCAGGTGGTGATGCAGTAGCAGGTAAAGCTTTGTTCAACACGCATTGTGCCGCTTGTCACAAACTTGATGCGAAAGCAACAGGTCCGGCATTGCGTGGTGTAGCCAACAAATACGATATGGCTTGGTTGTACAAATGGATCAACAATAGTTCGGCTATGATTGCCTCAGGTGATGCTAAAGCTGTTAAGGTTTTTGAAGAAAATAATAAATCAGTAATGACTGCTTTTCCTCAACTTTCTACTGCAGATGTTGATAATATTATTGCCTATACTTCAGAGCCAAAAGTAGAGCCGCCAGTTGTTACGGGTGGGCCAGGTGCTGTTCCTGCTGAGAATAGCGGGATTTCAAATAATGTAATTTTAGGCGCGCTTTCATTAGTGATGTTGATGTTGGTAGCGATGTTGTTTTTAGTAAACAATGTATTGACCAAAATCGCAAAATCAAACGGAATTGAAGGTGCAGATAGAAAAATAGATTTCTTAGCGTTGCCAAAAGCGTTTGTTAAAAATCAGTTTTTATTATTCGTGTCAGCGGTATTCTTTTTGTTAGCTAGTGGTTATTTTGTATACGGATATTTGTCACAAATCGGAGTAGATCAAGATTACGCTCCAATTCAACCGATACATTATTCACACCGAATTCACGCGGGAAGCAACGGTATCGATTGTAAATACTGTCACTCTTCGGCTAGAACAAGTAAAAATGCTGGAATTCCTTCGTTGAATGTGTGTATGAACTGTCACAAAAATATTGCTGAAGTTGCAGATACTACTGCTACAGCAGAATACTCAAAAGCATTTTACGATGCTCAAATTCAGAAATTATACGATGCAGTGGGTTGGGATAAATCCACTCAAAAATATACCGGAAAAACACAACCAGTAAAATGGGTACGTATTCACAAATTACCTGATTTTGCTTACTTCAATCACTCACAACACGTAACGGTAGGTGGAATTGAATGTCAGAAGTGTCACGGTCCGGTTCAAGAATATGAAATTCAAAAACAATTTGCTCCGTTAACAATGGGTTGGTGTATCGATTGTCACCGTCAAACCAATGTTAAAATGGAAGGAAATGCTTACTACGATAAAATTCACGAAGAACTTTCTAAGAAGTACGGTAAAGATCAACTTACTGTTAAGGACATGGGAGGATTAGAATGTGGTAAGTGTCACTACTAAAAAATCGTTTAAAGTTTCAAGTTTCAGCATAGTGAAACGTGAAACAAAACAAACTTGAAACAAAAATAAATTTAAGAAGCTAATATTTATATACGATGTCATCAAACAAAAAATACTGGAAAAGTGTTGAAGAACTAAACGAAAATAGTTCTATTGTTGAGGCGCTTAAAAACAACGAGTTTGTGGAGCCAATTCCAACAGATGAGTTTTTAGGAGACGCAGCGTCTTTGTCATCATCATCAACTACTCGTCGTGATTTTTTAAAGTACGTTGGATTCAGTACAGCAGCTGCCACTTTAGCAGCCTGTGAAGGTCCAGTAAATAAATCAATCCCATACGTTGTTCAACCTGAGGAAATCATTCCAGGTATTGCAGATTATTATGCGACAACTATGTTTGACGGTTTTGATTTTGCCAACCTTTTAGTAAAAACCCGTGAAGGAAGACCTATTAAAATAGAGAACAATACCATTGCTGGTGCAAAATTTTCTGCTAATGCAAGAGTACATGCCTCTGTTTTGACTATGTACGACAGCATGCGTTTGAAAGCTCCAAAAATTGATGGTAAAGAAGCTTCTTGGTCGGATGTAAGTGCCAAAATTGCTGCTGGTTTAGCTGATGCGAAAGCAAAAGGTGGTCAAGTAGTTGTGTTGACGAATACATTGGCGAGTCCGTCGACCGAAAAATTAATAGCCGATTTCTTGGCTAAAAACCCAAATTCAAAACACGTTATTTACGATGCGGTTTCAGAATCAGCTGCTTTAGATGCTGCTGAAATTGTATACGGAGAACGCGTTTTAGTAGATTACGATTTTGCTAAAGCAGATGTAATCGTTTCGGTCGGAGCTGATTTCTTAGGTGATTGGCAAGGTGGAGGTTACGATTCAGGGTATGCGAAAGGAAGAATTCCACAAACCGGGCGTATGTCGAAACACATTCAGTTCGAATCCAATATGACTTTATCTGGTGCTGCTGCCGATAAGAGAGTAGCTATGTCAGTAGCGAATCAAAAGCAAGCACTAGTAAAACTATACAACGCGATAACAGGTTCTAGTGTTGGAACCAGTTTAAGCAACAGTTTTGATGCGGAAGTAACGAAAGCCGCTCAACAATTAAAATCAGCTGGCGCTAAAGGTGTTTTAGTGTCGGGTATACAAGATAAAAATGCTCAATTATTAGTTATTGCCATCAATCAAGTATTGGGAAGTCAGGCATTCAATGCAACGAGCGCGCGACAAATTAGAAAAGGTTCTAGTCAGGCGGTAGCTCAATTAATAACTGATTTGAATGAAGGTAAAATCCACACATTAATTATGAGTGGAGTGAATCCGGTTTACTCTTTAGCAAACAGTGCTTCTTTTGTCTCTGGATTGAAGAAGACTAAACTTTCAGTTGCCTTTTCTTTAAAAGAAGACGAAACAGCTGCGTTAACTACAATTGCTGCTGCTACACCTCATTATTTAGAATCATGGAACGATCATAGTTTGACTAAAGGAGCCTATGCTTTGACTCAACCTACGATCCGTCCACTTTTCAATACCAAACAATTTCAAGATGTTTTAATGTCGTTGAATGGAACTCCAGGTTCTTACTATGATTATATTAAATCTAGCTCTGCCACTTTTGTGTCGGGAACAACGTGGAATAAAGTACTTCACGACGGTGTTTTTGCCAGCGCAGAATCTGCTTTAATTGGCGGAACTGCCGATTATAGTTCAGCTGCAAGTGCATTGGCTCAATCAAAATCTGCTGGTAAAGAATTAATTTTATATACTAAAACTGGTTTAGGTGATGGACAACAATCGAACAATCCTTGGTTGCAAGAGTTTCCAGATCCAATAACACGTGTTTCTTGGGATAATTACTTAACAGTTTCTCAAGCAGACGCTAAAGAATTAGGATTAGAAAATGAAATCGTTGCTGATGGTGGTTTAAATGGTAGTTATGCTGATGTAACAGTTGGAAAAGTAACGATGAAAGTACCAGTTATTGTTCAACCTGGACAAGCAGTTGGAACGTTCGGATTGGCTTTAGGTTACGGAAGAAAAGCTTCCATTCAAGAAGAAATGCAAGTAGGTGTTAACGCGTACTTATTATATAATAACTTTAATAATGTTCAAACGGTTACTGTTGCGAAGTCTAGTGGTAACGATCATGAGTTTGCTTGCGTTCAATCGCAACGAACTTTAATGGGTAGAGGTGATATTGTTAGAGAAACTACTTTTAATGTATACAACGAAGAGAGTCCAAAAGGAAATAAAAATGCCTTTAACGCTCCACCAATGGTATCGTTAGATCACAAAGAAGTAGAAGCAACCAAAGTAGATTTGTGGGAATCATTTGATCGTTCAGTTGGACATCACTTTAACTTATCAATCGACTTAAATGCATGTACGGGTTGTGGAGCATGTGTAATTGCATGTCACGCAGAAAATAACGTACCTGTAGTGGGTAAAGAAGAAGTTCGTAGAAGTCGTGATATGCACTGGTTGCGTATTGACAGATACTATTCTTCTGAGGATACTTTCGCAGGTGATAACAAACGTAAAGAAGAATTCGACGGATTGACAGGTGAAAAAGGATCTTTGAGTGGTTTTGGCGAAATGGAATCTCCAGCCGATAATCCACAAGTGGTATTCCAACCAGTAATGTGTCAACATTGTAATCACGCACCATGTGAAACAGTTTGTCCTGTAGCCGCTACTTCGCATTCACGTCAAGGTCAAAACCATATGGCATACAACCGTTGTGTAGGTACTAGATATTGTGCCAACAACTGTCCGTATAAAGTACGTCGTTTTAACTGGTTCTTGTACGCTAATAATGACGAGTTCAACTACCATATGAATGATGATTTAGGACGCATGGTTCTTAATCCAGATGTAAATGTTCGTTCACGAGGAGTAATGGAGAAATGTTCGATGTGTATTCAAATGACACAAAAAACAATTCTTGATGCGAAACGCGACGGAAGAGAAGTTAAAGTAGACGAATTCCAAACTGCATGTTCAAATGCTTGTACTTCTGGTGCTTTAGTATTTGGAGATGTAAACAATACCGAATCAGAAGTTGCAAAATTAGCAGTTTTAGACCGATCATACCACTTGTTAGAAAGCGTTGGAACAAAACCAAACGTAGTATATCAAGTTAAAGTTAGAAACATTTAGTAATTAATAAGAAACAATATATAGAATTATGTCGTCTCATTACGAAGCACCCATTAGAAAACCTTTAGTTATAGGTGATAAAAGTTATCACGATGTAACTGTAGACGTAGCTGCACCTGTTGAAGGAAGAGCCAATAAACAGTGGTGGACTGTATTTTCTATCGCATTAGCAGCTTTCCTTTGGGGAGTGGGTTGTATCATATACACCATTTCTACAGGTATCGGTTCGTGGGGTTTGAATAAAACTGTTGGTTGGGCTTGGGATATCACTAACTTCGTTTGGTGGGTAGGTATCGGTCACGCAGGAACACTTATCTCGGCAGTATTGTTATTATTCCGTCAACGATGGAGAATGGCAATTAACCGATCTGCAGAAGCGATGACCATCTTCTCTGTAATCCAAGCAGGTTTGTTTCCAATTATCCACATGGGTCGTCCATGGTTAGCCTATTGGGTAGTGCCGATTCCAAATCAATTTGGTTCATTATGGGTGAATTTTAACTCGCCTTTACTTTGGGACGTATTTGCAATCTCTACGTATTTATCGGTATCATTAGTATTCTGGTGGACAGGTTTATTACCCGATTTTGCAATGATTCGTGATAGAGCTGTAACTCCTTTCAACAAAAAAATATATTCTATCTTAAGTTTTGGATGGAGTGGAAGAGCAAAAGACTGGCAACGTTTTGAAGAGGTTTCTCTTGTATTAGCTGGTTTAGCGACTCCACTTGTACTTTCGGTTCACACCATTGTATCCTTTGACTTCGCAACTTCGGTGATTCCGGGTTGGCATACAACCATCTTTCCACCGTACTTCGTTGCTGGAGCGGTATTCTCTGGATTCGCAATGGTAAACACTTTACTTATCATCATGAGAAAGGTGTCAAATTTAGAAGCATACATTACCATTCAACACATCGAATTAATGAACATTGTAATCATGATTACTGGTTCTATCGTGGGTGTTGCCTATATCACTGAGTTATTTGTGGCTTGGTATTCTGGAGTGGAATACGAACAATATGCTTTCTTAAACAGAGCAACTGGTCCTTACTGGTGGGCATATTGGTCGATGATGACGTGTAACGTTTTCTCTCCTCAGTTCATGTGGTCTAAAAAATTAAGAACAAGTATTATGTTCTCGTTCATTATATCGATTGTGGTAAATATCGGAATGTGGTTTGAGCGTTTTGTAATCATCGTAACCTCATTGCACAGAGATTACCTTCCATCATCGTGGACGATGTTCTCTCCAACATTTATCGACATCGGTATCTTTATTGGAACCATCGGATTCTTCTTTGTGTTGTTTTTATTATATGCGAGAACATTCCCAGTAATTGCTCAAGCAGAGGTGAAAACCATTTTGAAATCATCGGGTGAGAATTACAAGAGAGAAAGAGAAAAAGCAGATCATAATTCAGATAAACATTAATAATTATTATGAGTAGTACTAAAGTTATTCACGCTATATATAATGATGATGACATCTTAATGGATGCTGTAAAGCAAACCAGAAAGGCACATCACCATATTGAAGAAGTTTATACGCCATTCCCAGTTCACGGTTTGGACAAAGCAATGGGATTAGCTCCAACCCGTTTGGCAATTTGCGCTTTTATTTATGGGTGTATCGGTCTTACAGTGGCAACAGTAATGATGAATTACATCATGATTACCGATTGGCCTCAAGATATTGGTGGTAAACCAAGTTTCAGTTACATTCAGAATATGCCCGCATTTGTGCCGGTTATGTTTGAGTTAACGGTATTTCATGCAGCTCACTTAATGGTTATTACCTTCTATATGAGAAGTAGATTATGGCCGTTTAAAAAAGCAGAAAATCCAGATGTACGAACTACTGATGATCACTTTTTAATGGAAGTATCAGTAAATAATAACGAAGAAGAATTGACTTCTTTCTTAAAAAGTACTGGAGCAGTAGAAGTTAAAGTAATAGACAAGCATTAATAGATTATGAAAAGTTTACTTAAATCCGTTGCACTACTACTAGTTGCCGTTTCAGTTGTTTCTTGTAAAGACAACTTGAAGCCTAACTATCAGTATATGCCAAACATGTACGAATCGGTTGCCTATGAAACCTATGGCGAATCTAATGCTTTTAAAGGTGGAAGAGTAAGTCAGGTGCCACCGCAAGGAACCATCAAAAGAGGTTTTACTCCGTATGATTTACCTAACACTACTGAAGGATACAATGCTTCTAAATTAGTTACTACTTCTCCTTTAGATTCGACTGCTGTTGATATGAAGAAAGCAGAAGAGTTATTTGTGATTTATTGTGCAATTTGTCATGGTACAGCTGGAGACGGTAAAGGTAAATTAGTACAACAAGAAAAATTCTTAGGAGTTCCAAGTTATAAAGATAGACCCGTAACGAAAGGTAGTATTTACCACGTAGTTACTTTCGGATTAAACTCTATGGGATCACATGCTAATCAATTGAGTTCAGACGAAAGATGGCTAGTTGCAGAATATGTTTTAAAGCTTAAAGGCCAATTATAATTGTAGAATAAACAGACTATAATAGATATGTATACATTTCCAAATAAATTAAGAAACATAGCATTTGTCCTAATGATTTTAGGGATAATAGGTATTGTATTTGGTTTCTTATCTGCTCCTAAAACTATTGAAGACGTAGAAAAAATAGTAGCAGAGAGTCATCATGACGGACATGGTGCTGCAACTCATGACGCTCATGCTACCACTTCACATGATGCACATGCAGAAGCTACACATGATGCGCATGCAACTGAAGGACATGCTGAAGAAGCAAAAGATGAAGCACATGCAGTTACTGAACTTGATTCAACCACTGTTCAAGATACTACAGCTAAAGAAGAAGTTACTCCTGTTGCCGTTGCAAAAACTGTAACGCCAAAAGAAGTAAAAGTTGATGAGCATGCAGAACACCAAGAACACATGGAGCATGTTTTGCACCAATTGCAAAATAAGCCGTGGGCTGCTTTATATGTGGCGTGTATCTTTTTCTTATTGGTTACTATGGGAGCTTTAGCTTTCTATGCAATACAACAAGTAGCACAAGCAGGATGGTCACCGTTATTGTTCCGTGTAATGCAATCCATAACCGCATTTTTACCTGTTATTTCAGTTATTTTCTTTGTGTTATTATTACTTTCTAGTTTCCACGTAAATCATTTATTTGTTTGGATGGAAGATGGAGTTACTCAAGTAGGTCACGAAAATTACGACAAATTAATCGCAGGAAAATCCGGATATTTGAATGTAACGTTTTGGTTAATTAGAGCTGCTATCTTTTTAGTGGGTTGGAATGCTTACCGTTACTTATCTAGAAAAAACTGTTTGGCGCAAGACGAAGCAAACGACAATACGTATTACAAAAAGAATTTCAAATTATCGGCAGGATTTTTAGTGTTCTTTATCGTGTCAGAATCAATTATGTCATGGGATTGGATCATGTCGGTTGATCCACACTGGTTCAGTACATTATTCGGTTGGTACGTGTTCGCAAGTTTCTTTGTAAGTGGTATCACAACCATTTCAATGGTTACCTTATACTTAAAATCGAAAGGATATTTAGAAAGCGTAAATTCGAGCCATATCCATGATTTATCGAAATTCATGTTTGGTATTAGCGTGTTTTGGACGTACTTATGGTTCTCACAATTCATGTTGATCTGGTATTCTAACATTCCAGAAGAGGTAACCTACTTCAAAACAAGAATCGAACACTACAATTTGCCTTTCTTCGGAGCGGTGGTTATGAATTTTGTATTCCCAATTTTAGTATTAATCAATACTGATTTCAAACGTGTGGCTCCAATTATTGTGGGTGCAGGTGTGGTAATTTTATTAGGACACTATATTGATTTCTTCAATATGATTATGCCTGCAACGGTAGGTGATCAATGGTTTATTGGTGTGTCTGAAATTGCATCGCTATTGTTCTTCCTTGGATTATTTATATACGTAGTATTTACAGCGATGACAAAAGCGCCGCTTACTCCAAAACGTAATCCGTTCATAGAAGAAAGTAAACATTTTCATTATTAATATTTAAATAAACATCAAATGACAAGTTTATTGGTACTCATAATTTTAGTTTTATTATCCATTGCTATTTGGCAGTTAACTAAGATTTTTGATTTAACTCAAATCGGACAAAAATCCAAAAATCCTCAAGTTGCAAATGACGAGGACAATAACGTTCAAGGTTACTTAATGTTTGGATTTTTAGGATTCATTTACCTAACTACAATTGTATGTTTCGTTAAATATGGTAATTTACCATTGATTAGCAATTCAGCTTCGGAGCACGGACCATTAATTGATAATCTGATGATTATTTCTATGGTTTTGATTTTTGTGGTGCAAACTATTACTCAAGCACTTTTGCATTACTTTGCATTCAAGTACAGAGGTAAAAAAGACCAAAAAGCGTTTTATCTAGCAGATAATAATAAATTAGAGTTTATTTGGAGTTCTATTCCAGCCATCGTATTAGCAGTGTTGATTTTTTACGGATTGTACGCTTGGAATGACATCATGTTTGTGGATAAAGAAGACGAAGAAAATGCTATCGTTATCGAATTATATGCGAAACAATTTGGTTGGGAAGCACGTTACTCTGGAGCAGACAATACGCTAGGAAAAGCGAATGTTCGTTACATTGAAGGTGTAAATACCGTAGGTGTCGATCTTGAAGATCCAAACGCTCAAGACGATATCGTAGTGAGTGAATTACACTTACCAAAAGGCAAAAGAGTAATCTTTAAAATACGCTCGCAAGACGTTTTACACTCAGCCTATATGCCTCATTTTAGAGCACAAATGAACTGTGTTCCGGGTATGGTTACCAATTTCTCTTTTATTCCTACCATGACCACCACAGAAATGAGAGAAACGGAAGCGATGATTGCTAAAGTGGATAACATCAATAAAATTAGACAAGAAAAAAATAAGCAATTAACAGCTGAAGGAAAAACACCACTAGATCCATATACTTTTGATTACCTTTTGTTGTGTAATAAAATATGCGGTGCATCTCACTACAACATGCAAATGAAAATAGTTGTGGATACACCTCAAGATTTCAAAGCTTGGTTGAAAGATAAACCTACTATAGTTTCTGCAGTAAAAGCTGCAGCAGCAGCAGAGCAAGCAGCAGAAAATCCTGAAACTGTAAAAGATTCAACTGCCACAACTGTAGACTCTACAGCGGTTGCCGTAGTTGAAATGAAATAATAAAATAACATAATAATTATATGTCAGCAATGAGTCACGAACACGATCATCACGAACACGATCACCACGAAGAGCACCACCATAAGGATACGTTCATTACTAAATACATCTTTAGTATTGACCATAAAATGATTGCTAAGCAATACCTTTTGACCGGTGTTATTATGGGTGTTATTGGTGTAGGTATGTCTATGCTTTTTAGAATGCAATTGGCATGGCCAGAAGAATCATTCAAAGTATTTAGTTTTTTCCTTGGAGAAAGGATGGCTCCAAACGGTGTAATGACCAATGAAACGTATTTGGCCTTGATTACCATTCACGGAACCATTATGGTATTCTTTGTACTTACCGCCGCGCTGAGTGGAACATTTAGTAATTTACTGATACCACTGCAATGTGGAGCGCGAGATATGGCATCTGGATTATTAAACATGATTTCCTACTGGTTGTTTTTTACCTCTAGTGTGATTATGGTGATTTCATTATTCGTAGAAACCGGACCAGCATCAGCAGGTTGGACAATTTATCCTCCGTTAAGTGCTCTACCACAAGCTATTTCTGGTTCTGGACTCGGAATGACGTTATGGTTAGTGTCGATGGCAATCTTCATTGCATCTTCATTATTAGGATCACTAAATTACATTGTTACGGTAATTAATTTACGTACAAAAGGAATGTCGTTTACACGTTTACCGCTTACCATTTGGGCGTTTTTCGTAACGGCTGTAATTGGAGTTATTTCCTTCCCAGTATTACTTTCTGCCGCATTGATGTTAATCATGGACAGAAGTTTTGGGACTTCATTCTTCTTGTCGGACATTTACATCGCTGGTGAAGTATTAAATTATCAAGGTGGCTCACCTGTTTTATTTGAACACTTATTTTGGTTCTTAGGTCACCCTGAAGTATATATCGTATTATTACCTGCATTGGGAATTACATCAGAAGTAATTGCAACCAATTCTCGTAAACCAATTTTCGGGTACAGAGCGATGATTATGTCGATTATTGCGATTGCATTTTTATCTACCATTGTTTGGGGTCACCATATGTTCATCTCAGGTATGAATCCGTTCTTAGGTTCGGTGTTTACCTTTACAACCTTACTTATCGCGATTCCATCTGCAGTAAAAGCGTTCAACTACATCACTACGTTATGGAGAGGTAATCTTCAATTGAATCCAGCAATGCTGTTCTCAATCGGATTGGTTTCTACGTTCATTACTGGTGGTTTAACGGGTATTATCCTTGGAGATAGTACGCTAGATATTAACGTTCATGATACGTATTTCGTTGTAGCTCACTTCCACTTAGTAATGGGTATTTCTGCTCTTTACGGAATGTTCGCTGGTATTTACCACTGGTATCCAAGAATGTACGGCAGAATGTTAAATAAAAACTTAGGATACGTTCACTTCTGGGTAACCGCAGTGTGTGCGTACGGAGTTTTCTTCCCAATGCACTTCATCGGTATGGCTGGTCTTCCAAGACGTTACTATACCAACACTAACTTCCCATTGTTCGACGATTTACAAGATGTAAACGTTGTTATTACGGTATTTGCGTTGGTGGGTGGTGTGTTCCAGTTGGTGTTCTTATGGAATTTCTTCTACAGCATGTTCTACGGACAAAAAACAGTTCAAAATCCATGGAGATCAAATACCCTAGAATGGACAGCGCCTATCGAACACATTCACGGTAACTGGCCAGGTGAAATCCCTGAGGTACACCGTTGGGCTTACGATTACAGCAAACCAGGTCATGACGAAGATTTTGTACCACAAAATGTGCCCATGAAACCAGGCGAAGAAGTTCTTCATCACTAAAATTCATCTTTAATTATATAAAATGCCTTTCCTTTCGAAAGGCATTTTTATTTACTTACAACTTTGTTATATTTGTAGTATGAACGAAAATCTCGACCCAACCAATTTTAATTATAATCCAGAAGAACTCGACTTAGAAAAAAAGTTGCGTCCACTGTCCTTTGACGATTTTGCGGGTCAAGAACAAGTGCTCGATAATTTAAAAGTATTTGTTGAAGCTGCAAATCTGAGGTCAGAAGCGCTCGATCATACCCTTTTTCACGGTCCACCCGGACTCGGAAAAACAACGCTAGCCAACATCTTAGCCAACGAGTTAGGCGTCGGAATTAAAATTACTTCCGGTCCGGTTTTAGACAAACCCGGAGATTTGGCCGGTCTATTAACCAATCTCGAAGAGCGCGATGTATTATTCATCGACGAGATCCACCGATTAAGTCCGATTGTGGAAGAATACCTCTATTCTGCCATGGAAGATTTCAAAATCGACATCATGATCGAATCGGGTCCAAACGCCAGAACTGTGCAGCTCAATCTCAATCCGTTTACGTTAATCGGAGCCACAACGCGTTCGGGTTTACTTACCGCTCCGATGCGTGCTCGATTCGGAATCCAAAGTCGTTTGCAATACTACAACACCGAATTATTAACGACCATCGTTCAACGCAGTTCGTCCATCCTCAAAATGCCCATCACCATGGAAGCGGCCATCGAAATTGCAGGAAGAAGTCGAGGTACACCGCGTATCGCCAACGCTTTATTGAGAAGAGTACGCGATTTTGCCCAAATCAAAGGAAACGGAAAAATCGACATCGAAATTGCTCGTTTTTCGCTCAAAGCATTGAATGTTGATGCGCACGGTTTGGACGAAATGGATAATAAAATTCTGAATACCATCATCGATAAATTCAAAGGCGGACCAGTCGGATTGTCTACGTTGGCAACAGCCGTTTCCGAAAGCGGTGAAACCATCGAAGAAGTCTACGAGCCATTCCTCATCCAAGAAGGCTTCATCATGCGTACGCCTCGCGGGAGAGAAGTCACCGAAAAAGCATATAAACATTTAGGTAAAATCCGAACGAATATTCAAGGCGGCTTGTTTTAGGGCATTCCCCAGTTACCTGACGAAAAGGTTAGAATGAAGGAATGTATTCCAGTAACTGGGTCGGGCTTTCCGCTTTATCTGTCATTGCGAGCTTGAAAAGCGTGGCAATCTAAACAACTTGGTTTGCTCGCATCGCCAGGATATCGCTTTCAATCCCTAATGCAAAATGACGAATAAAGAAAAATACACATCCATCATAAAGCAAGAAGCCCAACGCCTCGGTTTCTTGTCGTGCGGCATTTCCAAAGCCGGTTTTCTCGAAGAGGAAGCACCGAGATTAGAACGTTGGCTCAAAAACAATATGCACGGTCAAATGAGTTATATGGAAAACCATTTTGACAAACGTCTCAATCCTACTTTATTGGTCGATGATGCCAAGAGTGTCATTTCATTACTGCTGAACTATTATCCATCCGAATTTCAAAATCAAGAGACTTATAAAATTTCCAAATACGCCTACGGACACGATTATCATTTTGTCATTAAAGAGAAACTAGCCGAATTACTGCAGTTCATTCAAACCGAAATTGGTGACGTTCATGGTCGTGCGTTTGTCGATTCGGCTCCGGTTTTAGATAAAGCATGGGCAGCCAAAAGCGGTTTGGGTTGGCTGGGGAAAAACGGAAATCTCATTTCTCAAAAAGTGGGTTCGTTTTATTTTATTGCCGAACTTATAGTCGATTTAGACTTAGAATACGACCACGCTACCACCGATCACTGCGGAACTTGTACAGCCTGTCTCGATGCGTGTCCAACGCAAGCCATTGTCGCACCCTATGTTGTGGATGGAAGCAAATGTATTTCGTATTTTACCATCGAATTGAAAGAAAATATTCCCACAGAAATGAAAGGAACATTTGATGATTGGACTTTTGGTTGTGATGTATGCCAAGATGTGTGTCCGTGGAACCGCTTTTCAAAAGCACATAACGAACCGCTTTTCAATCCGAATCCCGAATTGTTGTCGTTTTCCAAAAAAGACTGGGAAGAAATCACAGAAGATGTTTTTAAAAAAGTATTCAAAAACTCAGCGGTAAAACGCACCAAATTAGAAGGTTTGAAACGAAATATAGATTTTTTAAAGGAATAGCGTCGGAGGAATTTTGATTTCACAAAAGACGATTACTGTGTAGCCCTGATCGAGCCGATAGCTTGTAGCGGAGCGAAAACTAAAGGTGAGAGCAGGAATGACCAATCCAAAAAAAACCAAGCCATTGCTTCGCCAGTTCGCTATCGCTCGGGTCGCTTCTCAAAAAATTACAAACTCGATTCTCGTTCAATAATGCTGGTATTCAATTCGACGATGCGAGGCACGAACTCTTTTCCTTCTTTTTTGGCTTGTAGCTCTTCGTACAAAACGCGAAACGATTGAACGCCCATTTCGTAACTCGGCTGGTCTACTGTGCTCAATTTGGGTGTAATGACTTGCGACATGAACCAGTTGCTGAATCCAATAATTTTAATTTGACAGGGAACTGCAATGTTATTTTCATTAAAACACGAAAGAACGCCCACCGCAACCAAATCGGTGATTACAAAAATTCCGTCTACATCGGGATGATCTTTAATAATCTGTTCGGCAAAATTTCGCCCTTCGTCAAAAGTCACATTTTGGCAGGCATAGACTAATTTTGAATCGAAAGGAATGTTGTTTTTCTCTAAAGCTTTTTTGTATCCTAAAAATCGGTCAATCGAGTTTTGCGGATTTAAGGGTCCACGAATATGAGCAATTTTTTTGCATCCTTGTTGTATAAGGTGTTCAACTGCATTGAATGCGGCTTTTTGATCGTCAATGATGATTTTGGAACTCGGAATTAATTTCGAAATTTTATCAAATTGCACCAACGGAATACCGCGGCGTAGAATCTCTTTCAAATGTACATCGTTGTTGGATTCGTTGGAAAGCGAAATGATGATGCCGTCTACTCTTTTATTAATTAATAAATCCACTTGCTTTTTTTCAAGCTCAATCGATTCTCCCGATTGGAGAATAATGACCAAATACCCATGTTTTTCGGCCTCGTCAATAATTCCATTAATTACTCCAGAGAAAAAATGATGCACGACTTCAGGAATAATTAAACCAATGGTTTTCGATTCGTTGGTTCGTAAGTACACTGCATAACTATTGGGCGTAAAATTCAATTCTTCTGCCAACTCCAAAACTGCTTTTTTGGTTTTCGGACTCACATCGGAATAGCCTTTTAAAGCTTTGGAGACGGTAGTTATAGAAATCCCTAATTTTTCAGCTATTTGCTTGAGTGTAATTTCTTTCATGTAACAAATATCATAAAATTAATAGGATTTCCAAATCGAAAACGTTTTCGGTGATTTCGAAAACGTTTTCGGTGCTGATTTCGTAATATATCTCCAGTAAATCTATAATTTCGAAAATAAAAACCAACTAAATTATTAACCAAACAAATTTTAAAAAATGAAAAAAAGTACTTTATTTTTGAAAAGATTGCTTTTTGTAACGGCTTTACTGCTATTCAATGGCGCTTTTTCACAAAATGATAATGAAACTTCTACCGATTCGATCAAAGGAGCGCAATTAGAAGAAGTGGTGGTGACTGGTGTTTTGAATCCTCGTTCAAAAGTGAAGTCGAGTGTTTCCATCAGTTCGGTAACTGCTGCACAAATCGAACAAGGTGCGCCGCGTTCAACGGCAGAGTTATTTCGATTACTTCCCGGAATTAAATCGGAGTCTACTGGCGGAGAAGGAAATGCCAACATTACGGTTCGTGGAATTCCTATTGCTTCGGGTGGAGCCAAATTTTTACAATTGCATGAAGATGGTATGCCCGTGATGCAATTTGGTGATGTTGCTTTTGGTAATGCTGATATTTTTGTACGAAACGATCAAACCATCAGTCGAGTAGAGGCTATTCGTGGAGGTTCTGCTTCTACATTGGCCAGTAATTCACCAGCTGGAATCATCAATTTCATCAGTAAAGATGGAAAAAAAGAAGCGGGTTCATTAATGCATTCTATCGGTGTAGATTACGGTAATAATAGAACCGACTTTGAGTACGGAACTCCAATTTCTGAAACCTTGCGTTTTCATATAGGTGGTTTCTTCCGTCAAGGTGAAGGTCCTAGAAATGCAGGATATACCGCAAATCTAGGAGGACAATTCAAAGCCAACATGACCAAAGAGTTTGAAAAAGGGTATGTTCGTTTGTATGTAAAGTATTTAAACGACCGATCAATCGGATATTTACCAATGCCTGTAAAAGTGTCGGGAACGAATTCAAATCCAACGTGGAGTTCACTTCCAAATTTTGATATTCTACACGATACGCCACACAGTCCGTATTTCCTAGACAACCTAACAATGGGAGCCGATGGTGAGCGAAGAAGAAGTAATCTTTCGGATGGTATGCGTCCGGTTGCTACTTCATTCGGAGGCGAAATGAAATTTGATTTAGGAAATAATTGGAAAGTTGAAGAGCGTTTCAGACAAAACTATCATAACGGACGATTTGTGTCTGCATTCCCTGCAGAAGTAGCAACGGCCAGTGCTATTGCAGCTAGTTTTGGAGAAACGAGTTTGACCTATGCCAACGGACCATCAGCAGGACAGACTTTTAACAACAATGATTTAGTGATGCGTATTCACACGTTTGATACTGAAATTAATAATTTCAATAACTTTACTAACGACATCAAACTGACCAAATCCATTGGAAATTTTGACTTGACATTAGGATATTATAAAGCATTCCAAAACATCAATATGTCGTGGTTGTGGAATTCCTATTTGTTAGAAGTGAAAGGTGAAAATGCAGCTTTGCTAAACGCAGGTGCGAACTCAATAAATGGATTATATGCTTACGGTGTTCCGTTTTGGGGTAACTGTTGCACGAGAAACTACGATGCAAACTACGATATTTCGGCACCTTATGTAGCCGGTCAATTGAAAGTGAACGATAAAATCAACCTCGATGCGAGCGTTCGTTTCGATTCAGGAAAAGCACGTGGTACTTACGCAGGTTCTGCACAAGCTTTAAACCTTGATGTAGACAATAACGGAACTGTTGAAGGTCCGGAATTGAGTGCTTCTGTAGTTGATAATGCCAACAGAAAACCAATCAACTACGATTACGACTATGTGTCTTATTCTGTCGGTGCAAACTATTTGTTGACAACCAATCAATCAGTTTTTGCTCGTTACAGCCGCGGTGGAAGAGCCAATGCGGATCGTTTATTATTCGGTCCAAATGTGTTGAATTCGGGCGAAGCCGCTCCTGGGTTGAGTGCCGACATGGTGAATCAAGCGGAGTTTGGTTTTAAAAGAAAAGGAACTAGTTATACGATTTACGCAACGGCTTTCTTTGCCAATGTTGCAGAACAAAACTGGGATTTTGGCGGTGCTGGAGGCGGAATCAGACAAATTCAAAGAAAGTACAATTCTGCTGGTTTAGAGTTGGAAGGAAGTTATAGAGTTAAAGATTTTTCCATCAACGGAAGTGTAACCTATACCAAGGCCGAAATTAAAGACGACGTAATTACTCCAGCTCTAAATGGTAATAAACCAAGACGCCAAGCTGATTTTATTTACAGTATTGTTCCGGCTTATAAATTTGGCGGTAACAAACAACACAATGTTGGTTTTTCTGCCATTGGAACATCAAAGTCGTATGCTCAAGACGATAACCAATTGGTGATGCCTGGTTATGTGTATTTCAATCCGTTCATCAACTTTGAATTGACCAAAGGTTTGTCAGCATCTCTAAATGTAAATAATGTTTTTGATACGATTGGAATCACCGAAGTAGAAGAAGGCAGTATCGTTGAAAATCAAGATAATATATTGAGAGCTAGATCGATTAACGGAAGAACCACATCGTTAACTCTTGCGTATCGTTTTTAAGAAAAGTTTCGTTTTTATTTTGTGGCAATTCCTATATCAATTTGCTTGGTATGGGAATTGTTTTTAAAATAGAAGTATATTTAACAGGGCATTTTCAAAACAAAAAATAATTCTATGAATAAAATAATCGTCCTACTAGTTCTTTTTTTTGGTCTTTGTAATTCGGAGGTACTCGCTCAAGAGGTTCAAAAAGAAACGCCAAAATCCAAAGTGATCATCGTCTATGGTAGCGACGATTGTCATCATTGTACCGATACTAAAACGTTTTTGAAAGAAAATAATATTGATTTTATATTTTACGATATTGACAAAAATCAAGAAGCGCTCAAAGAAATGCTCACAAAATTGAGACAGGCCAACATCAGCACTTCCAATCTCGGAATTCCAGTGATAGACAAACAAGGGACGATTTTTATGAATAATGGTGTATTCGAAGATTTTTTGAAAAAATTGAAGTAAAATGACACAAAAAATCAAACTTAGCTTTTGGCAAATTATCAATATGAATGTTGGGTTTTTCGGAATTCAATACAGCTTCGGATTGCAACAAAGCGCCGTAAATCCGATCTACGATTTTTTGGGTGCGAGTCCAGACGAATTACCACTGTTGAATCTAGCCGGACCTTTAACAGGATTATTAATTCAACCCATAATCGGTGCGTTGAGCGATAAAACATGGTTGCCAAAATTAGGAGGTCGACGAAAACCCTATTTTTTTATTGGTGCATTGGTATGCAGTTTGGCACTTTTTCTATTTCCTTTTAGCAGTTCATTGTGGATGGCTGCAGGCTTATTATGGATTTTAGATGCGGGAAACAATACGGCAATGGAACCGTATCGTGCTTTCGTCGCCGACAAACTCGATCCATCGCAACAACCAACAGGTTTTCAGGCACAAAGTTTTTTTACGGGATTCGGACAAACCTTAGCCAATGTTTCGTTGTTTATTTTCCCGATGATTTTTATAGGAACTACCGGAAAATTACCAACTTGGGTATTTGCTTCGTTTTTTTTGGGTGCCGTTTGTTCGGTTGCTTCGGTATGGTGGAGTTCACACACTACTAAAGAGATTCCGCCTTCGGAAGACGAATTACAACACATACAATCTGAAAAAATCAATTTACTTACGCCTTTTATTGATATTGCCAAAGCCGTAAAAGACATGCCCAAAGTAATGTGGCAATTATTTTTAGTTTATCTTTTTCAATGGTACGCATTGTTTTGTTATTGGCAAAATTCATCCAAAAGTATTGCGCTTTCTGTTTGGGATGCGACTCCAAAATCAAATCCTAAACTCTACGAAGAAGCGGTTAGTTGGACGGGTTTGGTCAATGGTTGGTATAATGTAGTGACGTTTTTAGTCGCTTTTGGATTGGTTTATTTTGCCAAAAAATATTCGCCCAAATTAGTTCACTTCAGTTGTTTGCTTTTAGCCGCGATTGGGTTTTTAGTTTTTCCTCATATTGAAAATAAATATCTATTGTTTCCCGCCATTACAGGTTTCGGAATCGGATGGGCAAGTATGATGGGAATTCCGTATCTCATGGTTGTTGGAAACATTCCGAAAGAACGTTACGGTGTGTACATGGGAATAATTAATATGATGATTGTCATCCCAATGTTCATTCAAACCATAACTTTTGGATACATAATGAAGCATTTTTTAAATAACGATCCGCGCTCGGCAATTAGTTTTGCAGGTATACTTTTAGTGTTAAGTGCAATTTGTACTTTGTTTATACAAACCAATAAAATCAAAGAAAGTGAGTAGTATCGGTTATCAAAAAGCAGTAGAGTTATTGCACCAATGTTCATCACCCGAAGGATTTTTGGCAAGCGCACAAAATGTTTCCAATTATAAAAGAGTTTGGGCACGAGACGGCGTGATTTGTGGCTTAGCTGCTTTGGCATCAGGTGATAAAGAATTGATCGAAACGTTCAGAAAGACCTTAGATATCTTAGCCAAACATCAACATAAGAACGGGACTATTCCATCTAACGTTTCCATTGATGAAACTGAAGTGAGTTATGGCGGTTTAGCAGGAAGAGTAGACGCAGTTACTTGGTTTATTATCGGAGTTTGTCAGTACGCTTACCATACAAACGATGTTGATTTTGTGGCGCATTATGATGTAGAAATTGAGAAATGTATTTCACTTTTAGAAGCATGGGAATTCAATAATAAACACCTGATTTATGTTCCGCTTTCCGGAAATTGGGCCGACGAATACATTACCGATGGCTATGTTTTATACGATCAGTTACTCCGAATTTGGGCACTAAAAAGTTATAATTATTTTGCAAATAGTTCAGAAATCACTACCAAAATTGAACGAATAACCGAGCAAATAGAACTCAATTTTACTCCGAACACCAACAAAGATAAATACCACGCACGAGCTTATGACGAAGCCAAGATCATCAATTTTATGCCGTGTTCGTTTTCGCCTGCTGGTTATAAATCGCAGTTTGATGCTTTTGCGAATTCACTAGCACTGCTGTTAAATATAGGGTCAGAAGAATTTCAAAAAACGATTCTAGACTATTCAGAATCCATTAAAAATAAAACAGATTTAAAATTGATTCCCGCATTTTGGCCACCCATTCAAAACACGGATGTAGATTGGCATGTATTAAAAAATAATTGCAAATTTGAATTCAGAAATTACCCCAACGAGTTTCACAACGGCGGAAGTTGGCCCATGGTGAACGGGTTTTATGGATTAGCTCTTTTGAAATTAGGAAAAGAAGATGAAGCTAATGAACTATTGAATTCAATCCATCAAGCGAATTCAATCGAAGATTATGAATTTTACGAGAATTTCAATACACAAACAACGGCTCCAAACGGAGTCAAATTTTGTGCTTGGAGTGGAGCGGCAGCAATTATTCTGCATCAAAGCATCAATACAAACTTTAAATTTTTAGTTTAAATTGGAAAAAACCATCGACATACTATGCATAGGTGAGGTATTAATCGACTTTATCGGACACGAAGTCAACACTTCGATCAATCGCACCAAAGATTACCATCGGTTTTTAGGTGGTTCTCCAACCAATGTTGCTGTAAATGCTTCGCGTTTGGGGTTGAATTCAGTTCTTGTCGCAACCTGCGGACAAGATGGTTTGGGCGATTATATTGTGCGAAAATTGAAAGCAAACAATGTCAATACAGAACACATCAGAAAAACGGATGCCATTCCGACTTCGGTAATTTTTGTATCGAAATCGACCGAAACACCCGATTTTATTCCGTATCGCGAAGCCGACTGCCACATCATTCAAAGTCAGTTGTCGGATGAAGTCATTCAACACGCCAAAATTTTTCACACTACGTGTTTTGCGTTGAGTAAAAATCCGGCGAGAGACACCATTTTGAATCGAGCAAAAAAAGCCAAGGAACTCGGACTTCAGCTTAGTATCGATATTAATTTCTCGGAGCGAATTTGGCCCGATAGAGAAGAAGCGAAACAAGTTATCAAAGAATATTTACAAAACGATCCATTAGTGAAATTGAGTGAAGACGATTGCTATCGTTTGTTTGCCGAAGTAAAATCGGAGGATTACATTTTTGAGTATTTTCACAATTTGGGTGCCTCAACTATTTGTTTAACCAAAGGGAAAAAAGGGGTTGTGCTTTCAGATGTACACCACGGATTGTTCTTTCAGAAAGCAATTGAAATAAATGAAATTAAAGACGCAACTGGCGCTGGAGACGCTTTTTGGACCGGATTTCTATATGCTAAAATTGAAAATAAAAATCTTGATGATTGCATAACAATTGCTCAAAAATTAGCAGCCATTAAGTTGCAAAATGTGGGTCGATTACCAGAAAACATTGATATTAAAAGTTTGATTGAATAAAAAAATTAAGTTAGTTAGTTGAAGGAGAAGCTGTAGTTGAGGATTACAGCTTTTCTGTTTTAGTATGAATTCAAATTTTAAATAAGACCGAAGCGCAAGACGATTTCTGTTTCACCTTGCTCTTGTAAATCACTTCAAATAAAAACAAAAAGAAAACTACTAAAAATTTCCTATTTCGGTTGATACTTCTACCTTTGTAAGTCAGAATAAAACAGACTACAATGCACAAAGATAGTAAACGCAGAGAAGCGCTTTTATACCACGCCAAACCAACTCCGGGGAAAATTCAGGTAGTTCCTACCAAAAAATACGCAACGCAACGGGATTTATCATTGGCCTATTCGCCGGGAGTTGCCGAGCCTTGTCTCGAAATTGCCAAAGACATCAACAACGTATACAAATACACGGCAAAAGGGAATTTAGTAGCTGTAATCACCAATGGAACTGCGGTTTTAGGGTTGGGCGATATCGGTCCGGAAGCCTCAAAACCCGTAATGGAAGGAAAAGGCCTGCTGTTTAAAATATTTGCGGATATTGATGTGTTTGACATCGAAATCGGAACCAAAGACGTAGATGCGTTCATCGAAACCGTAAAAAACATTGCGCCTACTTTTGGCGGAATCAATTTAGAAGACATTAAAGCACCCGAATCGTTCGAAATTGAACGTCGTTTAGTGGAAGAATTGAACATTCCAGTCATGCACGACGATCAACACGGAACGGCAATTATTTCATCGGCGGCCTTGTTGAACGCGCTAGAATTAGCCAAAAAGAAAATAGAGAAAGTAAAATTAGTAGTTTCTGGAGCAGGTTCTGCTGCTTTAGCGTGCGCCAATTTATATGTGCTTTTGGGAGTGAAATTAGAAAATATTGTGATGTTTGATAGTCACGGCGTATTGAGTGACGACCGAACCGACTTATCCGAATTGCAAAAAAAATATTCCAGAGGAAAAAAAGGATTGACGTTACAAGAAGCGTTAGTAAAGGCGGATGTTTTCCTCGGACTTTCAGCTGGAAACATCCTAACACCCGAAATGTTAGTTGGAATGGCAAAAGATCCTATCGTTTTTGCGATGGCGAATCCAACACCAGAAATTGATTACAATATAGCGATTGCGACTCGTAAAGACATCATCATGGCAACTGGTCGTTCGGATCATCCCAATCAAGTGAATAACGTATTGGGTTTTCCCTATATCTTCCGCGGTGCTTTAGACGTTCGTGCCACCAAAATCAACGAAGCGATGAAAATGGCTGCCGTTCGAGCTTTGGCTGCTTTGGCCAAAGAAATGGTGCCCGAGCAAGTGAACATTGCTTATGGTGAAACCCGTCTAAATTTTGGTAGAGATTACATCATTCCGAAACCATTCGACCCAAGATTGATTACGATGGTTGCTCCAGCAGTAGCCAAAGCCGCCATGGAAAGCGGAGTAGCCTTACATCCAATCACAGATTGGGCAAAATATGAAGAAGACTTGTTAGAGCGCATGGGTTCTGACAACAAAATGGTTCGTTTGCTGACCAACCGTGCCAAAACTGATCCGAAACGCATTGTTTTTGCCGAAGCCGATCAGTTGGATGTGTTGAAAGCCGCACAAATTGTATACGAAGAAGGCATTGGTCACCCGATATTACTCGGACGAAAGGAAGATATTTTAGAATTAAAAGAAGAAATTGGTTTTGATGCCGATGTGCCCATTTTTGATCCTAAAACCAAAGAAGAAGATGCACGCCGATTAAAATATGCTGATATTTATTGGAAAGCTAGACAGCGAAAAGGAATTTCGTTGTTGGATGCTCAAAAATGGATGAGAGAACGCAATTATTTTGCCGCGATGATGGTCAACGAAGGCGACGCCGATGCGATGGTTTCGGGTTATTCGAGAAGTTATCCCTCGGTAGTAAAACCATTAATTCAGTTGGTCGGAAAAGCACCCGGAATTTCGTTGATTGCTTCAACCAATATGATGATGACTAATCGCGGACCGATGTTTTTATCCGATACGGCCATTAATCCGAATCCGTCAGCTGATGATTTAGCAAAAATTGCGTTGATGACTGCCAAAACGGTCCGAATGTTCGGAATAGAACCTGTAATTGCGATGGTTTCGTTTTCTAATTTTGGTTCGTCAAACTCGGAAAGCACCAACAAAGTTAGAGAAGCTGTTGCCTATTTGCACAGTTATTATCCGAACTTAATTGTGGATGGTGAAATACAAGCCGATTTTGCGTTGAACCCTGAGATGCTTTTGAAGAAATTTCCGTTCTCTAAATTGGCGGGTAAAAAAGTCAATACTTTGATATTCCCAAATTTAGAATCGGCAAATATTACCTATAAATTATTGAAAGAATTGTACAAAGTAGATTCTATTGGTCCGATTGTAATGGGAATGGACAAGCCTGTTCACATTTTTCAGTTGGGCGCTAGTGTCGAAGAAATGGTCAATATGGCAGCCGTGGCCGTAGTAGATGCGCAGGAAAAAAACAAAAGGCTGAAGAATTTTGATGTTAAAATAGAGTAGAAATTAGTCATAAATAACCCCAATTAAAGTTTTTTGTTATATTTGACTTGACTTTACAGAAAAAATGATAGCACACATTCAAGGGAAATTAGTTGAAAAAACGCCAACCGAAGTCGTAATTGATTGTAATGGTGTGGGTTATCATATAAATATTTCGCTTCACACCTATACATTAATTCCCAACACCGACTTTGTAAAACTCTTCACCCATTTGATTATCAAAGAAGATGCGCATTCGTTGTACGGATTTGTAGAAAAATCGGAAAAAGAAATTTTTAAAATGCTTTTGACGGTTTCAGGAATCGGTGCAGGAATAGCTCGAACGATGTTGTCGTCATTAGAGCCTAAACAAATTATACAAGCGTTGGCGAGTGGTGATGTAGGAACCATTCAATCCATAAAAGGAATTGGGGCGAAAACAGCGCAAAGAGCCATACTTGATTTGAAGGATAAAGTGTTAAAAATATATGATTTAGACGAAGTTTCTATTTCACAAAACAATACAAATCGAGATGAAGCGTTATCTGCTTTGGAAGTTCTAGGATTTGTGAGAAAAGCATCGGAAAAAGTAGTGGAAAAAGTGTTAAAAGAAACGCCAGATGCGACCATTGAATTTATTATTAAACAAGCATTAAAAAATTTATAGTTTTTGGAAACACAACTTTACAAAAGTATACTTGCTCATATAAAAAACGGAATTTTTATTTTGTTTTTATTTTTTGGAATTAATTCATTTTCACAAGAAGAAGAACCGCAAGACAGCATCAGAACCGGAAGTGATTTAGGAGCTATTCAATTGAATAATCCGCCAAGTATTATCGATGGATACACCTATGATCCGCAAACAGATCGATACATTTACACCAGTACTTTTGATGGGTTTAACATCAATTATCCGATTATTCTTACCCCGCAAGAATACCAAGCTTTAGTGCTTCGCGAAAACATGCGCGAATACTTTCAAAAAAAGACCGATGCTATTGACGGAAAAAAAGATGGAACCGATAAAGACAAAAAAGATTTATTGCCAAGATATTATGTGAATTCTGGATTTTTCGAATCCATTTTCGGATCCAATACCATCGACGTAAAACCAACAGGTTCGGTTGAAATGGATTTAGGTGTGCGCTATACCAAACAAGATAATCCATCCTTTTCACCCAGAAATAGAAGCACAACTAC
This sequence comes from Flavobacterium sp., assembly GCA_965284675.1. Classification (GTDB taxonomy): domain Bacteria; phylum Bacteroidota; class Bacteroidia; order Flavobacteriales; family Flavobacteriaceae; genus Flavobacterium. Next base: position 344,724 of record OZ260109.1, read on the forward strand.
GTTCGATTTCGATCAACGAATCAGTATGAGTTTGACCGGAAAAGTGGGAACGCGTTTAAATGTGAATGCCAATTACGATACCGAATCGACTTTTGCTTTTCAAAATTTAATCAAGTTGGATTACAGTCCGACTGAAGACGACATCATCCAAAAAATCGAAGTGGGTAACGTAAGTATGCCACTCAACAGTACCTTAATTCGTGGTGCTCAAAGTTTATTCGGAGTAAAAGCACAATTGCAATTTGGAAGAACTAGTGTAACTGGAGTGTTTTCGGAACAAAAGTCACAAACTCGAAGTGTAACCGCTCAAGGTGGCGGAACCATTCAAGATTTTGAAATATTTGCCTTAGACTACGATGCCGACAGACACTTTTTCTTATCGCAATACTTCAGAAATAAATACGACGAAGCGTTGCAAAATTATCCGTTCATCAACAGTAGAGTTCAAATTACTCGTATAGATGTTTGGGTGACCAACCGACAAAATAGAGTCAGTACTACAGGAAATAATTTGCGAAACGTAATCGGTCTCCAGGATTTGGGAGAAGCGCAATTAACTGGAGTGGCGGATCAACAGGTAGTAGCTTTAAATTTACCCTTTTATCCTGGGTTTTTCTTAAATCCTATAGATACACCTACAGATAATAGAAATAATAAATACGATCCAACTTTAATAACTACATCGCCAACCTACCCAGTAACTAGTGGCGGTATACTTAATTCAAACATCAGAGAAATTGTTACTTCAAGTTCAGGATTTAATATTCCACCATCTCCAAATAATAACATTATTACTGAAGGTGTCGATTATTCTAAATTAGAAAATGCGAGAAAATTAACGGCGAGTGAATTTACGTATCATCCGCAATTGGGTTACATTTCCTTACAACAACGTTTGGCCAACGACGAGGTTTTAGCTGTTGCCTATGAATACACCATTGGAGATGAAGTATACCAAGTAGGTGAATTTGGTACGGATGGAGCAGAAGCTACTGTAGTAAATGGTGGCGGAATTCCACAAACACAAACGTTAATATTGAAGTTACTGAAAAGTAATTTAACCGCTGTAGAAAAACCAATTTGGAACTTGATGATGAAAAACATCTATCAAATTCCGGGTGGTTTCCAATTGCAACAAGAAGATTTTAGATTCAATATCCTCTACACCGATCCTTCACCTGTAAATTACATCGATCCCGTTGATCCAACTCCGTTTCCACCGCTGCCTGCACCGGAAGATGTGGTTCAAAACACTCCTTTATTAAAGGTATTCAACGTAGATAAATTAAATTACAACAACGACCCACAAGTAGGTGGAGATGGATTCTTCGATTTCTTGCCGGGATTAACAGTTGACCAACAAAATGGGCGATTGATTTTTACCAACGTAGAACCGTTTGGTGAAATGTTATTCGAAAAATTACGATTGAATCCAACCGAAAATTATGGTGATGAACTTACAGGTAATTATAATGCTAATCAATTAAAATATGTATATACCAGTTTGTACCGAAGCACACAAGCTTTTGCGTTGCAACAAAGTGAGAAAAATAAGTTTCAATTACGGGGTAAATTCAAATCGGCCGGAGGCGACGGAATTCCAATCGGAGCCTACAACGTACCAAGAGGTTCAGTAGTCGTTACAGCTGGAGGAAGAGTTTTAGTAGAAGGAATTGATTATTCTGTAAACTACCAAGCAGGAAGAGTTCAAATTCTCGATCCATCATTACAAGCCTCGAATACACCTATTGAAGTTTCGGTGGAAAACAATTCGGTTTTTGGTCAACAGACACGTCGTTTCTTCGGAGTAAACGTAGAACATAAATTCTCAGAAAAGTTTCTCATAGGTGGAACGTTCTTAAAAATGACCGAGCGTCCGTTTACTCAAAAATCAAATTACGGACAAGAATCAGTAAATAATTCCATCTTCGGATTCAATGTAAATTATGCCACTGAAGTTCCTTTCTTAACTCGATTGGTGAATAAACTTCCAAATATGGATACCGATGTGCCATCTAACTTTTCGTTTAGAGGTGAAATTGCGTATTTAAAACCAGATACCCCAAAAGCCGACCAATTTGAAGGAGAATCAACGATTTACATCGACGATTTTGAAGGCTCACAAAGTAATGTTGACATGCGTTCGCCGCTTTCATGGTCGCTTTCGTCTACACCAATTATTCCTAATCCTAGTCCAAATACTCCTGCTTACTCAGATTTTGGTGGCGGCAACGAAGATTTAAGTTATGGATACAAAAGAGCACGAATTTCATGGTATACCATCGATCCTATTTTTTATACTGAAAATCAAGCAGGCATTTCTCAAGAAGATTTAGAATTAAACAAAACACGACGTATTTTTAACTCAGAGTTGTTTCCAAATTTAGAATTAGCACAAGGACAGTCTACAGTGGTAAATACGTTTGATATGACCTATTATCCAGAAGAGCGTGGTCCATATAACTTCAATGACAATATAGGAGGTTCTAATACATTGCCTAATCCAGAACAAAATTTTGGTGGAATTACACGTTCGCTGAATTCAACTAATTTCGAGCAAGCCAACGTAGAATACATACAGTTTTGGATGTTGGATCCATACACTGATCCAGGAAATTCTAACGCGGCTGCGGATATAAATAATGATGGACGACTTTACTTTAATCTTGGAGAGATTTCAGAAGATGTATTAAAAGACGGAGCCAAACAATACGAAAACGGATTACCGGATTCGGCAGCCACTCAACCTGCCTTACCGACTATTTGGGGAAAAGTACCTGCTTCTCAATCGTTGATTTATGCTTTTGATTCGGATGCTACCAACAGAAGTTTACAAGACATCGGATACGATGGTTTGAGCGATGTAGAAGAAGCTACTTTATTCCCAGCCTTTGCAGGTAATCCCGATCCAGCCGCCGATAATTACCAGTATTTTTTACAAGCTGGCGGTAGCGATATTGTAAACCGTTATAGAAATTACAACAACACCCAAGGAAACTCACCAACCGATGTTACTGATGATAATCGTGGTTCTACAACCGTTCCTGATGTTGAAGACATCAATAGAGACAATACCATGAATACGATTAATGCCTATTATGAGTATAGTATTTCGGTTAGAAGTACTGATTTAGAAGCAAATGATGTTGGTTCTAATTATATTACAGACATTAGAGAAACCGAAGTTGAATTGCCCTCAGGAAATACCACCACAGCTCGATGGATTCAGTTTAAAATTCCATTGGCCTATCCACGAAATGTGGTAGGTGGAATTTCCGATTTTAGATCCATTCGTTTTATGAGAATGTTCATGACTGGATTTAGCGAACCAGTAACACTGCGCTTTGGAGCCTTAGATTTAGTTCGCGGTGAGTGGAGAAGGTACTTAAGTTCGTTAGAATTTCCGGCTGATAATCCAGAAGACGACGGAACCGATTTTGATGTCTTAACGGTTAACTTAATTGACAACAATTCAAGATTGCCAATTCCATACGTTTCTCCTCCTGGAGTCGTGCAAGAAGAATTCCAACAACAAAACACAGTAATCAGTCAAAACGAACAATCGTTATCGTTAAGAGCTTCAGGCACAAATGGTTTGAGAGCGGGAGACTCACGAGGTGTATTCAAAAATGTAAGCATCGATATGCGACAGTTCAAAAAACTTAAAATGTTTTTACACGCTGAAGCTTTGCCTGAGCAACAAAGTTCAATTGCCGACGACGAAATGGTAGCGTTCATTCGTTTTGGAAATGACTTTACCAACAATTATTACCAAGTTGAAATTCCGTTGAAACTTTCAGCGCAAACAGCACGTTCAGCCGATGAGATTTGGCCCGAAGCCAATGAAATGGAATTGTCATTAGACTTGTTAACACAACTTAAAATCAAAGCCATGAGTGAGGTTTCAACATCACTTGATGGAGTATTATACTATGATGAAGAAGACCTCGATCCTTCACTTGCTAACAAACCAAATCAACTTCGATTAGGGGTAAAAGGGAATCCGAATTTTGGATTGGTGCGAACGTTAATGGTCGGAATTAAAAACCAAACCGACGTATTAAATACAGCGGAACATCCACTAAATCCAAGAGATATAAGTGGTGAAGTTTGGTTCAACGAGTTGCGTATTGCCGATATGGACAATAAAGGTGGTTATGCGGCTGTTGCCAATATCGATAGTAATTTAGCCGATTTCGCAACCGTTTCTGCCACAGGTAAGAAAAGCACAATTGGTTTTGGAGGCTTAGAAGAAGGTCCAAACGAACGAAGCCGAGAAGATGTTTTACAATATAATATCGTAACCAATTTAAGTTTAGGAAAATTACTTCCTAAAAAATGGAACATCAATTTACCATTCAATTACTCAGTAGGCGAGGAAACGATTACACCAGAATACGATCCGTTCAATCAAGATATTCGTTTGGATTTATTATTGGATAATACAACAGACGAAGCCGAAAGACGTAACATCGAAAATCGTGCTGTGGATTACACCAAAAGAAAAAGTATCAACTTTATCGGTGTGAAAAAAGAACGTGGCGAAAAACAAAAACCGCATTTTTATGATCCTGAAAATCTAACGCTTTCGTACTCGTTCAACGAAATTGAAAAACACAATTATGAAGTGGAGAGTTTTACCGATCAATTGGTAAACACTGCTGTAGATTATACCTATGCATTTAAATCAAAGCCAGTTGAACCTTTCAAAAAAACCAAAGCGTTCTCCAAAAGTGACTATTGGAATTTGTTAAAAGATTTTAATTTTAACTATTTACCAAGTAATATTTCGTTTAGTTCAAACATCAACAGACAATTCAACAAACAACAATTTCGATTGGTAGATGTTGAAGGAATTGGTCTTGGCGAATTATATCGAAGAAATTTCTTGTTCAATTATCAGTACGGATTCAACTACAATTTAACCAAAGCATTGAAGCTGAATTTTACGGCAGCATCCAATAATATCGTGCGAAATTATCTGAATGAGTTCAATGAGCCTGATAATTCGTATACGGTTTGGACCGACTTTTGGGATACCGGAACTGCTAATCAACACAACCAACAGTTGACGGTGAATTACGAATTACCATTGAAGAAAATTCCGTTTTTGAGTTTTGTTAAATCGGATTATACCTATACTGGAGATTACAGTTGGCAACGTGCCTCGTTGGCATTGTCTGAAATTGAATACCAAGGTCAGGTATATAACTTAGGAAATACTGTTCAGAATGCGGCTTCGCATCGTTTGAATACTACCTTAAGTATGGACACGTTCTATAAATACATTGGTTTGACCAAGAAGACTAAGAAAACAACGACAACAACGCGTCCGACTGCAGCACCAAAACCAGGCGAGAAAGTGGTAGCGGCTCCAGTTGCGCAATCGGATGAAAACAAAGTAGCAGCATTCTTTAAAGGATTACTAACTAGTTTGAAAACCTTCCAGATTGATTATACCGAAAATAAAGGTACAGTTTTACCAGGTTACTTGCCGTCTGTAGGATTTTTTGGTTCAGCTAAGCCATCATTAGGTTTTGCCTTTGGAAGCCAAGACGATATCCGCTTTGAAGCTGCACAAAATGGATGGTTGACGAATTACCCTGAATTCAATCAGAATTTTACACAGGTCACTAATAAAAAGATAAATTTTACGGCTAATCTTGAACCGATTTCTGATTTAAAAATCGATTTGAACGGAAATAGAACCTATGCAGATAATTTTTCTGAACAATTTGATGTAGATCAATTCGGAAATTACAACTCACTATCTCCATTCAATACGGGTAATTTTGCGATTTCAACGGTGATGATTAAGACTTCGTTCCGCGCCAGTGATGAATTGAATTCTTCTGCTTTTGAAGATTTTAGGAATAATAGAATCATTGTTGCAAATCGATTAGCAACTGAAAGAGGTATTGATATTACCCAGGCAGCGAATATCGGTCCCGATGGATTCCCAATTGGATACGGAAAAAATAGTCAGGCGGTATTGATTCCGTCTTTATTAGCGGCCTATACCGGTTTTGGTTTAGTAGACCACAAACAAGGTGAAGCAGCCAACAAAATTTCGTTCAGTGCATTCAGAGATATTCCACTTCCGAACTGGAACATTAAATATACTGGATTAATGAAATTGAAGTTTTTCAAAGACAAATTCAAACGTTTCTCCTTACAGCACAGTTATAAGGCATCGTATACAATTAATTCGTTCCGTTCTAATTTTCAGTACAATCAGGATCCGAATGGAGTAGACAACGGAGGAAATTTCAACAGTGAAACCATCATCGGAAACATCAATTTAGTGGAACAATTTTCACCTTTAGCTCGAATTGATTTTGAAACAAAAAATGCGTTCAAAATTTTAGCGGAGATGAAAAAAGACCGATCTTTATCGTTGAGTTTCGATAACAATTTATTGACTGAAGTACAAGGATTAGAATATGTGTTAGGTTTTGGATACCGAATCAAAGATGTGGTTTTCTCAACCAAATTAGCGGATAGTCCAACTGGAATCATCAAAAGTGATATTAATTTTAAAGTTGATTTCTCGTATAGAAATAACAAAACAATTGTGCGTTATTTAGATTATGAAAACAATCAAATTGCTGGAGGTCAAAATATTTGGACTGCTCGATTAACCGCCGATTATTCCTTTACAAAAAGTCTAACCGCTATTTTCTTCTACGATCACTCGTTCTCGCAAGCCGTAATTTCAACATCGTTCCCATTGACCAATATTCGTTCTGGGTTTACATTGAGGTATAACTTCGGAAATTAAAATTGTGATACAAATCATTTGAATTAATAAAGAAGAAATAGTACTTTTGGAGGATAAACAAACATTAAAATAACAACTATAATTATGAACATTCCAGCTAATTTAAAATATACAAAAGACCACGAATGGGTTTTGATTGATGGCGATACTGCTACAGTAGGAATTACCGATTTTGCTCAAAAAGAACTAGGCGATATCGTGTATGTTGAAGTAGAAACGTTAGATCAAACGCTTGATAAAGACGAAGTTTTTGGAACCGTTGAAGCGGTAAAAACAGTTTCGGATTTATTTTTGCCACTTTCAGGAGAAATTATCGAATTCAATGATTCTTTAGAACGCACTCCCGAAAGCGTAAACGCGGATCCATATGGAGACGGTTGGATGATAAAAATTAAAATTGCCGATGCATCTCAAATCGATGAGTTGTTAGACAGCGAAGCTTATAAAAGTTTGATTGGTGCATAAACCCAATTATTTAATTCTATCCATAACTTGGACGCTTATCGTTACCGTTTTAAGTTTGGCAAAAATTGAAGGTTTAGATACGCCTATTAATATTTCTAATAAAGACAAAGTGGTTCATTTTGTCTTTTATTTTTTGTTTTATATACTGTGGTTTTTTTACTTCAGAGCAAAAACAAATAGTGCTCATTTGCTATGGATTGTTTTGTTAGTTTCTTTCGGATATGGATTGCTGATGGAAGCATTACAAGGAATTATAGGAACAAATCGAACGCCCGATTTAAACGATTTATACGCAAACACTTTTGGAGCTTTTTGCGCCTTATTCGTATCGGTGTACTTTCTTTTAAAGAAAAAACAGATTTAAATCTCACATTGGTGGGATTTTTTTATTTTTACATAAATATTATACAATGAACCTTAAAAGCTATCTCGATTCAACGTACTTAAAAACAGCTGAACAAGCCGGACTTTCAGCAGAAGCGAATGGTAAAGTAGTGGAAGGTTTTGTCAAAGAAGCCATCGATGAAGGTTTTAAGTTAATTATGATTCGGCCCAACATGGTTTCATTAGCCAAAAAAATGATAACCGAAGCCAATTCAACGGTTGATGTCGGAACCGTAATTGGTTTTCATGAAGGTACCAATTCTACGGAACAAAAATTAGCCGAAGCGAAACAAGCCATTGAGGATGGAGCTGACGATTTGGATTTTGTATGTAATTATGAAGCCTTTAAACGAGGCGAAATAGACTACGTTCGAAACGAAATTATTCAAGGAACACAACTCGGATTATCCCATCATAAAGTAGTCAAATGGATCATTGAAGTGGCAGCTTTAAATGAAACTCAAATCATCCAGTTTTCTGCATTGATTAAAAATACCATCATCTCTCATTTCAAAGAAGAATGTTTCCAAAACGTCTTTGTGAAGTCATCTACCGGATTTTATCCAACCAAAAACGGATTGCCCAACGGAGCGACTCATTCATCCATCGTATTAATGTTAGAAAACGCATCACCACTTCCGGTAAAAGCTGCGGGCGGAGTGCGCACCTATGAAGAAGCAATTGAAATGATTCAATTAGGCGTAAAACGCATTGGAACATCTTCTGCCAAAGCAATTGTAAACGGAGAAATTTCTAAAAGTGATTACTAAAAAACATCAAAACACCATGTTATCTAAAGTCTGTATATTCTTTTTCTTGTTTACTTTTTACCTTGGATTCGCACAAGTTAACAGCGAAAAATTCCCCATTTTTTCAAATTGTGAAGGAAAAGAAGCGGCCGAACTCGAAACGTGTTTTTATAGCGAAGTGCAAAACTTCGTGTATACTAATTTTAAAGTTCCAGCCAATTCACAAGAACTGAAAACAGCCGTTAACATTCTTTTTGAAGTTGATAAAGAAGGAAATTTTAAAGTTCAATATGTAGATGCTGTTAATGAAGAACTTATCACTGAAAGCAAACGTGTGATCGCATTGCTTCCTAAAGTGAAGCCGTCTACCTACAATGGTGTTCCGAGTTATTCCAAATACTCCATTCGCGTGGCCATTCCGTTGCAAAATCCAGCTGAAATTCCGGTTGTTACTTCGGAAAACTCAGAATCAAATACGAACAAAAATAACGCAACAGTTGGTTCATCAAACAAAACACTTTCCCAAAAAGAAAACCCCGAGTTCGATCAAATCAAGTATTCAAAATTCAATAATCCGCAGTTTCAAAGCAATTTAAACATACCGTTGTCGCACAGTTATTATGCGCAATTTGACGACGAGATGAATCAAGTCGGAACCAACAATCACACGGCTTCAAAACCGTATACCTACGCCGAAGTTTCAAAATATTCTGATTTATCGGCCATCAATACGAGCTTGCAAAAAAACAAATCATCGTGGTTGGGTAGAAAAGTTTGGAACGAAAGTATGGTGGCGATTCAAGGTGAAAATTACTGGTTTACCATGAATCCGATTTTTGATTTGCAAGCTGGAAAAAGTGATCCGAGCACTGCTGATTATACCTATGTCAATACACGCGGAATAAACATTCGTGGCGCAGTGGGAAAACAAATCAGCTTTACGACAACCATTTTTGAAAGTCAAGGTCGATTTGCAGATTACTTCAACCGATACGCTGTTTCCATTCGTCCGTCTGGCGGAAATCCGGCCATTATTCCTGGAATCGGAATCGCAAAAGAATTCAAAACCGATGCCTTTGATTTTCCCTTAGCAGAAGCCAATTTGACGTTTACTCCTAGCCAGTTTTTTAACCTACAATTAGGCCACGGAAGGAACTTTCTCGGCGATGGTTATCGTTCGTTATTATTGAGCGATGGCGCTAGTCCGTATCCTTATTTTAAAATCAACACCCAATTTTGGAAAATTAAATACACCAATATTTATACGTGGATGAAAGACGTTCGCGACGAAGTAACTGTCGATCGCACGTATGCAACTAAATTTACTGCCGCGCATTATTTGAGTTGGAATGTGAGCAAACGATTGAACATCGGTTTTTTCGAATCGGTGGTGTGGTCCAATCAAAACGAACGAGGTTTTGACGCTAATTTTATCAATCCGATTATATTTTACCGAGCTGTCGAATTTTCATCTTCGTCACGCAGCGGAAATGCTTTACTCGGACTCACATCAAAATACAAATGGAACAATAACATCGTAGTATACGGTCAGTTTTTACTGGATGAATTTTCGCTTGGCGATGTTAAAGCGGGCGATAACAGTTGGAAAAATAAATTTGCGTACCAAATTGGAGCTAAGTACTTCAATGCTTTTACGATTAAAAATTTATTACTTCAAGCCGAGTACAATCACGTGCGTCCGTATGTGTATGCGCACAGTAATGTGTTAACAAATTATGGTCACAACAATCAGAGTTTAGGTCACCAATGGGGTGGAAACTTGCGAGAATTTGTGGCGATTGCGCGCTATCATAAAGGACGTTATTTTGCCGATGCCAAAATGACGTTTGGTCAACGCGGATTTGACTTCGCCGATTCGGGTGCAAATTCCAATTACGGAGGCGACATTTACAAAGATTACGAAGACGATCGTTTTGCCGATACCGGTGTTGCGATTGCACAAGGAAATAAAACCAACATTTTTATTGCCGATGTGCAAGCGGGATATCTCATCAATCCGCAAACCAATTTAAAATTGTACGGAAGTCTAATTTATAGAAATTTTAATCCAACTACCGACACAGCAACCGAATTCAAAGAAAGCACTACTTGGTTTTCGATTGGATTGCGTTGCGATATTTTTAATTGGTACTTTGATTATTAATCGATTACGATTTAGATAATTTTATCAAATGTTTTTTGTCAAATCCTTTTTGATGAACTACTTTTGCACAACTATTTGGTAAACCAATTCCCCATTGACAACAACTGCATTTTCCGTTAAAAACATAGTTCAAGATTTCAAAGAAATCACCAAAGCAGGTTTGGCGATCAGTGTTTTGTTTTCTTCGATTGCGGGTTATTTATTGGGTTTTGACGATGAATTTCCTTTTTCATGGTCAACCTTGGTCATGCTTTCGGTAGGCGGATATTGTATGGTTGGTGCGTCCAATGCATTCAATCAAGTCATTGAAAAAGATTTGGATGTCTTGATGGATCGCACTAAAAACCGTCCGGTTCCATCGGGAAGAATGTCGGTTAACACCGCTTTAATCATCGCCTCTTTACTTACTTTAGTTGGATTGGTATTGCTGTATTTGATAAATCCCAAAACGGCCATGTTTGGCGCAATTTCGATTTTCTTATACACCAGTTTATATACACCATTAAAAACCAAAACACCTTTGTCGGTTTTTGTAGGTGCTTTTCCGGGAGCCATTCCTTTTATGTTGGGATGGGTTGCGGCCACGGGTAACTTCGGGATAGAAGCAGGAACGTTATTTTTAATTCAGTTTTTCTGGCAATTTCCTCACTTTTGGTCTATTGGTTGGTTTTTGTACGAAGACTACGAAAAAGCAGGATTTTTCATGTTGCCGACGGGTAAAAAAGACAAGTCGACTGCCATCCAAACTATATTATACACATGCTGGTTAATTGTTGCTTCCTTGTTGCCGTGCTTGGGTTATACGGGACAATTTTTTATTTCTCCAGTTGCTGCAATTATTGTATTTTTGCTCGGCCTTTGGATGTTGTATTTTGCAGTTCAATTGTATAAGCAACGAACAGCAAAAGCTGCCAAAGCATTGATGTTGGCTAGTGTTTCGTATATCACGTTACTTCAAATAACCTACATTGTAGATAAATTTTTAAGATAATGATCATGACAATTGATGAACAAAGAGCCCAGAAAAATAGGTCGTACAAGTTACTGCTTATTTTTGCGATGGTAAGTATGACGATGATGTTCGCCGGAATCACAAGTGCTTTTTTTGTGAGTAAGTCGAGAGAAGATTGGATGAAAGACTTTGTAATGCCAACACCATTTTTTATCAGTACGGTGTGTATTCTTCTGGTAAGTGTTTGCTTTTTTTTAGCTAAAAGAAGTATAAAAAAAGACGATCAAAAGTCGACTTCTTTGTTTTTATTAGCTAGTTTAGCACTCGGAATTGCATTCGTGCTTTTTCAATTTCAAGGTTTTGAAGTGTTGATTTCACAAGGAAATTATTTTACCGGACCGCAAAGTAACATCAATTCAGCATTTTTATACGTAGTAGTCATAACTCACTTAGCACACGTGGCTGGCGGATTTATTTCACTATTAATTATAATTTATAATCATTTTAAACAAAAGTACAATTCGAGTCAATTCATTGGAATTGAGCTAGGTGCAATGTATTGGCACTTCCTTGATTTCTTGTGGATTTATTTGTTTTTATTTTTATATTTCTTTAAATAAGAAAAAAGCGTAAATTTGGGAACTTTTTAACTATTACTTTTTATGGGATCGACAGTTACAACTGCAACTACTGTAGGGAAAACTTGGGAAGGTGGTAACGAACCACTAGGAGCAAGTTACGGAAAATTAATGATGTGGTTTTTCATCGTATCGGATGCATTGACCTTTTCAGGATTTTTAGCTGCTTACGGTTTTTCAAGATTTAAGTTTATTGAAACTTGGCCAATCGCCGATGAGGTGTTTACTCACTTTCCGTTTTTACACGGTGTTTCTGCGCCATTGTATTACGTGGCATTGATGACTTTTATTCTTATCTTTTCTTCGGTAACTATGGTTTTGGCTGTAGATGCTGGGCATAAAATGCAACAAGGAAAAGTAGCGTTCTACATGTTTTTAACTATCATTGGAGGTTTAATTTTCGTGGGCTCACAAGCTTGGGAGTGGAAAAACTTCATCAAAGGTGAATACGGAGCGGTAGAAACAAAAGGAGGAAGCATCTTGCAGTTCGTCAATACGAAAGGCGAGCGTATGAAACTAGCTGATTTTGCAGTTTCGTTGCCAGCTGTTCGTTTAGAAGACACCAAAAGCAACTCAATATGGTTTGATGACAGTTCTGATTTACCATCAGTTTCACTGGCGGAAGTTCAAGCAGGATTTGCAGCCAACAAAGATATTTTAGTACGTACCGAGTTAATTCACAAAGGTGCTGAATCAGGGTTGAACAAACCTAAACATAAAACCGTTCTTAGTAGAGAAGAATCTGAAAAGATGCTTGCTAAAGGTGCGTTAGTTGTAGAAGGAGCAAACTTGAAACGAAACGAATACGGAAGTAAATTATTTGCTGATTTCTTCTTCTTCATTACTGGTTTCCACGGATTCCACGTATTTTCGGGTGTGATTATCAACATTATCATTTTTATCAACATATTGGTTGGTACGTACGAAAGAAGAAAATCCTATGAAATGGTTGAAAAAGTTGGACTTTACTGGCACTTTGTCGATTTAGTTTGGGTATTCGTATTTACGTTCTTCTATTTAGTTTAATTTTAAGATTTAAGAATCATGGCACACGCACACGAGTCTAACACAAAAAGAATTTGGTTTGTTTTCGGTTTATTATCCTTAGTAACTATTGTTGAGGTAGCATTGGGTATGATAAAACCAGATATTTTATTCAAAAATAGTTTGTTGGGATTAAACCTATTGAATTGGGTTTTTATCATCCTAACCTTATATAAAGCCTACTACATTGTTTGGGCATTCATGCACATGGAAGGCGAAACCACAGGATTGCGTCGATCGGTAGTTTGGACGGTTATTTTCCTTGTCATTTATTTAGTATTTATTCTTCTTGTAGAAGCAAATTATATATACGGGGTTTTTAGAGATTCTACTATAAAATGGAATTTTTAACACGATATTAATTCAATTTAAATCCCGATTTCGTCGGGATTTTTTTATTTTTGTACTCAAATAAAATTCGCTCTACTTATGAAAAAGAATGTCGTTCTTTTCGTCCTATTTATCCTTCCTATTGTTGCGTATTTATTTTTTGCCTCGGGCGTAAACGGATTCATCAAACTTCCTATTTTAACCAAGAGCGTTCCCGAATTTAAAAATTTCAAAACCCTTGACAGCATCGAGATAAAGCTCGATGGAAAGATAACCCTTGTTGGATTTCCGGGTTCGAATGTTGAAGCGCGGAAAGGAAACTTCTTCAACCTAAATCAAAAGATTTTTAAGAAATATCGAGAGTTCAAAGATTTTCAAGTAGTGATGCTCGTGCCTTTTGGTTCTGAAGCTCAAGTGACCGAAATTTCAAAGAAATTAGCTGGGTTGACCGACATCAGTAATTGGCATTTTGTTATGGCTTCAGATAAAGACATTCAAGGGTTTTACAAGGCAATGAAACTGCAAGATGACATCAATACCACGCAAGGCACAACCAACGTTTTCATTATTGATAAAGAACGTAACGTGAGAGGTCGAAAAGGACAAGTCGACAAAGACGATGCAGAATATCGAGAAGGCTATAATACGACTTTGGTTTCTGAATTGCACAACGAATTGAACGACGACGTGAAAATTGTTCTTGCCGAATACCGTCTCGCCTTAAAGAAGAATTCAGCCAACAGAAAAAAATACGGATTATAACATGAAAAATAAATCATACATCGGAATTTCGTTTATTATTTTAGTTTTCGGAATCATTTTCGTTCCAAGAATCATCAACAGAATTAAAGACGGAACGACCGTAGTAAATGACCGAATGAGTGTTTCCAACGAAGCCAATACAGCATCTTCGTTGCATAAAATTGGTCCAGCTCCGCAATTCAAATTGACCAATCAAGACGGAAAAGAAATCACCAATAAAGACTACGACGGAAAAGTATACGTACTGGAGTTTTTCTTTTCAACCTGTCCGACCATTTGTCCGAAAATGAATCAAAACATGCTTTTGTTGCAAAAAGAATTTTCAAAAGATTCGGATTTCGGCATCGCATCGATTACCATTAATCCGGAAAATGATACGCCAGCAGTGTTAAAAGAACACGCCAAATTATTGGGCGTAACTTCTCAAAATTGGCACTTTCTAACGGGTGAAAAAGAGTACATCATGAAGTTGTCCAACAAAGGATTCAATATTTATGCGGGTGAAAACGCGCAAGTGAACGGCGGATTTGAACATTCGGGTTTGTTCGCATTGATTGATAAAAAAGGAAACATCCGTTGCAGAAAAGACGAGTATGATAATCCGATTTTGTATTACGACGGAATAGATGCAAAAGGTGTCAACGCCATCAAAGAAGATATTAAACTTTTATTAGAAGAATAAGTATGGAAACTGCAAACTCAGAAAATAAGTACAACAAATTAATCATCGCCGTATCCATCATCATTCCGATTGTAGTGGCATTGCTTTTTAGTTTCAAATTGAAAGACTTCGGTTTTGATGTCGAACCTTTGCGATTTTTACCTCCGATTTATGCATCGATAAATGGTTTGACTGCCATCATTTTGGTCATCGCGGTTTGGTCGATTAAAAACGGAAACAGAGCATTACACGAGCGATTGATGAAAGTTGCCATAGCATGTTCACTTGCCTTTTTGGTGATGTACGTCGCATATCACCTTACTTCTGATTCAACAAAATTTGGCGATACGAATCACGATGGTGTACTTGATTCATTGGAGGAATCAACAGTCGGAAGCTTGCGATTACTGTATTTCTTTATTTTAATCACGCACATACTCTTATCGATTGCCATCATCCCGATGGTGCTTTTTACCTATGTTCGCGCCTTGGCCAAACGTTTTGATAAACATAAAAAATTAGCCCGAATTACGTTTCCGATTTGGTTGTATGTCGCTGTTACTGGAGTAGTAGTGTATTTATTGATATCGCCTTATTATGCGTAGTAAAGTCAAAAGTCAAAAGTCAAAAGTCGAAAGTAAAGGAAAAGTGATTGTAAAAATCATCTTTCTTCTTTCTTCTTTTTTCTATTCTCTTTCATCCAATGCACAATGCGCGATGTGTCGCGCTGCGCTTGAAAGTGAAGGAAATGTAGCCAAAAACGAAGCCTTGAACGACGGAATTGTTTACTTAATGGCCATTCCATATATCTTGGTTGCCGTCATCGGATTTGTGGTGTATCGGATGTATTCGAAAAGAAAATCAGCCAAATAAACGTTCTTGTTTCTGACTTGTGAACTTAGTGTTTAAGAGCTTTTAAAAATGATAAAATCGGAGTTAATCATTTTTTTTGATCAAAATGATTGTCGGTTTAAATTCAATATTTTCACAAGCATAACAGTTCTCGTTTCTGAATTTTTCAAAATCTCCAAATTTGGTTTTGTAATCAGTGAACCCATTTTTTGAAACTTCAAAGTTCGCATAGCACCAAACAAAAGGTAAATCAAAAGGTGAATGAATCCATTCTATTCTCGATTTTTCATCAAGTTGAAAGTTTCCGTATGCATCGGTGGTAACAGTTTGTGATTTAAATTGTATCGATTCTATTGAGCCTATTTCTTTATTTTTGAAACTTTTTTCTTCAATTCGACACACAACAGCGTCCTTAATAGGATTGCCATTTTCGTCTACTACTTTTCCGATAATTTTTGCTTCATAAAACACCTTTTTCGGATGTATAAAAATTCCAATTATTAAAATTAGAAATCCGGTTAAGATAATTTTTGTGGTTTTCTTCATTCTTGATTTTTCGTTGCAAAATAATTATTAACTATTCCAACCCATCAATATGCACATTCATTTTTCCTGATGCTTTGATGAATGCGATGATGGCTTGATTGTTCAATTCTACTTTTTCAAATTCAAAATCATCCAAAGTTCCATTGACGAAAACGCCTTTCATCGGTGAAAAATTATTCAAATACGGCAACATGTTCTTCTTAGCTTCGTCTAAATTTTCTTTGATGGAATAGCGACAATTTTCTTTTATTTTATTCAAAATCATGCCTTGTAGCAACCAGTTGGCAGTGCGCGTCAGTAATCCTTTCGTACTCAAAACATAATCTAAATTCTCAAAATATATTTCTTTGGTAATCGGATTGTAATTCGGAATTCCGCTTAAATAGATTGTTCCGTTGATGCTTCCCGTCATTGATAACGCTACTATCATTTTGCCTTCTTTGTGCCATAAATCGACTTTTTGAACTACAATCTTCCGACTTCCATTAGCGAATTCTTTCCCTTGAAAGTTTTTCGTCATAATCCGAGACGCGCTTTCATACGTAGAAACTGCTGCAATCGTAGCTGTAGTTTTATTGGGCATTTTGGTTACGGGTTTGAAAGCAATGGTCGTTCGGTCGAAACCGTTTTTCGGACGCTGACCTACTAACGTTTGCATGTTGCATTTCAATCCTAAATCGAGTGTTACGGTATTGTTTTTTAACACCGCGTCAGTATTGTAGACCTCAATCGGAACCATTCGGAACCAGGTTTCGTATTCCGGACTTGTCTCAAACGGATTGCTCATCGTTTCTAAAATGTCTAATACATACGGTTTGAAATCGCAGGTTTTCTCGATGGCTTCGTCAATTTTTTTAGAAACTTTCGATTTAAAAATAGAAAGTGTAGGAGTTAAAATGTATGTAATCGGAACTTTTTTTCCGGCAACTAAAATAGTCGGACTTTCCGTCCACTCAAAATCTTCAATCGTAGATTGTGTACTCATTTTAAAATTCGATAACGAAACACTGCTGACTAGCGTGATGGTTCCGTTGGCTTCAATTTCGCGCGTATCGTTTAATCCCATAAAATCGGTTCCGTATTTGAATTTTGACCAAATCTTCAACGGTAAAACCGACTGAATTTTGCCGTTTTTTTCGACTAATTTGATGGCAGAAGTTTTCCAAATTTTCATCTCGGTTTTGTCATCTTCCATATTCGAATCATCATAAATTAATCCGTTTAATGATTTATTTAATTGGTTTTCAATGTCTTTCAACGTCACGTCCATGGGCATATTCACAAACGAAGTCGTGGTGTTATAAACAACTGGAGTATTCAACGAAGGTTCGGGTTTTAAGGCTTCAATTTTTGTCGCCGACGAACAACCAAATAAGAAAGAGAGCATAAGTAAGTAAAGTAGTTTCTTCATTTTAATATATAGAATAATAAAAATTTCGCAGTAGTGGCGTTGTTGGCCGATTTTTTTCTCCCAGCTTCCAACTTCCAGCTTCCATCGTCTAACTTTTTTTCCGATGTGAATGTAACAAAATTTTCAATTTCACGTCTGATAAGGATATGTTAATTTAACGGTAGTACAATAAAATACTTTAAATTTGCATGGCATTAGTTGTTTCAATGTAACACTCACTCTATGAATTCTAAAATTTCAGTTTTTATCCTATTGCTTCTTACGAGTTTGACTTCGTTTTCGCAAGCAAAACAGTGGACGTTATTGGAATGTGTGGAATATGCTATGAAAAATAACATTTCCATCCGACAAACCGAATTAGACCTAAAAACAGTCGATATCGACAAAAAGGCGGCTTTTGGTAATTTTCTACCCACATTAAACGCCAACGCATCGCATTCGTGGAACATCGGTTTGAACCAAAATATTACCACAGGTTTATTGGAAAATCAAACGACTCAGTTTACATCAGCGGGAATTAATTCGAGTGTTGATATTTACAACGGATTGCAAAATCAGAATCGGTACCGAAGAGCAAGCATTTCAAAGATAGCCTCACAGTATCAGTTGGACAAAATGAAAGACGATGTTTCACTCAATGTAGCCAATGCGTATTTGCAAATTTTGTTCAATAAAGAATCGATTAAAGTTCAAAAGGAACAATTGTCCAATACCGAAAAGCAAGAAATCAGAACAACCGAATTGGTGAATGCAGGCATGATTCCCAGAGGTGATTTGTTAGACATTAAAGCCACGGTCGCGGCCGATAAACAACGACTCATTGCTGCAGAAAATGCCTTGTTTTTGTCGAAATTGAGTCTGACGCAATTGATGCAATTGGATGATTTTAAAGATTTTGACGTTGTGGAAGAAAATGTCACATTAGAAGAAAGTGTGGTCATGCTTCAAACTCCGGAAGCCATTATCGAAAAAGCAAAACAAGAACGAGTAGAGTTGAAGATAGCTAAAACCAATTTGGAATTGGCTCAAAAGGACATTCAAATTGCGAAAGGTGCTTTTCAACCAACGTTATCTGGATTTTATAGTTTTGATACTCGTGCGAGCGATTCAAAAGGATTTGCTGGATTTGATGAAAATGGCGATCCTGTGTTAGCAACGCTTCCTTTATTTGATCAGTTTAGTAACAATAAAGGACACAGTTTTGGCGTGCGATTGTCCATTCCGATTTTTAACGGGTTTGCCGTAAAAACCAATGTAGACCGAACCAAAATTGCTTTCGAGCGTACCAAAATTGCTCAAGAACAAGCCGAAGTTGATTTGGAACGAAATGTATACAACGCCGTAACCGATGCCAAAGGTGCATTAAATAGCTATCAATCGGCTGTAGTTGCACTCACCGCTCGAGAGGAAGCTTTTAATTATGCAAAAGAACGCTATGCAGTTGGCATGATGAATTCATTCGATTTTAATCAGGCACAAACCTTATTTTTAAACGCACAATCAGAAGTTCTTAGAACCAAATACGATTACATTTTCAAACAAAAAGTGGTTGAATTTTATTTCGGAATCCCACTCAAACAAAAAATATAATACCATGTCAAAAAAGAGTATATACATTATTTCAGGAGTTGTCATCGCGTTGGTGGTTTTACTTGTTTATCTATCAAAGACAGGTAAATTAGGAAATAGAGAAAAAGCAGCAGAAGTAGAAACCGCTCAAGTGGACGAAATTACCATCGTTGAAACCGTTTCGGCTACGGGTAAAATCCAACCTGAAATTGAAGTAAAAATATCGTCTGAAGTTTCAGGTGAAATCATTGCATTGCCCATCAAAGAAGGTCAAGTGGTGAAAAAAGGCGAATTGTTGGTACGCATCAATCCCGATTTGTATACTTCGGGTTACAACCGTACCGTTTCCAATTTATCCGGAACCAAATCAGCTTTGAGTCAGGCCGACGCGACCTTTAAAGAAGCAAAAGCCAGTTACGAGCGAAGCAAAACCTTATACGATAAAGGCATTATTTCTAAATCGGATTGGGACAAATCGATTGCTTCGTATGAAGTTGCAGTGGCCAGCAAACAATCGGCTTACTATCAAGTACAAAGTGCTAATGCTACGGTAAAAGAAGCCAAAGACAACTTAGGAAGAACTACGATTTACGCACCAGCAGACGGAACTATTTCGATGTTGAACGTAGAATTGGGAGAACGCGTTTTGGGAACACAACAAATGACGGGAACTGAAATTTTGCGTGTGGCCAATTTGAATAATATGGAAGTAGAAGTAGATGTGAACGAAAATGATATCGTGAAAATCAGTGTTGGAGACTCGGCCAATGTGGAAGTGGATGCATATTTGAAAAAAGAATTCAAAGGAATTGTAACTAGTATTTCAAATTCGGCTAGTGCCGGAACAACCGCTGATCAAGTTACCAATTTTAAAGTAAAAGTGCGCATTGTAAAAGAATCGTACCAAGATTTGTTGGAAGGAAAGCCTGATACGTATTCACCATTTCGTCCCGGAATGACCGCTACAGTTGACATCATTACCAAACGAAAAGAAAAAGTAATTGGTGTGCCGATTAGTTCAATTGTGATGAAGTCGGATACGACTTCAACCAAGAAATACAACGTTGAAGAAGAAGAAGGTGACGAAAATAAAGTCAAAGCCAAAAGCGACAAAAAGTTTGAATGTGTTTTTGTGAAAGTTGGCGATAAAGCTAAAATCCGAATTGTAAAAACCGGAATTCAAGACGACTCAAATATTGAAGTACTTACCGGTTTGAAGAAAGGCGATGTGGTTATTGTTGGTCCGTATAACACGGTTTCCAAAGAATTGAGTTCGGGTGACAAGGTAACGATAGCCAAAAAAGAAGACGAAAAAAAATCAAAATAGACTAAATGCTCATCTTAAATCTTGAAACGTCTACTAAAAATTGTTCGGTAACGTTGTCCAACAGCGGAAACGTAGTGTTGTGTAAAGAAATAGCCGAGCAAGGCTATTCGCACGCTGAACGATTGCATGTTTTTATCGAAGAAATTCTTAAAGAAGCTCAAATTTCGATACTCGATTTAAAAGCAATTGCGGTGAGTAAAGGTCCGGGTTCTTATACTGGACTACGAATTGGTGTTTCTGCTGCAAAAGGATTGTGTTTCGGATTGAAAATCCCACTTATTTCTATCGATACGCTGACAATCTTGGCGCGACAAGTTTCTGTTGAAAGCGGTTTGATTGTGCCGATGATTGACGCGCGACGTATGGAAGTCTATTCGGCTATTTTTGATGCAAACCATCAAATGATTCGAGAGGTGAAAGCCGAAATTTTAACTTCAGAAAGTTTTACTTCTTTCGAACAAACCATCCATTTTATTGGCGATAGTACTGAAAAAGCAAAAACTATGTTGCAACAATCCAACTTTGTTTTTCATGATGCGATTGTGTATCCTTCATCAAAAGAAATGAGCGCATTGTCGTATGAGAAATTTCAAAAGAGTGACTTTGAAGATGTGGCGTACTTTGAGCCGTATTATCTGAAGGATTTTATGATGACTTCTTAATCGCTACGGATTTTCCCTAACAAAAGGTTGAATTATAATTCCGGCTTGATCGAAAGCAGTTTTGCATTGTTCTAAAACGTCGGAAGAAACAATCGCAAAGTCTTCGTTTTTTGCCCACGGACGAATGGATAAGTGTATGGCGTTATCGGTCAAGCCTTTAACCACAACCATAGCTTCTGGATCTTTGAGTACTTTAGGATGTGAATTCATCACTTGAGTAACAATGTTTTTTGCTGCAAGAATATTCGTGTCGTACGACAACGAAAACACTAAATCAGCTCTTCTGATTCCTTCAATTGAATAATTAATGATGACGCCGTTCGATAAAATTCCGTTCGGAATAAAAATCGTTTGATTGTTTGCGGTAATTAATTTAGTAACAAAAATCTGAATTTCTTTGACGGTTCCAATTACGTTTTGCGCTTCTATAGTATCGCCTACGCGGAACGGTTTGAACAGAATAATCAACATTCCACCTGCAAAATTGGAGAGTGAACCTTGTAAGGAAAGTCCGACTGCTAATCCGGCGGCTCCTAAAATCGCAACAAATGACGAAGTTTCAATTCCGAGTTTGGATATGAACGTTACAAATAATAGGACGCGCAACGCCCATAATAAAATATCAGCTAAAAATTTCGATAGAGTTGGATCCAGTTCGCGTTGAACCATTATTCTTCTTGACAAACGATTGAGCAATCGAATGACATATAATCCCACAAATAAAATGATAAAAGCCGAAATCAGTTTGGGAGAATATTCAATCAGCTCTTTTATAAATTTGGAGGTGTATTCGGCAAGTAAATGGATTTCTAATATGTTTTTCATAGCATTATAATAAAAAATCACGCTAAGTAAGCGTGATTTAATAAGTTACAAAGGTATAAAATTTCTTTATTAATCAGCGTTTTCGTCTGCTGCTTTTTCAATATCGACATCTGTAAAATTGGATGCTTTTTCAGTAGCATCTTCTGTTACGTCAGCCGCTTTTTCGGCCGCAACATCTGCTACGTCTTCTGCTTTTTCAGCACCGCCATCCGTTAAATCGGATACTTTTTCTTTTACAGCTTGAATCGCATTGCTAGCAACATCTTCTGCTTTGTCAGCAAATTCGCTTACTTTCTCTTTTACAGTTTCCACTGCGTTTTCAATAGCTTCACCAGCTTGAGGTGCATACTCGCTTACTTTTTCCTTAGCGGAATCAGCAAAATCTTCCACTTTATCCATTATTGGAGCGGCAACTTCTTTGGCTTTATCAATTGCTTCGCCTGCTAATTCTTCCGCTTTATCTGCCATAGAATCTACGCTTGCACTGGCTTTGCCAAATAACCCTTTAAAAAAACTTCCTATTCCCATGATTGTTGGTTTTAAAAATTAAGATGCAATTATACGCAATTAAATGTGAATTTTACACTAAATTTTGAAGTGGATAAGTTATTATTCTATTTCAAATGTTAATTTAAGATTAACTCTGTATTCTGAAACTTTTCCATCTTTAACTTGAGCGCTGTGCTCTTGAACATAAACTGAACGAATGTTTTTTAAAGATTTTGCTGCTTGGGCAACTGCTTTTTGAGTTGCATCTTCCCAACTTGTTTCTGAGCTAGAAAGGACTTCGATAACTTTTAATACGGCCATAATTTGTGTGATTTTAAATTTAAATAAAGTTACAAAAAAATATAATGAATCAGTTGAAAATAGCTTTTTTTTAGGAGTAGAATAAAATTTACAATTTATCGTTTTTTTACTATGTGGTTTTGGTAATAAATAGTAATTTGGCGGCCAAATTAACATACCCATGAAAAGACTAGTATTCAACTCTATATTTTTTGTTTTTCTCTTTGTTTTAGGGAATCAATCATCTGCTCAAAATTTACTTTTTAACGGTGATTTTCAGTCGGGTGGAAATGGTTTTGGATTCAATTTGAACGGCGCAGGATATTCATTGATTTCTGCACCTTTCACCGGTGTAACAATTCCAGGGAATTATGCTTTTACGACCAATCCGCAGCCCATGAATTTGGCCAATTTTATTTCAGGCGGTGATCATACCACTGGGACTGGAAATATGATGGTAATCGACGGAAATACTACTGGTGGAAACCAACGTTTCTGGAGAGCTGGAAATACAGGTGGTGGAGTTTGTGGTTTAACGGTAGGTCTTACGTATACCTTTAGTTATTGGGTAAAATCGGTTTCCAATACCGTTATTGATGCAACTACTCAAGCTAATATTGGAATTCAATTCAACAACGTAAGCACTTTTTCATTACAATCTGGAAGTGTTGTAGTTGGTTTACCAGCGAGTGGTTGGCAACAAGTAGTGTATACTTTTGTTCCAACAAACGCTTGTGTGAATATTGAATTATGGAATACGAATGTAAATCCGGTTGGAAATGATTTTGCAGTGGATGATTTTTCGGTTACAGCACCTTTACAGCCATTATCACTTGCCTATTCTGTGGTTAATACTTCATGTACTGCTACCACAGATGGGTCGATTGTTTTGTATGGTTTGGACGGAACAGCGCCGTATGTTTCCTATTCGATTTCCGGACCCGTAAATGCAACCAATACTACGGGAATTTTTACAGGATTACCTGCTGGAACGTATTCGATTTCGGTTACCGATAGCACCGTTCCTGCAGCCACTGTGACTTTAAACGGAATTGTAATCTCGAATGCACCCAATTTAGTATTGAGTGCGCCAGTTACAATTTGTCCAGGAAGCTCAACTAATTTAAGTGCTTCGGGTGGTTCTACCTATACTTGGACGGCATCACCTGCGGATAGTTCGTTAACTACACCTAATAGCGCAACGCCTACCGTAAGTCCGACTCAAACCACAACCTATACCGTAACTTCTACGGCTACTACATCTGCAAACTTAATTTTTAATGGAAATTTTTCACTAGGCAACACAGGATTTGTAAGCGATTATGAATATTTAGCGGTAACTTCTCCTGTGGGAGCTCAAACTACCTACGGAATAACTCCCAATTCGAACACTTGGTTTCCGGGCTTTTCAAGTTGTTTGGACCACACGAGCGGAACAGGAAATATGATGGTAGTGGATGGATCCACCGCCAATGGAGGAAATAACAGCGTTTGGTGTCAAACGCTTCCTGTTATTCCTGGACAAAATTATACATTTAGTTATTGGGTTCAAACGGTTGCAGCAGCCAATCCTGCGAATTTAGAAGTGCTGATCAACGGAGCTTCTGTTGGAATAGCTTTTGCACCAAACACGACATGTAACTGGGTTCAGCGCACATACACTTGGAATTCAGGCGCGAACACAACAGCAGAAATATGTATTTACGATCGTGTACTTACTAGTAATGGAAATGATTTTGCGATTGATGATATTTCGTTTACCACGCCTATTGTTTGTAATTTATCAAACAGTGTTGTGGTTACGGTTCAAAATGGTGTTGCTCCTACCATCACATGTGGAGCAGTCACAGCCAGTTCAGTAGTTTTTAACTGGAATTCGGTTTCTGGTGCAACGAGTTACACTGTAAGTTATACGGTGAATGGTGGAGCGGTCGTAAGTGGAGGATCGGTTGTTGCAACAAGTTATACAGTTTCGGGGATTCCGAATGGAAGTTCTGTTGTTATTACGGTTACACCAGTAGGAACAGGATGTTTTACAGCAGGAACACAAACGTGTTCGAATGTAGTGGGATGTCCAGCGCCTATCACTTCTAATATTACATTATGTATTGGAGGAACTTCTTCTCCTTTAACTGCGATAACAGCTCCTGGAGGAACACTCAATTGGTATGGTACAAATGCTACAGGAGGAACGGCTTCACCAACTGCGCCGACTCCGTCTACAGCAGCATTAGGGTCAACAACTTATTATGTAAGTCAGACTATTGGCGCTTGTGAAAGTGTGAGATCACCGATTGTGGTGACAGTTTCACCCGCAGGTCCTAATTTGAATTTGTTTTGTGATAGTGCTTTGTCAACACCAACATCGATTCATTTTGATTTCAATAACATAGGTCAGACTAGCTTTAATTACAGTTATTCCATTGCGGGCGGGCCATGGATTTCGGGAACATTAATTCAGCCATCGCATTTTGTAGTTAGTGGACTATTACCGGGTCAATCGGTTACTTTTAATCTTTCTGTTAACGGAATAGATTGTGTAACGCCACAAACCGAAACCTGTAATACACCTTGTGCTGCGACTATAGCTCCGAATTTTGCTCCTATCGCTCCACTTTGTTCCGGAAGTACTCCGCCGGTTTTAGCGACAACCTCTCCAAACGGAATCGTGGGAACATGGTCGCCAGCTACAGTTAGTACTACCGCAAATGGAACGTATGTGTTTACTCCGAATGCGACGTTGAATCCGTGTGCGACTACACAAACCTTGAACGTTTCGATTGCAACTCCTACTACGCCAACTTTTACACAAGTTGCAGCCATTTGTTCAGGAGGAACCTTAAATGCTTTGCCCACCACTTCAACAAATGGAATTACCGGAACTTGGTCGCCTGCGTTAAATAATTCAGGAACCACAACCTATACTTTTACACCTGCTGCTGGTCAATGTGCTACAACACAAACCATGACCATTACGGTGAATCCAAATGTTACCCCAACATTTACTCAAGTTTCACCTGTTTGTTCAGGAGGAACCATTCCAGCATTGCCAACCACATCTACGAATGGTATATCCGGAACGTGGGCGCCTGCTTTAAATAACATTGCAACAACGACGTATACATTCACGCCATCTGCGGGTCAATGCGGTACGACCACAACGATGACAATAGTGGTGAATCCGATCATCACTCCAACATTTGCGGCAGTTGCCCCAATTTGTTCGGGAGGAATTTTAGCTCCATTGTCAACGACATCAACGAATGGTATTACCGGAACGTGGTCTCCTGCTTTAAACAATACGACTACAACAACGTACACATTTACTCCAACTGCAGGGCAATGTGCTTCTACTACTTCGATTGTGATAACAGTTAATCCAAATGCTACTCCAACGTTTACGCAGGTAGCGCCTATTTGTTCGGGAGCAATTATTAGTGCATTACCCACAACTTCAACTAACGGAATTAACGGAACATGGTCACCTGCTTTAAATAATACGGCAACAACAACCTATACATTTACGCCTTCTGTTGGTCAGTGTGCGACTACAACTACCATGCAGATTGTTGTTTTCCCAATTGCGCCTCCAACGATAACGATTCAACAAAATTGTAATACCAATAGTGTGATTGTTACTGATCCAGTAGGAACAAATTATGAATATTCACTCGACGGATTGCCCTATCAAGCGAGTCCTACATTTTTAAATTTATCATCTGGAAATCACAATATAGTTGCACATCAAACAAGTGCCAATTGTTTTACGAATCCAGTAAATTTCACAATCATTAATATACCTAATGATGTCGTTGTTTTTAATCCGCAGCCACTTGAAGTGTGTGATTCGGATGATAATGACGGTATTAATTTATTTGATTTGACTCAGGTCATTAATTTTGTGACAGGAGGAAATCCGTACAATGTGTCTTTTCATGAAACGCAAACCGATGCTTTGGTAGACGCTACTTTTATACCAACTCCAACGGCTTATATGAATATAAATCCTTGGACGCAAACCATTTATATTCGAGTGGAATCCACGGTTACTAGTTGTTTCGAAGTAGTCGCATTACAACTTATCGTCCACCCTAAACCCATCGCGGTTGAACCAACAGATTTACACGAGTGCGACAATGGCGACGCTCAAGTAGGCTTTGTGGTTTTCAATTTAACGGATAAAGAGGCTGAGATATTGGGAGGGATAAACCCAGCGACACATACAGTGACGTATTATGAGAGTTTGGCTGATGCTCAGGGACAAGTCAATGCAATAGGTACACCAACGAGCTACACCAATACGGTCATCAATACGCAAACGATTTGGGTTGTGGTAGAGACTACGGCTACGGGTTGTGTTGATATCGTAGAATTACAATTAGTTGTTGATCCGTTACCACTTGTAAACCAACCGGCATGTTCGGCGTATACGCTATGTGAAACTGCAGCAGCTGGTGTAGGGTTTGAGCAGTTTAATTTACAAACTAAAGTAGATTGTATAGTACTGAATCAATTGGGAATGAGCGTTACGTTTTACCCAAGCCTTCTTGATGCGAACAACAATACCAATGCGATTAGCAATTTATTGTATACTAATGTAATTCAATTTGTTCAAACCTTAGGTATCCGAGTGACCAATACCAGCACGGGCTGTTATGTGGTTTCGACTATGGACATCAGAGTAGATCCACTACCAGTTCCAGTGGCACCACTTACGGCGTATGAAGTATGTGACACCGATCAAAACGGATTGTTTGAGTTTGATTTGAACACACTAAGCGCTGGAATATTAGGCGCTAATCCAACGGGTAATGTGGTTACGTACCACGAGACACAGACCGATGCACTAAATGGAACAAATATCATTAACACAACAGGATTGTACACCAATATCCTTCCGTTTATGCAAACCCTATGGGTTGCTGTGGTGAATCCAGCGACAGGTTGTAGAGGAGTAATTCCAATTCAGTTAAAGGTAAATCAGAGTCCGCGTATGCCAGCCTTGGCCGATTTAGTATATTGTGATGAGGACAGCAACAACCAAGATGCCTCGACACTAGTGAACTTAGCCCAACAAACGGCGCTGATATTAGCCGCGCAAACTGTTCCACCGACCTCGAATTACACCGTGACGTATTACACAAATCTAGCCGATGCACAGCAACAAGTAAACAACATTATTCCTACCACAACCTATACCGGCACCAACGGACAAACAATCTGGGTTGTAGTAGAGAACAATACCACAGGATGTTTTGAGATTGGAGAGTTTAATCTAATTATCAACATTCCACTGGCACTGACCACACCGCCAGCGCTTAGCTTGTGTGATGATGACACTTTGCCTAACAATACTTTTACGACATTTGATTTAACGGTTAGAGATCTTTTAATCACTCAAGGACTAGCAGGATATACGGTAACGTACTACCCAAGTTGGCCAATAACACCAGCCAGTGTAGCCATCGCCAACCCAACCGCTTACATGAATGTTCAACCCGCGGTTCAAACCTTGGGAGTTATGGTTACCTCACCCGATGGATGTAGAAGTTACATCACTATGGATATTCGAGTACTACCGATTCCTACACCTAACACGACCAATATTCCAATACTAGCACCACAGTGCGAGGATGCGCAAGGTTCAGGACAACAGTTCTTTGATATTACAGTGAATGAGAACTATATTTTAAACAACGACCCTAACGTAACGCCACACTATTTCCACAGCTTAGCTGATGCTACAGCGGTGCCACCGGTGAATGAAATTTTAAATCCGACGTTGGCTTATATTGGAGATCCTACATTAGCTACACAAACACCACGTCCAGTAAATGAAGTTCAATACATCTACATTGCTGTGACCAGTAATATATTTACCGAATATACAGGACAGAACTGTTACAAGATCGTAGAACAACCGTTTATCATCAACCCACTACCGATAGCCAACGCTATTGACGATCAACAGATTTGTGAGGAAGATGCTACGGGTAACGATGGATTTGAGGTGTTTAACCTACCGAGTTATAACAATTTGATACTCGATGGAAACGACACCACACCCGTATCGACTTATGTAGTAAGCTTCTTTGAGGATGCAGGTCTAACGATTCCGATAACCAATCCATCGGCGTATACCAACCTTACCAATCCACAGACGATTTATGTAAGTGTAACGACCACCAATACGTATGTTGACCCAGTAACAGGAATTACACATACTACGAGTTGTACGAGTATCACCGACTTTGATATTATAGTGAATCCAAAGCCAAGCATCACACAACCAGCAGCACCGCTTGCTACGTGCGACAACACGGATGGTGTAAACGACGGATATGAGATTTATTCATTGGCCTCACTAGAGACTGAGATTTTAAACGGACAAGACCCGACTTTATTTACGGTGACCTTCTATGAGAGCGAGTACAACCCAGATGCTACACCACCACTAACGCCAACAGCTATTATCGACACGGTGAACTACCCAGCCTATACCCATACGTTCTGGGCAGCGGTAACCAACAACGCTACAGGATGTTTTAAAACGGTATCCTTCAACATTGTTGTAGAACAAATGCCAGAGCCGTTTATTACCAACGACCCAGCATTGAATGTAATTTGTGTGGACTTTACCAGTGGAGCAGTAGTTAGACCTTTGACATTAGTATCAGAAAATCAAACGATACCGTATTTGAATGAGCCTACTACACCACGTCCGACTTATACCTATCAGTGGTATGAGGACAATGTTGCCATTCCAGGACCAGAAGGAACGGCAGGACCAACCTACACAATAAACAATCCACTGAACGATGACCAATCGAGTATCTTCACTTTAGAGATGACCAGTACAAGTGCCTTGGGCTGCTCAAGTGTATCACAGGATTATTTGGTGATTCAATCGGGTCAGGCTACCCCAGCTACAGGAACAATAGGATATACAGTAACCAATGCCTTTGCCGACAATCAGATTATTACCGTAACGGTGCAAGGTTATGGAACGTACCAATACAGTTTGGACGATGGACCACGTCAGGATTCACCCATATTTGAGTACGTTGGAATTGGCGACCACATCATCACCGTATGGGATACCGAGGGTGGACTAGATAACAGTTGTGACCCACTAATTATGACTCAAGTTCAAACTATAGATTACCCGTTGTATTTCACTCCAAATGGAGATGGCATCCACGACAATTGGAATATAGTTGGACTGAGCGGTCAACCGACGGCAAAAATTTATATATTTGACCGCCATGGCAAACTGATTAAGCAATTGAGTTCACAGAGTCCGGGTTGGGATGGTACCTACAATGGACAACAGATGCCAGCGACCGATTACTGGTTTACGGTAGATTTTTCAGAGCAAAGCGCCACCAGACAATTTAGAGCCCACTTTTCATTAAAACGATAAAACACTAGAGATGATTATTAAAAGAGTATGCCTACTATTAGCATTGATATTAAGTGCCAATAACTATTCACAAGAAGTATTGCCCGTTTACACCGATTATTTATCAGACAATTATTATTTATTACATCCCTCGATGGCAGGCGCAGCTAGTTGTGCTAAGGTTAGATTGTCAGCCAGACAACAATGGGCAGGACAAGAGGACGCACCATCATTGCAGACTTTGAGTTTGAATGGTCGAGTAGGAGAGCGCTCAGGAGCAGGAATCATACTGATCAACGACAAGAATGGATACCACGCACAAAAAGGAATGCGACTGACTTATGCGCATCATTTGTTGTTCTCTAGAGATCAAGTGGATTTGAATCAGTTGTCTTTTGGAATGAATGTAGGTTTTGCACAAAGCACACTCGATGAGAGAGACTTTTTAATTGGTAATCCGAGTTATGATCCCATCATTGATGGAACGATAGTTCAAAAGGCGGGTTACTTTAATGTTGACATTGGAGCGTCGTATAATTATTTGGATTTTTATGCCCATGCTACAGTGAAGAATGCATTAGCGAGTGAGCGAAAATTGTATACAGATAGAGAACCAGTCAATTTAAAGCGAGTAGTGTTTAATATGGGGTATGTCTTTGGCGACGAGGAGCGCATATTATGGGAACCCTCAATGTTGTTTCAGTACATCAGCCAAACCAAGGAGTCGATGATTGATTTGAACATCAAGGCGTATAAGAATATGGATTTTGGTAGAGTATGGGCAGGTTTTTCGTACCGCAGAAGTTTAGACGGAGCAGAGTATGTAGAAGGAACGGCTATTGCCACACAGAAACTACAGTATTTTTCACCGATATTGGGAGTGAACTACGACCGTTTTATGTTTGCGTACACCTACTCACAATTGGGTGGCGATGTGAAGTTTGACAATGCAGGATTCCACAACATTACTTTGGGAATCAACTTGTTCTGTTCACCAGAGAAATACCACTGTAATTGTCCGGCTGTGAATTAGTATAAACTCATCCCAATAAATACTATTGGGATTTTTTTTAAACAAAAAACTATGATTATAAAATCGGTAAACGGAAAATCACCACAGATTCCTGCAGATTGTTATGTAGCCGAAAACGCGACCATTGTAGGCGATGTGGTTTTGGGTTCGCAGTGCAGTGTTTGGTTCAACGCCGTAATTCGTGGTGATGTACATTTTATTAAAATTGGAAACAAAGTTAATATCCAAGACGGAGCGATTATTCATGCGACGTATCAAAAACATCCCACGACTATTGGGAACAACGTTTCTATTGGTCATAACGCCATTGTACACGGGTGTACGCTTCATGATAATGTTTTGATCGGTATGGGCGCCATTGTCATGGATAATTGTGTGGTGGAAAGCAATTCGATCGTGGCGGCTGGAGCAGTTGTTACTCAGAATACCGTTGTCGAATCGGGGACGATTTACGCTGGCGTTCCAGCCAAGAAAGTAAAAGACATCAATGCTTCTGATTTTGCAGGAGAAATTGAACGAATTTCGAACAATTATGTCATGTATTCGGGTTGGTTTAAAGACGAATAACTAAGCAATTCTGATTTAGCACCCAAAGCCTGCCGACTAGCCCTGACAGAAGCAGTCCACCATGTGGCGCGAATGGCAGGAATATGGATTACCGAGAAGCCTACTGATTCGCTTCAAACCTAAATTTTTAGTAACGATCTTCCATGGATGAGCACTTCTGGCTCGATGAGCACAATGCAAAAAACGCCCGAAACTACCAATATTTTCAAGATGTTGTGCAGTTGTAAATAGTGCGTTTTGGTGTTTGATTTCCATAGTAACAATAGAAAAAAAACGAGTACGATTAAACTGATGTAAAAGTAGATGTCCATGTAGCCGACATCGTAGATTTCGACTAAAAAATACACGGGTATGATGGTAAAAATCGTTAGAAACGTAATGATTTTTTTGGCAAACGCTTCACCATATTTTACAGGAATCGTGCGATAATCGTTGGCGATGTCGCCTTTTATGTTTTCTAAATCCTTAATGATTTCACGAATTAATATCAATAAAAATAAAAAGCTCGCGTGGGCAAAAATTTGCGGATAGAAGTTTTTGTAGTAGAGTAAAATCGCAAAGAAAGGCAAGACGGCAAGTAGTGAAGCCGTTAAGTTTCCGATGATGGGGTATTTTTTTAAACGGTGCGAATAATACCAAATCAGAAAAATGTATACCGAGAAAAAAAGCATCGCCCGATACGAAACCAAAAAGGCCAGTAACGCTACGATGAAATTGAGGGTGAAATAAACTTGTAATTTGGTTTTCTGACTGACAAGTCGGTCGAGTTGTGACTTATTCGGTCGATTTATTAAATCTTTTTTGCTGTCGTAAAAGTTATTGATGATATAACCCGACGCAATGGTCAACGTCGAGGCCAAAACAATGATGAATAGATTGAAATCGAGTAGAACCGAAAGCGCTCTTTTTTCGGGAGCTAAGATAAAAATAGCTGATAAATATTGGGCTAAAGCAATAACTGGAATGTTGTAACCGCGGACCACAGAAAACATACTGATGATTTTCAGTACTGTGATTTTGGTTTTTCTGCTCAGCATTATTTAGAAATTATACACCACTTCGAGCTTGTAGTCTTTCAGTGATTCTTTTGCTTTTTCTAAATCTTCGGTGAAGCCCAAAATATAGCCTCCTCCGCCTGATCCACATAATTTTAAGTAGTAATCGTTGGTGTCAATTCCTTTTTGCCAAATTCCGTGGAATTGCTCAGGAATCATAGGTTTGAAGTTGTTTAACACCACTTTAGACAATTTTTTGGTATTGGAAAACAACGATTTCATGTCTCCGCCTAGAAAGTTTTCTACACAGGCATCGGTATATTTGACAAACTGATTTTTCAACATGGTGCGGAACCCTTGATCTTTTAGGTTTTCCATGAAGATGTTTACCATTGGTGCTGTTTCACCAACAATTCCGGAGTCTAATAAAAACACAGCTCCTTTTCCGGTTGTGCTTTGAGTTGGAATTCCGGTTGCTTCAATATTGTCTTTAGAATTGATTAAAATCGGAATACTCAAATAGCTGTTCAATGGGTCAAGGCCGGAACTTTTTCCGTGGAAAAACGATTCCATTTGAGCAAAAACAGTTTTTAATTGCAGTAATTTTTCACGCGTCAAGTTTTCGAGAACAGTGATTTTGTTGTTGGCGTATTTGTCGTAAATCGCAGCAACTAATGCACCGCTGCTTCCCACGCCATAGCCCTGAGGAATGCTGGAGTCGAAATACATTCCGCGTTCTACATCAGCTTTCAATGTTTCAATAGAGAAGGTAACCAACTCGGGTTGCTCGTTTTGCAACTGCTCCAAATAGGTGACAAATCTTCGTAAACTTTGATTGGATTTTAGCGCTTCGTCGGATGAATTTTCATCCACTTTCAATGCGCCGTTGTAAAAATTGTAAGGAATTGATAAACCTTTAGAATCTTTGATGATTCCGTATTCTCCGAAGAGCAGTATTTTGGAGTAAAATAAGGGTCCTTTCATATTTTATGTATCAAGTAATAATTGACTTCCATAACCAATTTCATCACAAATATACTGACCATTTTGACAATAGCCAACTAATTCGGACTTAATAAATTGCAAAGTTTCAACTCTAACGTTTTCGGGATACAAAATGTGGACGTTTGCACCAGCATCGAGTGTAAAACAAACCGGAATTTTAGTTTCTGATCTGAATTTCCAGATTTTATTAATGATTTCCAAGGTATTGGGTTTCATCAAAATAAAATACGGTAACGACGTCATCATCATGGCGTGTAAGGTTAGTGCTTCACTTTCAACAATTTGAATAAAATCAGTTAGGTTTCCGCTTTCTATAACGGATTTAATGGCAGATAAATTGTGATGCGCTTGCTCAAATCGTTGTGCAGCAAACGGATGATTGTGCATCAATTCGTGACCAACGGTACTAGAAACTTGCTTTTCGCCTTTATCGACTAATAAAATGGTGTCTTGATAGTTCTTAAAATTGGGATGAATTTTGTTTGGAAATTCCACTCCGAATACATCAGAACTATTTGCTATTTCGGCGTGATTCCCCCAAACTACAAGGCTTCCTTTTACACTTCTGCAGGCACTTCCCGAGCCCAATCGAGCTAAAAAAGAGGCTTTTTGGTAAAAGTATTGGTCGGTTATTGTTGGATTTAAGGCTTTTTCTAAACTCATGATGTTCATCGCCAATGCTGCCATTCCCGATGCGGAAGATGCAATTCCGGAGCTGTGCGGAAATGTATTTTGCGTATCGATAGTAAAATGATAGTCTTTTAAAAACGGACAATATAGTTCAATTCGCTCGAAAAATTTCTGAATTTTGGGTTTAAAATCTTCCTTGGGTTTTCCTTCGAATAACAAATCAAAAGAAAAATCGATTGAAGCTTCTTTGGTTTCATACGATAACTTGGTGATCGTTTTACATTGGTTTAACGTAAAACTAATTGATGGATTGGCCGGAATCTGATTGTCTTTTTTACCCCAGTATTTTACTAAGGCAATGTTGCTCGGAGCACTCCATTCAAAGCTTCCTTTATGTATCGTTTCGGTTTTTTTCGTAAAAATAAAATCCTTTTCGGAAATCATATATCGGGGAATTTTGAAACAAAGATACTTATTTCAATAAAAGGTTGTTGTTTTGTTTAGTATATTTGTGAAAAATTTAAACAGATGCAAAAAGTACTTCGAATTGTGGTAGTAGTAATCACATGTTTGACAATTGGTTATTTGTCGGGAATGGAAACGCGTGAACATATAACGACTTGGTATCCCACTTTGGTAAAACCTGTTTTTAATCCGCCTAATTGGATTTTTGCACCGGTTTGGACCGCACTTTACATCATGATGGGTGTGGCAGGTGGATTAGTTTGGAACCGACAACCTGAGCAACCCGAATTGGTAAAAAAAGCGTTTTTGTTTTTTATTATTCAGTTGGGATTGAATGCGTTGTGGTCGTATCTTTTCTTCAGTTTACACAATCCGCTTTTGGCATTAATTGAAATTGTAGTGCTTTTACTGATGATTTTTGAAACGTATTCGCAGTTTAAAAAAATTGATCGTATTGCGGGAATGTTGTTTATTCCTTATCTATTATGGGTTAGTTTTGCTACGATTTTGAATGCCAGTATTTGGTGGTTGAATCGATAAAAAAATCCCGATCTCGTTTTTGTAACAAGATCGGGATTGATATTTAAATATATTTCTTCTTATTTTATAACTAACTTTTCTGTCGTGGTTAAGTTGGTGTCGGTAGTGATTTCTACCATATAAATTCCTCTAGCCAATTCAGAGACATCTATTGTTTGAACCGATGTGGATGTCTTGATGGTTTGGATTTGTTTTCCCATCACATCAAAAATACGAATCGTTTCTATTTTGTCGCTAGTGTTTTGCAAACTTATTTCCACAGTTGAATGAGCTGGATTTGGATACATTGCAAAGTTACCATTGGCAAAAGTGGTGGTGCTTAATGGTGCTACAAACTCGGTGTTGAACGTATTGGTAATAATAGCCGGATTGAAATCAAAGAAAATATTTGCGGTATTCGGAACCACATCACCTAGTTCAATTCCAGGGTTAAGTTGTACTCTGAAGGTAACATATCCCATACTTTCGCTTTCATTTACTGATGCGGGTGGTAAATTTATGTTTCTGAAATCCCAACTTACTTCATTGTTCATTCGGGTCATGATATAATTATGACTTGCGCTGACCATTTCTAGTGTTGATTCGTCAATTTGAGCATCCAAAACATCTTCAATAATAACAAATTCGGCACTTGCTGTTCCTTCATTTTGGAAACGAATTGTGTAATATAAGTAGTCATCAGCGTCATAATCATCGATAAAAATTCGTCCACCGTGTGATTCCATTTTATCATTTGGATCGTACGAACCAACAATAATCTGAGAATTACTAAAGGAATTATTTTCAAGATTAATGTCGTCTGCTGGAGCCGAAATGGAAGCAATATTGGTTACCACATCACCTAAACTTACAGTTGGTATAGTTGGAACCAACATCGTAACATACATAAATCGAGTTTCGTTGGGCGCTAAATTGGTAAATGCATAAGTAAATCCGTTTGCGTTGGCAACAGTTCCTGCTTGACTTACATTACTAATCGTAACAATAGCATCTTTTGTGAAAGTTAACGTGCCCGAAGTTGGAGTTAATCCTAAGTTTCGATACACCACCTTTTCAGTGTAGACAAATCCAGGTCGCGGTGGCGGATTCTGAGAAACGATAGAAACCGTAACATCATTATAGCCTTGTGTAATAGTTATAGGGAAATATAAAATTTGGTACAAACTTCCAACAGGAATTGTTACATTGTTGTAGGCTGTTGATCCAGCACTGTAATACGGTGCATAGGTCGACTGAAGTTGGTAACTAATGTCGTACGAATTGGTTGGATTTGCATCATAAATTGCGTATTGTCCTGTTGGAGAATATCCTGTCATTGGTGTACCCGAATCGTTTAAATCATATATAAATGAACCATTTGAAAAGGCAATTTCATCAGCTTCTTTTGTCCCGTTATTATTCGAATCAACAAAAGCAATCAATATAAGTTTATCTTCATCTGGTGTACAGGTTACATTGGCGGTCCAACCTGCTCGTACAATACTTGAATCACTAATAAATCTAAACGTTAAACATCCATCGGGACTCGAAGAGGTAAACGGACCCGGAATAGTGGTTCCCCAAAATGCGCCGGGTAAGTTCGCTAAACCAGAAAAACCTGTTCCGTTTGAGCTTGCTATTTGAGGGGCATTGGTTGAATTTCCATCATAAACCAATAAACCATCCCAATTGGTTTCAGTATCGAAAGTTGTAAAGGTAACTGTAACCAATTCACCCGGATTACTCGGGCAAATAGTAGTAATATAATTAAGATTATTAGCATAATTAGCGTTTGGTCCAGAAGGATCAACAAAGTTACCGCCACACCCTGGAGGTAAAGCTAATGTAGTTGTGGTGAATGGACCCGACCAAATGCTACTGTCTGATGATGAACATACTGCACGAACATAAAATGAGTAACACGTGAGCGGACTTAAATTGGTAAAGATGTATGAATTAGTACTACTTGTTGTTCCAGAATCTGTTGCTAGTGGAGCCGGAACGCCACACGGTAAAGCCAATACTTCCCATGAAGTTGCCGTACCTGCTTCAAACCAATTGAGAGTAGCTGAGTTTTCAGTGATGTTACTAGTATATAATTGAACCGGATTCGGACAAGAAACCAATGTAGTGAACGTTACTGCATTCGACCAATTACTCGTGTCGGTGTCGGAACAGATTCCTCTTACAAATACATTGTAACAAGTAGCTGGAGTTAACCCTGCTAGTGCATAAGGGTTTGAAGTAGTTATAATTCCAGTAGACGAAGGCGTTGGAGTGGTTCCGCAAGGCAACACCAATACTTCCCATGAAGTAGCAGTACTGTTAGAATTCCATCCTATTACAGCCGAACTAGATGTAATAGTTGTAGCGGAAAGAGCTGTTGGTTTAGGACACGTTGCTGCCGGTTCACAGGATACTTCGGCTATCCAACCTGCTTTAACCACAACATTATCACTTACGAATCGGAAGGTTAAACAACCATCAGAACTGGATGAGGTAAACGGACCTGGAATGGTTGTTCCCCAAAAAGCGCCAGGCAATCCGCCCGGAATACTGTTTCCATTGTTGCCACTTGAAATTTGTGAGGCGTTAGTTGAATTCCCGTCAAAAACATATAAGCCATCCCACGTTGCTTCCACATCAAAGGATGTAAAAGTTACCGTAACCACATCACCAGGATTGGTTGGACAAATGATATAAGTATTGTCTGAGTTGTTGGGATAGTTAGCGTTTGGTCCTCCAGTA
Organism: Flavobacterium sp.; assembly: GCA_965284675.1. Taxonomy (GTDB): domain Bacteria; phylum Bacteroidota; class Bacteroidia; order Flavobacteriales; family Flavobacteriaceae; genus Flavobacterium. Next base: position 382,999 of record OZ260109.1, read on the forward strand.
TCGATAAATAATTCGCCACAAACTGGTGGAACTACTGGATTTTGATTGGTCATAAAATTAGTACCGTTGGACCATGGACCTACATTTTGATTGCAGATAGAACGTATAAAAAAGTTATACGTTGTATTTGCATTCAAACCGGTTGCTTGAAACGAATTGGTTGATACTACTGTTCCTGATGAATTGGGTGCAGGCAAACCTCCACTAGCTGGTAAAATTAAGACTTCCCATTGTGAAGCCGAATTGAAAGCCCAATTCAACGTTGCCGATGTAGTAGTAATGTTGGTAACTACTAAGTTGGTAGGTGGACTGCAAGGAGTAGTAGTTGTGCTTAGTGTTACAGGATTCGACCAATTGCTGTCTTCGTTGTTGACACCGCATACAGCGCGAACATACGCCACATATACAATTCCTGGTACTAAGTTAGTTATGGTATACGGATTTGAAGTAGTAAGTGTTCCAGTAGATGTGCTCGTTGGAGCTGGACTTCCCGCTTGCGCAACAATGACTTCCCATTGTGTGGCATTTCCAGATTCTACCCAACCAAAAGTTGCAGTAGTTCCAGTGAAATCGGTGGCGAATAGATTGTTTGGAGTAGGGCAACCACTGGCTGGTGAGCAAATTACGTTTGCAATCCATCCGGCTTGTACTACCGAAGCATCACTGATGAATCGGAACGTCAAACAACCACTTGGATTGGTAGCAGTAAAACTTCCAGGATTAGTACTTCCCCAAAAAGCGCCAGGCAAACCTCCAGGTACATTGTTAGCTGGATTCCCGCTCGAAATTTGTTGTGCGGCAGTACTGGTTCCATCATAGATGTATAATCCATCAAAATTGGTTTCTAGATTGAACGATGTGAACGAAACGGTTACCATTTCTCCCGGATTGGTTGGGCAAATCGTAATGGTATAATCCGAATTGTTTGAGTAGTTCGCATTCGGTCCTTCTGCATCGGTAAAAATACTTCCGCACACGTTCTGTCCATTCATTGAATACACAGACAAAAACAATACGGAAAATAGCGTTAAAAGTAATTTTTGTTTCATAACTTGTTTGTTTTGTTTACTCAAAAATACATTGATATTTAATAACTTACAATAGTTCTTAGCGATAATTTTAAGTTTTTTTAAGGTTAAAAGCACAAAAGCCCCGATAGTACGAGGCTTTAGGTAATTAAGAGAGTCAAATTACTTATTTTTTGATGAGTTTTTTTACTTGTTTTAAATTGTTTTGTGTGATAATTTCTACAAAATAGACTCCTTGTGATACATCGGCTACATCTACATTGAATTGATTACCCGAAATTCTTTTTATGTTTCGAATTGTTTTTCCTAAAACATCAGTAATGGTTATGGAATCAATTTTTTCAATAGTGTTTTGTAATTGTATTTGAATCGCAGTATTCGCCGGATTAGGATAAACATTAAAACTTGTATTTTGAAAAGTTTCTGCGTTCAAAATGTTATCTGTAACGCTCACATTGTCAATTATCCATCTATCTCCACCAAGTGCTGCGGTAGGTTGCGTGAAAAATTTAACAAATGCAATAAAAACTTCTTCCCCAAAATATCCCGACGGTATGTCGACTATTTGTTCAGTAAATAAGTTATAAGGATTAAGAGTGTTAGTGGCACTATCAAATACTATTTCTTCTTCATCATATTCTTTTAATATTTCTGTAAAAGTAAACACACTATTTTGGGTTTGTAAAGCGGATGCGATTCTAATTTGATAGTATGTAAATTGATTTCCAAAAGTAAACGTTCGGGCAAAAAAACGTAGTTTACCATCATTTGGTACCAAGATAGCTGGAGTAACTAAATATTCTGCTGAAGTTATTCCACCTCCAACATTTTCTCTATTAACAAACGCGCTATTGTTACCAAAAAGGATTATTGGAGGATTGAAATTATTTTCGGTTACAGTCCATCCTATGATTGAGTTTTGTAATTCATTATCAAAAACTGCCCAATTTCCACTTCCTAATGTCCAATTAGTAGAAGGTGCCGGATCTGGACCTGTAGTGTTTTCGAAGCCTTCGAAAAATGTTTGCGTATATCCAAATAAACTGAAAAGTGTAAAAGCTAATAGAAAAATAGTTTTTTTCATGTTTAATTAATTTTGAAGTTCAAATCTAATTTAATTTTCAATTACTTACAATAAAAAAAGCCCTGAATTTCAGAGCTTTTTATAATTTAAAAAAATTGATTTTTATTCTTTAATGAGTTTTTTCACTTGTTTCAAATTGTTTTGAGTGGTGATTTCTACAAAATAAACGCCTTGGGATAAGTCGGCCACATCTATTTGTAATTGATTACCTGCAACACCTTTTACAGTTCGGATGTTTTTTCCAAGTACGTCAGTAATGGTGATGAAATCAATCATTTCAGATGTGTTTTGTAATTGTATTTGAATCGTGGTATTCGCCGGATTTGGGAATATCAATAAATCAGTCGATTCGAAACTCGCATTTCCTAATGAAGCCACAAACTCGGTGTTGAACGTATTGGTTACAATCGGCGCATTATTATCAAAATAAATTTCAGCGGTATTCGGAATGATGTCACCAATCGCAAATCCGGGTTGCACTTTTATTTTATACGTCACATATCCTTTGCTTAATTCTTCGTTTTGCAAATTACTCACCAAATTGATGTAATCAAACTTCCACACCAATTGGTTGTTGATGCGTTCCATCACATAATTATGACTCGCACTGACCATTCTGATGCTGCTTTCGTCCAATTGAGCGTCCAAAATATTTTCTAATCGAACGTTAATGGCATTGGCAGTTCCAGTGTTTTGGAAACGAATCGTATAATACAAATAGTCGTTGGAACTGAACTGATTGAATTGGATTTTCTCTCCATGCGCTTCTGTAATGTCATTCGGATCATACGAAGCTACGACAACTTGAGTATTGGTAAACGAGTTGTTTTCCAAACTGATGTCGTTGGCTGGAGCCGAAACCGAGGCACTATTAGTAAGTAAATCATCTAAATTTACCGTAGGAACATCGGGGACACTCATCGTTACGTTAAACGAACGCGATTCATACGGTTGTAAATTCACAAAGTCATACGTAAATCCAGTTGGCGTTGCTACAGTTCCCGACGGGCTAACACTTACGATAGTCGTCAAAGGATCTTTTACAAAATTGAGTGTTCCAGATGTCGCCACTACGCCTAAATTTTTATACGTCACTCGGTTGGTGTAATTGAATCCTGGTCGAGGTTGACTTAAAGGTGAAATAGAAACGGTTACATCATTAAATCCTTGGGTTAAGGTTAGTGGAAAATAAAAAGTTTGAGTACCACTTCCTAACGGAATGTTGATGTCATTGAAACTCGTTGCAGCAAGTGAATAGTACGGAGCGAATTCACCATTGATTTGATAATTGAAATCATATACATTTAATGGATTGCTATCGAAAATAGTATACGTTCCAATCGGAGAAGTCACATAATTCTGAATTCCATTATTGTTTTCTTCTACGATAAAAGAACCATAACTAAAATCGGGTTCACCCGAATCTTTCACACCGTTATTGTTTGCATCAACAAAAGCAACTAAATTTATTTTGTCATTACACTGTGGTGGACCAACAGCAAATGCACCTGCTTCTATAAATACAGCTGAATCCAAAAGTGTGTCTTGTCGATCCGCTACAACTAATTTAATATGATACGGATGATTCGGAATTAAAGTGGATGATGCTGTCATCAAAACTGTTTGACCGTTAAAGTTTGTCGCTGATGCGAATCCGTCATTATACGCTCCGAAATAGGCTGGATTTACTGATGGACAACCCGAATTGTATAATGCATCTCTAATGGTCACCACTGATACTGGAACATTCGTGCCTGGAACAACCGCTAAGTTTGTGGTTATACCCGTTATTTCATCCGTTAACAAGAACGCAAATGCGTCGGAGAAAGTACACTGAAATACACCATATTCTTCTGAAGCAAATAGAAAGTTAAAACTCATGAATTCATTCAAACTCGTAAAGTCAAATTCTAATGTAGTCGCATTTTTGCCATTCATTACCTGACCGGTAGCGATGGTTACAATGGATTCTAAGTCTGGGTCGCCCGGCCAATTCGAACTTCCTTCACTAATGGTAGTAGTATTCGGCCCAGAAACACTCATTGCATTTCCAGTAGATAAAACAATACCATGTGATATTGGAAAACTCGGATTGGTATTGATAAATGATCCAATTCCGTTTGTACTTCCAAAATTAGTCCCCGTACTCGATGTTACATTAGAAATTGTAACACACGGATTATTAACCAATAAATTTGTGATTAATTGTTCTGTAGTATATTGTGTGGTTGAAGCGGTCAAAGGCGCTAAATACTGTGATGTTGTGAAACTATACACAACCGACCAATCGCTTACATAATTAAATCCGCATAGTGCTCTAACATATACATCGTACACTGTAAAAGAAGTCAAACCATTTATGGATAACGAAGTAATAGTAGCGTTTGTACCGGTACTCGATGCTGTTGGAGCAGGAGAACCCGCTGGCATTACAAGAACTTCCCATTGGGTTGATGTTCCTTGATTAGCCCAATTAATGGTGGCACTATTGGGTGTAATTGAATTGGCACTAATGTTCGTTGGAGTTTGGCACGAAGGCATCAAAAAGGTAAAAGGAATCGACCAATTACTGATGTCAGATGGCGAACAAATGGCACGAACCGTTACTATGTATACTTCGCCTTCAATTAAATTGGAAACTAAAAACGGATTGGCATTTGTATTAGTTGTTGTTGTATTTGCTCCATTGGTAATTTGAACTTCCCATTCTGTCGCCGAACCAGCTTCCACCCAACCAATAGTTGCAGTAGAAAATGAAGTAGCTTGAACGGAAACGTTCGTAGGTCGAGGACAAGTCGGTGGAAGTCCGCATTGCACATCGGCAATCCAACCTGAAAGAGTCACAGAGCTATCGCTAATAAATCGGAATGTTAAACAACCACTTGCATCCGTTGAGGTAAATGGCTCCGGAATGCTAGAACCCCAGAACGAACCTGGTAATCCACCTGGAACATTTCCACCGCCGTTTGTACTCATAATTTGTGGTGATGCAGTTGAATTTCCATTGTAAACATACAATCCATCAAATTGGTTTTCCGTTGAAAATGAAGCAAAAGTTACAGTTACATAATCGCCGGGATTATCGGGGCAAATCGTAACCGTTGAATCGGAATTGTTTAAATAATTTCCAGTTGAACCTCCATTATCGACAAACATACCACCACATCCAACAGGTAGGCTTGATGTTGTAAATAGGAACGGACTCGACCATGCTCCCATCGCGCCGTTTCCACAACTCGTTTGTACGTAAAAATAATACGCCGTTCCCGGAATTAATCCGTTTACGGTATAGTTGGTATTGATGGTAACCATTTCGCCACTAGTAGGAGGAATTGTACTGGTTGCTGGAACTACAGCTACTTGCCATGGTGGCATTCCACTTGTGTTTTGCCATGAAAACACCGCTGATGTTTCGCCAATATTGGTTACCGATATCTGATCGGGTGCGCTACATAATGGAGCTGTAAACGAAGCAGGAATCGACCAATTGCTATTTTCATTAGAAGAACAAATGGCTCGAACGTATACATTATAAGGGTTTCCTGCTACTAATCCTGTCAGTAAAAACGGATTAGAACTTGTAGGAGTTCCCGATGCTGTAGCTAATGGACTTGGCGAACCTGCAGGAAGTGTTATAACTTCCCATAATGTTGAAGTACCCGTTTCGGTCCACGTTAATTGAGCATCAATAGAGGTGATATTGCTTACCGTTAAAGCAGTTGGCGCTGGACAAAAACTCAATGTTGAACACATTATTTCTGCTATCCAACCCGATTGTTGTATCGTATTGTCGGATGTAAACACAAAAGTTAAACAGCCACTCGGATTAGTTGCAGTAAATGCTGTGGGTGTAACCGAGCCTGTTAAATTAGCAAGTAATTGAGATGATGCCGTCGGGCCATCGTAAACTTGTAAATAATCAAAGTTGTTTTCAATAGCAAAAGCCGTAAAAAACACAGTTACTGCTTCTCCAGGATTGGTTGGGCAAATAACTGTTGTTATGTTTTCATTGGGTTGATAATTTCCACCCGCGTTTCCTGAATCAGTGAATAAATCACCGCAAGTCAGCTGAGAATACGTAAGGGTTGAAGTCAATAAAATAAAAACAAAAACAAAGAATTGTAATAGTTTTTTCATGTTGGGTTGGGTTTAAGAGAACCAAATATAATTGATTTTAAATAACTTACGATTAAAAAAAGAAATTATTTCTTCAAAAACGCTACAACCATTATAAACACTACCGATTACTTAATTACTAATTTTTTTACTTGTTTCAAATTACTTGAAGTCGTCAACTCAACCAAGTAGATTCCGGATTGAAGTTCAGAAATTGAAATGCGAGTTCGATTGGAATCGACAGCTTGTATCTTTTGTACGGTTTTCCCTACTACATCATAAATTACAATCTCTTTTATGATTTCGGAAGCATGGTTTACACTAATTTCAATCGCATCATTCGATGGATTTGGATAAATCATAAAGTTATCTGAAGTAAACTCACTAGTGTTTAATGTTTCTACAAATTCGGTATTAAACGTATTGGTTATGATGGCCGGATTGGTGTCAAAATAAATTTCCGCGGTATTCGGAACAATGTCTCCAATGGCAAATCCAGGTTTTAGTTTGATTTTGAACGTTACGTGTCCTTTGCTCAATTCTTCGTTGACCGAGGTAGGAACAAGGTTGATATCGTCAAACTTCCAAACCACATTCTGATTGGTGCGCTGCATGTTGTACGTATGACTTGCGCTAATCATCCTTAGGCTTGTCTCATCTAATTGATCATCCAAAGCATCTTCAATACGAACGGTAAAAGCTTCGGCCGTTCCTTCGTTTTGAAAACGAATGGTGTAATACAAATACTCATCTGCATCAAATTGATCAAACTGAATTGAACCACCATGCGATTCCATTTTATCGTTTGGATCATAAGAACCCACTACAACTTCCGAAAGGGTGTGTGAATTATTGTTAAGATTGATATCGTTAGCCGTTGAAGTTACAGACACGCTATTCGTCAAAACATCATTTATATTGACCGTCGGGATGGGCGGAACATTTAAGGTAAGATATAGGTTGAGCGTTTGACCCGGATCTAAATTGGTGAAGTTGTACATAAATCCGTTAGCAGTAACAATCGTGCCAGCGGGCAAACCACTGGTTATACTTACAAGCGGATCTTTTACAAAAGTTATCATGCCCGAAGTGGGTGTCAACCCCAAATTTTGACAAGCTATCCTAGTAAAATGATTAAATCCAGGACGTGGCGCACTAGTAGAAAATAACGTTACTGCCACATCGTCGTAGGAGTTTACAATCGAAATTGGGAAATATAAGTTTTGAATTCCGCCTCCAAGGGCACAAAATATATTGTTGTAAACGCTTGCGTTGGATAGATAAGCGCTTAGTTCTGAATTTATGGAATAACTAAAATCATAGCTATTAGTCGAGTTAAAATCGACAATAGTATGTCCGCCATAATCCGATACCACATAATTATCGATTCCCGAATCATTAATTTGATACACAAATGACCCTTGTGTAAAAGGAAGCTCGCCACTATCTTGAATTCCATTCGCATTGGTGTCAAGAAAAGCAATTAAATTAATAACGTCAGTGGCTGGAGCACAGGATATGTTAGCAATCCATCCCGAATTAGTAACCGAATTATTACTTCTAAACCAAAAAGTTAAACATCCATTCAGACTCGAAGAGGTAAACGGACCCGGGATACTAGTACCCCAAAATCCGCCTGGTAATCCACCCGGAACATAACCACTTCCATTGGAACTTGAAATTTGTGATACAGAAATATCAGCACCATCAAACACATAGAGTGCATCGTTTTCGGCTTCAATGTCAAATTCGGTAAAAGTTACAGTTACTGCGTCTCCTGGCGTAGTCGGACAAATCGTAACCACTTGGTTTTCGTTAGTAGCGTAGTTTGTTGATGGTCCACCACTATCGATAAAAAAACTACCACAAACCGGAGGAGGAAGTTGGGTGTTGACTGTTGCTGGTCCAGCCCAAATACTAAAATCTACAGGCGGACAAACAGCTCTCACATATACATCATAACATGTTTGTGGCACCAAGCCAGTGGTTACAAAAGGATTAGAAGTGGTAGGAATTCCGCTAGTAGCTGCAGAAGGCGCAGGAGAACCGCAAGGAACCACCAAAACTTCCCATTGCGGTGCAAATCCAACTTCTACCCATGAAGTAGTTATGACATAACCATTACTAACTGCCGTTATATTCGTAGGCATCGGGCACGTAGTATTTGGAGCAACTTGAGCTTGTCCAACATAAAAACTAAAAAATAATACGAAACAGAGAAGTAGTTGTTTTTTCATAGCTTATGAATCAAAAGAAACTCAAAGATAGTATGATTTTAAACAACTTACGATTTTGTAGGAATTATTTTTCTGTAATCGATTGGGAAATTAGAAATCCGCCTGTCCAGGCATTTTGGAAATTAAATCCGCCCGTAATGGCATCAATATTAACAATTTCGCCTGCAAAGTAAAGGTTTTCGTGCAATTTGCTTTCCATTGTTTTGAAGTTGATTTCCTTTAAATCGATGCCACCCGCTGTTACAAATTCTTCTTTAAAGGTGCTTTTTCCGTTGACTTGAAACTCGCCATTCGTCAGTTGAAGCGCTAAATGGGTCAGTTGATTTTTAGTTAAATCGGCCCATTTGGTTGCTTCCGAAATGTGTGAAGCGAAAACCAAACTTTCCCACAATCGGTTCGGAAGTTCAAAAGGTGATTTTTTTGAAACTACTTTTTTAGAATGTTCTAATTTGAGTTCTTTCAACGTTTCTATGGTTTCGTCGAATGTGGCTTCGTTCAGCCAATTCACTAAAATCGCAAACTGATAATTTTTTTGAAATAATTCAATCGCACCCCAAGCCGACAGACGTAAAATTCCGGGTCCGCTCATTCCCCAATGCGTAATTAATAAAGGTCCGGATGCTTCTAACTTAGAGTTTTTTACTTTTACTTTTGCAAAAGCCGATAATCCCATTAAGTCTTTAATTCTTGGGTCTTTGATGTTAAATGTAAATAAAGAAGGTACAGGCGGAATGATGGTGTGACCCATTTCGGTGAGCATTTCCCAAATTTTTGGGTTGCTTCCCGTGGTCAACACGAGTTGCTGACACGAATAATTTTGCTGATTCGTTTCCACTTTCCAATAGTCATTTCCTTTATAGATCGATTGAACACTTTGACCCGTGAGCACGTCTATTTTGAGTTTTTGGGTTGCGTTTATAAAACAATCGATGATGGTTTGTGAGGAATCAGAAACTGGAAACATACGTCCATCTTCTTCAATTTTTAATTCGACGCCATGTTGTTCGAACCATTCAATCGTATCGCCCGAACAAAACTGATGAAACGGTCCGCGCAATTCTTTTTCGCCACGAGGATAAAATTTCACTAAATCATTCGGAACAAAACACGCATGCGTTACATTGCATCGTCCACCGCCGGAAACGCGTACTTTCGAAAGCACTTCTTTGCCGCGTTCTAAAATGGCTACTTTGAGTTTTGGATTTTTCTCAACGGTATTAATCGCTGTAAAAAATCCAGCCGCGCCACCGCCTACAATTATAACATCATACATTAGTGTAATCTTTCGGGGAAATTACAAAAAATCCCATCGACACCCAACGCAATTACTTTTTTTATGTCCGAAAACTCGTTTACTGTATAGGTGTTGATTTTAAATCCGGCATTGTGAATTTCGTTCACATTTTCTTGCGTCAAGGTTTTAAACCAAGGATTGATGGAAGTAGCGTTCAATTTTCTTGCAATGGGAATAGCGTCTACCGGATTTTCTTCGGTTAGAATATCAAGACTAATCGCAGAGTCTAATTTTCGATACGTTTCCAATTCATCCCACAAAAAACTAGAAATGATAAAGTCCGATTTTGTCCATCCTTTCTGATAGTATTCTTCTAAAATTTTAAAGGTTGGTGTTGCAGTATTTTTTCCTTTTAACTCAATGTTTAAAGGTACTTTTCTATCGATTAATTCAATAATTTCAGATAAAGTTGGAATGGTATGATTGCCTTTTACAATCACTTTTTGAAGATTTTCAAACGTATAGTCTTCGATTTTTCCGGTTGAATTGGTCAAGCTGTCTAAAATCTCGTCATGAAATACGACCACTTCTCCCGTTTTAATGACAAAAACGTCAATTTCAATGCGGTCAACACCCAATTCTAATGCTTTTTGTACAGAAGCTTTAGTGTTTTCCGTTTCATGACCCATGGCGCCGCGATGTCCGATGTTGATTGGTTTTTGCATGGGTGTACAGTGGATAAAAAGTACAAAAAGTCCGTAGAAACAAAAATGGAATTTCATCTGAAGTTGATTTGCATCAAAGATAATTGACTACAAATCAACACGGCATTTTATGATGTTATGTTTTGAATAATTTTTTAATTGTCTTCTTATACAAATATAAAAAACTTTGCGTCTTTGTGACTTTGCGTGAGTTGTTTTCTCACAAAGGCGCAAAGACGCAAAGAATTAAAATTAATTATTTTCTTTCCAACAAGACAATTCCGTATTCTGAATCAATCGAGATTTTTCCGTCAACCACAGTGGCTGTTTTCCCGCTATAGACATCAGTAACTGTTGTTCCGTTTTCAAAAATAGTTCCCACAGAAATTTCTTTTTTTCCAAGCGGTAAATCCAATCCAACGACTACTTTATCGGTATAATTTCCTTTTGAATACACGCGACTGAACACATACGGTGTACTCGAAATTTGCTGATGTACTCCAGCGCCAACGGCAGGATGACTACTTCTGAATTTTCCTAATTGTTGAAAATGGCGCAACAATAAATAGGTTTGTCGGTTGGTTTTTAAATCGTCCCAATTCATAAACGAACGAAGCGTTGCATCGCCTTGAGTTCCTGCAATATCTAGCGGTCGCGCCAATTCATCGCCATAATATACTTGAGAAATTCCGGGAGTTAGTAATAATTTAGTTCCGGCTTCGAAGGTTCGTTCGCGTTGTTTATCAAACGGATAACCATCATCGTGCGACGTAACGTAGTTCATCACGCTGAAACCTTTTAAATCGTTTTGAAGAATGGTGCTGTATTTTGAAAACAAAGCTTCATAATTCATTTTAGCTTCGTTTCTAAAATCAAAATTGATTAAACTGTTGAAACCGTTGGCAAAATAATCTACTTTTTTATCGCCAAAATCATAGATTTTTTTGCTTCCGATGTTGTATCCATAGACTTCACCTACTGTAAAAAACGAATTGTCATCCAATACTTTAGACGGATTGTTCTTTTTGTATTCGGTAAAAGCCGTTTCACATACTTTTGAAAAATCAGCCCATACATTTTCGTACGTATGTTTTACTGTGTCGACACGGTACGCGTCAATTCCGAAATCGCTGATGTAATCGGCCAACCATTTCATGATGTAATAGCGTGGCGCACGAGGATAACCTGTTGTTTTAAAAAACGCATCCAACTCAGCAACTTCTTGTTCGTATCGACCTTCTTTCTTCCATTTTTCGACCAACATTGGAGGCAAACCGACTTCTTCATTGCTTTCGGTTTTGACATCGGGAAGATTTTCAACCAACGTACAGGTTATGAAATTTTCATAGGAGTTGTAGGTGCATTTTGGAGTCGTTCGCACCCAACCACTCGGATAGACAGGATCCAATTGGGTTACCGGTCCAGTGTGATTGATGACCGCGTCCAAGACAATTCGGATGCCACGAGCGTGTGCTTTTTGAACCAATTCAGCCAAATCATTTCGTGTTCCGTAACTTGGGTCTAACGAGGTCCAGTCTTTTGTCCAATAGCCATGAAATCCATACGTATTTCCGGTTCCTTCGTCAACCGAACCGTGAATTTGTTCGACAACTGGCGTCATCCAAATGGCGTTGATTCCCAAATCGGTAAAATAACCTTCGTCGATTTTCTGAATCACACCGCGCAAATCACCGCCCATAAATCCGCGTAACGTTCCTGTTGGTTTGTCTCTTTTGATGATCGCGTCGTTGTTGGAATTTCCGTTTAGAAATCGGTCCGTCAATAAAAAATAGACGTTCGCGCTTTCCCAAACAAAGGGTGTTTTGGTTTCTTTGGATGCCACTTCTTGGGTTGATTTACAACTCGAAAAAAGTGCAGCTATCGTGAATACAGCAATGATTTTTTTCATATTATAGTTTGATTTCAATTTCATGAGTTAGATCCAATTCGCATTCTAGTGAAATAATAATTAAATTATTTTCGAAGGAATATTGATTAGAATTTAATGGTTTTTTGTTGAGTAGAATTTGTGATGGATTTGTATCAAAACCATGAACGATTACATTTATTTTTTTACTATTTCCGTTAGCATAAGCTTGGTCATATTCGACTTTTATGCTCAGCGTATTTTTTCTGAATTTACTTCTAAAGTCGAATTTTTCATACTTTAAATTTTCAAAACTATTTGGTGTCGTGCCATCATCATTGTATAAATTAAGTTTTGAATTTTCGGCTTGTGCATCAAAATAATAATGCACGTCAAATTCGTTCAACTGATATTTTTGAGTGTTTTGAACGACTTTAGTCATCGGAATAAAACTGCCGGCGCGTACAAATGTTGGGATGTTATTTTTATTTAATTCAACTGTCTGAGTGGTTCCGCCCACGTATTTTTTTCCGGTGTAGAAATCATACCAATTATCCGATTTTGGAAAATACACTTCTTTTTGCGTTTGCCCTTTTTCGGTAATTGGATAAATCAAGAAATCATTTCCCCATAAATAACCGTCGGATTTTGATTGCAACGCTTTGTTTTGCGGTTCTTCAAAAAATAACGGTCGCATCAGTGGTTTTCCTTCGGTAGTATTTTCAAAAGCTAGATTGTAATTATACGGCAGTAATTGATAACGCAATTCGACTGCTTTTTTGGCAATTTGTTTGGTGTCGACATCTTTGTATACAACTTCTGAAGCTACGTCTTCTTGTGCATGCGGACGAAAAATCGGATTGAAAACGCCGTACTGCAACCAACGCAAGTACAACTCATTGTCGTAATAATCGCCTGCAAAACCGCCTAAATCGGAATGCATGTACGCCATTCCTTGCATGCCCATTTGCAATGCGATTTCCATTTGTGATTGCAATCCGCCCCAACTTCTTGAAACGTCACCGCTCCACGGAATCATCCCAAAACGCTGACTTCCCGAATATCCCGAGCGCATTAATATAAACGGACGTTGCGCAGGAAAATCTTTTTTATAGCCGTCGGCGATGAGTTTGGCCCAATTGTGTCCGTAGATGTTGTGGACTTCATCGGCAGTTCCGCCCGCAGTTCGTGCGAAAGCTGGAAATACCTCGGGTTCGCCTAAATCGCCCCACATTCCGCTTACACCTTGATTAATCAAACTTTTGTAAATGTTCCAAAACCACTCTTTTCCTTCGGGTTTGAATACATCGACAATTCCGGTATTACCGAAATAAAAATCCCATGTCGCCGGACTACCATCGGCTTTGGTGGCGAGCACTTTTTTGTTCACGGTTTCGTTCCATTTGGATGAGGTTGTCAAAATAAATGGTTCGGTAATCAAAACGGTTTTTACGCCTCTGGCATTCAAATCGGATATCATTTTATCGGGATTTGGAAAATTGTCTCTGTCCCACTCGAGATTTCCCATCGTGCCTTGCACCGTTTTTCCAAACCAATACAAATCGAGGATGATGCCGTCTACAGGAATTTTTTCGTCTTCAAATCGCTTGATGGTTTTTTCGACTTCTTCTTGGTTGTGGTAGCCAAATCGCGAAGAAAGATTTCCGAAAACCCAACGCGGAGGCAAAGGTTGTTTTCCGGTCAAATCGGTGTAGTTTTTAAGTAAATCATCCCACGAATCACCAACGATAACTTGGTAAGTTTTTCTGCCGGAAATGGTTTCGTATTCTAGGGTGTTGTCTTTTTTCGAATCCAAATCCAAATATCCAATGGCTGGATTGTCAAAATGAACAGCGTATAATTTCGATGAAATAACCAATGGAATACAGAAGTTCATGAGTTCTGCACGCGTTTCGTAGCCGTATTGTGCGCGGTTGTACAAGGCTAGTCGGTTTCCTCTTCGGTTCATTCCTAAGGCTCGTGCACCACCGCCGTAGAGTACTTCGTCGGAGGAAATATTGAATTGGATTACTTCGGTCGAATCGTAGATGATGTTTCCTTTTACGTTATCGAGTGGAAGGTGTTTGCGTTTTGTGTAACCCGATTTCTCGGAAATGATTACGTTATTTTTACTGTCGAAATAACTGATTTGAAACGGTGATTTGGTAATTTTTACAACGATTCCATTCGTTCCAAATTGTACGGTGTTTTTGTCTTCTACCACTTTAAATTCGAAGGAAGAAGGATTTAGTACAACAGCATGAGATGTAGAATTTTGAGTTTCGCCTTTTGGAATGAACGACGTTTCGATGATTTTGGCATGAATGGGTTTGATGACATAGAGTCCGTCGGAGGTTTTGATTTCAAATCCGTGTTTCTTTTTGGACGAACTGATGTATTTTCGATCGGCATTTTGGGCTAGCGAAAGGGTTGTTACGAATAAGAGGAAAAATAGTTTTTTCATGGTGGATTTTTAGCCCCGATTGAAGCAAGTATCCTTTTTTGTGAACGAATGCCTTTCGACTGCGCTCGAGGTGACAAAAAAGATACTGCGAAAAGCGGGAAATAGCTCCTGAAAACAATCAGGAAAATTTATAATTACTTCAATTCTAAAATTAAGACCGATTTACCTTCGATGGAAATATCGTTTTTTACATCAAAAGTAGCGTTGGTAATCACGTCTTTTCCAGCAGTGTAGTTTTGAATATTTTCGTTGAAACGCGACGTTTTTACAGTTTGTTTTTCGGGATTGTTGTTAACGATAACCATTACACTTTCGTTCTCGTTGTGACGGAAATACACGTATACATTGTTGTCGGGAACGTAATGCGTGGTTTTGCCCGTGTGAATAACCGATTTTCCTTTTCTCCAATTGAATAATTTGGCGGTGAAATCGAAGAATTGTTTTTGTTCGGCCGTTCTTCCCGAAGCCGTAAAAGCGTTGTTGATATCGCCGTTCCATCCGCCAGGAAAATCCCTACGAATATCGCCATCACCTACATTTTTGCTTCCGGCCATTGCGATTTCAGAGCCGTAGTAAATTTGTGGAATTCCGCGTACAGTTGCGATTAAAGCCACTGCCATTTGGTATTTTTTGAAGTCGTTTTTGTAGAATTCGTTGAGTCGATTGGTATCGTGATTTTCGAAAAAAACCAGTAAATTATTAATGTTTGGATACAGGAAATCGTTGTTGAAATTTTCATACACTTTTACCATTCCGTTGCGCCAATCTTGTTTGTCTTCGTTGAATACTCCATTGGCAATGGCATCTTGCAACGTGAAATCCATGACACTAGGAAGGTTGGAATTATAGCTTTGAATGGCGCCAATTTTACTGTCTTTTTGCCAATAGGCCATTTGCGCTTGGTCGTACATCCACACTTCACCCACAACATTAAAATTCGGGTATTCGTCGGTTATGGATTTGGTCCATTTTGCAATGGCTGTTTTGTCGTTGTAGGAATAGGTGTCGACTCTAAATCCATCTAAATCGGCGTATTCAATCCACCAAATGGCATTTTGAGTGAGATAATTTAATACGAAAGGGTTTGATTGATTCAAATCGGGCATCGACTTTACGAACCAGCCGTCCATGCATAAATCAAAATCTTTTTTGGACGCATTCGAGTCAAATTGCGCGGCCATTCTGTAATTGGTTTGAGCGTAACCTGGAAATTGATGGATCCAATCGTAGGTAGGCAAATCATTCATCATCCAATGTTTGTAACCCCAGTGATTGGTTACATAATCCATGATGTTTTTCATGCCGCGTTTATGTAATTCCGAACTCAATCGAAGGTAATCTTCGTTGCTTCCGAAACGTGGGTCGATTTTGTACACATCGGATTGTCCGTAAGTGTGGTATGAACCTCTTTCGTCGTTGTCTTCGCAGAGTGGCGTTGGCCAAATGGCTGTCGCTCCGAGTTCTTTAATATAGTCTAGGTTTTTGATGATGCCTTCGATGTCACCACCGTGACGACCGTCTTTATTGCTTCGATTGGCTTTTTCTAATAAGTTAGTATTGCTGTCGTTATCTGGATTTCCATTGGCAAAACGATCGGACATGATGAGGTAGATCAAATCGGAGCTGTCAAAACTTTTGCGGTTGCGTGAGTTTTCTTTTCTGGATTTGAGCGAGTAATTTTGAGTAAACGACTTGTTTTTGTTTTTGAACGTGAAAACAAAATCTTGGGTTGAAGTATTTTTAGTGTCGATGGTTACGAAAACGTAGTTAGGATTTTCGGTTTTTTGAACGGATTTGATTACAATTCCGTTGGAAACAGTGACGTCGTTTTGAGCGATGTTTTTTCCGTAGAACATAATTTGTACATCGGAAAGATTCATGTTACTCCACCAGAACGGCGGTTCAACGCGGTCAACTTGTGCGAAAGTAAAAGTTGAAATCAGTAAAAAAAAGAAGAATTTTTTCATAAGATTTTATTTTAACCATATAAGGCACATAAGTTCATGTAAGTTTTCTTAAATGCTCTTATATGCCTTATATGGTTTTTTTTTTTTTGTTTATACTGTTACCAAACTATTCGGTTCCACTAAAACTTCTTTTCCATTAACGAAAACGGTAATATCTTTATCGCCTTCGAGTGAAAAATTCGTTTCATTTTGATGCACTGAAACTTTCAGAATTTGATTTCTAAAATTGATTTTGAAGGAGTACGCTTGCCATTGAGCCGGAATTTTCGGTTCAAAATGCAGCTTGTCGTTTTTAACACGCATGCCACCAAATCCTTCCACGATGCTCATCCACGTTCCCGCCATCGAAGTAATGTGTAGTCCTTCTTCCACTTCTTTGTTGTAATCGTCTAAATCCAAACGAGAAGTTCGTAAATAGAACGTATATGCTTGCTCCATTCGTCCTAAAACGGAAGCTTGAATGGAGTGAACGCAAGGTGAAAGCGAACTTTCATGAACCGTAAAGGGTTCGTAAAAATCGAAGTGTTTTTCCAATTGCTCTTTGGTGAAATGATCTTCGAAGAAATAAAATCCTTGAAGCGTGTCGGCCTGTTTGATGTAAGGCGAACGCAAGACTCTGTCCCACGACCATTTTTGGTTGATGGGTCGCTGACTTTTATCCAAATCGGACACTTTTACTAAATCTTTATCTAAGAATCCATCTTGTTGTAGATACACGTCGTGTTCTTCTGAATACGGGAAATACATATTATCAGCAACGGCTTTCCAGTGTTGAATTTCACCATTGGATAAACCTACTTTATTCAACACACGAACGTAATCGGTAGTGTATTCTGATTCTACTTTATTGATTTGTTCAATGGCATAATCAATACACCATTTGGCAATATAATTCGTATAGAAGTTATTGTTGACGTTGTTTTCGTACTCATTCGGACCGGTTACGCCTAAAATTACGTATTGATTTTTATCGGTAGAATAGGAAGCACGTTGGTGCCAAAAACGGGCAATTCCGATGAGCACTTCTAATCCTTTTTCGGGAATATAGCTGTAATCTCCGGTGAATCGGTAATAATTGAATATTGCAAAAGCTATCGCGCCGTTTCTATGAATTTCCTCGTGGGTGATTTCCCATTCGTTATGACATTCCTCGCCATTCATGGTTACCATCGGGAAAAGAGCAGCGCCGTTTTTGAAACCTAAATTTTTATCGGCATTTTCAATGGCTTTTCCTAATTGATTGTAGCGATATGTCAGCAGATTGCGCGCCACTTGTTGGTCTTTGGTGGCCATGTAAAACGGAATGCAATACGCTTCGGTATCCCAATAGGTTGAGCCACCGTATTTTTCTCCAGTAAATCCTTTTGGACCGATGTTCAAACGCGAGTCTTTTCCTAAGTACGTTTGATTGAGTTGGAAGATGTTGAAACGGATTCCTTGTTGGGCTTTTACGTCGCCATCGATTGTAATATCCGACATTTCCCAAATTTTTGCCCACGCAAGTTTCTGATTTTCCAGTAATTGATTGTACCCAATGGACAGCCCTTTTGCAATTGTATTTTCAGCTGCTTTTTGAGTGTCGTCGTGGTTTAAAGAAACAGTATATCCGCCGAATTTCTGAATTGATGAGGTTTGACCTTTTGGAACATGAACTTCATAGGTAAACTGAATTTTATCGGCCGATTTCTCACTATTTATTGGAGTTGAATTTATAGTAATACCATTATTTAAAATGATGTTGTGCATGAACGTTGTTGCTGTAAAATGCGTTTTGAACGTGCGTGCGGTAACAAAAGCCTTATGGTCTGAATGTTGAACGCTGATTGGTTCCCAGAATTTTTCTTCCCAGTTGGCATCTTCGTTTTGAACTCCAGCATCCAAATAGGGTTTATAACTGATTTTGGCATCACCATTTAGTGGAGTGATCTCAAAATTAATTACACCTAATTCGTCTACTTCGAGTGAAAGAAAACGCAGTACATTGACTGCAATTTCAGTTCCGTTTTTCAAAACAGCGTGAAACGAGCGACGGTACAAACCTTCTTTCATATTCAATTCGCGTTTGAAATTAGAAACCGATTGGCATTGTGCCAAATCTAAAGCTTCGCCATTGATTTCAATGTCAATTCCGATCCAGTTGGGCGCGTTAAGCACTTTTGCGAAATATTCAGGGTAGCCGTTTTTCCACCAACCTACTTTGGTTTTATCAGGATAATAAATTCCGGCAATATAGCTTCCTTGGAAGGTTTCACCCGAATAGTGTTCTTCAAAATTGGCGCGTTGTCCCATGGCACCGTTACCGATACTGAACAAGCTTTCAGACGATTTTACTCTTTCTGCATCAAATCCTTCTTCAATGATGGACCAATTGTCTGGTTGTATATAATCTTGGTTCATTTTTAATATGATTTAAAGATTTAAGAATTAAAAAATTTAAAGATTTTACTCTTCAAATAATAATTTCTTAAACCACTAATTTTTTCAATCTTTTAATCTTTTAATCTTTTAATTTATCAATGCTTCAATAAAAGAAACGTCAATAAATGTAAAATCTTTAAAATTGTATTTGGCTTCGTGCAAAATAGTTGAGTCGCCTATTCCGACACTTGTCATTTTAGCGATGTTAGCGGCTTGAACACCGGCAACAGAATCTTCAAAAACAATTGCGTCTTCATAATTGGCATTTAACAATTGTGCCGCTCTGAGAAAAACTTCAGGATCGGGTTTTGCGTTGGAAACGTCATTTCCGTCCACAATTGCATCGAAAAGAGGTAGAATTCCAGTTTTTTCTAGAATTGGGCGTGCATTTTTACTAGCAGAACCCAATGCAATTAACTGATTTTTATCTTTCAAATAATGCAAAACCGGAAGTACTCCTGGCAAAATTTCACTTTCATCAATATCTACCAAATAGGAGAGGTAATCTTCATTTTTTTGAATGAGCCATTTGTTTTTGTCTTCTTGCGATGCGTGAACATTTCCTAGTTCTAATATAATATCGAGAGAACGGACACGGCTTACACCTTTTAATTCTTCGTTGTGTTCTGGAGTAAATTCGATACCGAGTTCTTGAGCTAATTTTTGCCACGCTAAAAAATGATATTTAGCGGTGTCAACAATTACTCCGTCAAGGTCGAATATGAATGCTTTTCTGTTTGTCATTATAAATTTTTTAACCTGAAATTGCGTTTTTATCAGTAATAAAGAAGTTGCATAATCCCGCAATAATTAGCGATAATCCGGCCAAAAGCATGGCGTTAATGTGTGCTTCTCCGATTAGTTTGTATAAATAATTGATTCCGCCAAGTGCAGCAATAATTTGAGGTATCACAATAAACATATTGAATAATCCCATCATCATTCCCATTTTATTTGGGTTAACGGAACTTGAAAGCATGGCGTAGGGCATTGATAGAATACTTCCCCAAGAAAAACCGATTAATATGAAGGAATACATTAAGGTTGAAGGTGTGGCATAAAACATATAAATAAAACCTAAACCACCAAGAATTAATGAACCCATGTGAATGTATTTTCTGTTTATTTTGTTTTTCATGGTGTAAAACGTAAGTAACAAGGCAAAAGCCATAGAGGATAATCCATAAACACCTGTTGCAGAACCTACCAAATCTGCAGCGTCATTATACACTTTGTCTTTAGATTCGTATTCTAGCTTTTTTTCAGCATTGAGATAAATGACTTCTTTTTTTTCATTTTTTAAAGCATCACCATCCTTGTCTAATTGTGCATATTCTTTTACATCTGGTTTAGGTGAATTAAAAACATGCTCTGTTAACGCTGGCATTGATAAACTCCACATGGTAAAAAAAGCGAACCAACTGAAAAACTGAATTAATCCCAATTTTTTCATTGTTGATGGCATTTCTTTCAGACTGGTTATCAAATCTGGTATGAAACGAGATTCTCTTTTTTCTGATTGAAATTTCTCTAAATCTACAGGCGGATCTTCTTTAGTTGTAATTATGGTGTAAAGTATGCTGGCAAGAAACACCAATGCACCTACTGAAAATGCAACAACAACCGATTGTGGAATTACACCCGCTGCAGCTTCATTAGAAACGCCTAATTTATTAACTAACCAAGGCAAATTACTAGCAATCCAAGTTCCAATTCCGATAATTAGCGTTTGAATTACAAATCCATTTGAGCGTTGTGATTCAGGTAATTTATCTGCAACAAGGGCACGAAAAGGTTCCATGCTAATATTGATTGAAGAATCTAAAACCCATAGTAAACCTGCTGCTATCCATAAGGCAGGAGAGTGTGGCATAAAAAACAGCGTAATCGAGGCTAAAATTGCTCCGATGAGGAAAAATGGTTTTCTTCGACCAAATTTAGGACTCCAGGTATTATCCGATAAATAACCGATTATGGGTTGAACAACTAAACCCGTGAGTGGAGCAGCAATCCACAAGCCAGGAATGTCATCTACTTCGGCACCAAGAGTTTGAAAAATTCTAGACATGAATCCGCCTTGCAAAGCAAAACCGAATTGTATTCCCAGAAATCCGAAACTCATGTTCCAAATTTGCCAGAAACTTAACTTACGCTTTTCCATTATCGTAATTTATTGGTTGATACTACGACAAGCGTTTTACTGCTTATCAAAACTTATTTTATTTCGAAGTAAAATACAAGCGTTGATAATCGTCGTAAATATAATTAAGATTTTGGATAATTGAATGCTAATGGCGATAAAATAGAATTACGGCTTTACGAAAACGTTTTTTGTTAATAAAATTAAATTGTGGATTCACGGATTACTAATTCGGTTTCAATCACTTCTGTTTTGTAGTGTTCGTCGTATTCTTCTTCTTCATTTTCAAGGCGTTCGAGAAGCATTTTGGCTGCTTTTTCACCCATTTTCACTCCGTTTTGCCCAATGGTAGTGATGGCTGGAGAGGAATATTTAGAAATAATCCCGTCTGTAAAACCAATTACTGAGATGTCTTCGGGCACTTTTTTGCCCAGTTTGTTAGCAGCTTTAATCGCAGTTACAGCAAACAATTCGTTTACAGCAAAAATGGCGTCAATTTCGTTGTTTTGAATCAATTCTTCAATGAGTAATTCAGAATTATCGATGTCTTCAATTTTTAAGATTAAATTCTCATTAACTTTTAAATCATTGGTTTTTAGAGCTTTTACAAAGCCGTCGGTTCTTAATTTACCAACGCTAACATAGTCTACAGTTGTAATAAGCGCAATGTTTTTAAATCCTTTTTCGATAAGAAAACGAGTGGCAGTGTAAGCGGCCAAGTTATCATCAATAATCACTTTATCACACAAAATATCATTGGTTACTCGGTCAAACATAACAACCGGCATACCTTGGTTGATGACTTCTAAAATATGATGAAAATCTCTTTTTTGTTGGGTTTCTTTGGATAATGAAATAATAAAACCGTCAATACTTCCATTGGCCAACATTTCCATATTGATAACTTCTTTATCGAATGATTCGTCGGATAAGCAAATTAAAACATTATAGCCATTTTCGTTGGCCACATGTTCCACTCCGCTAATCACAGTGGCAAAAAAATGATGAATTATTTCGGGAATAATAATGCAAATGGTTTTCGTTTTTTTGTTTTTTAAACTCAGTGCAATATTGTTGGGTTTGTAGTTATAAAGTTTGGCAAAAGCCTGTACTTTTTGTCGCGTATCTTCGCTAATTTCCATACTATTTCTTAGTGATTTTGAAACTGTTGAAATAGATACATCTAATTCTTTGGCAATTTGTTTTAGCGTGACCTTTCTTTTCATAGTAAAAAAGTGTAAATAGTAAATTTTGAATAAAGGTAGGATATATTTTTTGGTATGGCAATTTATATGCTAATTTAGTACGAAAACGAAAAAGTTTTCAACAC
This sequence comes from Flavobacterium sp., assembly GCA_965284675.1. Lineage (GTDB taxonomy): Bacteria > Bacteroidota > Bacteroidia > Flavobacteriales > Flavobacteriaceae > Flavobacterium. The sequence goes on from OZ260109.1 coordinate 405,588, forward strand.
GAAAACGTTTTCGAAACCTCTTTAACAAGTGTTTGTTTTTTTGTACCATAATTTTACTTAAATTTAACAATTCGAAGCAAAATACAAGCAAAAAATTATTTACTAACCTAAACAAAATGTATGAAAACAATTTACAAAAAGTTGTTATTTTTATTACTTTTACTACCCTGCACTTTGATGGCACAAACGTCTGTTGAAGGTGTGGTTTTAGATTCAAAAACGAATCAGCCCATTCCGGGAGTAAATGTAAATGTTCAAGGTACCTCAACGGGTACTACTACTGACTTTGACGGAAAATTCAAACTTGGAAAAATCAAAAATGGAGACAACTTAGTGTTCTCTTTTATTGGTTACCAAAGTGAAACGGTCCAATACACCGGTCAAAGTTCAATTAACGTTAGCATGGAAGAAGAATCCAGTCAACTGCAAGAGGTTGTAGTTCAGATTGGTTACGGAAATGTTAAGAAAAAAGATGCCACCGGTTCTGTATCGCTGGTAACAACAAAAGATTTTAATAAAGGAGCTAACGTAACAGCTGAGAATTTATTAAACGGACGTGTGGCTGGGCTTACAATAAATACGAGTGGAGCACCGGGTTCAGGTTCTGAAATTCGAATTAGAGGTGGATCTTCGTTATTTGCCAAGAACGATCCTTTGATTGTAATTGATGGTTTGCCAATTGAGAATAACACGAATACAGGATCTACATCAGTTTTAGCTTCTATTAATCCAGCTACGATTGAATCGATTTCGGTTTTAAAGGATGCTTCTGCCACTGCAATTTATGGTTCTCGAGCTTCCAATGGGGTAATCATCATTACAACCAAAAAAGGAGGTAAAAAACTTGCTGTTGATTATAATTTTCAATATGGTTCGGGTACTAAAATTAACAAAGTCGATGTGTTTGGCGCAGATGAATTCAGAGCGGTAGTCACAGAGCAACGTCCTCAATTTTTAGCTTTAGGAGTTGGATTGGGAAATGCGAATACCGATTGGCAAGATGAAATCTATAGACGTACAGATTACGTAGATAACAATATCTCTATTAGAGGAAACTTATTTAATACAATTCCGACTCGTTTGACAATAGGAAACACTTATCAGGAAGGTTTGCGATTGACTAATAAGTTCAATAGAAATACTATATCGTTAGCTATGAATCCAAGTTTTTTAAACGATCACTTAAAATTTAAAGTAAGCGCGAATTTTACAAACGAAAAAAATAGATTTGCAGATGGAGTAGAAGGTTCAGCGATTCGTTTTGATCCTACCCAACCTGTATATGAAGTTGACTCACCTTATGGTGGTTTTTTTGAATACTATTCTTACGATCCAGGTAACGACAATTACCCTCTAACCGCTCAAACTGTTAGAAACCCTGTGGCTCAATTGCTGCAGACTTATGATACAGGTGTAAACAACCGTTTTTATGGAAACTTTGAAATGGATTATAAGTTTCACTTCTTCCCTGCTTTAAGAGGAGTTGTAAATCTTGGTTTTGATGAATCAAACGGAGAAAGAACAAGGTTAGCTGGAGCAGATGCGGCATCTTCTTTTGTGAACAATAACATTGCTTTTGGTACTAATGAGTTTACTGAAAGCGTTAGAAGAAACAAATTATTAGATGCTTACTTTGTGTATACTAAAAAATTCGCTAATTTAGATTTTGACTTGACTGCGGGTTATTCGTATCAAAATTTTGAGACTGCTCGATTTGTAACAGGAAACATAAATAATCCATTAAGTGTTCCAGTATATACCCCTGAAACACCTGTTGTTTTAATTGGTTACTTTGGTAGAACTAACCTGAATTATATGGACAAATATTTATTGACATTGTCCTTGAGAAGAGATAGTTCGTCTAGATTCTCTAAAGAAAATAGAGATGGTTATTTTCCATCTGCAGCATTTGCCTGGAAAATGAAAAATGATTTCTTCAAAGAGAGTAAATTAATTTCTGATTTAAAATTGCGTTTGGGTTGGGGTATCACTGGACAACAAGACATACTAGCAGCTAATGATTATTTACAGCAATACAACATCGGATTGGGAACTTCTCAGTATTTCTTCGGCCCAGTTGCTACGCCCATTGCTATTTCTAATCGAATTAGCCCAGAGTTAAAATGGGAGTTAACTTCAACTTATAACGTTGGTTTAGATTTCGGAATTTATTCTAGAATTAATGGTAGTGTGGATGTATTCTATAAAGAATCTACTGATCTTTTAGTAGATGCAGCCGTTTCTGATGGTGCAAATTTTTCTAACAGAGCATGGCAAAATGTTGGTAGTTTTACTACCAAAGGTGTTGAGGTTGGAGTAAGTATTGACGTAGCTAAATCGCAGAATTTTAATTGGAATGTTAATGTTAATGCAACTGCATTCCAACGTGAAACTACGGAATTAATTTATGGTGCAGATATTCCATTGGGTGATAATTTAGCGGGTACTGGTACTCAAGGTCAGGTTTTTAGAGAGGGTTTTTCTCCTTATTCGTTTTTAGTGTACAAACAATTGTATGATAATCAAGGGAATCCTGTAGAAGGTGCATTTGCCGATTTAAATGGAGATGGAATTATCAATGAAAAGGATAAATACATTTATAGAAACCCAGATCCTGATGCAACTTTCGGTTTTGCGTCTACCATGAATTATAAAAATTTAGATTTTTCTTTTAACTTTAGAGCTAGTGTGGGTAATAGTATTTTCAATGCAATTGAAGCACGAGGAGCACAGTACGATCAGTTGAGTACTAATGGTGCTCCCGGAAATATTCCTACTTCCGTATTACAAACTAACTTCGATACTACTGCAGATGTTGTATTATCAGACATCTATGTGCAAGATGCTTCTTACTTACGAATGGATAACGTTACTTTGGGATATACATTTCCTAAATGGTTAGAAGGAAAAGCTTCTGTACGATTGTTTACAGGATGTCAAAATGTATTTATAATTACCGATTATAAAGGCTTAGATCCCGAGATTACAAATAATGGAGTAGATGCTACTATCTACCCAAGACAACGCTCGTTCTTATTTGGAGCAAATGTTAAATTTTAAAAATAAACTATGAAAAAAATTAAATTAATTGCAGCACTTATCTTTATTGTAGGATTACAATCCTGCACCAAAGATTTGGATGTGGTGTCGGAAGACCCAAGAGTTTTATCTCCCGATGAGTTGTTTTCCACACCAGAAGGCTATAAACAAGGCTTGGCGGGTGTTTATGGTAATCTATCCCTTACAGGAACTGGAGATGCAGGTAGTTCATTTCTTCAAGGAGTTGATGCCGGAACCAGTCAGTTTGGAAGATGTTTATGGTACTTACAGAATTTAACTACCGATGAAGTAGTTTGGAGTTATGAAAATGACGGAGGAACTAGAGAATTGAATAGAAATATTTGGACTTCAAGTAATCCTTTGTTGTTGGGTATGTTCAGTAGAACAATGGCTGAGGTAGCTATTGTAAATGAATTCTTAAGACAATCAACTCCAGAAAAATTAAGCGCAAGAGGGATAACCAATCCTACCGATGTAGCAAATATTCAAACCTACAGATTAGAAGCGCGTGCTTTAAGAGCGTTTGCTTATTACAATTTGATGGATTTATTCGGAAAAGCTCCTTTTATCACTGAAAATGATCCTCTTAATTTTCAAGCACCGCAATACAACAGACAAGAGTTATTTACCTACATTGAAGGTGAATTAAATGCTGTTTTGCCTAATTTAAAAGCGGCACGTACTAATGAGTACGGTCGTTTGGATCAGGCTTTTGCTAGAATGGTGTTGGCTAAAATGTATTTGAATGCTGAGGTATACATAGGTCAAAATCGTTACGCAGATTGTATGACACAATGCAGTCAAATTATTTCATCGGGTTATACCTTAAATGCAGATTATCTCAACAACTTCAAAGCAGATAATGATACTTCATCTGAAATGATATTCACCTTACAATCAGACGCAGAGGTAACTCAAAACTACGGACCAACTACAGTTATGTGTAATGGTCAGATTGGTTCTTTGGAAGGAAATGGTTCTGCCTTTGGTGTCGGTGGATGGGGCGGTGCACTTCGTTTGAGAAAACAATTTGTTCAAAAGTTCGATGGAGCCGATTACGATTTTGATACCAGAAAAACAATTTCTGGCGGAGGAGCCCGTACTCTTGAAATTGCCGATATTTCCAACAGAGATCAAGGTTATATTATCAGTAAATATTCTAATATTTCTTCAGCTGGTATCCCAGGTGCTAGTTCCACATTCGTGAATACAGATTTTCCATTATTTAGACTTGCAGATGCTTATCTTATGTATGCTGAGGCTCAAATGAGAAAAGATGGCGCTACAAATGGTAGTTCAACTACCAATGCAGATGCAACTTCATTAGGGTATTTGGATGCTATCAGAGACAGAGCAAATGGTTATGATTTCCCTAATTTTAGCCAGAATCAAATCACTTTACAATTCATTATTGATGAAAGAGCAAGAGAATTACATTGGGAAGGTCACAGAAGACAAGATTTAATTCGATTCGGACTTTACACTGGAGGTACTTACAACTGGGCTTGGAAAGGTAATGGTCAAAACGGGATTTCAATCTCTAACAACCTAAAAGTTTTCCCTCTTCCTGCTCAATCCATTGCAGCCAACCCTAATTTAACTCAAAATCCTGGATATTAATCTAATAATAATATAAAATGAAAAATAAATTTAAAATAGCAATAGCATTATTAACATTCGTTGGGTTTTCTTCGTGCGATGAAGAAAGCGAATTACTTATTTCGGAACCAGTTGGTTCTTACAGAATAGTTACTCCATTAAATGGTGAATCAGTTGTTTTAAACGAAACTACTCCAACTAATCCAGGTATTTCTTTAACTTGGACTCCAATGAATTACACGACTCAATCGGTAATTACCTATACTGTTCAATTGGCGCCAAATGGTTCTGATTTCGCCGATGCGCAAGATTTGAATACTACAACCAACACGTTTGCTACTATTCAATCGGATCAATTAAATTTAGCGGCTCTTACCGCTGGTGCAACTCCTTTTACTCAAAGTGCTATCGATATTAGAATTAAAGCAACTTCAGGAACTGAAGGAAGCCAACCATCTTATTCAGATACAATAACTTATCTAGTTACGGCTTATGGTTGTTTAGGTCAGTATGCGGTTGGAGCAGGAATTCCATCTGCTGGTTGGAATTGGGACTCACCACTAAGTTTAATCTGTGATGACGGAGTTTTAACTGCAAGAACAAATTTAATCAACGATACTTTCAGATTCTTCACGGTTAGTGGTGATTGGACTACAGGTAGAAATTATCCATATTATGTAGCTGAAGATTATAAAATTAGTTCTTCACTAATTAACGCTGCTGATGGAGATCAGAATTTCAGATTTACAGGAACACCTGGAACATACAGAATCAAAATTGACAGTAATATTAAAACGGTTACGGTTGCTAAAAGCACAGTTACTAGTGGATTTGAGCCAACATCAACTTGGTTGGTAGGTGCTGCAACTCCAGGAGGATGGTCTTGGGCTGGTAGTAATGAAACAGAGTTGCCGCTAATTACCGACGGTATCTTTGAAGTTCCACTTACATTGACAAGCGGAGAAGCTTTTAGAATATTTTTAGGGAATAATGGTGGAGACAGCTGGGATTTAGGTAGCAGAAATTATCCATATTATGTTTCTAACGGATACACTATCGATTCTGAGTTAATTAATGCTCTTGATGGTGATAGTAACATCAGATATACAGGTCCAACTGGAATGAGAATTTTCAAAATCGACTCTGTAGCAAAAACAATTACACTAGATTAAATCTATTTTAAAGATTACTTATAACAATGGACTGAGATTTATCTCAGTCCATTTTATCTAAAAGCTATGAAAAAATATTTTGTTTTTTTAATTACATTATTAAGTTGTAGTCTATCCCTTGGACAAATTACAACAGCACCTTCACCTGTTTTGGCAGATCAATCTGCTACCATAACTTTTAATAAGACAGGTACGCCTCTAGCTGGCTATAATGGAACTATTTATGCCTATGTTGGTGTTACAGTGAATGGCGTTCTATGGCAAAATATCAAAGGAAGTCCGGTTTGGGGAAATAATGTACAACCCACAATGACCCAAGTTACGGCTAATACTTATTCGTTAACTATAAGCCCAGATTTGTATAGTTATTTTGGAGTGTCCACTTCCAACTCAATAACTCAAATTTGTATTATTTTTAGAAGCGCAGATGCTACAATGCAAACCTCGGATGCCTTTATTCCAGTCGGTGCTTTTCAATACAGTTTAACTGCACCCGCTTTGAATAGTTATAATTTTTTAACATCAGGGAGTAATTTGACTGTGACAGCAAATAACACCAATGGTACAGCAACCTACAACTTGATTGCAAACGGAACTACAATAAACTCACAAACAACAGCGAATTATTCATTCACACACACAAATATTACCTCTAATCAAGTATATTCCTTGCAAATTACACAAGGAAACACAACGTTTAGTGCCAAATTTAATGTTATTATCAATCCAGGTTCGACCAATCAAACTCTGCCAGCAGGAATGCTCGATGGGATAAACTATAACGCCACCGATCCAACCAAAGCTACACTAGTTTTAAATGCTCCGTTCAAAGATTTTGTATATGTTGCAGGTAGTTTCAACAACTGGCAACCCTCAGCTGCATATGCCATGCGCAAAGACGGAACAAAGTTTTGGCTCGAATTAACAGGTTTAACACCTGGAGAAGTCTATACCTATCAATATTGGGTATGCGATCAAACTGCAAGACCAGTCAACTCGCCAGCTTTAGTTAAAACAGCCGATCCTTTTTCAACATTAGTCCTTTCACCATTTGATGATCCAGAAATTGCAACTTTGGGTGTTTTCCCTAATTTGCCGACTTATCCAGTAGGACAAGAAAGAGAAGTTACCGTTTTACAAACAGGTCCAAACTCTTTGTTTTCCTATAATTGGAGTGCCGCAACAACCAATTTCGTAAAGCCTAAGAAAAAAGATTTAGTTTTTTATGAGGTGTTAGTTAGAGATTTTGACAGTAATAGAACCTTTCAAGATTTAATCAATCGAATTGATTATTTTAAAAACTTGAAAATTAATGCTGTTAAATTAATGCCAGTTATGGAATTTGAAGGTAATTTAAGTTGGGGTTATAATAGCGTTTATCATATGGCTCTTGACAAACGATATGGTCCACCAGCAAAATTGAAAGAATTTGTTGACTTATGTCACCAGAATGGAATTGCAGTGATTTTAGATTTAGCATTAAACCACGTATTCGGACGTTCTCCGCTAGAGAGAATTTGGATGTTGGATACCGATGGAGATGGTTGGGCTAATTCCTCAGGATTCAGAACCACTACAGAAAATCCTTATATCAATCAAACTCCAACACACGCCTACAATGTAGGTAGTGACTTAAATCACTTTAGAGAAGCAGGTCCAGGCGGAAATATGACCAATACGTATGCTGTACGAACCATTCAGCATTGGATTCAAGAATATAAAATAGATGGATACCGTTGGGATTTAACCAAAGGATTTACCAATCAATGTACTAATGGTGATGAAACTTGTACCAATGGATATAGAACCGATAGAGTTGCTAAAATGAAATGGTATGCTGATAATCAATGGCTTGCTGATCCTAATTCGCTGGTTATTTTTGAACACCTAGGAAACGGAGGTTCTGCTTCTGAAGAATTAGAATGGGCAGATTATTTGCGTTCAGGAGACTCAAAAGGGATCATGCTGTGGAGAAAAATGACAGATCCTTATGCCAACTTGCTTAAAGGAAATTATGCAGATTTAACTGGAGTTACTGATGCAGTCGGTTCAGCAAACACACGTTACAGATTTGTGGGTTATGCTGAAAGTCATGATGAAGAAAGAGTAGCTTATAAAGCTTTAACTGAAGCGGGTCAAACACAAGGAAATTTAGCTAAAGTGCATCAAAGATTATCGGCGATGGGTGCCGTTCATTTATTAGTCCCAGGACCAAAAATGATTTGGCATTTCGGAGATTTAGGTTGGGAAAAGTCGTTGTGGACGTGCAACAACGGTGTAGTTTCTTTCTCCAATCCTGATTGTAAATTAGATACCAAACCGCAACCTCAATGGGAAATTGCTGAGAATTGGTTGGCTGATCCAAACCGAAGTGCTATTTACAATAATTGGTCAAAAATGATTGATCTAAAGAAAACTGAAGATGTTTTTGAAAATGGCGATTTTGCATGGAATTTATCCCAAACAGGAAGTCCTCGATTAGACATTTGGACAAGTACTACTCAAACACCAGCCTTAAGTTATGCGTTTGTAAGAACCAACTTCTCGGATAATACCTTAAATACAGGTGCTGGATTCCCTTACACTGGAACTTGGTACAATTTGATGGATAATTCTACGATTAACGTTACAGATACTAATATGAACATTGCCATCGAGCCAGGCGGATTTAGAGTTTTTGGAAATAAACCTTCTACCTTGTCCAATGATTCATTCGAAGCATTGAGTTCAATTCATTTATCACCCAATCCTTCTGATGGATATTTTACAATCAATACATCAACTTCCAAAGTTGAAGTATATTCAATTACAGGTCAGTTGGTCAGATCATTCGTAAATACTCTTGAAAATGTCGAATACGATATTTCTAATTTAACACAAGGTATTTACTTAGTAAAACTAACCGATCTAAATGCTAATGAAAAAGTAGTTAAGTTAGTCAAACAATAAATTTTGAATTAGTTATAATGCGTTTCCTAAAAACCTTTCATTTTTTTGAAAGGTTTTTTTTATGAAATAACTTGATTAGTTTTGCAGTGTTCAAATAATGGAGCTTAATGAAAAAAATAGCCTTAAAAATACTCAAGATTGTTGGTGGAACAGTAGCGTTGGTTTTGCTGCTTATGTTTCTATTTCCAATTGTATTTCCAGGCAAAATTGAACAGGAAGTCAAAGCATTTGCCAACACTAAACTAAAAGGCGAACTCAACTTTAAAGAAGCTAATCTGTCTTTTTTTAATCATTTTCCTTCACTTACGCTATCGTTAACCGAATTCGATCTCAAAGGTTCAGCGCCCTATCAAAACCAATCACTTTTATCGGCGAACGAAATCGCATTCGGAATCAACTTAAAAGATCTTGTTTTCGACGGACAAGTCACCATCAACAAAATTTTTCTTTCCAACGCCAACATCAATGTTAAAGTCAATGCAAAGGGCGAAGCAAATTACAATGTATATGTTTCGGAGGATACACAGCAATCAAAAGACACTACATCAACCGCAAAAGTCCGATTGGATAAAATCTCCATAACCAATTCACATTTGGTATACGACGATCAATCGACTAAAATTTTAATCGACGCAAACGGATTTAATTATCTAGGTAAAGGTGATTTAGAAAAATCGATTTTCGACCTTACGACCGAAGCCAAAATTGACGATTTTAATTTTACTTTTGATACCGAACAATACCTCAGAAACAAAAAGGTAGACGCCGATTTAATCACAATCATCAATACCAATTCGTTGTCCATTATTTTTCAACAGAACAACTTAAAAATCAATAAGCTTCCTATCGATTTTGTAGGTAAATTAGATTTCCTCAAAAGCGGGTATGATTTAGATTTTAAAGTGCAATCTCAAAATAGTTTATTGAACGATTTTTTTACTGCTTTACCACCCAAATATGTGACCTGGTTGGAGAAAACTAAAGTAAAAGGAACCACCGATTTATTGCTTACATTAAAAGGAAAGTACATCGCTTCAACCAATGAAAAACCCGATTTGGCCTTTAATATGAAAATTAGAGAGGGCGAAATCAACCATAAAGAAGCATTAATTCCAGCCACAAATATTTTTCTAAATTTTGACACTAAACTACCCGCTTTAAACACCGAACGATTACAGGTTAATATCGATTCTATTTTCTTTAATCTCAACAAAGATTATGTCAAAGCCATTATCAAAACAGAAGGATTGAGTACGCCCAAAATCGACGCAAAAATCAATACAGCGGTGAATTTAGCCAACTTAGATCGAGCGTTCGGTTTCAGTAATTTTGATTTGAAAGGACAATTAAATGTAGATGTCAATTCAAAAGGCGTTTACGACAAAGTCAATAAAATTGTACCGATAACCAAAGGTAAAATTGTACTAAAAAAGGGTTCGATACAAACCGAATATTATCCTAATCCAATTACCAACATCAATCTGATTTCACAATTTTCAGATGCAACAGGTTCGCTCAAAGATTTAAAAATTGAAATCGCACCCGCTTCTTTTACTTTTGAAGGAAAGCCCGTTTTCGTCAAAGCCAAATTAGCCAATTTAGAAAATGTCGCCTACGATATTCAAGCTAAAGGCGAACTTGAACTGGCCAAAATCTATAAAGTGTTTGCCACCAAAGGTCTCGATTTGGAAGGCTACGTCAAAGCCGATGTTTCTTTTCAAGGTACGCAAGCCGACGCTGTTAGTGGAAACTATCATAAGTTAAACAATAAAGGAACGCTGATTTTAAAAAACATCAAAACCCAGTCCGAATATTTGCCAAAACCTTTTGTCATCAAAGCAGGTAGTTTTGTCTTCCATCAAGATAAGATGAAGTTCGAGAATTTCGACGCCATTTATGGACAATCCGACCTGCAACTGAATGGTCATCTGCAAAATGTAATTGATTTTGTGTTGTCGGAAAAAGCGGTTTTAAAAGGAAATTTCTACCTAAATTCCAACTACATCAACGTGGATGAATTTATGACTACTGATGCCGCTGTGGTGGAAAATTCAAATTCAAATCCAAGCAAAACTTCTGTAAAATCTGGAGTTGTAGTGATTCCGCCCAATTTAGATGTACAGTTCAATTGCAATGCTCAGAAAGTAGTATTTGATGAGTTGAAAATCAATAATTTAAAAAGTCAAGTTGTCATTAGTCAAGGCAAATTGAAGCTCAATCAGTCGGAATTTGAAGTAGTAGGCACCAAAGTAAACATGGATGTTGAATACGGGAACGAATCGGTCACACGTGCTTTTTTCGATTTTAAGGTAGTCGCCAAAGATTTTGACGTGAAACGCGCTTACAACGAAGTTAAAATGTTTAGAGAAATGGCTTCGGCAGCCGAAAGTGCAGAAGGAATCATTTCGTTAGATTATAAAGTCTCGGGAAAATTAAACGATCAAATGCAGCCGATTTATCCCTCGTTAGTCGGTGGTGGAACACTTTCGGTGAAAGATGTCAAAATGAAAGGGTTTAAAATGTTCAACGTAGTCGGTAAGAAAACGGGCAAAGACGGAATAAAAAACCCCGATGTATCCAAAGTTGACATCAAAACGAACATAAAAAATAACATCATCACCATCGATCGATTCAAGTTTAAAGTCGCAGGATTCCGACCCAGAATTGAAGGAAAAACCAGTTTCGACGGAAAACTAAACCTCAAAATGCGATTGGGATTACCGCCGTTAGGCATCATCGGAATTCCACTTACTATAACGGGAACGCAAGACAACCCAAAAGTTAAAGTGGGTAAAAACTCTGAGGATTTGGAAGAAACAGAATACGAAGAAGAGTCGCTTTCTATTCCGAAATAATAAGGCATATATGAAAGTGGGTGCTTTTTCGGTTGATTTATAAAACACAAAACCCGAATAGAAATATTCGGGTTTTGTGGTACCTCCAGTCCCGAAGCTTCGGGAGAACCAGGACACATGAATTTATTTTTTTTTAGAAAGAATATCGGATAATATATCAGGGTTAGATATTAATTTTTCAATAAAAGTTTTGCTTTTCATTCTTTTGATAAAACTTTCAAGGTATAATGCATCATTTCTATTTGAACATTCATAGTGTAAAATTAACTTCCAATCATTGGCTATTTTAGAGAAAGAATTTTGATATTTGTGTTGATTATGCTTTAAAATTCTTTCTTCCAAATGGTGAGTTTCTCCAATATAATATTTTTTAGAGTCGCTAGAATATAGTATGTAAAGAAAATGTTTCACCAGAAAATAAAAAAACACAAAACCCGAATAGAAATATTCGGGTTTTGTGGTGCCTCCAGTCCCGAAGCTTCGGGAGAACCAGGACACATGAATTTATTTTTTTTAGAAAGAATATCGGATAATATATCAGGGTTAGATATTAATTTTTCAATAAAAGTTTTGCTTTTCATTCTTTTGATAAAACTTTCAAGGTATAATGCATCATTTCTATTTGAACATTCATAGTGTAAAATTAACTTCCAATCATTGGCTATTTTAGAGAAAGAATTTTGATATTTGTGTTGATTATGCTTTAAAATTCTTTCTTCCAAATGGTGAGTTTCTCCAATATAATATTTTTTAGAGTCGCTAGAATATAGTATGTAAATAAAATGTTTCACCAGAAAATAAAAAAACAAAAAACCCGAATAGAAATATTCGGGTTTTGTGGTACCTCCAGTCCCGAAGCTTCGGGAGAACCAGGACACATGAATTTATTTTTTTTTAGAAAGAATATCGGATAATATATCAGGGTTAGATATTAATTTTTCAATAAAAGTTTTGCTTTTCATTCTTTTGATAAAACTTTCAAGGTATAATGCATCATTTCTATTTGAACATTCGTAGTGTAAAATTAACTTCCAATCATTGGCTATTTTAGAGAAAGAATTTTGATATTTGTGTTGATTATGCTTTAAAATTCTTTCTTCCAAATGGTGAGTTTCTCCAATATAATATTTTTTAGAGTCGCTAGAATATAGTATGTAAAGAAAATGTTTCACCAGAAAATAAAAAAACAAAAAACCCGAATAGAAATATTCGGGTTTTGTGGTACCTCCAGTACCATTAATATTAAATCTCTTGAATTTTAATTTTTCTTATTTAATCTTTAAAATGCTTTAATACAAAGGGATTAAATGTATTTAAGTTTAATTGAATTAACTTAATTTAATTTAAACTTCATTTTTAAAGCACCCTTTTAAGCACCCTATTTGTATTTTTGTTATATTTGTGTATAATAAAAAAGAGATGATAAAGACAATAGAAAGTTCAAACGGGATTGTAAGATTTGCATTTAAAGAATCCATTAAGTTACTTGAAACTGACAAGAAGAAAGAAAGTTTAATTTTTCTACATTTTTCTTACGGCGGAAATAGGTTTAAATATTCAACAGGTTATAAGTCCTGTTTTATGGATTGGGATTTTGATAAGCAACGGATAAAACAAACCAAAGCAAATATTATAAATGCAATTGAGGTAAACGAATTTTTAGGCAATCTTGAAAACGTTGTTAAAAAAGAGTATTCTCGTTTGATTGCTGAACATTTTATTGTTTCTAACGAAGTTCTAAAATCGTTTTTAGACGGTTATTTGAATAAAAATGTAGTGGTTAATAATACAAGGCCGAAAACATTTTTTGAGTTCTCAGAGGAGTTTTTAGAAGTAAAAGCTAAAGAGATAAGTATAATTACTTTGCGTTCTTACAAACAATCTTTAATTAAACTAAAAAATTATAGTAATTATTATAAGGAAAAAATAAATTTTAACTCATTCAATAAAGAGTTTGTGATAAATTTTATTGCCTATTTAGAAGAGATGGATTATTCACATAATACTATTTCTAAGCATATTAAAAATTTAAAGGTCTTAATTAAGCACGCATTCGATAAAGGAATGATAACAAACACTGATTTTAATTTGAGTTATTTTAATTTAAGACCTGAAGAAACAACAGCAATTTATTTGAATGAAACTGAAATTGAATTAATGCATAATCTTGATTTGTCAGATAAAAAAAATTTAGAAATTGCTAGAGATATATTTTTAATAGGATGTTATACAGGTCAACGAATTAGTGATTATAATGGAATTGATAAAAATTGCATAAAAAGAATTGAAAATGATTATTATTTTTCTTTTAGACAAAAGAAAACAAAGAAGTCAGTTAATTGTTATATAACTCCTAAAATTAGAGAAATAATGGATTTAAGATATAACGGACTACCTCCAAAAAAGATACTTGAAAAAGACTTAAATAAAAATATAAAAATAGTAGGCGAGATATTAAAATTTACTGAAAATGTGGAATGTAGAAGTAAAAAAGGAGGTCAAGAAGTTTTAGAGTATATTGAAAAATTTAAATTAATTCATTCACATACTGCAAGAAGAAGTTTTTGCACAAACAATTATAAAAAAGGAAATTCTGTTACAGATATAATGCATTTTTCAGGTCATACCACCGAACGAGAGTTTTATAAATATATTCGAATAATTGGAGAAGAAAGAGCAAATCATATTGTGAATAAAGGTTTTTTCAATTAAACGATGTACCACGTCATTATAGAGTCTTTTAATGATTTTCAGAGATTATAATTTTATTACATGTATGTTTTTCAGAGCGCATATCATTATAAAGTAATATTTATAATTAGTATTTTTAGTATGGTTTATTTAAGGTTGTTTTTTTTAAAAGAATTAATCATTATTAGTTATAGAAATAATAGATTTGTAAAAAATAAAATTTGAAAAATAATCAATTAAATAAGCTATTAGTCCGATTAGGATTGGAAAATACTGTTTTCTTTAGAAATAAAGTAAACAATGCTTATAAATTTGATTTCCACATAGACGTTAAAAACAAACTAGAAGTTATTAAACCAGATGCTATTTATGTTTTTAATAAACAACCATTTATTTTATTTTTTGATTTAACGGAAGGTAATTTTACTGAAAGAGAAAACGAAATTCACAAGAAGGTTTGGTCTTTTGACAACTCACCAATAATTTTTATAATTAAAAATTCTGAAATTCAAATTTTTAATGCCTTAAATTACATAAAAGATAAAAACGGTAACGATGGTAGACTCGAAGAGCTGAATTTGACAGATGAAGAACTGGATAACAAGTTTTCTTTTTGGTATTTACAAAGTGGAGAAACTTGGAATTGGTTTCAAAATGATTACCTAGAACATAACAAGAAAAAGGATATTAGAAAAAGAGTAAATGAAAGACTTTTTCAAAACATCAAGGAAGTCAGGTATTATCTTACAAATATTGATGAGTTAAATTATTTAAATGACAAACAGGCTAACTCTTTAATTTTAAGATTAATCTTTATTCGTTACTTAATTGATAGGGGTATTAAAATTGATAATAATTTTATAACTGGAGAATCTGTAAATGATAAGAGAAAAAGCTTTAGTAAACTTATAAAAAATCCTCAACAATTAAATAAACTTTTTGAGAACTTGAACGATAAGTTCAATGGAGTTTTGTTTAGAGAGTTAGATATTCAACTCAATCAAACTCAATCCAATTTTTTAGCGGATGTATTTAAAGGCGAATTACAAGAAGAATATACTTTGTTTGATGGATTCTTTTTTGAGATTTTCGATTTCTCTATAATTCCTGTAGAAGTGATTTCGGGTATATACGAATCCTTAATTGATGAAGAGACTAGAGAGCTTAATTCGGCTGTTTATACACCCACTTTTTTAGTTGATTACATCTTAAAAGATACTATTGAAGACTACTTAAATAAATCAAAATCTTCTGAATGCACAATTTTTGAAGTCGCAGTTGGTTCTGGAATTTTCCTCGTACAATCATTAAGAAGAATGATTGAAAAAGAAATAGAGCTAAATGGAAAAGATGACAAAGAACTGTTTAGTAAAAAAATAAGAGATATAGCTAAAGATAATCTCTTTGGAATAGATATCAACAGAGAAGCACTAAAAGTAGCTTGTTTTTCGATTTACATAGCATTACTAGATTATCAAGAGCCAAAAGATGTCGAAAAATATCCATTTCCCAGCCTTTTAGATGAAAATCTCTTTGAAGCAAATTTCTTTGATACAACTCATAGATTTAATGAGATTGTAAAAAGTAAAACTCCTAATTTTATATTAGGAAATCCTCCATGGAAAAACAAAAAAGATGATATAGTACACACAAATTGGTTACAACAACATAAAAAAATAGTTGGAAATTATGAAATAGCTCAGTCATTTCTTTTGCGAACAAGAGATTTTATGCAATACGAGACAAGAACTGCTTTAATTGTTACAAGTACCATATTTTATAATGTGTCTACTAAAACAAGAAAATTTAAAAATGAATTTCTATCTACTTTTTGCGTAGAAAAGTTTTTTGATTTATCTCCAGTCAGAAGATTGATTTTTGAACAAAAAAATAGTCCTGCATCAGTTGTTTATTATAAAATTTCGAAAGAAAATGAGCATTTAAACAATGTAGTATATCATCAATCTGTAAAATCAAATCGTTTCTTAAAATATTTCAAAATGTTGGTAATTGAAAAATTTGACCAAAAAGAGATATTACAAAAGCATTTTATTGAAAATGATTGGATGTTTAAAGTTGCATTGTATGGAAACACATTAGATTTTACATTATTAAAAAAAATAAGTCATTTCCAAAAAGTGTCTAATTTTGTAACTAAAAACAAGGCAAACAAAGGTTTGGGGGTAATAAAATCAAGTGAAAGGTCTAAAACGGAGTCAAAATTTTTTCCTGAATATATTGGGAGAGCTATAATTGAAAATTCGGAAGTGAATTTATATTATACTCCTGCCTCACAAAACATTTTAAAAGAGAAAGATGTATATCTTATTAGGGGAAGAAAAAATAATTTGTTTGAAAATTCTAAAATTTTATTAAAAGAACAATGTATTGACGAAACATTTGTAAGTGCCTCTTTTCAAGATTCTAATAGTATTTATGTAAACGGAGTTTCAGGAATAAGTTTTGTTAATGAAGATATTACAAAATACTTATATAGTTATTTTATTTCCGATATAATTACTTACGTTCTTTACTTAACATCCTGTTCTTGGGGTGTTGGAACGCGACCAGCAATCCGATTTGAAGATGAATTTATGTCTTTCCCTTTCGCAGAAGCAAATGAAGAGATTAAAATTGAAATAATTGGACTTGTTGAAATGTTTTTAGACGCATTCAAAAACTATTATCAAGAAGAAATCAGATTAGAATCTTTACCAATCAACAATCAAATATTAGATAAAATTAATTTTATTATAAATAATCTATACGAGGTTAAAGAATATGAAAAAGACCTTATTGATTATGTTTTAAATGTTTCAAGGTACCAATTTCAAGAAAGTAAGCAGCATTTATTTACAAGAGCGATTGACTCTGATAAAGATTTTCTTGAAAGATATGCGGATGTATTTATACAGGAATTTGAAAAAATTTATGAAGGTGAATTTATACAGGTTGAAGTTTATCCTTTAAATTATTTTGTTGCATTAAATTTTATCTTTACTGATGTAAAGCCAGAAAAATCAATAGTCTATCCTAATAAAAAAAATGAAGAAGGAGTTCTTAAAAGACTAGCAAATAATTTAAGTATTGAGCAAATTACAAACACTCACGATCCAACTAAAAATATATTTATACAAAAAGATATTAAAGGATTTGAAAGTAATTCATTTTATATTATAAAGCCAAATGAATATAAATGCTGGCATAGAGCAATGGCATGGTATGATGTGTCAGAATTCAAAGAAGCAATTCAAAAAGCAGAATTAAAACGACTAAATAATAATTCTGAAAATGATTAATTCAGCTGATAATTTTAAAAGAGATGTCAACAAGCTTACTGAATATCGAATTCGGTCAGTGATGAAATACATTATTTATTGTTATCATAAAACCTTGGAAGACAACAAAAAATACGATTATTCTAAAAGAGGCAAAATAGCTCAAGAAGATTATCTAAGAAACGGATTGATAAATGATTATTTGTCGAAATCATATAACAAAAAATATTTTAAAGAAAATATTTCAGATAGTCCTTTGGTTGAAATAACATTTAATCCAGAAGAAACAAAAACCTATATTGATTCTACTACAAATGAAGAACGGAATGATAAAATTGATATTTCAATTTATGAAAGTAGAATTCAAGAACTATGGTCAAAGAAAACTACTGATGAGATAAAATTTGCTGTTGAATGCAAACGGATTAATAGTTATGAAGATTGTAAAGAATATATTAAAGATATTAAAAAGTTTTCTGAAAGAAATCAAACTACTTTTAGACTGCCAATTGAGGGACAGATTGCATTTATTGAGAATTCGGCTTTAAATGAATATTTAGTCGCAGAAAAGATTAATGAAAAATTAAAATTGAGTAGTATTCAGACATTATATTTTTTAAAGCGACATGAATTATGTAAATCCTTTATGGGTTCATATAGCTCAAGACATAAAAAAATAAATAATGAAATTGAAGATTTTAAAATTTATCATTTATTATTTGATTACTCTTCAATAATTTTGAACTAATTCTGTTTTACATTAATTAGAAATTTAAAATTAATGATTTAAGTATTATTTATTTGAAATCAAAAATCTCTTTTGGCTCAATTTCTAATGCGTTTGCAATTTTTATTATTGTTCTTATTGTAACAGAAACTTCAGCTCTTTCAATTCTTCCTATTGAAGTTTTAGGCATATCACACAAATCAGCAAGGTTCTGTTGAGAAATATTTTTTCTTTCCCTCAATTGCCTCAAATGAATCCCCAAATTTGAAATAAACTCTTCCTCTGAAATCATATTTCAAAGGTCAAAACAATTTAATTTTTTGATGGACTCATAAAAGCGACCAAATTTATTATATTTGATAAAATTTACGTTTGCATAGTAAATCGTAAAATCGCTAAATTGAAAGAATTACTCTTGTAAATTATTAATCAAATTAATTATGAAAAAATCAATGTTCGTCATCATCATTTTAATTACCCTTAATTCTTGTAGAAGTAATAGGGATAATTGTATTGAAGACCTTGTAGACAATAAAGGTTATTCTTATAATGATGCTTGTGATA
This sequence comes from Flavobacterium sp., assembly GCA_965284675.1. Lineage (GTDB taxonomy): Bacteria > Bacteroidota > Bacteroidia > Flavobacteriales > Flavobacteriaceae > Flavobacterium. The sequence continues at coordinate 424,483 of OZ260109.1, forward strand.
CCTGTGATGAAATGGCCTCTGATTCTGTTAGAGAATAATAAACTATTTATATGAAAAATTTATTAATGTATTTAATCTTTTTCTTCATCGCAAAAACAAATGCCCAGAATCGATATAATTCAGATGTACAATATGTTAAAAATAAATACAGATTTTATGATAGTGTTGTTTGTATTAATTCAGAAGCAATAGTAAAAGCTGAATACTATATTGATAACAATATTGGATATGCAATCATATATTTTAAGAGGGGGTATGATGTTGTGGGAACTCCTTATTTGTATTGTAATATTCCATTAGAAGTGTGGAATAATTTTAAAAACTATGGTGTTACATCTTGGGGAAATTCTTATAACAGTTATATTAAATCCTATTCATGCTCTGCCGTCTTAAAAAATATCGAAAATACAGCATATAGAATACAATCCCCTCAGGAAAGTGTTAATTTAGAACTTTTGAAAAAAGTATTAGAGAAAAGTGAATTAAGCTACAATAATAACATTTCAACTTACAATCAATATTTTGAGAATAAAAAACAAAAGTTTAATTATAATTATTCAAAAGTTCAAGATTTAATTGTTGAATTGAGAAATCAAATAAACGAATCAAATTTTGACGCAAAATTAATTGAAAATATAAGAGATAATTTTAATAAAAACTATCTTGAAATTTTTTACAAAAAAAAACCCGACTTATCATCTAATACTAAAACAAAAAAAACTTTAAAATGGCTTACAAAGGGATTTCAAAAAGTAGTGAAAGAGGAAAGTGATAATTTTAAGAAAAATTAAATTCAGTCAAATTTTGATAATAAAAATATTTTAACATTACAACTAAACCCGCTTTAAAAAGGCGGGTTTGTTATTTATATTATAGTTTGCATTTTAACCCTCTAAGCAATATTTGACAGTAAAAGAGTTTCATCACATTTGTTTAAAAGTTCTTGAAATTTTGATTCGAGATTTTTAAGAATTTCATTTTTGGTTTTATTCAAATTATGCTTTTCAACCAACAAATTAAAATCTCTTTTCACTCGATTAAATACTTTTAAAGACTTTTCTTTTTTCAGTTGTTTCCAATAGTTCGGGTTTGTAAATTTCACTAAATTATCTTTATCCTCTTTTGGCAGATTTAAGAGGTAAAATTCATCAACCATGGTTAATTCATTAAACTCTTTTAAAAGTCGTTCGTAAAGCCTATAAACAACCTCAATTTCGTTTAAATCCTCCAATTTGAATACGCCCAACTTTTGTAAATACCTTTTTGAAGTAATTTTCAGTTCTATCCTCAATTTATGTTCTTTCAATTGATATTGTTTAGATTTATTGTAAATCTTCAAACTAAAATCTGTCGTTTTAAATTCTTTAAAATCTCCTTTTCCGCCATATTTGTCATCTCTATTATGATGCTTATTTCTATACATCAAAAGGTTGTAGTCAATAACATCTTGTGGATTTTTACTAACATTAATATTAAATCCAAATTCAAGGTTTGTCAAAGAAGTAGAATTTTCAATCTTTAATTTTTTTGTTAGGTATGAAACTAACTCTTTCACTTGGCAAAAACTGAAATCATTATAATTTTGGTCTTCATCAAATAAAAGTAAATTTCTAAACTTATGTAAACTGCCATTTATATAGGCATTCATTAAAGTAATTGAAATTTCTAAATTTTTATACTTACCTCTTTTTGGGTATAAATTTATTTCACTTGTAAAAAGGTTAATAATAGTCATCAAATCGATTATTTTACTTGAAACAACAAAGTTTTCAAACTTGTCTTTCCCTACTATCTGAAATTTTACGTTATCTATCATTATGCTACAAGTTTTAATTTGTCCATAACATCATTTTTCAAATAATAAACTCTTGAGTTAATCTTTTTGTTTTTTAAAATGTTGTTTTTATTCCAAAGATAAAGGGTTGTTAAAGATACGTTCAAGAGTTTTGCGGTTTCTTCTCTTGTTATAACTTTAATTTCGTCTGTCTCTGTTGGAATCATTTGAATAACTTTAATAATTTTGTCTACTTCCTCTGTTACCGATTTTGTGATAATCGCTTGTAGCTCTTTTACACTTAATTGCACCAATAGCATTTCATTTTGTTTTGTCATAATTTAATTAGTTTAAAATTTATTCGACAAATGTAAGGGCTAGCTTTTGGTACTTTTGGTTGTACTGGTACTAATGAAGTACAATTATCAATTGAGTCTGGTCTTTAAAATTTGATAATTGTTAGTAAATCTTGGATGGACTATAATTTCCTTTACTTCACAATATTTGAGTATTTTTTCAACTTTTTCAATATTGTTGAAGATGTTTTTGTCTGATTTTGTTGATGTAGACAAAGACTCACTTATGTAAGGTCTTGTATTTGTATTGTCGAAAAGAATTTTTGCGATTTCATTGCAACTATTATTTCTATCAATTAAATCGTATATACGCCCATCTGCAAGTGCTAAACCAACTTTGAACCAATAGTAATTTGTATTAGTGCTACCAAATTGATTTGAAGTATTTAATTCTGTATTTAACAAGAAAATATTATGTAGTTTATTTTTTTCTAAAAAGGAATCAATGATGTCCTTAAAAAGATTGTAATAATCTCTAATAATTAATAGAAGGGAAAGGCGAAGTCCCTGATATAATAGTTGTGTAAAATTCTTCTGTAAAACGTTTAATTTAATTTCAGAATATTCGCCAATGTAGTAACCATATTCTGTTAAGCTAGAATAACATTGTTTAATAATATCGTTAAAAAAAATCTTTTGCGATGTATCTGTTGATAACGTGAATAAAAATCTTTTTACTTCTTTTAAAAAATCTTCATCTCTTGATTCGAATTCAAAATCTATGAATCTATTTTGAAACTCTTCAAATTTTTCATCTAAATCTATACTTAAATCATTTTTAAAAATACATTCACCAATAAGAGATTTCTCGATTTCAATTCCGTACAAATCCTTTAAATAATGCCTTCTTAAATAAATATATTCATTTAATATTGTTAAGTTAAAATTCAAATAATCTCTAAATATTGAATTTTCAGATAAATATTCTTCCATTTTTATTTTTATAAATTATTAGACCACATAAAAGTTATAATTCTATTTTACGTACTAGGAGATAGAATGTTATTCCAATTATCCCCTGTCAATAAAATGATTTTTTGCTCCTACACCCGCCAAACTTTTTTACAAAAAGTCATTAAATTTATTTGAAACAGTCTTTTGTCGGTTGTCGTTTATTTATTTAGGTTTCTATGATGTTGTGAATTTATAAAAATATAAACATATTATAGATAATTTTGAGTAAAGTATTATGTTTATTTAACGTTTATTAACTTTAATATTGAAACAGATTAATTTAGATTGAAGTACGAGTAAAGAAGAGGGAATCAAATTGAAAAGCACCCTGTCAAGCACGCTAAAAACAAAAAACCCTTAAAATCATAATGAAATTAAGGGTTGTAAGTGGTACCTCCAGGAATCGAACCAGGGACACATGGATTTTCAGTCCATTGCTCTACCAACTGAGCTAAGGTACCTTTTGTTGAGGGTGCAAATATAGAATGATTTTTAATTTATACAAAACAAATATTAAAAAAAATCTATTTGTAACTTTGTATTGTAAAAAGTATATAATGAATTTAATTATCGATAGTGGGAATACAAAAATTAAAGCAGCTGTTTTTGAGGATGATACACTAGTTTTTAAACAACACATTGCTTATGATGACTGGCAAACGGATATCAAAAAAATTTTAAAAAATTTTAAAAAAATTAAGAACATTGTTATTTCAAATGTCTCAAAAATCGAAACCGACCTTTTTTCAGCATTAGAATCTACGTACAACGTAACCTACATCTCTAGAGAAAATAAGTTTCCTTTCACAAATGGATATCAATCGCCACAAACACTGGGTATCGATCGAATGGTGCTTGCCACGGGCGCGGTTTTAAAATACCCAAACAAAAACAGGTTAGTTATTGACGCCGGAACGTGTATTACCTACGACTTTGTAGATGATACAGACACGTATTTGGGTGGAGCCATTTCGCCCGGAATTCAATTGCGCTACAAATCACTCAATAATTATACCGCCAATTTACCCTTACTTTCCAGAGAAGAACCCGCAAATTTGATTGGAAATACCACGCATGAGTCCATGCATTCTGGGGTGATCAACGGAGTAACGTATGAGATCGAAAGCTTTATAAACGCTTATTCAGAAAGATACTCAAACTTTATCATAATTTTAACGGGTGGCGATGCAGATTTTTTGGCTAAACGATTAAAAAATACCATCTTTGCCAATTCAAATTTCTTATTAGAAAGTTTGAATCAAACATTTCAATTCAATCAACATGATTAAAAAGTTTATTTTTATCTTTTCGTTATTCATTTCATTCATCTCTTCTGCTCAAGAAGGAACTTCTTCGCCTTATTCATTTTATGGTATTGGAGATGTAAAATTCAGAGGCAACATCGAAAATCGTTCAATGGGTGAAGTAAGTGTCATCCCAGACAGTATTCATATAAACTTGCAAAATCCTGCCATGATGTCGAACATTAAGTTGACTACCTTTTCGGCAGCAGGTACATTTTCTCCTGTAGTTTTAAAAACGAGTTCTCAAACCGAAAAAGCACAACGAACTACATTAGATTATCTATCGGTAGTAATGCCAGCCAAAAAATTTGCCATTGGATTCGGATTGATGCCTTATTCATCAGTTGGATACAACATACTGAATCGGTCAACACCTAATTTTGTTTATACGTTCGATGGATCAGGTGGAGTGAATAAAGTGTATACCGCAGTTAGTTTTAGATTGAATAAACATTTCAATTTTGGAGTAGAAGGTCAATATAATTTCGGAGAGATTGAAACAATTAACACAACGACTACTACTATTGAGACACGAACTAAAGAAACAAATGTTTCTTCAATTGGAGGTTTTAATGTTAATTTCGGATTGTCTCATCAAGCAAAAATCAATAAAAAGATTTCAATTTTTTCAGGATTGACGTTTACACCGGAAGCTAATTTAAACTTATCCAATACTCGAAATATAGCCATCATTCAGTTCTCTTCTACTGACCAAGAATTGATTTATGATCAAAAAGATATAGATGTACCAAGTTCTAAAATTAAATCGCCTTCAAAAATTTCTTTCGGTACAAGTATTGGAGAATTAAAAAAATGGGTGGTTGGAGCACAAGTAACAGCTCAATCGAGTAGTGACTTCGGTAATAGAATTGAGAACGTTTCAAATGCCTCTTATGAAGATGGTCTTAAGTTTTCTTTTGGCGGTTATTACATTCCAAAATACAATTCGTTTACAAGTTATTTGAGTAGAATAACCTATAGAGGTGGATTTAGATACGAAAATACAGGTTTGGTAATTAATAACTTGTCTATTCTTGATAGAGCAGTTACTTTTGGTTTAGGACTGCCATTAAGTGGTACCTTTTCAAATATCAATATTGGTTTCGAATTTGGCAAGAGAGGAACTACCAATGCAGGTCTTATCGAAGAAAATTACAGCAATATATCATTCGGATTTTCGTTTAATGATAAATGGTTTCAAAGAAGACAGTATAACTAAATTCAACGTGTATGAAAGCTAAATTAATCGGATTGATTTTATGTTTAACCTATGGGATGATTCAATCTCAGGAAATTAATTGTGCTGCAACACAAGCCGAGTTTGCTAAACTTGTCGAACTACAAAATTACAAGGATGCAAACGCTAAATTGAATGTGTTGCTAAATAAATGCGCAACTTCTGATGAAAATCTATACATCCTTGGAGCTAAAGTCATTCAGAATAAAATTGATCTAGCAACCAACGATGATAAAGAGAAAGCGGCAAAAGAAATGATCGCGCTCTACGATAAACACGATAAAAACTTCCCCAATAACACAAGTAATAATCTCATAAACAAAGCCATGTTGTATTATGATTTTAATCTTGCTTCAGAAGCTGAAACTTTTCAAGCTTTTGATAAAGCCTTTGCAAAAGACAAATTTCAATTTACCAATCCATTGGCTTTGTTTACCTATTTCAAAATGTTTAACGAAGACTACCGAAGCAAAGAAGATCGCAATTTGGATCAAATGCTCACCAAATACAGTCAGGTTTTATCGGTTATCGAAAAAAATAAAACGATTTCAGCCGATAAAGAAATTGAATTTAATAATGTGAAGATTGGCCTGAACTCCATTGTAAAAAATAATCTTACAGTTGAAGATATTACCGAGTATGCGGAACGTAATCTACCTAAAAACAAATCCAATATCGAATGGCTCGACGCTACAGTCGATTTGATGATGGAAAAATGTGCCGACAAACCCGTATTCGGAACCATCGCAGGATATTTGCACGCACTCAAGCCGAGTTCTAAATCAGCCTTTGCTTTAGGTTCGTTTCACCTAAAAAACAACGATAGAGAAAAAGCAGTTCAATACCTTAAATTGGCAGCAGAATTAGCTCCCGAAAAAGCAGAAAAAGCCCGAATCTATTCAGTCAATGCACTCGTCTTGTTTGGATTTGATAAAAAATCAGCTAAAGAAAGTATACTTTTAGCCATTCAAAACGATGAGAAAAATGGTGAACATTTTATCTTTTTATCCAACTTGTACGCTAGTTCTTCTGACGAATGTGGGAAATCACCAATCGAAAAGAAAGCCATTTATCAATTGGCTACAACGGCGGCACAGAAAGCTAGCGAAATTCAACCGGGTTTGATTGAAACATCAAAATCGTTAATCGAATCGTACAAGAAAAACGCTTTTACGGATAAAGAAAAAGAACAAATCAAAAAATCGGGAAATAAAGTGACCATCGATTGTTGGATCAACGAAACCGTTCAATTTTAAGATGACTTGGTATAAACGAAATTGTATTATTTTTCCTTGCCTGTTTTTGGTCGCTCTCTATTCTTGTGAAAGTAATTTTAGAGAAGTTCAGAAATCTACTTTTTCCGAATTTACACCCAGCACCGACGCCGATTCAATCAATTTAAAATACACCGATTCAGGTAAAATCCAAGCCGTTTTAGTTACTCCAAAAATGTTGGAATACGGCGCAATTGATTTCCCTTTTACCGAATTTCCCAAAGGAATGGGTCTCACTATTTATGATGCTGCTGGAAAGAAAACATTTGTAACCTCAAAATATGCCGTAAGTTATAAAAACACTGACATCATCGATTTGCAGGGCGACGTAAAAATTACCAATGAAGCCGGTCAAATGTTAGAAACCGAGCAAATGTTCTACGACCAAAAAAACGAGTGGTTTTACACCGAAAAAAAATATAAATTTACCGATCCAAAAGGTGTTTCTTATGGCGAAGGAATCGATTTTAGTAAAGACTTTAAAATAATAAACTCACAGAGAATTTCAGGTGAAGTGTATGATAAATTATAACTTATGAATTATTTAAATATTACCAAATACATTTATCTTGCTGTTGGTTTTGTCATGGTATACGATGCCTTTTCAAAATGGAACGAAGATCCGAAGCCATGGCTAAGTGTGTTTTTAGCTGGTTTGGCTTTTTTTATGTTCTTCTTCAGAAGCAAATTTGCCAAACGTTTTGAAGACAACAAAAAACAACAGCAAAATCAAAATCAAGACCAAAACAATACAACCTCGTAAATGGAAGTATCTATAGTAATAATATGTGTATTACTAATTGCTTTTTTTTCAGGTATGGAAATAGCGTACATTTCCTCCAATAAAATCTACCTCGAAATTGAAAAAAAGCAAAACAATTTCTTTTCGAGTTTCATCTCCAAACTTACCTTACATCCTTCAAAATTCTTAGCAACCATGTTGTTGGGAAATACCATCTCTTTGGTGATTTATGGGTATTTCATCAGTAAAATGGTGTTGCAGTATATTGAAATACACAATTTTGGACTTTCAAATTACCAAATTTATTTCGTTCAAATTGTGTTGGCTACTGTGCTGATTATCATCACATCTGAATTCATCATTAAACTCTTTTTTCAGGTATATTCCAATACTTTAATCAAATATTTATCGCTGCCGGCTTACTTTTTCTATAGAATTTTAAACTATCCTTCCTCTTTTATCATTTGGATATCCGATACTATTCTAACCAAATTCTTTAAGTCGACCGCCAATTCACAGCAATCGCTTTTTAGCAAAATAGAACTCGAAAACTACATCAGTGAACAAATCAATTCTTTCAATAATCAAGAAGAAGTCGATTCGGAAATTCAAATTTTTCAAAATGCATTAGAGTTTTCCGGTGTCAAAGCGCGCGACATCATGACGCCCAGAACAGAGCTTGTAGGTGTTGAAATTCATTGTTCGGTGAGTCAGTTGCGTGAAAAATTCATCCAAACTGGCTACTCGAAAATTCTGATTTACCAAAATACACTCGATAATGTGTTGGGTTATGTGCATTCGTTTGAATTGTTCAAAAAACCTAGGAGCATCAAAAACATCATGATTCCCATTGAATTCGTTCCGGAAACGATTTTTGTCAAAGATGTGTTGAACGTTCTAACCAAAAAGAGAAAAAGCGTCGCAGTGGTTTTGGACGAATATGGCGGAACATCCGGAATAATAACTGTGGAAGACATCATTGAGGAACTTTTCGGAGAAATTGAAGACGAACACGACAACGATGAACAACTCATCGAAACCAAATTAGATGAAGTCAGTTACCTGTTTTCTGCCCGATTGGATGTTGCTTATCTAAATGAAGAATACGATTTTGAAATTCCCGAAAGTGATTCGTATGGAACGCTGGGCGGATTTATTGTTGACTTTCACAAAGAAATTCCCCTCAAAGGCGATGAAATAAGCATTCAGAACTTCCATTTCTACATCGAAGAAGCCTCAAATAATAAAATTGAATTGGTAAAAATGACGGTGTTGAATTAAAAATGAAGTCAAATAAAAAAGTTTAAACGACTTCAAACAAAAAAAATTAACTTTTATTAATAAAATTACGCTCAGTTTTATAATTATTTCATAGATAATTGTATTTTCGCAAACTGAAATAAAAATAACATATATAAAATGGCAGTTTTACAAAAAATTAGAAATCGTTCAGGTTTACTTTTACTCGCTATAGGTTTTGCCTTATTTGCATTCATTATTGGAGAAGCAATACAAAGTGGTGGATTCAATACGCCGTCTCACAACGTGGGAAGTATTAATGGAAAAGACATTGTTTTTGAAGACTTTAGATTGAAAGCAGCAAATGCTGAGAAAAATGGTCAACAAGGACAACAAATGACTACTATTCAAGCAGCTAATCAAGTGTGGGAACAAGAAATTGCTATTGCACTTCTTTCGGAAGAGTTTGAGAAATTAGGAATCAGAGCTGGTGAGCAACACATCATGGAGAATTTCAAAAACGATCCAAACATCGGGCAAAATCCTTCATTCCAAAATGAAGCGGGTAAATTTGACGTAAAAAAATTCAAAGAGTTTTTCAAAGCAAATCCTGAGCAAGCAAAATTGTTGAAAGATAGAGAGAAAGACGCTATTTTAAATTCAAAATACCAAATCTACAATTCACTTGTTAGAGGTGGAATGTACACTACTGATGCAGAAGGTAAATTCAAATACGAATTAGAAACCAACAAAGTAAGCTTTGATTTTGTTTCGGTTCCGTATTCTTCTATTAAAGATAGCGATATTAAAGTAACTGATGAAGATTACATCAATTACATGAAGAAACATGAAAAACGATTCAAATCGGATGGAACACGTGAAATTGAATACGTAATCATCGAGGATAAACCATCGGCTCAAGATGAAAAAGAAGTGAAAGACCGTGTAAATGGTTTGTTAAACGGAAGCGTAGTATACAATAAAGAAACTGGAGTTAACGATACGTTACCTGGATTCAAAAACGCTACTAACATTTCTGAATTTGTAGCTCAGAACTCTGACGTTCCTTTTGATTCAGTTTATAAAACCAAACAACAATTACCTGCTGAACATGCAGAACAATTGTTTGCTTTACCAGTTGGTGAAATCTACGGACCGTACATGAACGGAAAAGACTATTGCATATCTAAAGCAATGGGAAGAAAATCGGGAGAGAAAGTAAAAGCAAGTCACATCTTAATTGGATGGGTTGGAGTAGATAGTCGAGTTCAATTGAAAGAAAAGAGAACCAAAGAAGAAGCACAAGCTAAAGCACAAAGTTTATTGGCCCAAGCTCAATCTAATCCAGGAAACTTCATGATGTTGGCTTTGACCAATTCAGATGATGCATCAGCTCAACAAGGTGGAGATTTAGGATATTTTGGTCCAAATGAAATGGTAAAGCCATTCAATGATTTTGTATTCAGCAATCCAATTGGAAAAATTGGTTTAGTAGAATCTGATTTTGGTTACCATATTATTAATATTACCGATAAACAAGATGCAATTCTTTTGGCAACAGTAGCTCAACGTATTGATCCATCTGAAGCAACAACAAACGATGTATACGCGAAAGCAACTAAATTTGAAATGGACGCCAACGGTGCTGATTTTGCCGCGGTTGCTAAAAAAGCAGGTTTAACGGTTAATCCAGCCATCAAAGCAAAACCAATGGATGAAAACTTTGGTAATGTTGGAAATCAAAGACAAATTGTAAAATGGGCTTACACAGACGACACAAATGTTGGAGATGTAAAACGTTTTGAAATTGTAAACGTAGGTCATGTAATCGCTAAACTTACTAAAATCAATAAAGAAGGTTTAATGACCGTTGATGAGGCAAAACCGATGATTGAAATGGTCATCAAAAACGAAAAGAAAGCAGAAAAAATTTCAGCGAAAATGAAAGGTAGTTCATTAGATGCGATTGCTAAAGCAAATGCAGTAACTGTTCAACAAGCAGCTGATGTGACAATAGAAAACGCAATGATTCCTAATGTGGGAGTTGAGTCTAAAGTAGTAGGTACTGCCTTTGGTTTGGCTGCAAATAAAGTTTCTGCACCAATCGAAGGAAATGCTGGAGTTTATGTTGTTAAAACAAAAGCAGTGGTTAAAGCGCCAAAATTAGCAAAACACGACGCTTACGTTAACAAAATTAAACCTATGGCACAACAAGCTGCATCGCGAATTATTCCTGCGTTAAAAGCAAATGCTAAAATTGAAGATAACAGATTAGAATTTTATTAATATAAAGGTTATTTAATAAAAACAAATCCCGTCTAGTTAGTAATAACAAGACGGGATTTTTTCATTATTTAAAGTGATTTGAATGAACACCTTTCAGGTTTTTAAAACCTTACAGGTGTAAAGACTTAAAAATATAGTTACAACCGAATTGTAATGAAAAACTACAAAATCATTTCGCGATACGGAATCACAGTGGAATATCCTTTTTCAAGGAAATAATTGGTCGGATTTTCTTTGGAAATTGCCAGTACAAAATCGCCGCCCCAAGCGCCTAAACTTTTTACAATTCCGTTAAAATCTTTGAACAGTAGTTCCTTAATGGTTTGCGTTTCCAATACGTTACTCATTTCAATTTCGTGTTGCTGCAACGCCAATGCAAATTCTTTAGGTTCCGTCGAATGAATTACGGTTTTTGTGATGGAATCAATTTTCCGTATTGCTTTTTCTATATTTCCCCGTTGGTTATAATACGATGCAATGGCAGTACGACTATTTTGCTTTTGATTGAGGTAGACAAAGTGAATTTTATCTAAAAAATCGGGTTCAAAAGCAATGGGTTCAATTAAAGGTTTTTCATCAACCAATTGATAGAGTATGGGCGAATCATTTTGTGCACACGCCAAATCATAACCACTACCGCCAAAACTCTTTCTAAGCAACTCAAATGCATCAATTTTCAACCATTGTGCAATGTTGTTGATTAAAGTGGATGATGTGCCCAAACCCCAAAATTTAGGAAAAGTCAATTCGGTCGTAATAGTATATCCGTTTGAGTTCGTTATGAAATCAGAATTCATCTGATACGCTTCGTGTAATATCTCAACTAATGTATTTTTGATGTGGCTCGCTTCTTCAAAACGCTCGTTTTTTATAATCGACGAAAACGAAATGGTATCTTCAAACCAAATACTTCCATCGGCATCAAGACTGATCCACGCAATGCAATCGTTTTCTGCATTTTCAATGATTAGATTTTGACCAAATTTAGTAGGCAAAGCAAAGGCTTTGGCACCATCCAATACTACATATTCGCCGGTGATGAGGAGTTTTCCGTTACTGTAAAATGTTTTTTTCATAGTTTTTGCCACAAAGACGCAAAGTCACAAGGTTAAAAAATCTGTGGTAATTGGTGAAATCTGTGTTTTACTTTCTAAGTTTATTGATAAAATCAACCACAGCCGAATGGGATATCGTGTGCGTTTCAAAATGACTTGCGATTTGCTTGCGCTCGTCATCGGTTGCCTGATATTGATTCAGTATGTTGTTGATGTGCATTTTCATGTGTCCTTCCTGAATACCCGTTGTGGTCAGCGAACGCAAAGCGGCAAAATTCTGCGCCAAACCAGTAACCGCAACCAACTGCATTAATTCGTGTGCCGATGGTTTTCCGAGAATTTCCAACGCCATTTTTACCAACGGATGCAATGAAGTCAATCCGCCCACGGTTCCCAAAGCCAGCGGAATTTCCATCCAAAACTTAAAAATGCCGTTTTCAATTGAGGCGTGTGACAAACTCGAATACGTCCCGTTTCGTGAAGCATAGGCGTGAATTCCGGCTTCTACCGCTCTGAAATCATTTCCCGTTGCAAGAACCACTGCGTCGATTCCGTTCATGATTCCTTTGTTATGAGTAACCGCGCGGTAGGGTTCAATTTCGGCAATGTTAATCGCACGAACGAACTTTTGTGCAAATTGCAACGGATTTTCTATTTTCTTTTCGGATAATTCTTCAACTGTACATGAAACTTCGGCGCGAACAATGCAATTAGGAACGTAATTCGACAAAATGCTCATCACTACTTCGATGTTTTGTTCTTCTTCCGAAAAATCATCGTAAGCAAATGCTTCCTCTTTTAATGCGATAGCAAATTGTTCCAAACACGAGTTGATGAAATTGGCACCCATACTGTCTTTGGTTTCAAAAGTGGCATGCAATTGATAGTAATTCTCTAGCTCGGCCGTTTTATTTCTAAGTTCTATATCTAGAATTCCACCGCCACGTTTTTGCATGTTTTTAGTGATGCTTCCGGTAGCAGTGAAAAATTTTGGCTTTATTTTTTGAAAGAAAAGTTCTAGTTTTTGAGCATCGCCCGAAAACATAAAGTGAACTTGCCCAATTTTTTCTGAGGATAAAACGGTTGCTTTAAATCCGCCTCGTGTACTCCAAAACTTAGCCGATTTCGCAGCAGCAGCAACCACCGAACTTTCTTCAATAACCATCGGAATCGAATAATACCTTCCGTTGACCAAAAAATTGGGGGCAATTCCCATCGGCAAATAGAAATTGGTGATGGTGTTTTCTATGAATTCGTCATGTAATTGTTGGAGTTGTGCATCGCTGTTCCAGTATTGCTTGATGGTGGCGATAACTTCATTTGGATTCGAAAAATATTCCTGAGCAATCCAACTGATTTTGTCTTCTTTTGATAATTTTGAAAATCCCGATACGGCGTGGTTCATCTTCAATTGATTAAATGGTACTTCTGCGCAAAGATACGTTTTACTAAACACAAAAAAAGGCCGTCTACTTAAAAACGACCTTTTCACTTAACTAAACGATCAACTTAATTAGCAATGACAATTTTTTTATTGATGAGTGTGTCATCTACTTGTAGCGAAAGCATATATACACCTTCTGTTAATACTGAAACATCGATACTGTTTTCAATGCTAGAAACTTTTACTACAGTTCTTCCATTCACATCTACAATGGAAACTTCAGATTTTTCGTAACTGAAAGGTACATCAATATTTATAATGGAGTTGGTAGGATTTGGATAAATTTTTACGTTTTCAGCGGCGAAATCAGCGTTGCTAAGTGGTATTGTTGGAAGTGGAATCAAATTTCCGCCTGCAGCTGTAGCTACCCAAAGTCCGAATGCTGGTCCGTTGCTATTCGTTGCCGGATTTAAAAATCCGCTTGCGATAACCGTAATAGCTGCGCCATCTAAATTTAATGTTTGTAAAGGAGCCGAATAGGAAGCAACGGTTGTAGTTCCGGTTGCGTCACGGACATCAAGTGTAAAATCTAAATTTGGAAGTTCTAAATAGCCAGCAAAACTTGGGAACGAAATGTCATTTACTATAGTTCCAGCAGGCACAGAAGTTTCAACCACATCGACTGTTGGTGCATCAGGCGAACCGTGGTTTACCAGTACATCGGTTTGAGCCGGATTAGAAGCCACTTCGCGACCTTGAGAAAATATGGAAAGGCCAAATGAACTTGGATTCGTGTAACCCGTTGCGCTTACAATTCCGTTGGCAATGGCAATGTAGGTTTCCCCATCAGCCAATGTTGTGGTTAGATTGTACAACGATTCCGCTGATGAAGTACTGTTTCCGGGAGCAATATCGATGCTAATCTCAACACCAGCAGGTATGTCGATAAAAGGAGTTGCAGTTCTAAACGCGAAGTCATTCAAAGCAAGAACATCATTTAAATACACATCAACAACCGCAGCCGCTAAGTCGGGTGAATTATGAATAACCTGAACTCGAGCCGTTGGATCAGTAGCCAATGGCAACGGAATCAAGTTTCCGCCCGCCGCAGTGGCAACCCAAAGGCCGAATGCTGGTCCGTTACTATTGGTTGAAGGATCTAAAAATCCGCTTGCAATCACCGTAATGGCCGCTCCGTCTAAATTTAATGTTTGTAATGGTGCCAAATACGAAGCCAGAGTAGTAGTTCCGGTTGCGTCGCGCACATCAAGTGTAAAATCTAAATTAGGTAATTCTAAATAGCCAGCGAAACTCGGAAACGAAATGTCATTTACAATAGTTCCAGCAGGAACAGAGGTTTCTACGACGTCTACTGTTGGAGCATCGGGCGAACCGTGATTCACTAAAACATCAGTGAGAGCGGGATTGTTTGAAGCTTCACGACCTTGCGCAAATACAGAAAGGCCAAATGAACTTGGGTTGGTGTATCCTGTCGCGCTTACAATTCCGTTGGCTATGGCAATATAAGTTTCCCCATCAGCCAATGTAGTAGTTAAATTGTACAATGACTGTGCCGATGAAGTACTATTTCCTGGCGCAACATCAATAGATAAGGCCACACCGGCCGGTACATCAATAAAAGGAGTTGCTGTTCTGAAAGCGAAGTCGTTTAACGTAAGCACATCATTTACATAAACGTCTACTATTGAAGCCGCTAAATCGGGTGAATTGTGAATTACTTGCAAACGGGCGGTAGGATCTGTCGCCAAAGGTAACGGTATCAAATCGCCACCTGCAGCAGTAGCTACCCAAAGTCCGAATGCTGGTCCGTTGCTGTTCGTGGCCGGATTTAAAAATCCGCTTGCGATTACCGTAATTGCCGCTCCATCTAAATTTAATGTTTGTAAAGGTGCTAAATAGGAAGCCACGGTAGTAGTTCCGGTTGCGTCGCGCACATCAAGTGTAAAATCTAAATTAGGTAGTTCTAGATAACCAGCAAAACTCGGAAACGAAATGTCATTTACAATAGTTCCGGCCGGTACGGAAGTCTCAACCACGTCAACTGTTGGTGCGTCGGGCGAACCGTGATTTACCAAAACATCGGTTTGAGCAGGATTCGTTGCCGCTTCACGACCTAAAGCAAATACAGAAAGTGCAAACGAACTGGGATTAGTGTAACCCGTAGCGCTTACAATTCCGTTAGCAATGGCAATGTAAGTCTGGCCAGAGGCTAAAGTAGTCGTTAAATTGTATAACGATTGCGCCGATGAAGTACTGTTTCCAGGCGCAACATCAATTGAGAGTGAGACACCAGCTGGAACTGTGGTAAACGCCGAAGCAGTTCTGAATTCAAAATCGTCGATAAAAATAGTTCCATTTACATACACATCGACAGTCTGTGCAGCGAGATCGGGTGAGTTGTGTACAACTTGCAATCGTGCAGTTTGCGCAAAACTTAAGCATCCTAAAAATAGGAGCATAACTTGGATTAAGGTTGTAATTTTTTTCATAATTTGCTTTTTTTGTTTAACAATGTAAAGTTAATCTTAGTCAATTGTTAAAGTGTTAAGAAAAAATTAAATCATGATTTAGTTAAGAATAATTTATGATTTGTAAATTGCTGATAGTTAGGTATATAAAACAATTTTTTTTGAATTCGTAGTGAATGATGGGCTTTCAGAATTCAAGTACTGCGGTTGTATCTATCGTATTCATGATGAAAAATTAAACGAATCTAAAATTTTTGAGCGTTTGAATTCACCAGATTAAAAAGATTAACTAGTTGGTTGGAGATTTATAGTATTAGAAAAATGCATTTAACATAAAAATAGGATACTATTTCCGTTTTTTTCACTAAAATTGACATCGATTATTAATCTACTTAAAATATGCAGTCAAAAAAATTACTAACGCTCTTTTTGCTAACTTGTTTTTCGGTCGTTGCCCAGCAAAAGATCACTATCGAAGAAATATATACCGGAGCTTTTCGTGCCAAAGGAATGGATGCACTACAATCGATGAAAAATACCAATCAATACACAGTGTTGAATTCGGATCGAGCGACTAAAAGTCAGCAAATTGATTTATATGATTTTGCCACATTACAGAAGGTTGCTACGTTATTAGATACTAAAAATCAACCACAATTGAGTGACGGAATCAACAGCTACACCTTCAGCAAAGACGAAAAGCAAATTTTGATAGCAAACAAAACCGCTGCCATTTTTCGTCATTCCTTTACCGCCAACTATTACCTTTACAATATAACTACACAGCAGCTAACCAAAGTGTTAGAACAAGTTCAGGAACCCACTTTTTCGCCCGACGGAACCAAAATTGGTTTTGCTAAATCGAATGATTTATTTGTGTACGATATCGCTTCCAAAAGTACCACTCAAGTAACTACCGATGGGAAGAAAAACACCATCATCAATGGAATTACCGATTGGGTGTACGAAGAGGAATTTGCTTTTGTTCGTGCCTTCGATTGGAGTGCCGACAGTAAAAAACTAGCTTACATACGTTTTGATGAAACCGAAGTGCCGCAGTTTTCTATGGATATGTATAAAAAAGATTTGTATCCAACAGCCGAAACGTTCAAATATCCCAAAGCAGGTGAGAAAAACGCCATGGTTTCATTACATGTGTACGAACTAAACTCAAAATCGTCCAAAGCCATTAATTTAGGAAATTACAACGATTTTTACATCGCACGAATGAAGTGGACGACTGACGCAAACGTTTTGTGTGCTCAAGTATTGAATCGTCATCAAGATAATTTGGATTTGATTTTTGTGGATGGAACGACAGGAACGGCAAAAGTTGTATTGAACGAAAAAGACAAAGCCTACATCGACGTAACCGATAACTTAACGTTTTTAAAAGATAATAGTTTTATTTGGACTTCCGAAAAAGATGGATACAATCATATTTATGTGTACGATAAAACGGGAAAATTAATCAACCAAGTGACTAAAGGAAATTGGGAAATGACGAATTACTATGGTTTTGATGAAAAGACAAAAACCGTTTTTTATCAATCGGTGGAAAATGGTTCAATGATAAGAGATGTGTATAAAATTTCACTCGACGGGAAAAAGAAAGTCAAACTGTCACAACAAGTCGGCACCAATGCGGCTACTTTTAGTCCGGATTTTACCTATTTCATCAATTCGTATTCATCCGCTACTGTGCCAACAACGTACACCTTGAACAGTTCCAAAGACGGAAAACAAGTGCAGTCGATTGTAGAAAATACCGCTTTGGGTGATAAATTAAAAAAATACGATTTACCTAGCAAAGAGTTTTTCGAATTGACGACTGAAAAAGGTCACAAACTCAACGCATGGATGATTAAACCCAAAAACTTTGACGCGACCAAAAAATATCCAGTGTTCATGTTTCAATATTCGGGTCCGGGTTCACAACAAGTTGCTGATCAATGGCTGAATTCCAACGATTATTGGTTTATGATGCTTTCGCAAGAAGGTTATATTACCGTGTGTGTAGACGGAAGAGGAACCGGTTTTAAAGGCGCCGAATTTAAAAAATGCACCCAAAAAGAATTAGGTAAATACGAAGTCGAAGACCAAATTGACGCAGCAAAAATAATCGGAAACTATTCGTATGTAGATAAAACTAGAATAGGTATATTTGGCTGGTCGTACGGCGGATTCATGTCGAGCAATTGTTTGTTCAAAGGTGCAGATGTATTCAAAATGGCGATTGCTGTTGCTCCGGTGACCAATTGGCGTTTTTACGACACCATTTACACCGAGCGCTACATGCAAACGCCACAGGAAAACGCAAGTGGTTACGACGATAATTCGCCGATTAATCATGTAAGTAAACTGAAAGGAAATTTCCTTTTAATCCACGGAACCGCCGATGATAACGTACACGTTCAAAACAGTATGCAAATGATTGAAGCTTTGGTGCAAGCAAACAAGCAATTCGATTGGGCGATTTATCCTGATAAAAACCACGGAATTTTCGGTGGTAAAACCCGCATTCAATTGTATACTAAAATGACTAATTTCATCAAAGAGAAGTTGTAATTGTGCATCATACGCCATTTGATGACATATTTAACCCATAGTTTGTGATTTTGGATTAGCTTGAATCAAATATAAAATGGACCAACATCAATTTTACTTAATAACAGAATTGTTAATTTCTTTGATTGGCGGATTTTTATTGCTTTCTATTTGGTTGGTGATTCAAAATAAATTCAAGCAAAAATTAACTTCCGAGATTTCAGTGAAACGATTTGATAAAGGATTATTATTCATTAGCTTTTCTGTTTTTGTGTGGTCGTTTTCATCGCTCTTCATTCTAGTTTTTACTAAGTTCAACACCAACAACTGGATCATACTAATTAGCCAAAACATGTTTTCAATTTTGAATTCATTGTTTTTGATTTTGGCGTTGTACTATTTTGATAATTCACCCGAGTACTTGTACAACAATAAAAAAAGCACGAAGAGAATTTTATTTTTCTTTATTGGTCTTTCGTTACTTTCGCTAATTATTGCACTCACTTTTGGCGAAACCATCACTACTTACGGAATACGATTTAATACCATTCCAGACTTGCTCTTGTCGGCCACGCTAACTTGGTTTTTAATGCTTTCGCTTTATCGTACATTTTACAATCGAAAAATGAAAAGCGTAGCAATAATTGCCGTTTTGAGCATCATTGTTTTGTTTGTTACACAAGTTCCGTATGTTTTTAATTTTGAAAATTATTCGTTCAGTATTGATTTAGCAAAGCTGATTGCCAAAACAACGCTAATCTTCTTATTTTTAGTTTTAGGTACGAGTTGGGTGCTAGAATTATCGCAATTGCCCGAAGCAACTACCATGAAAATTAATTTTGTGAATTGGAATGTAGTCGAACTTTCGATTCCGTCTAAAAACATAGTAAATCAAACCATCAACTTCGGAAATAAAACCACGCAATTCAATAATTTGTTGAAGTTTGCCATCAGACGAAAATTTGCATCCGAAGAAAACATGTGTATCGAAGTGTATAACGGCGGCGAAATTCTCAGTCAAACTTATTTGAGCCGAATTATTGAAAACATAAATGCCATTTTGGAGCTTGAAGATGACATGAAAATCACCCGAAATGACTTTTTTACCTTTATCGGCCAAGCCAAATACCGACTCCGTTTTTTACCCGAATACATCGATATTAATGACGCGCTATTGCTCGAATTTACTCATAATATCGACAATGGGCAATACAAAGAGTTTGTGTAAAAGAATACATTCATTTCAGTCACAATTACTCACAAAAGCTTATTTTTAGTGAATTCTTAATTTTTGGATATTGTTTGTTTGCAATAGTTTGTACTTTGCACAGGTAAATGGCAATCGGTCATTAAAAATAATTAGGAAATGAAGTTTTTTTGTTACAATTTACTATTCTGTATTTTGCTTTTAGGATGCGGCAATGCTACCCAAACACTAGACCCAATTCCGGTACATGATAGTTTTACAATCGAGTCAAAAAAAGTAGGAGAGACAAGAACCATTAATGTTTGGCTTCCACAAGAATACAAAACGACAACTGATTCACTTCCAGTCATGTACATGGCAGATGGTGGGATTAAAGAAGATTTTCCTCACATAGCCAATACATTTGCTCAATTGATTAAAGAAAAAAAAATAATACCAATGATTCTCGTTGGAATAGAAAATACCCAAAGAAGACGCGATTTGTCTGGGCCAACTGAGGTTGAAAAAGACAAAGAAATAGCTCCTGTTGTTGGTGGTTCTGCATCATTTAGATCTTTTATTAATGAGGAGCTTTTTCCAGAAATTAATAAGCGCTACCGAACTTCGAATAAAAAAGGTATACTTGGGGAATCGCTATCTGGTCTTTTTGTAGTAGAGACTTTTTTTCTAAAACCTGAAATGTTTGATTATTACATTGCGTTTGATCCATCGCTGTGGTGGAATAATCAGTATTTGGTTCGCACAGCTAAGGAGCACTTGAATAATTTGCCAAAAACTGAAAAGAAGTTTTGGTTTGCGGGTTCAAGTGCTTCAGACATTTCAATACATACCAATCAATTATCAAAAATATTGGCTGATGTAAATCCGAAAAACTTAAAATGGACCTATTCTGACGAGCCAAAACAAAAACATAACACTATTTTTAGGGCAACTAAAGAAAAAGCCTTAATTTGGTCGTTGGGAAAATTAGAATAATAATTAACTAAATATAAATTAAAACCAAAAAAAATGAGTGAAACAGTAAAAACAGGACATCCAAAAGGACTTTGGGTATTATTTGGAACTGAAATGTGGGAACGATTCAATTTCTACGGAATGCGGGCAATCTTAACCTTGTTTATGGTGAATTCTTTAATGATGAAAGAAGAAGAAGCATCCATTATTTATGGAGGATTTCTCGGACTTTGTTATTTGACACCTATGTTAGGAGGCTTTATTTCTGATCGTTTTTTCGGAAATAGAAATTGTATTATGCTTGGAGGTGCAATGATGGCAATCGGACAATTGATGTTGTTTTTTAGTGCCAGCGTTTTTAGCACTAACCTCGGTTTGGCTAATACATTAATGTGGACTGCATTAGGAATTATTGTTTTTGGTAATGGCTTTTTCAAACCAAACATTTCCTCAATGGTGGGAAGTTTGTATCCAAAACAAGAAAAATCTAAATTAGATACTGCTTTTACAATTTTCTACATGGGAATCAACATCGGAGCATTCTTAGGTCAGTTCATCTGTCCACTTATTGGAGATGTAAAAGATGTAGGCGGAATTAGAGATGTCCATGCGTTTAAATGGGGATTTTTAGCAGCTTCCATCGCGATGATCATAGGAACCGCTATTTTCTTTTTCTTGAAAAATAAATACGTTGTAACGCCTGAAGGTAAAGCAATTGGAGGCGTTCCATCTGGAAATGATGCAGGTGATTACGAAGAAGGTGAATCGCAAAAAGCTGAGTTTTCTATGAAGTCAATCATCACTGCGCTTGCCGTTTTTGCTGTAATCTTCTTTATTTTTAATTACTTTACGGAAGGTGATAATGTCGTAAAAACGATTATTTATCCATTCATCTACGCGAGTGGAGTAGCTCTTGCCACTTTAATATTATTGGATAGTACATTGACAAAAATAGAAACGCAACGTATTTGGGTCATCTACATCATGTCGTTCTTTATTATTTTCTTCTGGGCAGCATTTGAACAAGCCGGCTCATCCTTAACGTTTATTGCCGACAACCAAACCGACAGAAATATCTTGGGTTGGAACATGCCGCCATCGATGGTGCAGATTTTTAATGGTTTATTCGTGGTAATGTTCGCATTTCCGTTCAGTATGCTTTGGGATAAGTTACGAGCAAACAATAGAGAACCACTATCAACCGTAAAACAATCGATAGGTCTACTTTTAATTGCAGTAAGTTATTTCATCATCGCCAATAATGTAAAAGATTTAGGTAACTCAGGTTTGTTAGCTATTAAATGGTTAATCTTATTGTATTTAATCCAAACATTTGCTGAGTTGTGTTTGTCTCCAATTGGATTGTCTTTGGTTGGAAAATTAGCTCCAAAACGTTTTGCTTCGTTAGCTTATGGTGTTTTCTTTATATCCAGTGCCGCAGGATATGCTTTGTCTGGAACGTTAGGTTCCATTCTTCCTGCAACGGGTGACAAATTTAAAAAAGCATCTGAATTGGGAATTGATTTGCAAGGTGTTTTAGACAAGTCAATAACGCCAACTGCCGAACAAATTAAATTATTAGCTGACAATCAAATTACCGACCATTACCCGTCATTTGCAGGTTTTGAAATCACAAACTTGTACGAGTTCTTCATGGTATTCGTAGTGCTTTGTGGAATCGCATCCATTATTTTATTCTTATTGACACCTGTAATCAAGAAAATGATGCACGGCGTTCGCTAGTCATTTTTTAAAAATAATTTTATATCTTTCAAACCTACAATGGCGCTATAGCGGATTGTAGGTTTATTTTTTAAAATCTTTACTTATGTGGAAAAGTCATCCTAAGGCATTGCCCTTTTTGTTTTTGTCTGAAATGTGGGAACGTTTTGGATACTATTTAATGATAGGTATTTTTACCTTATACCTTAAAGATGTAGAAGCTGGTTTTGCCATGACCGAAAAAGAAGCGTCCGATTTATACGGAACGTTCATCGCTTTAGTTTTCCTTACGCCATTTATTGGTGGATTGGTTGCCGATCGGTATTTAGGATATAAAAAATCAATTGTCATTGGCGGATTGATGATGGGCGCCGGTTATTTTATGATGGGAATTCACAACATCACCATGCTCTATGTTGCCATGACTTTGGTAATTTTGGGTAACGGTTTCTTCAAACCAAATATCTCAACCTTATTAGGGAATTTCTACAACGACGAGCAATACAAAGAGAAAAAAGACGAAGGCTATAATATTTTCTATATGGGAATCAATATTGGTGCGTTCATTTGTAATTTCTTTGGCGCTGCCTTACAAATTTTATTAGGTTGGCAGTATGCTTTTATGGCCGCTGGAGTCGGAATGTTTGTGGGTGTAATTGTATTTTTACTCGGAACCAAACACTACGGCGACAAAACTGAGAAAAAAGGCTTTCAACAAGGCGACATGCCGTTTTATAAAATTGTACTTTTTATTCTTTTACCGTCAGTGGTATTTGGAGTAATTGGTTGGTTGTTAAAAGGAGTACAATCGGATGCCAATCCCAACAGTTATATTTTTGGATCGGATAGCACCGATGCCTTCATTTTTGCCTGTATTCCGGTTATCTTTTTCTACGGAAGTTTATATTTCAAAGCCAAAGTAGAAGACAAACGCCCAATCGGAGCTTTACTCACCATTTTTGCCGTGGTAATTTTATTCTGGGCGGTTTTCAAATTAAACGGTTCAGCTTTAAATACATGGGCGGATCGTTATACAGATCGACAAATTTCGGGAACGACCGAGCAAGTGTTTAACGGACTCAAATTTGCCAAAGAAGTCGAATACAAGCAAGATACAGTTGATGTGTATGATGCCAGCTTCCGACTCCAAAAAGTAGACGGCGTGGTTCAAAAAGAAGTGGGTTATCCTATTTATTTCAGAAACGTTGCAGAAGAAAAATTACCCGAAGAAGGTTCGACGGTTTCCTTGTGGGCCACCAATTTAAGTCAGTCGATTAATCCAGGTTGGGTCATCATTCTCACACCATTAGTCGTTGCTTTCTTTACTTACTTACGCGGTCGAAAAAAAGAACCGAGTACACCAACAAAAATTGCATTCGGACTCCTAATTTCAGCTTTGTCGGTTTTGGTAATGGTTGCAGCCGTTCACATTGGTGGAAACGGTTCAGAAAAAGTATCGATGTGGTGGTTAGTTGCGAATTATGGAGTAATTACCATCGGAGAACTATTTCTCAGTCCGATGGGATTGTCTGTGGTATCAAAATTAAGTCCGAGGAACATTACCTCCTTGATGATGGGCGGTTGGTTTTTATCGACTTCCATTGGAAATAAATTAAGCGGCGTTTTAGCCAGTTTATGGGATACTTATGATGATAAGGCCAATTTCTTTTGGATCAATTTCGGACTATTAATGTTTGCCACTTTGTTAATGTTTGCGTTGTTAAAACAGCTAAACAAAGTCATGAAAGAAAAAGGCATTAACTAATATGGAACAGAATCTAACAGTAGATCAAATTCAGGATTTTAAAGGAAAATATCCCAAACAACTTTGGTATTTATTTTTCTCTGAAATGTGGGAACGGTTTTGTTTCTATGGAATGCGCGGAATGTTGGTTGTATTTATGGTTCAACACCTTGCCATGGATGAAAAAACGGCCAATCTACAATATGGCGCTACTCAAGCTTGGGTGTATGCATTTACCTTTATTGGTGGATTATTTGCGGATAAAATTTTAGGATTACGAAAATCACTTTTTTGGGGCGGAATTTTAATGATTGTAGGAAGTATCATCTTGGCGATTGATCCTAAAAGTTTTTTCTTTATTGGAATTGGATTTACCATTGTTGGAACAGGTTTTTTTAAACCTAATATTTCTTCAATGGTTGGTCAATTATACAAAGACGGCGACCCAAGACGCGATGCCGGATTTTCCTTTTTTTATATGGGTGTAAATTTGGGTGCGCTAATTGGTGGATATATTTGTATTGCCGTTGCCGAAGGCTCGCTTTGGCAATCAGTAGTTCCTGAAAATCTTAGATGGAACGTAGGTTTCGGATTTGCAGCAATTGTAATGATAATTAGTTTGCTAACTTTTACACAAACTCAAAAAAGTCTCGGAGATATCGGGTTGTCACCATTATTACACATCGAAAAATCAAAAAAGAAATTGTACGAAATGCTAACCTTTATAGGTTCATTAGCCATAGTTCCAGTCATTATAATTATGGTTGCCAACACGGTTTATACTGATTATTTTATGATGATTATTGGTCCGGCATCCATACTGTATTTGTTTTATGAAATGCGCAATTTCTCTGTAGTTGAAAACAAGAAGTTATTGGCCGCTCTAGTTTTTATTATTTTCTCAATTTTCTTCTGGGCATTTTTTGAGCAAAGTGGCGGTTCGCTAAGTTTGTTTGCTGCAAATAATTTGAATAATGAAATTTTAGGAGTTCAATTAAGTCCAAATGGAGTGAATAATTCAGCTAATTCATTTTTTGTGATTGGTTTTGCCGCTTTAGTTGGATTGGTTTGGTTGTGGATGTCCAAAAAGAAAATAGAACCCAATACGGTTGTGAAGTTCGGATTGGGATTTTTATTCTTAGCTGGAGGTTTTTGGATGTTCTATTACACTAAATTTTTCGCAGATTTTAACGGAAGAACATCATTAGGCCTTTTTACTTTTGCATGGTTCATCATCACGTTTGGTGAATTGTGTTTGTCGCCGATCGGAATGTCGGTAATGACTAAACTATCGCCTCAACGAATGCAAGCGGTCATCATGGGAATGTGGTTTTTGGCCAGTGCGTACGGTCAGTATTTTGCAGGTTTATTGGGTGCGAATATCGCTGAAGCTTCAGAAAACTCATCCAATCTTGAAAAATTAAATGTGTATGCCGATGGCTATCAACAGTTGGCATTGTACGCTTTAATCGCCGGAATAGTTCTCATCGCCATTTCGCCATTAATTAAAAAATTGATGCAAGAAGTAAAGTAGGCGACAAAACTTGGTATCGTTTTTGTTTATATTTGTAAAATAAATTTTGAAAATAATGAGAAAAATAATTATTACACTGCTATTTGTTTTAGGCTCAATGTCGATACAAGCACAAGATTTGGTTTGGCACAAAGACATGACCAAAGCCATCGAAATTTCAAAAAAAGAAAACAAACCTTTATTTATGTTTTTTACTGGAAGTGATTGGTGCGGATGGTGTATTCGTTTGCAAAAGGAAGTTTTTAAAACTCCAGAATTTACCGAATGGGCTAAGAAAAATGTCGTTTTAGTAGAACTTGATTTTCCAAGAAAATCAGCACAACCTGAAGCTGAAAAACGTCAGAATGCCGAGTTACAACAAGTTTTTGCTGTACGAGGTTATCCAACAGTTTGGTTTGTAAAAGCAGGCGAATTAAACGGAAAAACAAATTTTGAGCAATTAGGTTCAACAGGTTATGTTGCCGGTGGACCAACGCCTTGGCTGAATGTAGCTAATCCGATAATTCAGAAGTTTACACCCTACGAGAAAGCTTCCAAAAAGAAGAAATAAATAAATTTACAACTTATAAAATCCCTTTTCGCTCGTGTCGTGAAAAGGGATTTTTTCTTTTGCACACGTTGCTTTCCACAATTTTTTATAACTCACATAATTGGAAGCGTCGGCAACAACGACTTTGGGTTTGTAAGTCAATAGGAAACGATTCAAATTTATTTTTGGCGATTGAGTGAGAATCAAAACATCCGGATTTTTAGGAGTGAAAACTCCTGAGCTATCCATCAAAGCAATTTTCTTTCCCTTAAAATAATAGAAATTCCGAATCGCATTTTGCTGTTGTAGCACACTAAAATTAGCCGTCAAATACGATTGTATTGCATGGTTTTCTGTGCTTTTCATCCGAATTGAATCGTTTGTAAATACAACTACTTGGTTTGCATTCCGCTCAATAATCATACTTTTTTTATTCTTGTGAAACACGATGAATTCAGTAGTGCTTTGGGTTTGGTATTTGGTAAACCAACAGCTTCCTTGGAAAATTAATATAGAAAGTAAGGCCAGTTTTAACTTTTTATAGCTCGGTTGTTGCATCCAAATGAAGCCCGTGATGAGAGCTAAATAGGACGCAAGCATCATCGAATTACTCAACGGAATATCCTTGAAAATAAATTCTTCAAACGAGGCAATCCAACTGATGATTTGGTTCAAGCCTTCAATGCTCCATTCTAAGGTTTTCATTAAAAAATAAGGAACAAATCCAAAAGCAGCCAAAATCATCACGACTAAGGCTAGTGCTAAAATCACGCTCAGTAACGGCAAAATGATGAGGTTGGTAATAAAGAACAGTCCGGGAAACTGATGAAAATAATAAATACTCAACGGCAATGTGCCGAGTTGAGCCGCAAATGAAATCGTAATAATATCCCAGAAGTACTTTGTGATTTTATGGTTAGGTTCCCACAATGAAGCTAAAAGCGGTTGCAACCAAACAATAAAAAACAACGCCAAATAACTCAGCTGAAACCCGACATCAAACAAAAAGGAAGGCTGAATTACTAAAATCACAAACATCGAAACCAACAACGAATGATAAATATTCACGCTTCGTTTCAAAAATAATCCAACCGCTAAAAAACTGTACATCGTCACTGAACGCAACACCGACGGCGCCAAACCTGCCAGAATTCCGAATGACCATAAAAACAATAATGTTATTACCAATTTGATTAATGTTCCTTTTTTGTGATTGGGAATTGGTTTTAAAAGCGCCATCACAAACAACATAATACAACCCACGTGCAATCCGGAAACGGATAAAATATGTACTGCGCCAGCATATTGGTAATCGCGCAAGACTTCTTTGGAAATGTCTTGTTGTTGACCTAAAATCAGAGCCACAACCACGCTTAATTCTTCTTTTTTGAAGTGATGTTTTTCCAATTTAGTGATGATGGAATTCCGAAGGCGAGCACCATAATAATTCAAATCTTTTCGTACCGTGGTGCCGATTTTTATATCAGAGGCGTTTGTGTACATTTGAGCGTAAATTTGCTGTCGAGACAAATACCGACTGTAATCAAACTGATTCGGGTTTTTCGGCGCTTTGTTGAGGTGAAATTCAGTTGTGGTTACAAGCATTGAACCAATTTCTAGAGATGAATTTAAGCTGTCTTTTCGCAAGTTAACAATGATTTTTCCGCTTTTTTTTATTCCGTTGATGCTTTGAATTTCACCCACAAAACGATCGTTAAAAGCATTGTTTTTCAGTCGTTCTTTGATGCAAATTTCGATAGAGTACGAGATGTTTTCTTCAATTGAATGTACAAAATGATCCGAATTATTGGGTTGATGATGGAAAGCAGTGATCCAAAATCCCAACGAAATTGAACAAGCAATTACAGCATATCCGAAATGGATTTTGTTTTTTGAAAAACGAAAAACTAAGAGTAAAACGATGAATTGAATTCCGAAAAGTAAGAGTGAGAAATTGTACGGAATTTGCAGATAATAAGCGAGAAGTAATCCAATAATAAAAGATATCGAAATTTTCGCTAATGGAAAATACATTACGTTCATACTGTGGCGGATAAAATTAATAATGGCGTAGATACTAAATGTGAAGCAAAAATTACTGGTAGGGTAATCGTTTCTGTTTCAGGTACTAAAGATAAAAAAATAATTGTAAAACAATCAACTATTTTTTACAATAAGTTGTGCAGTCTTTTTGCTCGCTCCAGCGCCCCCGAGTTTTTGCTCTAGTTCGGTATATTTTTCAGCTAGTTTGGAACGATGTGCAGGTTCTAAAAGTCGGTTTAATTCTTCTCTAATTCGCTTCGGATTGCAGTCATCCTGAATTAATTCGGTCACCACTTCTTCATCCATAATCAAATTCACCAACGAAATATATTTTAACGTAATGATGCGTTTGGCAATCTGATACGAAACCCAACTTCCTTTGTAACACACTACTTCTGGAACCTTAAAAAGCGCGGTTTCCAGCGTTGCAGTTCCCGAGGTAACCAAAGCTGCATGCGCCACATCGAGTAATTTGTAGGTGTTGTTTTGAAGTAAAGTCACCTTTTTGTTGCCGATGATCTTGTGGTAAAAACTCGCGTCCTGACTCGGCGCACCGGCCACCACAAAACTATAATCTGGAAAATCATTAAGAACACTCAACATGACATCGAGCATTTTGGTAATTTCTTGCTTCCGACTTCCAGGTAAAATAGCAATAATCGGTCGGTTAGGATCAAGGTTGAATTCCGCACAAAATTCCGCATGCGTTGTTTTCTTTCGGTTAGAGAGTGCGTCAATCAGCGGATGTCCCACAAATTCAACCGGAAAGTGATGCTTCTTTTCGTAGAAATCTTTTTCGAAAGGAAGAATGACATACAACTTATCAAAATCGCGTTTGATGGCTGTGATGCGGTTTTCTTTCCACGCCCAGATTTGTGGTGAAATGTAATAATGCGTTGCAATTCCCTTTTGTTTGGCCCATTTGGCAATACGCATATTGAATCCGGGATAATCAATAAACACAATAACATCGGGTTGAAATTGTTCAATATCCTGTTTGCAAAAAGCAATATTGTTGAAAATCGTTTTTAAATTCAGTACCACTTCGGCAAAACCCATAAACGCCAATTCGCGGTAATGTTTGACCAAGGTTCCGCCCACACTTTGCATCAAATCGCCACCCCAAAACCGAATGTCGGCTTTTGGATCTTCTTCGTACAACCCTTTCATCAAATTGGAAGCGTGCAAATCGCCCGAGGCTTCACCAGCAATTATGTAGTACTTCATGTTTAATAATTTAATACAATGCAATCAATAAGTTCGTCATTTTGAAACGTCAAGACCCAAATTTTACTGAATACCGATTCGTCTAATTTTTGGTATTTTTCGGATTGAATCAAAAGGTTGACCAAAGTAGGCGAGGAGTTCGAATGGCCCGCAATTACGATGGTTTTTCCTTTATTTTTTTGAACTAGATTTTTAGCAAAATCGGCATCCGACGGATCATAACTATCGATGGCAATTTTAAATTTTTGAGAAAGTGGCGTTAGTGTTTGATTGGTGCGCAAATACGGTGTTGCATATAATTTGCTGATGTTTAAATCAGAAAATAGTGTGCTTAGTCGTTCGGCGCGTTGCAAACCTTCAGGAGAAAGTGGCGGGTTTTTAGTGCCGTCGTCTGCTTTTTCGGCATGTCGAACAATGATGATCTTTGTAATGTCCGTTTGATTTTCATTGTTTTTTTGAGCCAACGAAATGGATGCAAAAAGTAACCCTATCCATAGAAATACATGTGATTTTCTCATAATGATTAGAGGAAAAAAGTGAGAATCAATAAAAGAACAACCGATACGACAATTCCTCTCGCAATCGAATCTCTTTTTTTATAAAAGAAAAATAGAAATGAAACTACGCTGAGTAGTGTTCCTAGTGTAATTACCTTTGATAATAAATCAAAGCTGTGCAATAATTTATAATCGCGCAATAAATTGTAATCGGTAAAAACCTTAACATACAGATACGTTCCCAAAATGGCCGATACGAGTCCGATTATAATTCCTAAAATAAGTTCTTTGTTGATCATTTTAAATATCCCAATTAGTTATAGTTTGTATCGCGTGATGTGCCGTTAAATCAAATTGTACGGGCACAACGGATATGTAATTATGCGCCAACGCCCATTCGTCGGTGTCTTCGCCTTTGTCTAAATTGACAAATTCTCCCGTCAACCAATAGTAATCTTTTCCCATAGGAGTTTGGCGCTTATCGAAACGTTCTTGCCACAACGCTTTGGCTTGTCGACACACTTTGATGCCTTTGATTTCGTACTCTTCCACTTTGGGAAAGTTTACATTTAAAATCACGCCTTCTGGTAATTTATTCGTTAAAACTTGAGTCGCAATTTTTTTTACAAACGACTTAACCGGTTCAAAATTGGCGTTCCAATTGTAATCCAAAAGCGAAAAACCGATAGCTGGAATTCCTTCAATTCCGGCTTCCACAGCGGCACTCATCGTTCCCGAATAAATCACATTTATAGAAGAATTCGAACCGTGGTTAATGCCCGAAACACACAAATCAGGTTTCTGTTTCAGGATTTCGTTCACCGCAATTTTCACGCAATCGACGGGCGTTCCCGAACAACTGTACTCTTCAATAGTTGCGTTTTCTTTCGATATTTTATTGATGTACAACGTGCTGTTGATCGTTATGGCATGACCCATCGCGCTCTGCGGACTGTCGGGCGCTACGACTACAACATCGCCTATTTCGCTCATGACTTCAATCAAAGCGCGGATGCCTGGAGCGTTAATTCCGTCGTCGTTGGTTACTAAAATTAATGGTTTTTTGGGCATATAGCGTGATCCGATTTTGGTTAAAGTTGTAACAAAAATACTTAATTTAGTACGTATTGCTATACAATTTTGATAACTTTGTCTATCAATTTCATTTTAATGAGATCGACCATTACAGTTTAACAAAAAATTATGCGCACTTATTTTATTTGGCATAGTTTTTTATATAATTTAGTTGAAAAATTAATGAATACAATACTTCAATTTATGAAAAGGAATTATAAAGTGCTTTTAATTGTGCTGGCGCTGTGTGTTGGGTTGTGGAGTTTTATTCCAAAATCGAACGCCAACGATCCAGAGAAAGATAAGTTATTACTCGAACTGCTTACCTATGTGTTGGAAAAAGGACATTACAGTCCGAAGGCTTTCGACGACAATCTATCCAAAGGAATCTTTAAAGATTACATTGAAGCGTTGGATCCGTCCAAGCGTTATTTTTTGCAATCGGATTACGATGAATTTGCGAAATACGAGTTGAAAATTGACGACCAATTGCAAAACAAAGAGTTGACTTTTTTCGATTTGACCTACAACAGATTGTTGCAACGAATGGATGAAAGTAAACCTATTTATGAGGATTTATTAGACAAACCATTCGATTTTACGGCTGCAGAAGAAATTAATACCGACTACGAAAAATTGCCTTATGCCAAAAACAAATCGGAGTTGAAGGAACGTTGGAGAAAACAGTTGAAACTGACTGTGCTTTCAAATCTTTCCGATAAATTAAAAATGCAAGAAGACTTGAAAAACGGAGTTGCATTGGATGATAAAAAGAAAAAAGCCGACAAATCGTTGGAAAACATTTTAGATAAATCATATGCGGAACTCGAAAAAGAAGCACGTGAAAGCAGTTTAAAATCGCTGAACGAATATTTTGGTTTCATAAAAGAATTGGAGCGTAAAGATTGGTTTTCGGTATACGTAAATGCGATTACAGCTCGTTTTGATCCGCATACTACCTATTTTGCTCCTGAAGAAAAAGAGCGTTTTGACGTGAGCATGAGCGGAAAATTAGAAGGAATTGGAGCGCGTCTTCAAAAGAAAAACGACTATACTGAAATCACCGAATTGATTACGGGTGGACCAGCATGGAGAGGAAAAGAATTGGAAGCGGGCGACATAGTATTAAAAGTAGCGCAAGGTGAAAACGATCCGATTGAAGTAGTCGGAATGCGTTTGGATGATGTGGTGAAGAAAATCAAAGGTCCAAAAGGAACTGAAGTTCGTTTGACCGTGAAAAAAACAGACGGTTCAATAAAAATCATATCCATCATTAGAGACGAAGTTGAAATCGAAGAAACCTATGCGAAATCGTGTGTTATCGACAGAAACGGCGTAAAATACGGCATCATTTATTTGCCTAAATTTTACATCGATTTTGAAAATAAAGACAGTCGTGATGCTGGAAAAGACATAGCCATCGAAATTGAACGTTTGAAAAGCGAAGGCATTCAAGGGTTAATTATGGACGTGAGAGACAATGGCGGTGGTTCTTTAAAAACTGTAGTAGACATTGCTGGATTGTTTATCGAGCAAGGTCCGATTGTACAAATTCAATCTGCTGCAGGAAAAAAAGAAGTATTAGCCGATAGAGATCCACGAGTTCAATGGGATGGACCATTAGTAATCATGCAAAATAGTTTCTCAGCCTCGGCGTCCGAAATATTGGCAGCTGCGATGCAAGATTACAAACGAGCGGTTATCATTGGAAGTAAACAATCGTACGGAAAAGGAACGGTGCAAAACGTAATCGACTTGAACCAATTCATCCGCGGAAATGACATGGGCGATTTGGGAGCGTTAAAAACTACGACTCAAAAATTCTACAGAATTAACGGTGGTTCAACCCAAATGGAAGGTGTAACCAGCGATGTTGTAATGCCGGATCAATACAGTTATTTGAAAATGGGTGAGCGCGACATTGAAAACGCGATGCCGTGGGATAAAATTGATGCAGCTAGTTATCAAGTGTGGAATAAATCAACCGGATTTGATAATGCTATTGCCAATAGTAAAATGCGTATTGAAAACAATCCACAGTTTAAATTAATCGACGAATATGCCAAATGGAGTGATTCGCGCCGCAACGAAAACGTGTACAGTTTGCAATTACAAAAATTCAGAGAAGAGCAAAAGAAATTGGAAGAAGCCAATAAAAAATACAAATCATTGAAAGATTATACGAATCAATTGCCTTTCACAACGTTGAATTACGAGCAAGAGCTTTTGAAATCGAATTTAGCCTTAAAGGAAAAGCGTGAAGATTGGTTTAAAACGTTGGCCAATGATATTTATATGGAAGAAGCCATACATGTTTTGGATGATTTACAACCGAATAACGGGTTGAAAAAAGGCTTGACCACTAAAGATAAAAAAGAGAAATTGATTAAATCATAATCAGTTCTAACGTATAAAACCTACTCGTTTTGAGTAGGTTTTTTTTATTTAACCATAGCGTATTATGAAACGATTAGTTACACTGCTTCACCTTTTGTTTTTTATTTCGCTTTCGGCCCAAGAAGCAACTAAAAAACTTCCCAACGGAATGTATTGGGCGATTCTCGATCAACAGTTTAAAAATGATGGATGGAACGATTTCGAATTCCACATTGGAAATGATAGCGCTTCGATGAAAATTGCAGCTGAGTTCAAAACCATGAAAGTGATATGGTCGGATGAAGATTCTTTTATTGTTGTGGGTTTTACAGAACCTGAAAATCCTAATGCGGCAGAAATTCAACTGATGAATCAAAACAAAATTTCATTTCACATCACAAAAGTAGAGAAGAATGAGTTTTATTTTAGATTGGGTTCTGAATCTGAAAGTGATGTAATTTGTTCGGGAAAGTTTGTGCAATCAGAATAATAAGCTGTTGATTTTACGATATTAAAAAAGACCAGCTGTACAACTGGTCTTTTTTTTTATTGCAATTTGCGCAACTTTTTTTCTGCCTTTTCGATGTCTTGCTCGATTTCTTTTATTTTCAATTGTTGCTTACTAATGTTCACATTTGACTTTTCAATATCAACCGGAGACAGCTTTCCTTTCGCGGTAGCTTTCGAAAATTTGGTCTGCATTTTTTCTAAATCCTTTCTAGCTTTTGACAATTTGTCTTGCTGTTTTTGGAGTGATTTCTGAGCCGAAGCGATTCTACTTTGTTCTTTTTGAACTTGTTTCAGTTCTTTTTCAACTTTTTTTGTCTCTTTCTCAGCTCTTTTTTTGTCTTTTTCAGCGTCTTTTAATTGCTTTTCTGCACGCTCTTGTGCTTTTAACGCTTCCTTGTCGTTTTTCAATTGTTGTTCAATGCGTTCTTTTTCGATTGCTTTGATTTGAACTGAATCAATTACAGTTTCTTGAGCAGTAACACTCTGAATTCCTATTAGCGCTAATACGGCTATACATAGTTTGAATTTCATTTAAAATTTATTTTAATTAGTAATACGATTTTTTAATTTCAAAAAATTGTTTCTTTGAAGAAAATTATCAATTATAAATGTATGAATAAAATTCGAATTTTCAGTGGAATTTGTTGTCTAATAATTTCTACGTCATTGGTGTCGTGTCGATTTCAGGAAGAAACGGATTCAAATACACCCACTACTGAAGTAGTAAATGAAGAACGCGTAGCTGAATCCAACGATAATTTTAATTTTTTACCATCATCCACTACCAATCAAATTATTACTCATGATGGCTATGTTTTGTCGTATTCTGAAAAAGACGAACAAGCCGAATGGGTGGCTTATGAACTTAAGGAAAGTGAACTGAATTACAATCGAAACGACTTTAAACGCCCGTTTTTTATAGAAGATCCGAAAGTGAAAACAGGTTCCGCCGATTGGAAAAATTACCGAAAATCGGGATATGATAAAGGACATCTTTGTCCGGCTGGCGATCGAAAATTCTCAATGGATTCGTTTAATGAAACCTTTTATACGTCCAATATTTCTCCGCAAAAGCACGATTTTAACGAAGGCGTTTGGAACCGATTGGAACAAAAAGTGCGCTATTGGGCATCCAAATACGACGGAATTTATGTTGTTACCGGAGGAGTTTTAAAAGGAAATTTGCCAACTATAGGTCATGAAGACGTTACTATTCCGAGTTATTTTTACAAAGTATTATTGGATTACCACAACGGAAGTTATAAAATGATTGCATTTTTGGTACCACACAAAGACAGCGATATACCGTTGTATGAGTTTGTGGTTTCTGTTGATGAACTTGAAAAGATGACTGGAATAGACTTTTTCCCAAAATTAAGTGATAAAGAAGAAGTTGTGTTGGAGAAAAACAGTAATTATAAGAACTGGAGTTTCTAATAGCCCAGATTGCAATGAAAAGCCCGTAAAGTAAAAACAAATTGATTTTCTTGCAGCAAAAAAGCGACCAACGGAAGCTGTTTTTGTAGTATAGAAAATTTTTGTTTTTACTGCGGACTTGTAATGAAAAGCTGGATTAGCTTCTAAAAATAAACTACCACTCATTCACCTTATTGGCATCCATTTTTAGAAAAATGAACAGTAAAATGGTAAACGCCCACAATCCGGAACCACCGTACGAAAAGAAAGGTAACGGCACACCAATAGTTGGAAAAACTCCCACTACCATTGCAATATTTACAAAAAAGTGAATGAATAAAATACTGGCTACACAATAGCCGTACACGCGACTGAATTTAGTTTTTTGTCGTTCGGCCAAGTAAATAATCCGAATAATTAATCCCACAAATAGTCCGATTACAAAAATAGAACCCAAAAACCCCCATTCTTCTCCGACTGTGGTGAAGATGTAATCGGTGTGTTGTGCGGGTACAAATCCGCCTTTGGTTTGTGTGCCTTCTAAAAATCCTTTTCCGATCCAACGACCCGAACCTATGGCTATTTCCGATTGATTGGTATTGTATCCAACCCCACTCATATCAACTTCTTTTCCCAATAAAATATTGAATCGATCTCTGTGGTGTTGTTTGAATACGTTTTCAAAAACAAAACTTACCGAGAAGGAGAACAATGCAATAAGTATCAAAATGATTCCGCTTGCCAAGATGTTTCGGTCAATGAGTTTACTTCGGAAATAATTAAAAATCAACGCCACGGCTGCCAATATAATCACGATTAGTGAACTTTCGAACGCCAATGTCAAAACGAATACAATAATGGCGACTAATCCGGTTCCCAAATACCAACCAGGTAAACCTTCGCGGTACAAAACAAAGAAAAAAGAAAAGAAGATCAACGCACTTCCCGGATCGGGTTGCGGTAATATGAGTAAGATGGGTAAAAATAAAATTATAAATACTTGTACTTGTCGGTTGGTGTGTTTTAAATTGATTTGCACATCGCTGAGGTATTTTGCGATGGCTAAAGCGGTTGCGGCTTTGACAAATTCCGAGGGTTGTATTGTAAAGCTACCAATCCCATACCAACACCGTTGTCCAGCCACTGTTTTTCCAAAAGGGAATAATCCAATCAAAGCTAAAATCGCAACGGCATAGATGATGATGGAGAACTTTTCGTAGAATTTGGGTTCGACAAAAAGAACAATAAATATTAGCGGAATCGAGATCAGAATGAAGATGAACTGTTTTCCGTAGATTTGAGTATAATCAAAAATTGAAGCGTCAACAGCACTAGTTGATAGGGAAGAGGAATAAATATTCAACCAACCCATAATGACCAACGCACTATAAATTAGGATACTCAGCCAATCAATATTACTGGAAACACTCTGGTTTTTCATTAGTTTTTGAGTTTAATAGTATCTTTTTTAGCTAATTTATTTTTGGCTAATGAATCGGCTACTTTCTTTGCTCGCACAACGCTATCACGCACTCGAGTGATACTGTCTTGTATTTTTCGAGGATATAATTTTTCGTATTGCCCTTTCAAACTACCGTTCAACATACGCTTTTCGAAATCAATTTTAGTGATTTTTCGATTCAGGTATTTTTCGATCATTAGCGTCGTAATCGGACCAGCCCATCGCGCACCCCAATATCCATTTTCCACAAAAACTGCAATGGCAATTTTGGGATTGTCTTTGGGTGCGAAAGCCACGAAAATCGAGTGATCTTGTAGTTTGATACGTTGACCGTTAACGCGCAAAAAGTTTTCTGCCGTACCGGTTTTTCCGCAAATTTCGATTCCTTTTACACCTAAACCACTGGCGGTTCCTTTGTTGTAGACATCGAACATTCCTTCAATGATTGGTGTAAAATATTTTCGATCGATGGTCGTGACGTGTTTGGTTCTGAATTTTTTATCAATCACGCCGCCGTTTATCTTTTTGATGATGTGAGGCGTATAGTAATGTCCTTTATTCGCAACCGTTGCCATGAAATTGGCGAGTTGAATGGGCGTCATCAATACTTCTCCCTGGCCAATCGCATTCGACAAAATAGCCGAACTTTTCCAGCCGCCATTCGGATATAATTTTTGGTAGGTTTTGGATGTTGGAACGTTGCCGCGTCTTCCAGTGGGTAAGTCATATCCCATAAAATTCCCTAATCCGAAACTCTTTAAGTGATTGCTCCAAACGTCTACACCAATGGATGGCGTTTCAAATTTGTTGATCAATTTCATATACGATTGGGCAAAATAACTGTTGCACGATTGATAAATGGCTCTATGTAGACGAACTCCGCCACCCGAGCAGTGACATCGCATGAATTTTCTACCGTAGCTGAATCCACGTCGACAGAAAAAAGTCGTACTGTCGTTGATCGTTCCTTCCTGCAAACCAATCAAACCTGTCAAAATCTTAAACGGCGAACCTGGAGGATATTCGGCCAATAAACCACGGTCGTATAAAGGTTTGGCGATTGAATCGTGGTACAAAGCCGTATAATTTCGAGAACGTTGTCTTCCTACCAAAATTGCTGGATCATATGATGGCGCACTCACCAATGCTAAAATTTCTCCGGTTTGAGGTTCGATAGCCACAATTCCTCCCCATTTATTCACCATTAATTCTTCACCGTATTTCTGCAATTCTGCATCAATAGTTAGGGTAATGTCTTTTCCTTGTTTGGCAATCGTATCGAATTTTCCGTCTTTGTAGGAACCAATATCGCGGTTGAATTTGTCTTTTTGGATGTAACGCACCCCTTTTTGTCCGCGTAAAATATCCTCGTAATATTCTTCAACACCTTGTTTTCCTATTAAATCACCACTTTTATAATACGGATCTTGATTTATTTTGGCTTCGTTTACTTGATTGATGAATCCGAAAATATTAGAACCGTTCATCGTTTGGTAATCGCGCAACGAACGTTTTTGAATGTAAAATCCTTGAAAGCGTCGCTCTTTTTCTTGAAAAGCCGCGTATTCTGTCTTGTTCAATTGCGACAAAAACACAGAAGGCAACATCGGACTGTACACTTTCGCCTTTTCAATTTTTTTGATGAAATCTTCTTTGGTGATGCTGAGTAGTTTGCAAAACTCTACGGTGTCAATTTTTTTCATGTCTCTCGGCACCACCATGATGTCATACGACGGTTGGTTAGCAACCAATAGTTCGCCGTTTCTATCGTAAATGTAACCGCGTTCGGGATAGGTATAACTGATCTTAATTGAAATATTCTCCGATTTCAATTTCAACGTGTCATCTATAATTTGCAAATAAAAAAGCCGTATCAATAACAAAACGCCTGCTATGATAACTAGTGTGGGAAGCAATGCTTTTCTCATCGTCTGTTGGGCTTGATTAAATAAATGATAAAAATACTAATGAGTAACGTAAATATAGTACTTAATAACGTTC
The DNA here is from genome assembly GCA_965284675.1 of Flavobacterium sp. Lineage (GTDB taxonomy): Bacteria > Bacteroidota > Bacteroidia > Flavobacteriales > Flavobacteriaceae > Flavobacterium. Next base: position 463,420 of record OZ260109.1, read on the forward strand.
GACTGATGATGGTTAAGAAATAATTGAAGGCAAATATTTCTAAGAAAAATAAAGTGAAGTGGTGAATGATAACTGCAATTAAGATGAAAGAAAATCGTTCAGGGGAAAGCGAATCGTTGATTTTAACGGTTTGGTATTCGTAACTTAATCCGAACGCAAATTTAAAAATGGTTGGTCTGAAATAAGCGAGAATCAAACAGGAAGCCGCGTGAACTCCACCCGAATTCAGAAACATATCCATCGTTAATCCCAAGAAAAAACTCGAAAGTAACAAGCCGTATTTGTTGCCGTTTACGGGATACAGCATAATAAATAAGATGTAGGGAAACGGATTGACAAACCCGAACAAGTTCATATTATTAAAAATAGTAACCTGAGTGGCAAGCAGCAGAATAAATCGAAGTGCATTATAGATTATCGCGCTATTCATTGTCGGTGTTCGCTTTTTCTAATTTAATTATTTCAGGTGTGTCTTTGTTTTTGATGATGTACACATAGCCCAAACTCGTCATATCATTAAACAGTCGAATGTCTAAGGTGTAGAAATTGGTTTCGTCGGAAATGTATACTTTCTCAACAGCACCAATATTGATGTTTTCGGGAAAGATTTCAGATTGTCCGCCCGTAACAATAGTATCGCCTTTTCGTACTTGAGCCAATCTCGGAACGTCAATCAATTGAACATATCCCGTGCTTTTTCCATCCCATGTTAACGAACCAAAATGTCCTGATTTTTTTATCTTGGCATTGAATTTTAATTTGTTGGTATTCAGAATGCTCAATACAGTAGAGTAATTGGTAGAAGTATTTTCAATAACTCCAACGATTCCCAAACTATTAATTACTCCCATGTCTCTTTTTACTCCTTGTTTAGAACCAGTGTTGAGTGTCAAATAATTTTCGTGAACACTGTAGGAATTTTTGATGACTTTCGATTCGATGATGTTGAATTTTTTCACTCCAAAAATGCTGTCGATTTCTTGAATTTTGGTACTGTCTTTTTGGTTGAATAGCAAACTTTTCAATCGAGCATTTTCTTTGGCCAATTCTTCATTTTGTATTTTAAGACTGAAGTATTCCTCCACATTGTTCATGCGTTGGTATACGCCACCCGACAAAAAATTAGCCGAACTAATGATTTTGCTTTTATGATACGAATGGGATTGAATGGTAAGCGAAATGGATATACCTATAAGCAGCAAAAACAGCATGCGGTAGCTGTTTTTAAACACAAAATTGAATATTTGCTGCATAATGTAAGAATTATAAAATCTCAAATTCCAAACTCCAAAAATTAGGTTTTAGGTGCCTTATTTTGGATTTTGGAATGTGATTTTTGAAATTTATTTTATTAAGATGCTTCTGAATTTAGGGATGTTTTTCAAAGCGATTCCAGTTCCTCGTACTACAGCTTTCAAAGGATCTTCGGCAATGTAAACAGGCAAGTCGGTTTTTTGAGAAATACGTTTGTCCAAACCTCTCAGCATAGAACCACCACCAGCAAGGTAAATTCCGGTGTTGTAAATATCAGCAGCTAATTCCGGCGGAGTTTGCGATAGCGTTTCCATAATCGCATCTTCAATACGTTGAATCGATTTATCTAACGCTTTAGCAATTTCTCTAAATGTAACTTCTACTTGTTTTGGTTTTCCGGTAAGTAAATCTCTACCTTGAACCGACATATCGTCTGGAGGAGTTTCTAACGCATCGGTTGCAGCTCCAACTTGAATTTTAATTTTCTCGGCTGTAGTTTCTCCCACAAATAAATTGTGTTGTGTTCTCATGTAATAGATGATGTCGTTGGTGAAAACATCACCGGCAATTTTAACCGATTTGTCACACACAATTCCGCCTAAAGCAATTACTGCAATTTCGGTTGTTCCACCACCAATATCTACAATCATGTTTCCTTTCGGTTGCATGATGTCAATTCCGATACCGATTGCCGCAGCCATGGGTTCGTGAATTAGGTATACTTCCTTTCCGTTAACGCGTTCACACGATTCTTTTACCGCTCGCATTTCAACTTCTGTAATTCCAGACGGAATACAAACCACCATGCGCAAAGCGGGCGTAAACATACGTTTCTTTAAGGCAGGTATGCTTTTGATGAACATGCTGATCATCTTTTCGGAAGCATCAAAATCGGCGATAACACCGTCTTTCAAAGGTCGGATGGTCTTTATGTTTTCATGCGTCTTACCTTGCATCATATTGGCTTCTTTTCCAACAGCAATTATTTTTCCTGTAATTCGGTCTCTAGCTACAATAGATGGACTGTCAATCACAACTTTGTCGTTGTGAATGATGAGTGTATTCGCGGTACCAAGGTCGATAGCTATGTCCTCAGTCATGAAATCAAAAAATCCCATAGTTAAAAAAAGGGTGTTAATGTGTTATTGTAAATATTTGCAGACAAAAATAATAAAATTAATGTTTAAAATGCCGTATTCCTGTAAATACCATTGCAACTTTATTTTCATTGCAATAATTGATACTCAATTCGTCTTTTATCGAACCTCCAGGTTGAATGACAGCGGTAATTCCGGCTTCATGTGCAATCGCTACACAATCGGGAAACGGGAAAAACGCATCGCTTGCCATAACAGCACCTCTTAAATCAAATCCAAAGGCATTGGCTTTTTCGATGGCTTGTTTTAAAGCGTCAACACGAGAAGTCTGACCCGTTCCTGAAGCAATTAATTGGCCGTTTTTTGCTAAAACAATCGTATTTGATTTCGTATTTTTACAAATTTTAGAAGCAAAAATCAAGTCGTTAATTTCTTGCTCGGTTGGAGCTGTTAGTGTAACGTTTTTTAGGCCTTCTTTATTGTCTGTAATGGTATTTCGATCCTGAATTAATAATCCGTTCAAGCACGATCTCACCTGACGTTGAGGTAAAGGCACTTCGTTGAGCGTTAAAATAATTCGATTCTTCTTTTCTTGTAAAATTTGTAAGGCTTCAGCATCGTAACTCGGAGCGATAACTACTTCGCAAAATAACGAGTTGATTTCGGTGGCTGTTGCAGTATCAATTGTGCCGTTTGCAATCAAAACTCCGCCAAACGCAGAAGTCGGATCGCCCGCCAATGCTGTAAGATAGGCTTCTTTCATTGAACTTTTCGTAGCCAATCCGCAGGCATTATTGTGTTTTAAAATGGCAAAAGTAGGAGCGTCGTCTTTGAATTCTAAAATAAGATTCACAGCAGCATCTACATCCAACAAATTGTTGTACGACAATTCTTTTCCGTGCAATTTGGTAAACATCGCGTCAAAATCGCCGAAGAAAAATCCTTTTTGATGCGGATTTTCACCATAACGCAACACTTGACCTTTCGAAATGCTTGCTTTGTAATACGTATCTTCTGTATTGAAATAATTAAAAATAGCCGAGTCGTAATGCGATGAAACATGAAACGCTCGTGTTGCCAAATATTTTCGTTGCTCTAAAGTGGTTGCTCCGTTTCCGGATGTAATCATGTCTAAAAGCAATTCGTATTCTTCTACCGAAGGAACGATTACGGTATCCTTAAAATTTTTGGCTGCAGCCCGAATTAACGAAATACCACCGATGTCAATTTTTTCGATTATATCCGACTCACTCGCACCCGAAGCTACGGTTTTTTCAAAAGGATATAAATCGACAATCACCAAGTCAATTTGTGGGATGTCAAATTCGGTCATTTGTGCCACATCACTTTCGTTGTCTTGACGGTTTAAAATCCCACCAAAAATTTTCGGATGTAAAGTTTTAACTCGTCCGCCCAGAATTGATGGATATGAAGTTACGTCTTCCACAGCAACTACAGGTATTCCTAGATTTTTAATAAAATCTTCGGTTCCTCCGGTCGAATAAATAGTGGCGTTTTGTTTGTGAAGTTGTCTCACGATAGGCTCTAAACCGGTTTTGTCAAATACCGAAATCAGTGCCGATTGAATCGTTTTTGTTGTGCTCATTAGTGTTCTAGTGTTGCTTGAAATAAGTAGTTAGTTCTAAGCATGCAAAAGTAGTTTTTTATTCTGAAATGTATTTAAGTTATGGGTAATCTTTTAGGTCCAAAATGCAAGTTTTTTTATAGCCATTTTTTCAGCTATTGATCAGGTAAATTTTGGTCGTGCTCAAACAAATTTCTACTGATTTTTTGTAACAAATGAACACCTTTACGAACTAATGTTTTAACTTTGACACTATGGTAGTTTATTTACGATTATTAAAAGAGAGTTTTGGTTTTGCAATGAATGCGTTGCGAAACAATAAATTGCGAACCTTACTTTCGTTGTTGGGCGTAACAATTGGGATTTTTTCTATAATCGCAGTGCTTACTGCGGTTGATTCGTTGGATAGAAAAATAAAAAGCTCGTTAAGTGCTTTAGATAAAAATACCATATACTTAACTAAAGAATCGTTTGGTCCTTCTGAAATTCCGAGATGGAAAAGAGACCAATTTCCTAATGTGAATTATGAAGAATACGAATACTTAAAATCATCTTTACCCGAGGCAAAAGAATTGTCGTATCAGTTATTTGTAGCGCCCGAAAATGTAAAGTATCAAGATAAAACGGTGAGTTCGATTAATGTGGTTCCGGTTTCGTATGAATTTATAGACATTCAAGAACTTGAATTTTCCAGTGGTCGATTTTATAATGAAGCAGAAGCTTATTCAGGTTCAGCCGTTGTAGTTATTGGTGATGAGATTGCTAATAATTTATTTGAAGGAAGCGATCCGATTGGAAAGGAAGTTCGTTTATATGGTCAACGTTTTAATGTTATTGGTGTTCTCAAAAAACAAGGTGCAGGTATGTTTGGAGACAGCAATGATACTTCTGTTTTTATTCCGGTTAATTTTATAAGAAAGAAATTCGGTGACAACAACGATACCATGTTGCCTGTAATTGTCATCAAACCAAACAAAGGAGTTGATATGGAAGCTTTTAAAGCCGATTTATCTCAGAAATTACGCAGTAATCGCGGAATGAAAACGGGCGACACCGATAATTTTTTTGTTAATGTGTTGTCGGGTTTCACCGATTTGTTAGACGGAATTATTGTTCAAATGAATATTGTGGGATGGATTATTGCTGGATTTTCTCTTTTGGTAGGCGGATTCGGAATTGCTAACATCATGTTTGTTTCAGTAAAAGAACGGACCAACTTAATCGGAATTCAAAAATCTCTTGGTGCAAAAAATAAATTCATCCTCTTTCAGTTTCTTTTTGAATCCATAATTTTATGTGTGATTGGTGGAATTATCGGATTGTTGTTAGTGTGGCTCATCTCTATCGTTTTAACCAAAGCCTTAGAATTCGAATTTATTCTTGGAATAGGAAATATCCTTTTAGGCACTTCATTAGCAGCGGTAATCGGATTGATATCTGGAATTTTACCCGCCATTTCCGCATCCAAATTAGATCCTGTTGAAGCCATTCGAAGTGGAATGTAATTCTGTTTGGAATAGTTTTTGCGGCATTTAGAGATTACTACTTTATACAATCATGTTCAAAACCTATTTTTTCCTGCTCTTTTTTTGTGCGTTTTTACACAGCTATTCGCAAACTTTGGTCATCAAAGATAAAGACACGAACGTACCTTTAGAATCGGTAAGTGTTTTTTCGGAAGGTGAGACAACGCTTTTGATTACCAATGCAAAAGGCGAAGTAAACATCAGTACTTTCAAGGGTTATGAAAAAATAACACTCCAATTGTTTGGTTATGAAACTGAATTGGTACGATTCAATGATTTAGAATTAGCCTCGTTTCAGTGGTATTTAACGCCTGTTTTCATGAAAATGGACGAAGTGGTGATTTCTCCTAATCGATGGAGTCAAAATTCGAGTGATATTCCCCAAAAAATTGCTGTCATTTCTTCTAAAAATGTGGCGCTTCAAAATCCGCAAACGGCAGCCGATTTACTCGGAACATCAGGAAAAATTTTCATACAAAAAAGTCAACAAGGCGGCGGAAGTCCGATGATACGCGGATTTGCAACCAACCGACTTTTGTATTCGGTAGATGGAGTGCGAATGAATACTGCCATTTTTAGAAGCGGAAACATTCAGAATGTCATTTCGCTTGATCCTTTTGCAACCGAAACAACCGAAGTGCTTTTCGGACCTGGTTCTGTGATTTACGGAAGTGATGCCATAGGCGGAGTGATGAGTTTTCAAACACTTACACCTCGTTTTTCCACTACAGAAAAAAAGATAGTTTCAGGGAATGCTTCGATACGGTATTCATCGGCAAACAATGAAAAAACCGGACATTTTGATGTCAATTTAGGATGGAAAAAATGGGCAGCCATTACTAGCATTAGCTCGAACGATTTTGGCGATTTAAAAATGGGAAATCACGGTCCGAAGGAATACTTGCGTCCGTTTTATGTTGAACAACAAAACGGAGTTGATGTTGTAGTGACCAATGAAAATCCGTTAGTGCAAAAACCCACAGCGTATTCGCAAATCAATTTGATGCAAAAAGTACGGTTTGCACCGAACGAAAATTGGGATGTTCAGTACGGATTGCATTTTTCGGAAACGTCCAACTATTCGCGATACGACCGTCACATTCGATACAACAATGCTGGTTTACCGCGTTACGGCGAATTTTATTATGGTCCGCAAAAATGGATCATGAATAATTTGTCGGTGACTCATAAATCCGATTCTAAACTCTACGATGAAGCATCGATTCGGATGGCACATCAATTTTTTGAGGAAAGTCGCATCAGCCGAAACATTAATAATCCCAATCGAGAAACCCGTTTAGAACAAGTGAATGCGTATTCGATAAACGTCGATTTCACCAAAGCAACGAGTGCAAAAAACAAGTTGTTTTACGGATTGGAGTATGTGTTGAACGATGTCAATTCAACCGGAATTAACGAAAACGTTACTACTGAAACCAGTGAAGTCGGTCCGTCAAGGTATCCTCAAGCGACGTGGGAATCGTATGCGGTGTATCTCAACAATCAATATAAATTTTCCGAAAAAGCAGTGCTTCAAGCCGGTTTGAGATACAATCAATTTATTCTTGATGCCGCTTTTGATACTACTTTTTATCCGTTTCCGTTTACCGAAGCCAATCTTAATAATGGTGCGTTGACCGGAAGTGTAGGAGTAGTGTATCGTCCCACAAAACAATGGGTAATCAGTTCTAACATCGCCACAGCTTTTCGCTCACCCAATGTGGATGATGTGGGGAAAGTATTCGATTCTGAACCCGGTTCTGTTGTGATTCCGAATCCCGATTTAAAAGCAGAGTACGCCTACAACGTCGATTTGAACATCGCCAAACTAATAGGAAAGCACGTCAAGGTTGATTTTTCCACCTATTATACCTTGCTTGAAAACGCGATGGTGCGCCGTGATTTCACTTTAAATGGCGCATCCCAAATTGTATACGACGGCGAATTGAGTCAGGTGCAAGCCATCCAAAACGCAGCACAAGCCAAGGTGTTTGGTTTTCAAGCTGGAGTTGAGGTAAAATTGCCTGCTGGATTTGGATTTTCATCTGATTTTAATTTCCAAAAAGGAGAAGAAGAATTGGACAATGGCGATACGAGTCCGTCTCGACACGCAGCTCCGTTTTTCGGAATTACTCGTGTAAGTTATGCTACATCCAAATTGGATTTTCAACTCAATCTGCAATACAGCGACAAAAAGGAGTTTGACGATTTGCCCGAAGAAGAAAAAGGCAAAACCGAAATCTATGCAATAGACAGCGATGGAAATCCGTATTCGCCAAGTTGGTACACCTTGAATTTTAAAGCACTGTACAAACTTTCGGAGACGTTGAGTATTTCATCTGGATTGGAAAACATAACCGATCAGCGGTATCGTCCTTACAGTTCGGGAATTGTGGCGCCAGGCAAAAATTTTAGTATTGCTTTGAACGCTAAGTTTTAAAAAGGAAATCCCGTCTTGAAATAAATAACAAGACGGGATTTTATATTAAATTTAAAATTTATCGTATATCCTGATTCAAAATCAAATCCAAATACAAATTGATTTTATCTTTCATTTCTTTACGGTGTGCAATGAAATCTAAGAAACCGTGCTCCAAAACAAATTCGGCGGTTTGGAAACCTTCAGGTAGATCTTTTCCGGTGGTGTCGCGCACTACACGCGGTCCGGCAAAACCGATTAAGGCTCCAGGTTCAGAAATATTAATATCGCCCAACATGGCATAGGAAGCCGTAGTTCCGCCCGTTGTTGGATCGGTGCATAAGGATATATACGGAATTTTAGCTTCGGCCAATTGAGCCAATTTAGCTGAGGTTTTTGCCAATTGCATTAACGAATACGCCGCTTCCATCATACGTGCGCCTCCCGATTTAGAAATCATCACAAACGGAATGTTATTTTTGATGGAATGGTCGATTCCGCGGGCAATTTTTTCACCCACAACCGCACCCATCGATCCTCCGATGAAAGCAAAATCCATACAACACACCACTAAATCTTTCCCTTTTGACTTTCCAACGCCAGTTCGTACCGCATCTTTCAATTTGGTTTTTTCCATGACGTCTTTCAAACGGTCGGAATATTTTTTAGTATCCACAAAATGCAGTGGATCTTTGGAAGTCATTTTGGCGTCTAATTCTTTGAATTCGTTGTTGTCAAATATAATTTCAAAATATTCAACACTTCCAATTCGCACATGAAAATCATCTTCTGGACTCACCCATAAATTTCGGGCTAATTCGTCGGTGTCAATAATTTTTCCGGTAGGCGATTTGTACCATAGTCCTTTCGGAACGTCTTTTTTATCTTCGGTTGCCGTTTGGATTCCTTTTTCTTTTCTTTTAAACCAAGCCATAGTTTATGATTATTATAAATTTTGAATTATAAATTTTGAATGAAATTAATTTAAAATTCAACATTTAAAATTTAAAATAGTTAAAGTGTGTTTACATTGTTCAAGTCTGCAAAAGCTTGCTCTAAACGCGTGTTGAAAGTCATTTCGCCTTCACGTATCCATTTTCTTGGATCGTAGTGTTTTTTGTTGGGAGAATCCGCTCCGTCTGGACTTCCAATTTGAGTGCGTAAATACTCAATTTTTGAGGTCATGTAATCACGAATTCCTTCGGTAAAGGCAAATTGCAAATCGGTGTCGATGTTCATTTTGATTACACCATACGAAATGGCTTCTCTTATTTCTTCTAAAGTAGAACCTGAACCACCGTGGAAAACAAAATCAACTGGATTAGAACCGGTGTTGAATTTATTTTGAACGTAATCTTGCGAATTTTTTAAAATTTTCGGAGTCAGTTTTACATTTCCAGGTTTGTAAACGCCGTGAACGTTTCCAAAAGCGGCTGCTATGGTAAACTTCGGACTCACTTTCATTAATTCTTCGTATGCATACGCTACTTCATCAGGTTGGGTATATAATTTTGAGCTGTCTACATCAGAGTTATCTACACCATCTTCTTCACCTCCAGTGATGCCCAATTCGATTTCTAAGGTCATTCCCATTTTGCTCATACGAGCCAAATATTCTTTACAGATTTCGATGTTTTCGTGAATCGGTTCTTCCGATAAATCAATCATATGAGACGAATACAAAGGTTTGCCTGTTTCAGCAAAATGTTTTTCAGAGGCATCCAATAAACCGTCAATCCACGGAAGTAAGTTTTTGGCACAATGATCAGTATGTAAAATTACGGTTGCGCCATACGCTTCCGCTAAAGTATGCACGTGTTTTGCGCCTGCAATTCCACCTGCAATTGCTGCTTTCTGACCGTCATTGGATAAGCCTTTTCCAGCGTTAAAAGCCGCTCCACCATTCGAAAACTGAATGATAACGGGTGCTTTTAATTTGGCTGCTGTTTCTAAAACGCCGTTAATGGTACTTGAACCAATTACGTTAACTGCAGGAAGTGCAAATCCTTTTTCTTTGGCGTAGTTGAAAATAGCTTGAACTTCGTCTCCAGTAGCAACACCTGGTTTTATGTTGTGCGACATAGTGTTTGTAGTTTATAGTTAATCCCGACTCTTCGGGACACAAAAATAATAATTATTAAAATTAGAACGGATAATTTATACCAATATTTATCACCGATTTTGATAAGTTGAGTTCTTTAAACCATTTTTGTTCCAAATAATCGGCGGGATTATAGGTCTTGAATCCTAAATCAGCTCTGAATACAAAGATTCCGAAATCATAACGCAATCCGAATCCAGTTCCCAACGCAAATGATTCGATTGATTTGAATCCTTTGAATTGGTATGTATCAATATCGACGTCGTCAAAAACGTTCCAAATATTTCCCGCATCGGCAAAAATGGCTCCGTTAAAACTTTTAAAAATATTAAAGCGCAATTCGGCATTCAAACTAATTTTCATATTGGCTTCGTTGAAATCTTGGATACCGCCACTACTTCCCGGTCCGAGTGAATACGGCTGCCAAGCACGGATATCGTTAGTTCCACCGGCAAAGTAACTTCGTGAAAACGGAATGCTCGTAGAGTTGCCATACGGAATAGCGATTCCGGTAAAACTTCGAACGGCAAAGACATTCTTTTTTCCAAAATTCCAGTGTTTGATGTATTCAAATTCGGTTTTGATGTATTGCGAATATTCGACATCCAAAAACGTATTCGCACCCGATTGCGTATCCAATTGCTTAGAAACTTTGGCAAAAAGCGACAATAAATTTCCTGCAGATTCTACTTTAGTTTTAATCGAATAGAAATTATTGTCCAATAAATCTTTTTTAGTGGTTTTAGTAAAAGTCAAATTAGTGGCAAAAATCAAGTTGTTTTCGGTCAGACGTACTCTGCGTTCCACAATGCTTAAGATTGATTTTAAATCTTCAGGGTTAACAGGAGAACCTGGAGTAAAAGCATAAGTAACAAAATTGAAAACACCTTCTTCGATAATTAGATTTCCATTTTCAAAATTAAGCGGGTTGGTAACATTATAATTATAATTAATAGCTAAGGCATTTAAATTTTCAAAAGACGAACGGTAAATATTGAAATAATTCTCTGGATTTACATTTTTAACATATTGAATATTAAGTAAATCAAATCGGAACGAAGTATTTTTTCTTGGTGTCCAATTGTACGATAAAGAACTAGTAAAATTTTCTTTGTCTAGTCCGATGTTGGTTTGTTTGGCATATCCGACACTCATGGTGGTGGAAGGAATCATGCTTTTTGGGATAATTTTGCTTGTGTTGAAAGGCATCAGAATTCGGGGGAAATTCAACTTCGAATCGACTCCGACTTCAAAAATATTAAAAAATGTATTGTTTGGATTGGCCTGATCTTTAGATGAACCAACGTTTCCTCTAAAACCAATTTCAAACGATTCGGCTCGATTGAACACATTCCGAATAGAGAGTGATGTATAACCCGAGATTCCGAATTCCTGAATGTCAGAATGGGTAAAATCGATGTTGTAATTTAAGGTATATTTTTTACGCGGACTCAGCAAAATATTAGCAATTAATCCGTTGGGATCTTTCGAATCTTGAATGTATTGAATGATGGGGTAATTGAATACTTTCAAGTTACTGATATACTTTGAAGTCAGCACGGTGTTTTTATCCGAAAACGTTGTGCCAGGACCAAAAAATATGGCGTCGGTAATGGCTTTGGGTTTGTATTTTAATTTCTTTTCGCTGTACAATGTGTAGCCATTGTAATAAACACTATCATTTACGATAATTTCTTTTTTATTTACCAATTGATCGGTAAATATATTGACTTTATTGATGGTATAAATGCGGTGAGGTTGCGTTTTACTCGTGTCATTGACTCTGATGTTTTGGTCGTCGATGATGAGTTTGACGTTTACATTGTTGTTGGTTTTTATCGTGTCTAAATCAAAACGAATGTAATTGGGTTGAAAGTAAAAAACACCTTTATTTCTGAAGTTTTCGGTAATTCGACCTCGTTCTCCATCAATATCGTTGATGTTGTATTGTTTGCCCGATTTGATCAATGAATTGGAGCTATCAATACGATAGAGCGAATCCAAAATGGGCGTTTTGATGTTGGTCGCAATCGAATCAAATTTATACGGAGTTCCTTTGGTGATGGTATATTTCACTTCTGCTTTTTTTACTTCAGAAGTATCGGTTTCTGCGGTAGTTTTTACATTGAAATATCCTTGATTAGAATAATGTGCTTTTAATCTTCGGATGGATTTTCGGATACTTACCGTATCCATCAAAACTGGCGCTTCCCCCGTTTTTTTTAGAAAATTATGAATGCCTTGGTACCAAAAGGATTGCCCAAGTCGGTTGACCTGCTTTTTCGACAAAACAGCGACGGCTCTTTGGTATCTTTTTGGGTTTTCTATGTACTTTTTTCGGAAGATGGAATCGGAAGTATCTTCTTTAGCCCAATTGTAGATGTTAAGTCGTAATCGGTATCCCAAAATAGAACTATTTGGTTTTTGATACAACTGGTTGACCACTTCGTCGTCTTTTTCCTTTTTGCCGTCAACTACCAAATCGTTTTTCATCAATAAACGCCTGCTGTCTGGGACGCGCTTTGTTGTATTACAACTAGTAATTATGATTACTATTACAATAAATAATGATATTTTTGCAGAAGTGGTTTTCAAAAGATTTTATTTAATTTCAAAAGTACATTTTTTATGGTTAGTAAAAACCAAATTAAATTAATAACAAGTTTAGATCAAAAAAAATTCCGTCAAAAACATAAACTCTTTATTGCCGAGGGTGTAAAGGTAATTCAAGAATTGCTATTATCAAATTTTGTACTGGAACATTTGTATGTCACCGAAGCTGTCTTTGGGACGACGCACGAAAATCATACCACATTAATTACGGAAACGGAATTACGAAAAATAAGTTGTCTGTCAACGCCCAATAATTGTTTGGCGGTATTTAAAATTCCGGACGAAAAAGAGCAGTCAGAGAATGGATTAGTCGTTGCTTTAGACGACATCAGAGATCCAGGTAATTTCGGAACCATTATCAGATTGTGCGATTGGTTTGGAATTGAGCAAATTATTTGTTCCGAACAAACGGTTGATGTGTATAATCCGAAAGTGATTCAGTCTACTATGGGTTCGATTGCCCGTGTTAATGTGTCGTATGTGAATTTGGCCGATTATCTATCATCCACAAAGAAAACTGTTTTTGGTACTTTTATGACTGGAAGAAACGTCTACACCGAGAAATTACCAGCAGATGCTGTGTTAGTATTAGGGAACGAAGCCAACGGAATTTCTAAAGAAGTCGAACAATTGATTACACAAAAATTAGCCATTCCGAGGTTTGGAGCCATCAAAAAAACGGAAAGTTTAAACGTAGCAACGGCAACGGCAATATTTTTAAGTGAATTTAAACGCGGATTTAGTGGAACGTAAAGTTGATTAAAATCGCCCGCGTACGCATTCCGTCGATGTTACCTGTCCACGGACTATCCGGTCGGTTATCTCGAATAAGTTCATCGCCCAATCCGAAAACCCCGCGAATAGATGGGGAAAACTTGAAGTATTCTAAGTAAAAATCAACTCCGAATCCCAATTCGTAATTACGTGTCCACGGTTTTACTCTAAATCGTTGTTCAAAATTATCGTCATCCGATTTCGAATTACTCGCTAAATTCAAGGTAGCCGAAACACCACCAACCAAATACGGTTTCACGTTTCCAATACGTTTCGAAGAGAATTTCACCAATAACGGAAAATGTATGTACGTAGATTTTACTTCTCTTAATTTATCACTTTCTCGAATTAATAATGGATCGGTATAAATTAAATTACGCTGACAATAATACAAACCTGGTTCAAAACGCAAATCGATGTATTCGTGCAAACGCAGATTTCCCACCAATCCTACATTAAATCCGGTAACGGTACTCGATTCAATATCCACATCGGGCGTGTCGGTATAATCTATTTTAAAATCATACATATTAAATCCTAAAAAATAACCCCAATGAACTCGTTGTTTGTCGAAGTTTTCTAGGTTGGTGATTGGATCTCTACTGAACATACCTTTGGATTGTGTGAAGCCATTAAGACAGGTAAAAAGTAGAACGATGACAATTAATTTCTTCATTAGTAGTGAATAAATTCAGTATTTTTATTTTTTTGATGCGGTGTAAATGGTAGCTACTCCAAATGTTTGTGGCATTGCGACCACATCTATAAACCCAATTTTTCTCAAAATATTGTTTAACGCTTCTCCATACGGAAAAACAGAGGCCGATTCCGACAAATAGCCATAGGCAACATTATCCTTAGAAAATAGTTTTCCTATCAACGGTAAAATTCTTTTGGTATACAATGCATAGCCTTGTTTAAATGGAGTTTTTACGGGAACTGAAGTTTCCAAAATCACAAAAATTCCGTTGGGTTTTAATACCCGTAGAATTTCGGATAATCCTTTGTCAAGGGTTTCAAAATTTCGAATTCCGAACGAAACCGTAATCGCATCAAAATGATTATCTGGGAAAGGCATGTTTTCTGAATCGCCAATCACCATATCGATGATGTGATCCAGTTTTTTATCGGCAATTTTCTTTTTTCCTACTTCCAACATTCCGGCAGATATGTCCAAGCCAATGATGTTTTTAGCAGAAGTTTTGGTCATGAGAATCGCTAAATCACCTGTTCCGGTTGCAATATCGAGAATTGTATTCGGATTTTTAGCAGCCACTAATTGTACTACTTTTTTACGCCATTTGACATCGATTCCGAACGAAATTACGCGGTTTAATCCATCATAATTTCCAGAAATGGCATCAAACATTTGCGTAACTTGCTCTTTCTTTCCTAAATCCGAATCTTTGTAAGGTTTAACTTGTTGTGACATTGCCCAATTTTAGGCTACAAAAGTAATAATAAAAAGGAAAGAAATAATACTATACAATAGAAGATTGTTTTTTAACAAATGTTTGATAGGTAAACGCATACAGATGTTTTTCATCTTTGGGATGAAACTCTTCGTGAATTAAAGTCCAATCGTTTGGGTTTATTTCCGGAAAGTACGTGTCGGCCTCCAAGGTCGTGTGAACTCGAGTAAGTTCAATCGTATTGGCTATGTCCATCGATTGCTTGTAAATTTCGCCACCGCCAATGATAAAGACATCTTCATCGGTTGGGCATGCGGCTAGGGCTTGTTTTAGATTGTGAACCACAATACAATTTTCGACCGCAAAGTTTTTTTGACGGGTAATGATAACGTGTGTTCGGTTGGGAAGTGGTTTCGGAAAACTTTCAAATGTTTTTCGTCCCATGATGATGAAATGGTTGGAAGTGAGTGCTTTGAATCGTTTGAAATCATCGGGTAAGTGCCATAGTAAGTCGTTGTCTTTTCCTAAAGCATTATTTTCTGCGGCAGCGGCAATTACTACAATCATGGTGTTTTATTCTCAAATTCGTTTTTTAGTTGTTCGATTTTTTTCTCTTGCATGGTCATGAGTCGGTTAATCTGCTCGCGTTCCCAGTTTTTATTCATAAAACTATCGGTGATAAAAACCTTTATAAAATGTAGGATGAAAATAAACATCCAAATTGTCACCATCCAGATGTACCAATTGGATTCTTTACTGATGCCAATCCACTTGTTGGTGATGAACATAAAAATGCTTCCCAAGAAAAAAACCACAAAATGAAAGTACAAACTTTTCTTTTGTTTGATTCTTCTACGAGCATATTCGTACATTTCGTGTTGATTTTGATCCATATCCGTCGATTTTTTGTTTTAAAGGTACAATTTCTTTGCAAATTACAAAAACCCAAAATTGATATATCTTTTTAAGAAAACGATTTCTTATTTAGATATTATTTAAATATTAACCTCATTTTTAATGGATTGATGTTTTTGAACGGCCTTTGTTTTCATATTCATAAAACTGCTGTTAATGGGTAAAACGTTGATTTATATTGCTTTACTTTGCAGAGTAAATTTTAAAAATTTTAAACATGTCAGTAAAAAAGCAATTTATAAAAACGAAACCAGTTTGTAAAGTTACATTCTCAATCGAAGCAAAAGAATCAAATGCAGTTGCCGTTGTAGGTGATTTCAACAATTGGAACCCAAGCGAAGGCGAATTATCAAAATTAAAAAACGGAACCTTCAAAGGTGTTTTTGAATTACCAACCGATAATTCTTTCGAATTTAAGTATTTAATCGACGGTGCTTACGCCAACGAACCACAAGCAGATAGTTTCAGATACAACGAATTTGCAGGTGCAGAAAACAGTGTATTAGAGGTTTAATCTTTTACATTCTAAAAAAATAAAATCCTTTCTTATCTAATGAGAAAGGATTTTTTTATTAAAAAAGTTTGGCTACTTCTTTATTTACAAATTCGAGAAAACGCTCGTCTTTTTCGGTAAATGGGTCAAGCACATGGCTGTCAATATCTATTTGGCCAATGTTTTTTCCTTTGACAAACAACGGAACCACAATCTCTGATTTTACCGTAAAACTACACGCGATATAATTGGTTTGTTCACTGACATCGGGAACCACAAAATTCTGATTGGAAACCGCTACTTGTCCGCAAATTCCTTTTCCAAACGGAATTTCGGTATGGTCGGTCGGTGCGCCAACATACGGTCCGAGGTGTAACATTTGATGATCAGAATCCGCAAAATAAAAGCCCACCCAATTGTAATACTCCACCGAGTCAGTCAAAAACTGACACAGCGATTTTAATTTTTCATCACGCGTTTGTTGCTCGTCTTTTACAATTTTACGTACGCCGGGTTTTAAGGTCTCCAAATTCATTATTAAAATTTTTATGCAAAAGTACACATTGGAAACAGGAACTTTTTATATAAATTTGTTAAAAAAATAATTTGAAAGAATACCTTCTTCAATACAAGTCATTTCTCTTTTTTTTAGCGAAGTTTTTTATCACTTATTTTGTGCTGAGCGCGGCGTATCATCTGTATTTGAACCAGTATGATGCAAAGCAAAATGAAGTAGATGATTTTACAATTTCGGTGGCCAATCAAACCTTAAAAATCTTAACTTTTTTTGATTCTGAAGCACATACCGAGCTGAGTGACACCGAACCCAGTGTTAAATTGTTTTACAACCAAAAATGGGTGTCACGCGTCATTGAAGGATGCAATGCGTTGAGTGTGATGATCTTGTTTGTGAGTTTTGTTGTTGCTTTTTCGGGCAAGTGGAAAACCACAGCTCTTTTCATAAGTTTTGGACTGCTTATTATTCATCTTTTTAATGTCTTTCGAATTGCTTTATTAAGTAGTGCGATTTATCATTTTCCCGACTATCAAGATTTTTTACACAGTGTAGTTTTTCCGCTTATTATCTACGGAGTGGTGTTTTTGTTGTGGATTGTTTGGGTCAATAAATTCTCTTTCTATGCTAAAAAATAAAAAACAAATTGGGTATGCGCTGTTAATCGTTTTGTTGCTAATTGCGATTCGAACCTTCGAAAGCACCATCTTCTACGATCCTTTTTTAAACTATTTCAAACAAGAATACGCGCATTTACCATTTCCTGAAATTCATACGGTAAAATTATTTTTCAGTTTAGGATTTCGGTATTACTTAAACAGTATGCTTTCCATTGCGTTGTTGTATGTGTTGCTCAACGACAGAAAGTTCACCAAATTTTCGGTTTTATTGTACATGATTTTAGGTTCAGTGTTGATGATCAGCTTCTTTTTTGTGCTGCAATTTTTTGGAGAAGAAAGCAAGATGACCTTATTCTACATCCGCCGATTCATCATCCAGCCGATTTTCTTACTTCTTTTTATCCCAGCGTTTTATTATCAGAAAAGGATGAAATAGAAGGATTTTATTCGTACCTTTAAGATAGGTTTTTCATCCAATGAATTACAAATTAAAGGATATGAAAGTAGTAAAAAATTCGGGTAGTGTAGTTGATTTTGAACCCTCAAAACTCAAAACATCTTTACTGAAATCAGGCGCCAAGATTACTGTAGTGGACAATATTATGCGTCAAATTCAGGGAATTGTTTACAACGGAATTTCCACCAAACAGATTTACAAAATTGCCTTCGGATTGCTTAAAAAGGAATCTAATTCCTTCGCTGCACAATACAATTTGAGAAACGCCATTTTATTATTAGGTCCGGATGGATTTTATTTTGAAAAATTCATTGCGCGGATTTTCGAATCAGAAGGCTTTACAACCGTCACCAATGTTACCCTTAACGGGAAATGCGTCACTCACGAAATTGATGTCATCGTCAAAAAAGACAATCAATTTTCTATGGTAGAATGTAAATTTCACGGCAGTAACGAAGTGCGTTCGGATGTAAAAGTACCCATGTATATTCTTTCTCGTTTCAACGATGTGCAACATAAAAATCACATTATTTTTTCCAAAAAAGACCAAATTTCAGACTGTTGGATTGTTACCAATAGCCGATTTACCATAGATGCCATAACATTTGCAACGTGTTCGGGTCTGAATTTACTCAGTTGGGATTATCCTAAAACCAACAACTTGAGAGCCAAAATCGATCAAAAAGGCTTGTATCCCACTACGTGTTTGACCACGTTGACTCGTAGTGAAAAAGATAAATTGCTGACTTTAAACATCCTGCTGAGCACCGACTTAATTAAAAATCCAGATTGTTTAGAGCAAATCGGACTCAGTTCGAATCGAATTAAAAACGTCATCAAAGAAGCAACTTCACTCTGTAATTATTTTAAATCATGAACGTAACATTTTTAGGCGGAGCAGGAACGGTAACGGGTTCGAAAACCTTGGTAGAAAGTAACGGAATCAGAATTTTAATCGACTGCGGACAGTTTCAAGGAATCAAACCCTTGCGTGAACTCAATTGGGAACCATTACCCATTTTACCTTCGACCATCGATTGTGTATTGCTAACGCACGGACATTTGGATCATTGCGGTTGGCTACCACGATTGGTTAATCAGGGTTTTTCAAGAAAAATATATTGTACCAGTCCAACCAAAGATATCGCTAAATTGATTTTACGCGACAGTGCCAAAATTCAGGAAGAAGAAGCCAACCAAGCCAATGAAGGAAAGTACTCCAAACACGAAATCGCTGAACCACTGTACACGCTCGAGCAAGTCGAAAAGGTGTTGCCACTTTTTAAAGTCGTACAACCCAACGAAGAAGTCGCTTTAGATGCGGAGATTTCCGCTTTTTTTACAAATGCCGGACATATTTTAGGCGCGTGCTCCATCACTTTAGAACTCGAAGATAAAACCTTAGTTTTTTCGGGTGATATTGGTCGCGATGACGATGTACTGATGTTTGCGCCAACCCAACCAAAAAAAGCCGATTATCTGTTTTTAGAAAGTACATACGGCAACCGAATTCATCCCGATGAAGACGTTAAACTGCTTCTAGAAACCTATATCAATAATGCGTTTCAGAACGGCGGAACAGTTATTATTCCGAGTTTTGCGGTCGAACGCGCGCAAACCATCATGTATCTCATTTGGCAATTAAAGCAAGAAAACCGTATTCCGAATATGCCGTACATCATCGATACGCCAATGGGAATTAGTATGTTGTCCATCTTCGAAAATAACAAAAAATGGCACAAGTTGTCGAGTGAAGACTGCGAAGCCATGTGCAACCAATTTTCGATGATTTCCGACTACCAAGAAACCATCAACGCCATTTTTGACAAACGCCCGAAAGTAGTGATTGCAGCAAGTGGCATGATTACCGGCGGACGCGTCTTAAGTTATTTGGAACGCTACATCGGATTACCCGAAACCACCGTAATTATTGTAGGTTACCAAGCCGAAGGAACACGCGGCAGAAAATTGTTAGACGGCGCCAAAGACCTCAAAATTCGCGGAAAATACTATGAGGTTCAGGCAAAAATTCTCGAAATTGAAGGCTTGTCGGCACACGGCGATCAAAACGATTTGCTGAATTGGTTGTCGGCATTAGAAAACAAACCTAAAAAAGTTTTTTTGGTACACGGCGAAAATCAACCCGCCGACGAACTGCGCATTAAAATTCAAGAAAAATACGGCTACGATTGTGCCGTTCCCATGATGGGACAAACGGCTGAGTTGTAGTTTTTAAAGCCAATCCAGCTCTACGATACAAGTCCTCATCCTATAAAGTGTTTTTGCAAGACCTACAAAAGCTTCCGTTGGTCGCTTCTGTACGCCAACAAAAACTACTTTTTAGTCTTGCGGGCTTTCCTCTTCGATCTGGGCTAGGGCAATAATCTATAAACGATAGTTATCCTCAAAAACACCAACATACGATTTAACACAATTTTTCGTTCTTCTTTTATATCTTTGCATCATGCGTATTCAAAAGCACATGGCCTTACTTTTAGCTTTCTTCTTGTTGGTTTCCAACTCAGGAGTGGCTTTTAATGTGCATTTTTGCGGAGATAACATCGCAGCCATTTCGTCTGTTTTTTCTAAAGAAGAAGTTTGTGTAGAACCCATTCAAGAAGAAAAACCGTGTTGTGCTAAAGTCGAAACCGATCACAAAAAATGTTGTTCCGATAAAGAAGTGAGCTTGGACGATGATTCAGAAAAAATTGTAATCAAATCCGTTTCATTCGACTTAAATTCGGTTTTTGTGCTCACTACTTGGAAACCACTTCTTTTTGATGAGGTACAACTTCTTACCACTACTCAAAACACCGATTATTACTGCGATGCCAATGCGCCGCCTCTGTTCAAACTCTATTCTCAATTTATTTTTTACGATTCAATTTAGTATTCATAAGGAACTTTTACTTTACGAATATTAAAATAATCACATGAAAAAAATAACCTATTTCCTATTGTTATTTCTTACTACTTTCAGTTTCTCGCAAGAGCAATTAGACGAAGTTAAAGTAGAAAAGAAGAAAAAAGGAATTCAAAAATCACTCAAAAATGTTACCAACACTTCGGTGGTAACGAGTAAAGAATTACTCAAAGCGGCTTGTTGTAATTTGGCCGAAAGCTTTGAAACCAATCCATCCATCGACGTCAATTTTTCGGATGCGTTGACCGGAACCAAACAAATCAAAATGTTGGGTTTAACGAGTCCGTATTTAATGATTACCGAAGAAAATATTCCTTCGGTACGTGGCGCATCACAAGCGTACGGACTATCGTTTACACCTGGAACGTGGATTGAAAGCATCCAAATCACAAAAGGAGCCGGAAGTGTAGTCAATGGCTACGAAAGTATTTCGGGACAAATCAACACCGAATTGATCAAACCCGCCGGCGATATTCCGTTTTTTCTTAATTTTTATGGTTCAACCGACAGCCGATTTGAGTTGAATACGCATTTCAACAAAAGAGTTACCGACAAATGGGCAACCAGTCTGTTCGTACACGGCAATGCGCGCGTGGCCAAAAACGACATGAACCACGATATGTTTCTCGATAATCCGCTCGGACGGCAGTTGAACATCGCAAACCGATGGCAGTATTCCAATCCGGAAACGGGTTGGGTAACGTTCATCAACGGACGTTTTATGAAAGACGAAAAGCAAACGGGTGAAATTCATTTTGATCCCGACACGGACAAATTAACGACCAATCATTGGGGTTCCGAAATCAATACCGAGCGTTTTGATTTTAGTTCAAAAGTAGGCTACGTTTTTAAAGACATGCCATACCAAAGTATCGGATTTCAAAATGCGTTCAGTAACCACAATCAGCAATCGTATTTCGGACTCAATCAGTACGACATCCAACAACAGAGTTATTATTCGAACTTGATTCTGAATTCGATCATCAACAACACCAAAAACAAGTTTGCGACAGGTTTGAATTTTGCTTACGATAATTACATCGAAAAAGTGAACTTGTCCGATGTAAGTAGAACTGATACTTCGGTAGGTGCGTTTTTTGAATACACCTACGACGATACCGATACGTTTAGTTATATTCTAGGTGTTAGAGTGGATAATCACAATAGGTTGGGCACTTTTGTCACACCTCGTTTGCATATTCGATACAATCCGTGGGAGAAATCGGTATTCCGACTTTCAGCAGGAAGAGGAAAACGCGCTGCCAATATTTATGCCGAAAACCAACAGCTTTTTGCGAGTTCGCGTCAGTTTTCTGTTTTGGATACGGATGGAAAATTATACGGATTGAATCCGGAAATTGCATGGAATTACGGCATGAGTTTTACGCAAAATTTCAAATTACTCGGAAAATCGGCTGATGTCACCTTGGATTTCTACCGAACCGATTTTCAAAATCAGGCCGTAGTCGATGTAATGCAAAGTCCGCAGCAAGTGCTGTTTTACAATTTGAAAGGCGAGTCGTATGCCAACAGCTTACAATTGGATTTCAATCTAGAAATTATCAAACACCTGAATTTACGTACGGCTTACAAATACTACGATATTTCTACCGATTATCTTTCGGGTAGTTTTCAACGTCCGTTACAAGCCAAACACCGCGTTTTTGGAAACATTGAATACGAAACACACATCAAAGACAAAGGACAACAATGGAAGTTTGATTACACCGTAAATTGGTTGGGAAAACAACAATTACCGAACACATCTACAAATCCGGTTGCTGATCGTTTGCCCGAATTTTCTCCGTCATTTGGAGTGATGAATGCACAAATTACACGTACGTTTTCAAGCACTTTTGAAATGTACATTGGTGGTGAAAACATTGGAAATTACAGACAAGACGATGCTATTTTGGGAGAACACAATCCGTTTGGAATGCATTTTGATACTTCCATTATCTATGCGCCTGTTTTTGGTCAAATGTACTATGCAGGCTTGAGATTTAAAATAAAATAATAACAATGTGTCAATTAGCCAATTTATCAATTAGCCAATGTGGCGATGAGTCAACATTCAATTAATTAATAAAAAATAAAAATTAAAAAATGAGAACTATAATTTTAGGGATGATGTTACTATTCGTATCACTTTCTACACAAGCGCAAGAGCCAAAAAAGAAAAAAAATGCCAAATACGATGTTGAGGTCAATGGCAACTGTGAAATGTGTAAAAAACGAATTGAAAAAGCGGCTTTTTCTGTAAAAGGAGTAAAGAGTGCCGAATACCATATTGATGATCATACCTTACATCTAATTATCGACGAACAAAAATGTTCGGTCGCCGATGTGAAAAAAGCGGTAGCCAAAGCAGGTCATGATACCGATGAGATAAAAGCCACTCAAGAAGACTATGATAATCTTCACGGCTGTTGCCAGTATGAACGAAAATAAAAATTGTAAAAACTCCTTAGTAAATAAGGAGTTTTTTACATAAAAAAAGATTAAATAGTTACCACATAAGGGAAATTATAATTACTTTCACACCCTTAAATTCTACAACCCAAATAGACATGGAAAATTTCGACTGGAAGCAACTTTTGAACCCAGAATTTTATATTTTATTAGAACTTGGCGGCATTAAAATCGGACTCTACGTAGTACTTTTTATTGTTTTTGCTGAGACGGGTTTATTGGCTGGATTCTTTTTGCCAGGCGATAGTTTACTTTTTTTATGCGGAATTTACAGTCAGTTGCTCATGAAAGATTTTTCTCTTGGGAGCGATTTTTTAGATGTTAGTTTATTAGCGACTATGGTTGGGGTGATGGGCGTTTTTGGAAATACCGTGGGTTATTGGTTTGGAAAGAAAAGCGGCACGTATTTATTTAAACGTGAGGACAGTTTTTTCTTTAAAAAGAAGTATTTATATCAATCGAAAGATTTTTTTGATAAATACGGTAATAGCGCTGTTGTTTTTGCGCGTTTCCTTCCTATCGTGAGAACTTTTGCTCCAGTAATTGCGGGTATCGTAGAAATGGATAAGAAACGTTTTATGTTTTACAACATTTTAGGTTCGTTTTTATGGTCATTTACCATGATTTTTGCCGGACATTACTTATATGAATTATTCTTAAATTCATTCGGAATCGACTTAAAACACTACATTGAATACATCGTTATTGGCATTGTTTTGGTAACGACTTTACCTGTACTAATGAAATTGCTGAAAAAGAGAGCTTAAGTACTAGTGTTAGTAGGTTTATAAAAACAAAAATCCGTGTCAATTTTACTGACACGGATTTTTTATATAAATTAAGATAATAGATTTACATCATTCCAGGCATTCCGCCGCCCATTGGCATTCCGCCACCTGCGTTTTCTTCTTTAATTTCTACTAAAGCACATTCGGTAGTCAAAATCATTCCAGCTACAGAAGCAGCATTTTCTAAAGCCACACGAGTTACTTTTTTAGGATCGATGATTCCCGCTTTAAGCATGTCAACATACTCGTCAGTTTTGGCATTGTAGCCAAAATCACCTTTTCCTTCAGCTACTTTAGCTACTACAACCGATCCTTCCAAACCTGCATTTTCAACAATAGTTCGCAAAGGCGATTCCACAGCACGTGACACAATTTGGATTCCAGTTGCTTCATCAGCGTTATCGGCTTTGATGGTAGCTAAAACCGATTTAGCGCGCAATAAAGCAACGCCACCACCAGCAACAATTCCTTCTTCAACCGCAGCACGAGTGGCATGTAATGCATCGTCTACACGGTCTTTTTTCTCTTTCATTTCTACTTCAGAAGCAGCTCCAACATACAATACAGCTACACCGCCAGCCAATTTAGCTAAACGTTCTTGTAGTTTTTCTTTATCGTAATCAGAAGTCGTAGTTTCCATTTGACTTTTGATTTGGTTGACTCTGTTTTTGATTAAATCGGCACTTCCTGCTCCATTAACAATAGTAGTATTGTCTTTGTCAATGGTAATTTTTTCTGCTGTTCCCAACATTTCTAAGGTAGCATTTTCAAGTGTATAACCACTTTCTTCTGCAATGACAGTTCCGCCAGTTAAAATAGCGATGTCTTCCAACATGGCTTTTCTTCGGTCACCAAAACCGGGAGCTTTAACCGCAGCAATTTTAAGTGCACCACGTAATTTATTCACAACCAAAGTCGATAACGCTTCGCCATCTACATCTTCAGCAATAATTAACAACGGTTTGCCCGATTGAGCTACTGGTTCTAATACAGGAAGTAATTCCTTTAATGAAGATACTTTTTTATCGTATAACAGAATGTACGGATTTTCCAATTCTACATTCATTTTTTCAGGATTCGTAACAAAATAAGGCGACAAATAGCCACGGTCAAATTGCATTCCTTCCACTACGTCAACATAGGTATCAGTTCCTTTTGCTTCTTCTACAGTGATTACACCTTCTTTACCTACTTTTCCGAAAGCAGTGGCGATCAAATCACCAATTACTTCGTCGTTGTTGGCAGAAATAGAAGCTACTTGTTTGATTTTTTCAGACGAACTTCCTACTTCTTTAGCTTGTTTGCCTAAGTCGGCTACAATCGCTTCTACCGCTTTATCAATTCCGCGTTTTAAGTCCATCGGATTGGCACCTGCAGCTACATTTTTCAAACCTTCTTTAACGATGGCTTGAGCTAAAACGGTTGCAGTTGTTGTTCCGTCTCCAGCTAAATCGTTGGTTTTAGAAGCTACTTCTTTAACCATTTGGGCGCCCATATTTTCTAATGGATCTTTCAATTCAATTTCTTTGGCTACTGTAACACCATCTTTGGTAACAGTTGGTCCGCCAAACGATTTTCCAATGATTACATTTCTTCCTTTTGGGCCTAACGTTACTTTTACGGCATTGGCCAATGCGTCTACACCACGTTTTAATCCGTCACGTGCTTCAATATCAAATTTTATATCTTTTGCCATTTTAATGTTTGTTTAATGTTTCAAGTTTCAAGTTTTTTGAACCTAATTACTTCTTTTTTCTAACTCCGTACCTCGTACTTTTAAATGATTGCTAAAATGTCTTCTTCGCGCATGATTAAATAATCTTTACCGTCGAATTTCAAATCGGTTCCAGCGTATTTTCCATATAAAACAGTGTCTCCCACTTTTACAGTTAACGGTTCGTCTTTTTTGCCGTTTCCTACAGCAACAACAGTTCCTTTTTGTGGTTTTTCTTTGATTGTGTCAGGGATGTGAATTCCAGATGCTGTTATCGTCTCAGCTGCTATGGGTTCAATTAGAACTCGGTCTGAAAGAGGCTTGATTTGTAATGCCATAAGTATATATTTTTATTAATTAATTTAAGGATTGCTTTTTGATAGTCAGAAATTGTGCCAAGCCCATAGAACTGACAATTTTGCAGTATGTATGAAGTTCGGAATAAACAAAAAAAAATCCCGATGTAAAGTCGGGATTTCTTAATCTATTTGATGTGCTTATTTTTTTTCTGGTGTAGCTGCTGGAGTAGCTGTTTTGGCTGGAGTAGAAGGAGTAGTCGGTTTTGGCGCTACATTTTCAACTTCATCAACCGTTTTTAATTTGTTCTCGCTTGAATCTCCTGCAAAACTTAAACTAGACAATAAAACCAAAACAATAAGCAATCCGCCTAATGTCCAAGTGCTTTTGTCTAAGAAATCGGTTGTTTTTTGTACACCACCTAATTGTTGTGAACCACCAATTGCTGAAGATAAACCACCGCCTTTAGGGTTTTGAACCATGATCACTACGATCAATAAAAAGCAAACTATTGTTATTAATACTAGAAATACTGTAAAATTTGTCATCGTTAATTATTATTATTTTGTTGAATATTTTTTATGTCTAAAATTCGGTTTGCAAAGAAACTACTTTTTTCTGGATATTTCAAAATTAATATTTCATAAGCTTGAATTGCTCTTGAATATTTTTTTTGTTCCAAATAAACACGCGCTAAAGTTTCGGTCATTAAATAGGATTTATCTTCAATAATGGCTTCTGGAATAGTGTGCGGTGCATCTTTGGCGACAGTAGGTATTTTCGGATTGGTCTCAAGAAAACGGTCAATGAGTTTTAATTTTTTATCGCGATCGTTTTCATCAGAAGCTGTGTTTTCTGAATTTGTTCGGTCAATGGGTTTAAAACGAGAAAGTTGGAGCCATTCTTGAAAGGAATGTTTTTCGTTTATAGAAAATTCCAAAGGTTTGCCCAATTCTAATTTTACAACCAAGTCTTCTTGCAACGGATTGGATTCATTGATGGACGACAAAATTGATTGCTCCATTGTGTTCATGGTTGTCATTGGTGCAGTAGTTTCTGTGCTGTTTTCAACCACTTCGCTTCCCACCACATTGATGTTCAAAAGTTCGTTTAGTTTTTGTTCGTAATATCCATTCTGAACCGTAACAAACGAATTGGACGTAATAAAATCAAATAATACACTTCGATCTGTCGTAAAAGCAGCGGCGATTTTTAATGCGTAATTGTATTTGTAACTGTCTTGGTTGTATAAATGTTTGAGTCGCAAAACGCGAGCACTTTGAAAATACGGAAATTCTTCGATTACTTTTTCCAACGATTCATGGTGACGCTCAGTGATGGCATCGGGTTTGTTGATTAAATAGGTGTAATCGGTTAGGTTCATTTATCGGTTGTCGGTTGTCAGTGTTCAGTGTTCAGTGTTCAGTGTTCAGTGTTCAGTGTTCAGTGTTCAGTGTTCAGTGTTCAGTGTTCAGTGTTCAAATTTTTGGAATATAAAGGTAAAGATTTAACTGCCAACTGCTACTGATTACTGCCAACTCTTTTTACCATTTAGCAAGTGAATCATTAAAAATATCTTGTGTGATGCGTTCAAAAATTATCGTTAGAGCGGTCGAGAGCTGCGGACCAGTAAGTTGGGCTTGTCCAGAGTAATCGTAATAAAATGAAAACCTCTTTTCAAAATCATCTGCTTCTTTGTTTTTATTGGTAAACCGAACGTTTACGGAAATCGTCAATCGGTTTTGCGCGGCTAGTTGATCAGCCGTTGCCGTCATGGGAGTTACCCGATATTCTACAATTTCGCCATCATACACCAATTCTCCTCCCGAAGCCACTAAGTTTAAATTGGTTTGATTTTGAAGAATTTTTTGCAATTCAAGTGTAAAAATTCGTTCGATTCCGGGTTCAATCAACTCGGCATTATTCTGAAAATAATTCACTTGGAAGGTTTTGGCATCGATTGGTCCTGCGCCTGTAAATCCATATTTTACACTGCAACTGTTTAAAGTGAGTGCAACTATGAGCAGCAGAATGTAGTGTGTTGTTTTCATGTAAAAAAGTGTAATTCAAAAAAAAACGAGTGCGGAGCGAAAATACTAATTACAAATCAAATTGTTTTATTTTTCGATATAAAGTTCGTTCCGAGATTCCCAGTTCGTCGGCGGCTGCTTTTCGTTTGCCTTTGTTGCGTTCGAGCGATTTTTTAATGAGTTCGATTTCTTTTTGTTCGAGTTTTAGAACTTCTTCCTCTTCAACTGTTTCGGCAAAAAGATAGTTCGAATCGTCGCCGTCGTCTTCAAATTCTTCTTGTTCAGTTGAATGATTCGTCGGAATAACTTCCATACGCGGTTCTTCTTCAAAAAAGGCAGTTTCCTCCGACTTTCCATACACTTTTTGAACGAGCGACGGATTAATGTCTTGTACTTTCGCGCCAGTTTTCATCAGTTCCAATGTCAGTTTCTTCAAATCGTTTAAGTCGCTTTTCATGTCAAAAAGCACTTTGTACAAAATATCGCGTTCGGTAGAGAAATCATCATTTTTCTTATCTTTGATAACGCTCGGTAAATGATTTCCATCGGATGGTAAATACGACATCAAGGTTTGAAGCGAAATATCGCGTTTGGTTTCTAGTACCGAAATTTGTTCGGCGGCATTCCGTAACTGACGAATGTTTCCGCTCCAACGATAATTCAGCAAGTATTTTACTGCGTCGTCGTCCAATTTAATGGCAGGCATTTTATACTTATGAGCGAAATCGGCTGCAAATTTTCTAAACAACAAGTGAATGTCGTCTTTTCGGTCACGCAGCGGCGGCAACATGATTTCAACCGTACTCAATCGGTAGTACAAATCCTCACGGAATTTCCCTTTTTCAATGGCGTCGAACATATTGACGTTGGTTGCCGCTACAATGCGAACATTCGTTTTTTGTACTTGCGATGATCCCACTTTAATGAATTCTCCGTTTTCCAATACACGCAACAATCGAACTTGAGTGGTCAGCGGTAATTCGCCCACTTCATCCAAAAAAATAGTTCCACCATCGGCCACTTCAAAATACCCGTCACGTGCACCAGTTGCGCCAGTAAACGAACCTTTTTCGTGTCCAAATAATTCACTGTCAATGGTTCCTTCCGGAATCGCACCGCAGTTGACGGCAATATATTTTCCGTGTTTTCTGTGCGAAAGCGAATGGATGATTTTCGGAATGCTTTCTTTTCCAACTCCGCTTTCACCGGTGACCAAAACCGAAATATCGGTAGGAGCAACCTGTATTGCTTTTTCCACTGCGCGATTGAGTTTTGGATCGTTTCCAATAATTTCAAATCGCTGTTTTATGTTTTGAACTGATTCCATATGTCATTGCGAGGCACGAAGCAATCTCTTTTTATATTTGTTTCAGGTTTCAAGTTTCAGGTTTTCAACTAACTTGAAACCTGAAACTTGAAACCATTTATTGTTGCATTTCACTATAACCCACCGCTTCACCAATCAAGGTTCCGCTGGTGCATTTGATGATTTTTACATTGACAAAATCGCCAATTTTATAATGTTCTTTCGGAAAAACTACCACGATGCTTTGTGAGTTTCGTCCCGATAAATCGTTGTCCGATTTTTTGGATGTTTTTTCCACCAAAACTTCTACTGTTTTGCCTAAAAATTCTTGCGTTCTAAATCCGCTGTGAATGCGTTGGGCATCTACAATCTCTTGAAGGCGTCTCAATTTAGTAGTTTCCGGAACATCGTCTTCCATTTTTCTTCCTGCCAAGGTTCCCGGGCGTTCAGAGTAGGCGTACATATATCCAAAACTGTATTTGACGTACTCCATCAAACTCAACGTGTCTTGATGATCTTCTTCGGTTTCTGTTGGAAATCCCGCAATCATGTCTTGTGTGATGCACACATCCGGAATGATCGCTTTGATTCGGTCAATCAAACGCATGTATTCTTCTCGCGTATGCAAACGATTCATCGCTTTTAAAATGCGGTCGCTTCCCGATTGTACCGGCAAGTGAATGTGGTTGCAAACGTTGGGATATTTAGCGATTACGTGCAGTACTTCTTCGTGCATGTCTTGCGGATTCGAAGTAGAAAACCGTATGCGCATCTTCGGAAAAGTGGTCGCAACCAATTCCAACAAATGCTCGAATTTTACGGCCGTAGCAATTTGCATTTCCGATGCTTTGTCAAAATCTTTTTTCAGTCCGCCACCATACCATAAATAACTGTCGACATTCTGACCCAAAAGTGTAATTTCTTTAAAACCTCTATCCGATAAATCCTGAATTTCACCAATGATACTTTGCGGTTCGCGACTGCGTTCTCTTCCACGGGTAAACGGAACCACGCAAAACGTACACATATTATCACACCCACGCGTAATCGAGACAAAAGCGGTTACGCCATTACTCATCAAGCGCACAGGAGCAATATCTCCGTAGGTTTCTTCTTTCGATAAAATCACGTTGATGGCATCGCGACCTTCTTCCACTTCTTTTAAAAGATTCGGTAAATCTTTGTACGCATCGGGTCCGACAACCATATCAACAATTTTCTCTTGCTCTAAAAATTGATCTTTCAAACGTTCGGCCATACAGCCCAAAACGCCTACTTTCATGCCCGGATTGGTGCGTTTTACCGCGTTGTATTTTTCCAATCGTTTGCGAACGGTTTGCTCGGCTTTATCGCGAATGGAGCAGGTGTTTACCAATACCAAATCGGCTTCTTCTAGAATTTGAGTCGTATTATATCCTTCGTTAGTCAGTATCGACGCCACAATTTCGCTGTCCGAAAAATTCATCGCACAACCATAACTTTCGATGTATAATTTCTTGGTATTCTCGGGTTTATGTTCAAGAACCAAACTTTGTCCTTGTAGTTTTTCGTCAATTTCCTTTTCCATTTATGCTGAACTTGTTTCAGTATCTATATAATAATTTATTTCAGTATCTATTTTATTTCGATGTATTCGGATAGCAAAGATAATACTAAAATGCAAAATCTGACAAGATGGCAGATAATGTTTAACAAAGTTTTAATTGGAAGCCATTCCCGCTTTTCGTTTCAAGTCCTCGCCAAAAAAGCAATCATTTCTAAAGGTGTAAAAAGAGCTTCTCCCGAGGCTTCGGGAGTCGCTTTGCTACACCAAGAAACGATTGCTTTTTTGGCTCCGGGCTTTTCACTGCAATCGGGGCTAGTTGATTCCAACTCAATTCGACTCATAAAGTAAACTTGAAGGCATAAACATTCATCAGAAATATCATCATCCTACCAAATTTGCACTCCCAAACATTAAATTCGCTCCTATTTTTAACTCAAAAACTCAAAATAAAAAAAAAACCTATACTTTTGCCAACAAACAAAATCCCAAATGGCAAAGAATTTAGTAATCGTTGAGTCACCTGCAAAAGCAAAAACAATAGAGAAATTTCTGGGTTCCGACTATCAAGTGGAATCGAGTTACGGACATATTGCCGACTTACCATCCAAAGAAATAGGTGTTGATGTCGCCAACGGATTCAAACCCAAATACGAAGTTTCAGCCGATAAAAAAGCATTGGTCACCAAACTTAAAGGTTTAGCTAAAAACGCCGAAATGGTTTGGTTGGCTTCCGATGAGGACCGAGAAGGAGAAGCCATCTCGTGGCATTTATCCGAAGAATTAAAACTTGATCCGAAAAAAACCAAACGCATCGTTTTTCATGAAATTACCAAAAATGCAATCCTAAAAGCCATTGACAATCCACGAGAAATCGACTATAATTTGGTCAATGCCCAACAAGCGCGTAGGGTTTTAGACCGATTGGTGGGTTATGAATTGTCGCCCGTACTTTGGAAAAAAGTAAAAGGCGGTTTGTCGGCTGGTCGTGTGCAATCGGTTTCTGTTCGTTTAATCGTAGAACGCGAACGCGAAATAGAAGGATTTAAAGCCGATGCATCCTATAGTGTTACAGCCGAATTCACCAATGAAGCCGGAAAAACATTCAAAGCTAAATTACCGAAAAACTTTTCTACTCAAAAAGAAGCAGAAGCGTTTTTGTCAAAAAATATTGGTTCTACCTATAAAGTAGGAGATTTAGAAACCAAACCCACCAAAAAATCACCCGCGGCGCCATTCACCACTTCGACTTTGCAACAAGAAGCGGCTAGAAAATTATATTTGCCAGTTGGAATTACAATGCAAATTGCGCAACGGTTGTACGAAGCCGGACTCATCACGTACATGAGAACGGATAGCGTGAATCTGTCGCAAGAAGCGATGGGTGCGGCACAAGCAGAGATTACCAGTTACTACGGAAAAGAATTCAGCAAGCCTAGAAGTTTCAATACCAAATCGAAAGGCGCGCAAGAAGCTCACGAAGCCATTCGTCCAACCGATATGTCACGCCATACTGTAAATGTTGAACGCGACCAAGCTCGTTTGTACGAATTGATATGGAAACGAACCTTGGCGTCTCAAATGAGCGACGCCGAATTGGAACGTACCAACGTAAAAATTGAAGCCAATAATTACAGTGAAACCTTCTCAGCAACGGGAGAAGTAATCAAATTTGAAGGATTTTTAAAAGTGTACCTTGAAGGAAGTGACGACGACGACGAAGAACAAGAAGGTATGTTGCCGGCATTAAAAGTTAACGAAAAACTCACCAATAATTATATTACGGCAACAGAACGTTTTTCGCGTCCGCCAAGTCGTTACACCGAAGCATCTTTAGTAAAAAAATTAGAAGAATTGGGAATTGGTCGTCCATCAACCTATGCGCCAACGATTTCTACTATTATAGCTAGAACGTATGTGGAAAAAGGAAGCTTTGAAGGTCAAGAGCGCAAATACAGTCAGTTGACGCTTAAAAACTCAGAAGTGAAAGCGCAAGTTATGACCGAAAACGTAGGTTCAGATAAAGGAAAATTAGTTCCAACTGACATTGGAATCATTGTAAACGACTTTTTAGTAAAAAATTTCGAGACCATTTTAGATTATAATTTCACCGCCAAAGTCGAGCAAGATTTTGACGAAATAGCGGAAGGAAATGTCAATTGGGCAAAAATGATGAACGATTTTTATTCGCATTTTCATCCTATTGTAGTAGATGTTGAGAAAAATGCCGACCGTGAAAGCGGCGAGCGTATTTTAGGTACCGATCCTAAATCGGGGAAACCCGTTTCGGTTCGTTTGGGTAAATTCGGACCCATGGCGCAAATCGGCGACATTGACGAAGAGAACAAACAATTTGCGAGTCTTCGTCAAGATCAGAACATCGGAACGATTACGTTGGAAGAAGTGTTGAACTTGTTTTTACTTCCAAAATCACTCGGAACCTATAACGGCGAAGAGTTAGAGGTAAACAATGGTCGCTTCGGACCGTACGTTCGTTTTGGAAAACAATTTATTTCTTTGCCAAAAGGAATGGATCCGATGGATGTAACGATGGATATTGCTAAGGAATTGATTGATGAAAAAACACAAGCTGATGCACCAATTGGAACCTATGATAATTTACCTATTCAAAAAGGTGTCGGCCGATTCGGTCCATTTATCAAATGGAATGGTATGTTCATTAATGTGAGTAAAAAGTATAATTTCGATAATTTGTCGCAATCCGATTTGAATGAATTGATTCAAGACAAGATGCAAAAAGAAGTGGATAAAGTAATTCACGATTGGAAAGAAGAAGGAATTAAAGTTGAAAAAGCACGCTGGGGTAGATCGGTAATAACCAAAGGAAAGATTAAAATCGAATTGAGTAAAGATGTCGACGCTTCAAAAATGACGTTGGATCAAGTAAAAGAATTAATCGAGAAAAAAGCGCCAGCGAAAAAAGCACCTGTAAAAAAAACAACAGCAAAAAAAGCTCCAGCAAAAAAGAAAAAATAAATGGAATTTGATTTTTTAGAACCTGTTTCTCAAGAAATAACCGATTTTGTCAACGAACTTTCGTCTCAACATCTAGGGAAAAAGGTGGTGTTTCACACGCAGGACGAATTCCCAAAAATAGAGCAAACTAAAATTGCCATCATTGGAGTTTTAGAAAATAGAGGTAATGTAGATCCTAACGCTCAGGTTCAATTAGACTTCATTCGAAAGGAATTGTATGCATTGTATCCCGGAAACTGGGAAAGTTCAATTGCCGATTTAGGTGATGTATTGCCGGGTAATTCTCAAGACGACACTTTTTTTGCCTTAAAGAGCATCATCACCGTTTTAATAAAGAAAAAAATTATACCTATTATATTAGGTGGTTCTCAAGATTTGACCTATGCACTATACCGAGCCTACGATAATTTAGAGCAAATGGTCAATTTAGTGGCGATTGATTCCAAATTTGATTTCGGAAAGCAAGAAGCGGCTATTACACAAGATTCCTATTTGTCAAAAATTATTGTAGAAGAGCCGAATAATCTTTTCAATTACTGTAATATTGGATATCAAACCTATTATAATTCGCAAGAGGAAATTGATTTGATTGAAAAATTATATTTCGATGCCTATCGATTAGGCGAGATTTGTAACAACATTATGTTGTCTGAGCCTGTTTTCAGAGATGCTGATGTGGTAAGTTTGGATTTAACCTCTGTGAAATCATCTGATTCAGGACGAAATTATCCTTTTGTGCCAAATGGCTTTAATGGAAAAGAAATTTGTACCTTAGCACGGTATGCGGGAATCAGCGATAAGGTTTCGTGTTTAGGAATATTCAATCAAAGCAATACTCGAGAAGAGGCAGTTTTGATTGCGCAAATAGTTTGGTATTTTGTAGAAGGCGTTCATTTTAGATCTAATGAATATCCTTTTGGAACAAAAAAAGACTATATTAAGTATATTGTTACGTATGAAGAAGATGAGATCATCTTTTATAAAAGCAATAAAACAGAGCGATGGTGGATAGAAATTCCTTTTTTTACCAATTTAAACAATAAACTCAAAAAGAATACGTTATTACCCTGTTCACATGAAGACTATTTGGCTGCATGTAACCACGAATTTCCAGAAAGATGGTGGAAAGCACAAAGAAAAAACAGCATATAATAACTTATTTTTTGTAAGTATAAGACTACTTAAAAATTAAAATTATGCATTTTACCGATTAAATATGTTTTTTATCGATAAAATATTTTTCTGAAAAAATTCTTTGTTGTAGATTTGAACCGAAGAAAATAAATTTTAAACATAATTAATTGTTTTTTTCAAAAATTATAAATAGGTTTACGGCCTTAAAAACAGTATATAAAATTAACCCAAATTATATGAAGAAGTTCATCGCATTTGCCTCTGTTTTAACTCTATTAATAAGTTGCGGACGTTCTAGTGACAAAGGAGAATTAGTAGGAGTTAAAGGAAAAAAATGGCATCCAGAAAAACCATACGGAATGACATTAGTTCCAGGTGGCGCGTTTATCATGGGTAAATCAGATGATGATTTAGCTAATGTTCAAGATGCTCCAACAAAAACGGTTACCGTTCGTTCGTTTTACATGGACGAAACAGAAATCACTAATAGTGAATACCGTCAATTTGTGGAATGGGTAAAAGATTCTACAATTAGAGTTCGTTTAGCAATTTTAGCTGATGAAGTAGGTCAAAAACCAGGTTCAGGTAAAGGTGGTAAAAATGCCGGTAGTATCGGTGATTTTGCTTTTGCTGATCAAGATCCTGCAAAAATGACTCCGTACGACAAATATATGTATGAGAATTATTATAGTGTTGGTACAGATGATGATCAATATGCTGGAAGAAAGCTAAACAAAAAAATCAAATTAATTACTGATACAAAAAAATATCCAGACGAATATTATGTTGAAGTAATGGATACAATGTATTTGCCTGCTGCTGAAGCATACAATGGATTAAGAACTATTGATGTAAATAAATTGAAATTCCGTTATTCATGGATGGATATCCAAGCTGCTGCAAAAGCAAAAGTGGGTAAGAGAAGTACGTTCATCAAGACAGAGCAACAAGTTGTATATCCTGATACTACTGTTTGGATTAAAGATTTTGCTTATTCATACAATGAGCCAATGCACAATGATTATTTCTGGCATCAAGCTTATGGAGATTATCCAGTAG
Organism: Flavobacterium sp.; assembly: GCA_965284675.1. Lineage (GTDB taxonomy): Bacteria > Bacteroidota > Bacteroidia > Flavobacteriales > Flavobacteriaceae > Flavobacterium. The sequence continues at coordinate 499,463 of OZ260109.1, forward strand.
TAGGAGTAAGTTGGAAACAAGCAAAAGCATTTTGCGCTTGGAGAACTTTGAATAAAAATACGTACATCAAATCGAAGAAAAAAGGAAGAAACCTAATCAATTCATTCCGTCTTCCTACTGAAGCTGAATGGGAGTATGCTGCTCGTGGTGGTTTAGAATCTGCGACGTACCCATGGGGTGGTCCTTACACTAAAAACGATAGAGGATGTTTTATGGCTAACTTTAAGCCAAGTCGTGGAGATTATGCAGCTGACCAAGCATTATATACTGTAGAGGCAAAATCGTTTGAGCCGAATGAGTATAACTTATACAATATGTCAGGTAACGTTGCTGAATGGACCGATTCTTCTTACGATCCAGCATCCTACGAATATGTTTCGACTATGAACCCTAATGTACCAGATACTTCTAACAAACGTAAAGTGGTTAGAGGTGGTTCTTGGAAAGATGTTTCGTACTACTTACAGGTAGGTACTAGAGATTTCGAATACCAAGATACAGCTAGAAGCTACATTGGATTCAGAACTGTTCAAGATTACATGGGAGTTCAAACTACTGGAAACGGTAAAAGAGTAAAACTTTAAAAACACTTAATTAACTAACTTTAATTATATTAACTTAACTAACTAAAAATTATTTATTATTATGGCAATTTTAAGCAAAAAAGCAATGAATTTCGCTTACGGTATGGGAGCGGCAGTTGTAATCGTGGGAGCGTTATTTAAAATTATTCACTTTGAAATTGGACCTTTAACAGGTAACGTAATGCTTACCATCGGTCTTGTAACAGAGGCTGTAATCTTTGCACTTTCAGCATTTGAACCAGTAGACAACGAAATTGATTGGTCTTTAGTTTACCCAGAATTAGCTGGAGGAGAAGCAAAACCAAAATCTAAAAAAGAAGATCCAGCAGAAGCTCAAGGATTATTATCTCAAAAATTAGACAACATGTTGAAAGAAGCTAAAATCGACGGTGAGTTGATGGCAAGCTTAGGAAATAGCATCAAAAACTTTGAAGGAGCTGCTAAATCTATTTCTCCAACAGTTGATGCTATGGCTGGACAAAAGAAATACGCTGAGGAAATGGGTAAAGCTGCGACACAAATGGAAGCTTTAAATGGTTTATACCAAATTCAATTACAAAGCGCTGAAAGAAACGCACAAATCAATAATGAAGTTGCTGAAAACAACTTAAAATTAAAAGACCAAATGCAGTCTTTAACATCTAATCTATCTACATTAAACAATGTATATGGTGGAATGCTTTCTGCAATGAGTAACAAAGGATAATTAGTTTTAAACTAAAATTTAAATTAAATTAACTAAAACTAATTAGAAAAAATGGCAGGAGGAAAATTAACCCCTAGACAGAAGATGATTAACCTGATGTACTTGGTTTTCATCGCGATGTTAGCATTAAATATGTCAAAAGAAGTGCTTTCAGCATTTGGATTGATGAATGAGAAGTTCGAAGCAGCTAATGATTCTGCAAAATTAACTAACGAGCAAATGCTTTTGGCTTTAGATGCCAAAGCAACTGAAGCAAAAGGAGAATTTGCTGTTGCTGCAGTAACTGCTCACAAAGTAGAAGCGTCAACCAAAAAGTTCTATGACTTTATTGGTACTTTAAAAGCAGAAGTTGTTAAAGGTGTAGAGCCAGAAAATGGAAAATTGCCATACGAATCGATGGACAAAGCTGATAATTTAGATTACAGTTGGTTCAAAGGTGATGGTCTTGCTCCAAGAGGTAAAGAAGTAATGGCTGCAATTGAAGCCTACAAATCAGAGATGAAAGCAACTTTATCGGATAAAAAGTATAGTGATATACTAAATGATTTATTGAAAAAGTTTGACACTAATGATGTTACAAACAAAGATGGAAATAAAGTACAATATTTAGATTATCACTTTAAGGGATTTCCAGGTATAGCATCTTTAGCAAAATTGACAGCATGGCAAAATGATGCTAAAAAGGCGGAGTCTGATGTGATTAGTGCTGCTTTAGGAAAAGCTGCTATTTCTACTGCTTCCATGAAAAATTATACTGCTTTAGTTGTTTTAGAAAAGAGTGCTTATTTCCAAGGTGAGGCTGTAAAAGGTAAAGTTGTTTTAGGTCGTTATGACGAAAACACTAAGCCTACATCGTTCCAAGGTCCTGGTAAAATCGAAAATGGTCAAGCTGTTATCTCGATGACTGCTGGAGCAATTGGAGAGCAAAAAATCGCTGGTAAGTTTACATTCTTAGAAGACGGAAAAACGGTTCCACTTCCTTTTGAAGGTAAATATGTAGTTATCCCAAGACCTAATTCTGCTAATATTTCTGCAGATAAAATGAATGTTGTATATAGAGGTTTACCTAATCCGCTAACTGTATCGTTTGCGGGTATAGGAGATAACAATGTTACAGCTTCTGGACCAGGTATTTCATCTGCTGGTGGAAAAGGGAAATATAATTTGAATCCAGGCTCTGGTACAGAAGTTACAGTTACTGCTACTGGTAAAATGGCCGATGGGAAAGTTGTTTCGGATAAAAAAGTATTCAGAATAAAAAATATTCCTGCGCCACTTGGAACAATTGGTGGAACTGCAGGTCTACAGAAAGGTGCTAAATCTCGTTTAGAAGTTTCTACTATTGGTGCGTCTTTACCTGATTTTTTATACGACTTAAATTTTGAAGTTGTTCAGTTTGCTTTGAAAGTGCCAGGACAAGCATCCATCGTTGTAAATGGAAATAAAGTGGATGGTAGATGTAGAGCTGCATTAGCAAGAGCCAAAGCTGGAGATCAAGTTACAGTTTCGGACATCAAAACTAGAGTTGTTGGTGCTAAAATTGACACTAAAACTGCTGCTGTAGCAATTTACGAAATACAATAATCATTTAAGTTAGTCGTTATTAACCTACTTAGATAACTTAGAATAGAAATTATGAAATTGAAAAACTTTTTATTAGCCCTTTTAGTTGTTGCGGGAAGTTCTACTTCTTTTGCTCAATCTAATTTGTTGAATGCTAAAACTCCTGCCGAAATTGGTAAGAAAACAGCAGCGCAATTAGAATCTGATAATGACAAGCCACTTCCATATGGTTATGTTCATGATAGAGACGTATTGATGGGTAAAACGATTTGGGAAATTGTCGATCTTGATGAGAGAATCAACTTTCCATTGTACTATCCAGTTGATACTGCATTTGTGGGTAAAGAAAGAAGATCTCTTTTTCAAGTTCTATTGAATGGTATCAAAGACGGAAAAATTACCGAAGTATATGGTGATGATTACTTTAATGCTAAAAAATCGTTAGCGGATATCGAATCAGTTTTTAAGTACAAAGACACTACTGATGCTGGTAAGGATGAAATTAATAACTACTACGATGAATATAAGTCGGGTGCTAAGGTTCTTTCTCCTGAATATGTAAATGAAACTATTTTAAGTGCTGCTGATGTAGCGGGTTATAAAGTGAAAGGTTTTTGGTATTTTGATAAACGTCAAAGTGAATTAAAGTATCGTTTACTAGCCATTTGTCCAATTGCTACAGAGGCTAGAGACAAATCTAAAGGTAATACCGATCCAATTGAATTGTTTTGGGTATATTTCCCAGCAATCAGAGATGTATTACACGAAGCTAAGGCTTTCAATGACAAGAATTCGGCGATGCCTATCACATTTGATCACTTGCTCAACTCACGTCGTTTCAACGGTGTGATTTATAAAGAGGAAAACGTGTACGGTGATAGAACGATTCAAGATTACATGAAAGACAATGCTCAATTGCAATTGTTAGAATCTGAACGTGTTAAAGAAAAGATTCGTAACTTCGAACAAGACATGTGGAATTACTAATATAAATTCCCTATAATTATAAAAACTCTTACCTTTGGTGAGAGTTTTTTTTTGACTTGATTTTTATATGATTTACGATTATATTATTGTGGGTAGCGGATTAGCCGGAATTTGTTTTGCCGAAACAGCGCTTCAAAACAACAAAACGGTTGTAGTCATTAATGATGACTCTCAAAATTCATCGCGTGTTGCAGCCGGATTATATAATCCCGTAATCTTAAAACGATTTACCGAAGTATGGCAATCCAAACAACAACTCGAGTTATTGTATGAATTTTATGGAAAATTGGAACAAAAACTGGGTGTTCAACTCGATTATAAAATTCCATTACTCCGTAAGTATTTTTCCATCGAAGAACAAAACAACTGGTTCGCCGCTTCAGACAAACCCAATTTAACCGATTACCTTTCGACAAATTTAGTCACCAAAAAATGGGCAAGCATCGACGCTCCGTTTGGATTTGGCGAGGTGTTACACACCGGTTATGTCGACACTGCTGCATTACTATCTTCCTACACCGATTTTTTAAGTAGTATCGATGCATACGTCAACACTACGTTTAATTACGATGAAATTTCCTTTAAGGAGAATTGGATTGAATATGGAGAATACAAATCCCAACACATTGTCTTTGCAGAAGGCTACGGAATGCTCTCTAATCCATTTTTTAATGCGATGCCATTGGATGGCGCAAAAGGCGAATTACTTTTAATCAAAGCGCCTGAATTGAATTTAGAAGTTGCTATAAAAACATCGATTTTTATTTTACCCGTTGGAAACGATTTGTATAAAGTAGGTGCGACCTACAATTGGACGGATAAAACCAACACACCCACACAAGAAGGCAAAGAAGAATTATTAACCGAATTAAAGGAATTGATTCAGTGTGATTTTAAAGTCATCGAACACTATGCCGGAATTCGTCCTACCGTAAAAGACCGAAAACCCATGTTGGGCTCGCATCCTATTCATAAAAACCTACATTTATTAAACGGATTGGGTACACGCGGCGTCATGCTCGCTCCATCCATGGCCAAAATGCTTTTTGAACACATTGAACACGGAACCGAATTAGATGCTCAAGTCAACATACAACGGTTTAAGAACGCTTTTTCCATGCTGCGTCAAAGTGAACAAAAATGTTGATGTAAATGTTCCGAGACAACCGTGCCACAACCGGCATCAATAAAATTAACCCTGCCACAATCGTGATGAACGATACCGCCAATGAAGTATTTAAAAAGTAATGCGTGATGATAAAAAACGCCACTCCAAACGCAATCGAAACTCCATAACTCACATACATCGCGCCGTAAAAAAACGACGGCTCAATTTCATAATGCATGCCACAATGACTACAATTTTCATGCATTTTGTACAAAGTGTTTAATTTGTACGGGTTTTTTTCAAAATACATACTTTCTTGATGGCATTTCGGACAACTTCCTGTTAAAATACTATATAGTTTGGATCCTTTTTTTAACATTTGCAAAAATTTTAAATTTATTCGTTTTGGTCGTACGACCTTGGGTATGCAAAGGTACTCTTTACGAAAGTTTTTAATGTAACATTTGTCACAAATTCTATGCTTAATATTCATAATTTATCGGTTTCTTTTGGTGGTTCTTTTCTTTTTGAAGAAGTAACGTTTCGGTTGGGTTCTGGCGATAGAGTCGGACTTGTCGGGAAAAATGGCGCCGGAAAATCAACTATGCTTAAAATTTTAGCAGGCGATTTTAAACCCGATAGCGGACAAATAGCAACCGAAAAAGAAGTTCGTATGGGTTTTCTTCGTCAGGATATCGATTTTGAACATGGCCGAACCGTACTCGAAGAAGCGTATGAAGCGTTTACCGAAATCAAAATCGTAGAAAAGAAACTCGAGCAAATTAACCATCTTCTGGTAACTCGCACCGATTATGAAAGTGAAGCCTACAACCAAATCATCGAAGATTTATCCGAATACACGCATCGTTTCGAATTGCTCGGCGGTTACAATTACGTCGGCGATACCGAAAAAATCCTACTCGGTCTCGGTTTCAAACGCGAAGTGTTCAATGATCAAACCGATACTTTTTCAGGCGGATGGCGTATGCGTATTGAACTCGCCAAATTACTATTACAAAACAATGATATTTTACTTCTCGATGAGCCAACCAATCACTTGGACATCGAAAGTATCATCTGGCTCGAGAACTTTTTGCGCAATTTCCCCGGAGTGGTAGTTATCGTTTCCCACGATAAAATGTTCCTCGACAACGTCACCAATCGCACCATCGAAATATCACTCGGAAAAGCCTACGATTTCAATAAACCGTATTCACAGTATTTAGAATTACGCCACGAAATCCGTGAAAAACAATTGGCGACGCAAAAAAATCAAGCCAAAAAAATCGAAGAAACCGAAAAGCTCATCGAAAAATTCCGTGCCAAAGCCAGTAAAGCGTCCATGGCGCAATCGCTCATTAAAAAACTCGATAAAGTCGAACGCATCGAAGTAGACGAAGACGATAATTCGGTCATGAACATCTCGTTTCCGGTATCAAAAGTACCCGGAAAAGTGGTTATCGAAGCCGAAAACGTGACCAAAGCCTACGGCGATAAAGTCATCCTAAAAGACATTTCTCTGTTAGTGGAACGCGGCAGTAAAATCGCTTTCGTAGGTCAGAATGGTCAAGGAAAATCGACTTTTATTAAAGCCATCGTGAACGAGTTCGAATACCAAGGTGACATCAAACTCGGACACAACGTACAAGTAGGTTATTTTGCCCAAAATCAAGCCGAATATTTGGATGGAGAAATCACGCTGCTCGAAACCATGGAACACGCTGCAACCGATACCAATCGCTCCAAAGTGCGCGACATGCTGGGGTCGTTTTTGTTCCGCGGCGACGATGTCGAGAAAAAAGTAAAAGTGCTTTCGGGTGGCGAGCGCAACCGTCTGGCTTTGTGTAAATTATTGCTTCAGCCGATTAACGTTTTGGTGATGGATGAACCCACGAATCACCTCGATATCAAATCGAAAAACGTACTCAAAGCAGCGCTTCAAAAATACGAAGGAACGCTACTTTTAGTGTCGCACGATAGGGATTTCCTACAAGGAATGTCGAACATTGTCTATGAATTCAAAGACCAAAAAATAAAAGAATATTTGGGCGACATCAACTTCTTCCTCGAGCAACGCAACCTCGAAAACATGCGTGAAGTCGAGAAAAAAGACGTCATTAAAAAAGAAGAAATCAAAACCAATTCGGCGACCAAACTTTCTTATGATGACCAAAAGAAAAACAAATCGCTACACAACCGCCTAAGCAAAATCGAAAGCCAAATTCAGCAACTCGAAAAAGACATCCAAAACGACGATAAAGCCTTAGCGTCTAACTACGATAAACACATTGAAGATGCTCATTTCTTCATGGCCTACAACAAGAAAAAATCTGAGTTAGACCAACTACTCGAAGATTGGGAAGTGGTACAAGGCGAGATTGATAATTTGTAGCCAATCCCGCTTTTCATTGCAACCTTTTTCTCAAAAATGGTTTTTTCTATGTAAAGTCAGGAACTTCCGTTGGTCGTTCTGCCTTTCCAAGAAAAAATACATTTTTTCAAAAAAGGGTTTCCATTGCAATCGGGGCTAGGGCAGAAGGCAGAACGCAGTAGCAGATTTCAGAGTTCAAAGGATGACGAGCAAAATATCAACTGAAAACATAAAATAGCTATTTTAGCCCTGACCTGCCTGCCGGCAGGCAGGTGGAAGTGGCATCCTTTTTATTAAATTGCCACGGGTTTAAACCCGTGGCAATTTAATAAAAAGATAGAACGGACAGCAGGACAAAACGTGTAAAAACGACTAAACACCTGCTTCTAATAAAAATCCGTGTCATCTGTGTTCAAAAATATCTTCTTTGCGAACTTTGCGAAAAACCTTGCGCCTTTGCGGTTAAATAAAAATGAGCAAAGCGAAGAGAGATGCTTCGTTCCTCAGCATGACAACTTTGTCTATAAAATCTGCGACACGAGACCAAAGGTCGAACTGACGAAGTAAATTTTTTTAAATCTGTGTCATCCGCGTTCCAAAAAAACCTTTGCGAACTTTGCGAAAAACCTTGCGCCTTTGCGGTTAAATAAAAATGATCAAAGCGAAGAGAGATGCTTCGTTCCTCAGCATGACAACTTTGTCTATAAAATCTGCGACACGAGACCAAAGGTCGAACTGACGAAGTAAATTTTTTTAAATCTGTGTCATCCGCGTTCCAAAAAAACCTTTGCGAACTTTGCGAAAAACCTTGCGCCTTTGCGGTTAAATAAAAATGATCAAAGCGAACATGCCACTACACAATCAACCCAATCTTTTTAGAATGCGCAATCGCCTCCGAACTGTGGGTAAAATAACACACTTCCACATCCAAACTTTCAATAATTTTCAAGGCGTTGGCAGCTTTTTTCTTTTTAGTTGGACCTGTCTGCCGAATGTAAACCGCTTTGACATTTTCGGGAAAAATTTTGCAAATGCTTTCGTATAAGTACGGATCGTGTTGCGAATCGTCGCCCAACAAGGTGTACTGCAAATTTGGGTAAAATTCGAGGATGTGCTTGATTTTTTCAAACTTGTGATTGTGATCGCCGCGGCCCGAAAAAAACAAGTCGGTCAAACTGGTTTTGATGTCTTTCAGCAACAAAACGGCTCTGGGTAACTGATTGATTTGGGTAAATTGGGTGATGAATCGGTATAAATTCCATTCGCTACTCGACACATAAAAAAACGCATTCTGTTCGGTTTTACTGTCTCTTCCTGCCGAACTCAACGCTTGATAATGCGGCACCACATCTTCGAAAACTTTTCTGTCGTTGACATTCTTAAACAACAAAATGTACAATTTCTTCAACGGATTGCGCGAATGCGACACCAAAAAGGTATCGTCGATGTCGGATATGAATCCGTAATTGCCTTCCTGAGGTTTAATAAAACTCGCCGTTTCCGTTATTTCTTCGTTATTGAACTGCATACTCACACTGTAATCTGTCCAACTTTCTTCCGATTGCGTGGTATACGGAATACAAAATTTAAAATGCCCATCGTCCAAGGATTTGGTGTGAATTTTTCGTCCATTCAGATGCAAATACACATCGGCATTGGCTTGAGTAGCAATGCGAAACATCTTAATCACCGAAGTCGCGTTCCTGAAATTTTTCTTCTGAAAATCGTAATCCACTTTAGAAGTAGGCTTGAAAACATGTCCCATCACAATTAATTCCTGCTCATTGGCATATCCGCGGTATAATTTTAGAATGGGCTTCATTTAATTGTTTACTTTTGAGATTCTGATTTACAATTTACAAATTAAATAGCAATTACAAGGCATGGCGTTCAAAAAGAAGTTTATTTTGGTGGTGAATCCCATTTCGGGTGATGTCGATAAAAGTGAAATTGTTGACCAAACCACCGCTTTTGCAACCGAGCATAACGTTGAGATTATCGTCTTTGAAACGACGGGAGAAAACGATGAAGCGACAATTAAACAATTGTACGCGCAGCACAAACCCGAGCGCATACTGATTGCGGGCGGCGACGGAACCATAAAAATGGTCAGCGAAGCCTTGGAAAAACAAGACGTGATCTTCGGAATTCTGCCCGCTGGTTCGTCGAATGGCTTGTCGGTCGACCTAAATCTGCCCACAACTTTACAAGAAAATCTCACCATCGCGTTCCACAATCAGTACATGGAAATGGACATGATTTCCATCAACGGGAAAAAGAGTATTCATTTGAGTGATTTGGGCCTGAATGCCGAATTGATCAAAAACTACGAAAACAGCTCTACCCGTGGAAAATGGGGATATGCCTTGCAAATTATTCCTACGTTAACCGGATTGGAAGAACCGTTTACAGCCAAAATTGAAACCGCCGACACAAGCCTTGAATGTGTGGCGCGAATGATTGTTATCGCCAACTCCAATAAATACGGAACCGGCGTGACGATTAACCCAGACGGCGTGATGAACGACGGGAAATTTGAACTCGTAATTCTAAAAAATCTCGACTTACTGGTGTTCGGAAAAATCATCACTGGAAACATGCCCATCGATTCTGAAGATATAGCAATTATTTCTACCGATAAGGCAACTATTACAACCACAACACCTGTCAGTTTTCAAATCGACGGCGAATACATCGGGCAAGAAACCCACTTGAACATCTCCATTTTACCCGCTCAGATGAAAGTGGCAATTCCTTGATTCTTCTGTTTTCTATCAGAAGTTAGTTATTGCGAACAGTCATTGCGAGCTTGCGAAGCAATCTTTTGTTTTAATTGTATTCTGCCTTCTAAAGACTCTGGGCTAGAGCATTTCCATTCCATTGATATTATACGTACTTTTGATTCATGACGCACAAATTGCTACAAAATCTTCACCTGTATATTTCAGTACCCATAGTAATTGCGGTTGCCTTGTTATACGGATTTCAACCGCAAATGTTGTTCGACATCCAACCCAATTCGGTTGACGAACACAACGTCTACAAAGCCGTAATGGGAATCTATTTGGCGTTTGCGTTTTTTTGGTGGTATGGCGTAGTTCACAATCACTATTGGAAAGCAGCTACGATTTCTAATGTGTTTTTTATGTTGGGTTTGGCTTTCGGTCGTTTGTTGAGTTTTGCGATAGATGGAATTCCGTCTAACGTACTACTCATTGGATTTTTTGGCGAAGTTGTTTTGGCGGTTTACGGAATAGTTCAATTGAAAAAATCGAACCCATCTAATTATTCTTGATTAAAGACAAAATCAACAAAAGTGGTGTCTTTTGTAGTGTCAAATGCAATGCGACGATTGGGTTGGTTGTTCAATTCAAAATTACCATTTACCGTACATTTTCCTTCTGCAAATAAGTAACCTGTTTCGGTTGTAATGATTGCTTTGTACAAACTGTCTTTAACTAGTTCCTGCATCGGAAAATCGGTATCCCAACTCAAAGGCTCGCCATTTCCGCGAATTCCTACCGATTCGATGTTTTCTACTTTTGAAACATCCAAAGTTACCACTATAGTTCGTTTATAGGTTTTCTGAACACAACTACTCATCAAACTACTGATGATAAAAAGTACTACAACAGCAACACTTTTCATGATTTCTGATTTTTTTTAGTGAGCAAATAGTCCATTCCAAATCGTCCTGAACCTAGAATGAGGTAGAACATTCCAATCCATAAAAAACCCATGGCGGGCAACATGTTCCACATGCCTTGTTGCCATTGTTGCATAAACATCGCCACCAACATGGTAGAAATAATTAAGAAAGAAGCTATTCGGGTTTGAAAGCCGAGTAATAGCATGATGCCACCAATTCCCTCAGAAAATGCGCCCATCCAAGCAAAGAATGCCGGAAGCACAGCAAAAATCCCACCGTATTCGGCTACATCATTCGGAAACCAAAATGCCACTTCAAATAGGTTTAGGTTGTTGTCATCAGGCGACCAGGGCAAACCAAATTTCGACGCGCCAAATTCAACGGTTAATAAGTAGCCACATACGATTCGGGGAAGTGATAAAAAGATATCTTGCCACCAATTAGGCATCAAAACGGGTTGTGTAATTTTATTGATTAATTTCATGATTGATTTTTTGATGATTGAAACTCCTACAACCGAATTAGTTCTCCGTTTCCAGTGGATTTAGATGAAGAATCGAATGCGGCCTTTCCGAAGTTTTTTATATCGCCGTTTCCGTTGTTTTTTGCGTTTAGATTTTCAGCAACATGTACCACAACATCTCCGTTTCCTAAACTTTTGATTTTGGCATTTTTGGTATTAATTCCTTTGGCATTCACATCGCCGTTCCCCGTTTTTTCAATATCCAATTGGTCGACAGTTCCTGAGCAAGTAGCATCGCCATTTCCGGCAACTTCTATTCTGAAATAACGGCCAACCACACCCGTAACGGTAATATTGCTGTTTCCAGAATTTTTAATAACCGACGCTTCTGGCATAGTAATTTTGATTGTCACATTGGTGTCCTCAATGTACATCTGGTTGTTTCGGTTGTTTTTAAAAGCAACTTTCAGTTCGTTTTCTGAAGTGTTTTCAGAAAAAGTTAAAAGCGATTCTAAATTGTTGTCAATTACTACCGAAATACTCCATGGTTTACCAATTTCAACTTCTATTTTGCCGTCAATGTCTTCAAAAGAGACTTTATCGAAATTTTTGTAGTCATAGGTTTTTGAAATGGTTTTTCCTGAACCTTTCAATTGAGCGTTTGCAAAAGTTGAAGTTAGAGTCAACACTATTGCGATGATTAATTTTATCATTTTTTTTGATTTTTAAAGTTTATTTTTGTGATTGAAATTGATTTTTGTGACTGATTAGATGACCTGCCTGCCGGCAGGCAGGTTGAAACTGTAATTAATTTTTATATCCCATGGATAATCCGGTATCACCGGTAACATATAAATCAACAGACGCAGATTCATTGGAATTGTTTTCAATAACTACAGCTGTATTTCGATCTGCATTTACTTTTATAGTTTCATTTGGACTAACAATTAGTGGCGAATGTGTTCCTCCAGCAATAGGTGCCATAATTAATTTTAAATCATGATTCGAAACATTTTTAAGTTGTACTTTAAACGTTCCGTGCTCATTGTTTCCTAAAACAAAACTATCATTCGGTTTGATAGTAGTGTTAGAGGTTAGCGAGCCAAATACACCACATGATGTAATGATTACAGCTAAAACGACGATGGTAATTACTTTTTTCATTTTGTATAGTTTTATGAAACCGCTGACTGGGTTTCTGGTTATTTGATGAAGCAAAGTTGCGGAGTTAAAATAAGTTGTACGCTTCAAATTATGATTTGAGACGTACTAAAAAGGGCTCAAATAAAAAAACCTTGTAAAGGGCTATATTTACTAGGTTTTTTTAAAAGCATCAAATTATGAAAAGTTGATTTATATGAAATTAACCAGCATTTGTGTAGGCCATTTTTATCCAATCCATCACTTCTTGGTCAATTTCAGACAAATCACTCAAATTGATTTTATGCGAGCAAATTCCATTTGGTTTTTCGGCTTCTAGTTTGCCTTTTGGGTCAACTCCTTTTAAGTTAAAACCAATTTCAAAACGAGTTTTTGAGGCTGGATTTAAAATAATGAATTGTTTTTTTCTTTTCAAACTCACATAGGTTTTCTTTGGGTCAATTTTGAAATCGCCATCAAATTGTTCAATTTCTGACACTATTTTATCGTAAAAAGGTTTTAAGTGTTCTTTTCCTTTATATTGGCTTATAATAAACTCATCGGTATTGGTACTTGAATCGGCATCAGAGCCTAACACTTTCAAGGCAATTTCAGAAGCATAACCATGCGTTACGGAATGTTTTTCTTTTAAAAACTTCACTATTTCGCCATGTTTAGCCAAATTTTCTTTAGTAATAATGCCTTTCCATTCGTCTAAAGTGTAACCTGTTTTCTCTTTCAGGTTTTCGATCATTGTTTGTACTGTTTTGTCCATGATTTTTTAGTTTTTAGTTTCTACCGCTTTTTTCAACAAATCCAATCCTTGCTGGTTCGTTTTAATCATTTCGGCTTTGGCACCAAAAACCCATAAAAATAAGGCATCGATTAATCCTGATTGCAATTTGAATGTTTCTTTCACAGTTATGCCTTGAGGAGTTTCAGTAAAATTATATTCAAATGTTGGTTTGGCTACAAAAGGTTTTTGAATATCGCATTTTTTGCCAATAAACGAACCTTCTTCAATTTTGGTTATTTCTTGGTAACCAACATCTTTTCCACCATTTCCAACCCAATGAAATTGTGAACCAACAGCGCCATTGGTTCCTTTAATTTCATATTTTTGAGATGGATCTTGTACTAAAAATGGCGACCATTTTGGAAAATCATTTAAGTTCTTTACCAAATTAAAAACATCTTGTTTAGATCCTTTTATTGTGGTTGATGTAGCTATTTCTATAGATTGTAAACCACTTGCTTTATACAATCCAAATGCTAGAAATGCTAGAATAGAAATGAGTATGTATGTTATCATTTTTTTCATTTTTTAAATTATTATTGGTTAGTTCATTGGTATTACATTGCGAACTTCAACTGTTCCGCCCATAAAGAGAATAGGACATTTTTTCGCCCATTCGGTTGCCACTTCAATTGATTCTGCTTTCAAAACCATATTTCCTGCAATCATTTGTTTGTTGGCGATTACAAATCCATCTTGAGTTTGATGGTCGGGATTAACTTGAACACCTTCAAAACCTAACTGATGTGTACTTACTAATTTTCCTTGCATAGCAATTGTGCCAATAAATGTTCCCCATTGTTGACCCATTTCTTGAAGTTGCTCCGCTGTTGGTTCTTCGTTGCTTGGTTCCATTCTAAAAAGCAACATAAATTCTTGTAAATTTTCCATTTTTTGATTTATTTAATTGATTAATACTGATGCAAATTTCTAATTATGCAATTGATTAAAACTTGTCTTATGACAAGAAACGCTATTCGGTTGCAATTTCTTTTCTAATTCTACTTAAGGAAGTATCAGTAATACCTAGAAATGTGGCAATATGTTTTAAAGAAACATTTTGAACTAGGTGCGGTTTTGATTTCAAAAGTTTCAAATAGCGCTCTTTTGCTTGGTCTGCAATAAGTGAAATACTGTGCTCTTTGAGTGCGAAGTAACTTCCAACAAGCAAGCCACGTTGTTGTTCTCTATAATTTGATATTGAGTTGAATAATTCTTGAAAGGAAGCAAAATCGATTTCCCAACAAACACAATCAGTTAATGCTTGAATGTTTTCTCGTGTAGGTAAAAAAAAGAAAAAAGAAGGATAATCAATAACTACATCACCTGAAGCATATAGATTAAAAGTAATGTCGTTACCCTCAGTGTCAATAACATAGGAGCGAACAAAACCACTTTCTACAAACCAATATTTTTTTTCGATGGTTCCTTCATTAAGTAAGTAATCATTTTTGGATATTGTTACTTTTTTATACTTTGGAAGTATTGTTTTTAGCTCATTATTTGTAATTCCACTCGAGGTGAAGACCTTATTTAGAAAATGATTCTCGTTAGTAATTGACATAATTTTAAGCAAAATTTTCTAAAATTAAACGAATAATTGAGAGTACTAATTTTAACACAAGTTGTATCATTTTTTGCTAGATTTATATTTTTCTATTACTTCTTTCAATTCCACAATTTTATAATTAGAATCGTGTTTTAATAAATCTAACAACATTGCAATATGACTTGCTCCAGCCAAAATCATAATTCTGTGGTCTGTTAGTTCGGTTTGTTTTTGGATATTAGCTAACATGTATAAATTTCTTCTGTACCATTCGGAAGCTAAATATGCACCAATGTATGTGCCTAGTTTATCTGAGTCGTTAATTTTTCCAACGTACCAAGGAATGTCACTTTTTCTCAGTTCCTCGCTATTATAGTAGTACAAACATTTTAAAAGATCATTTTCGGCAAAAAGGGCGTTTGATTTTGCTTCAATGACTTTGATATCATGCATCACTTCATTTTTAAAGTTGGGAAGTCTAATGCTATCTGCAAATTTCATTACACTGTCAAAATCAAAACTTGTTTCTTGATAGTCAATGGCGTGAACCTTTTTTAGTTTTGATTTTTTTGCGGCTCTAAAAGCTAATTGTACTATTTCGTTTTGAACATAAAATTTTCTTTTCGGGTATTTTTCGGATACATACTCAAAGTAAGTTTCTTCTTGATATTTGTTATATAAAGTATCTAAAGCCAATTGGTCTTTCAGTTCCCATTCAGTAAAAATTTTGGTTGGTTTGAATTGAGCAATTGCATTTGAAATTTCTTCCAATTGCTGTTGGGGTTTTTCGCCCATAATGTCCAAAACTTTAAATTTGGCTACATCAAGACCTGGATTGTTAAAATGATAGGTTCCTATCACTAAAATTTCAGTTGGTTTTTTGGGAGCTTGAGCAAAAATAGTTGTTCCAAATAATAAGGAAAAAAAAAGTAGTCTTTTCATTGTTCAGTTTGTAGTTGATTGTTTTGTAGAAATACATCACAAATTGATTAAAAGTGTATTTCACAAAATTTAAATTTGGAAATTCTTGAAACCAGTAATGCCGCAATTTTATTTTTAACAAAACTGCAACATTATCAAACTGAAAAAGTTTTAATTTATAATTTAGGACTTATTTTTTAACTAAAATTAGATTTTTTAAATTCATTTGGAGTTTGCTGAGTTAGTTTTTTAAAGGTTGTATTAAAAACTGATTTCGAATTAAAACCAACTTCAAACCCAATACCTAAAATACTCAAATGATTGTTTTTTGAGTTTACTATCATTTTTTTGGCTTCTTCAACTCGATATCGATTTATGAATTGATTAAAATTTTCCCCACTATATTCGTTTATTATAAAAGACAAATTATGAGCAGAAACTGAAAGTTGATTTGCTAAACTAAAAAGCGAAAGATCTGAACTTAGAAATGGTTTTTCGGTTTCCATCAACTGTAAAAGGGCTTCATATAACTTATAATCTTCATCAGATGCTTTACGTTTTTTCGAAGAATTTTTCTTTTTCTCTTGTTTGATAATGGTTTTTATTTCTTTTTTAGAACTATCAGAGTAGGGAAAAATTTCCTTTTGCCTCATTGCGTTATATCCAATAAACAGTAAACTAATTAGCAAAAGCGTATTAATCATAACAGCGCTTTGAGTAAAAATATATAGTACAAAGAAAAATGAAAAACTAATGATGATGTATAAAATATGTTTTAACCACTTTAAATCAATTCCTTCGGTGTTAGAACTGAAATTTTTTATGTTTTGATTGTGTTTTTCAATTTCTTTAAAACATTGCCAGAAGTAGATTATAAATTGTGAAGGCAAAACGATATACATCAAAAACTGATTGAAATATAGTAAAAAGCCTGAGGAAACTGTTTTACTAATTACCATATTGCCGTTTACAATTTGCGTAGAGTTTTGTTCAAAAATGATAAAAAGGAACCCGAATATGAAATGCAAAAAGTATATTGGTTTCCATTTTTTATTGGGTTTGATGTAATAAGTAATAGTAAAATAAAAAATAGGAACAATACAATATCTTGAAAAAACATAAAATTTTATATGCGCAAAATCTAAATTATTGTAGTAAAGAAATTCATCAATATTCATTAAAAAAATACAAAAAATAAATAAGCTTAACCATCTATTACCTGCTATGTTGTATTTATTTGGGTTCAAAAAAATTAAAAGAGCGATCAGTAAACTTGAGCCAGCAATTAAATTTACAAGTAGTTGATTCATGATTTATTTTAAATAGTTAACAGGTATTCTTTTGGTGAGTTTCCAGTGCTTTTTTTGAACGCACGGTTGAATGTGGCTTTCGAATTGAATCCGCAATCAAAGGCAATTCCGAGTAACGTAGATTTTTTGTGTTCGCCGTGTTCTAGCTTTTTTTTCACGGCTTCTACCCGATAAAAATTAATCAAATCATTAAAATTCATTTGAAATCCTTGATTGATGGCTTTAGAAATTATCGATGCATTGGTATCTAATTTTTTTGCCATATCCGTTAAGGTAAGTTCCGGATTTTCATATAATTTTTCCGTCAGTAATGCCTCTTGAATTTTAGATTTCCAACGTTCAATTTCTGGAGAAGTTGCAGTTTCAATCAGTTCGTGTTCGATGTCAATTAGTGCTTCTTCCTCTTTTGTAGTAACAGAATTATCGGTAAGCAAAATCGGATTTTTATCAAAAACCGACATTCGAAATGAAATCGTTGAATGTACCGAATTGGAATAGCCCGTCACTGCAATGTAATACAATACGAGTGAATACATCAAGAAAAACCACCACGTTCCTTGATACGAATCGAGTTGCGGAAAAATGCTACTTAACAACGTAAAGATTAGTCGAATGCCAATCATACTTAAAAAAGCAAAAAGATAATTACGAATCCATCGGAATAATAGATTGTCGGCATTACTGCTCACTTGTACGATTAGTTTTTTGTATTTGTTGTAGTACAAAATGCTTAGTATAAAATATACGGTCATTGAAATAAATCCTGAGTATTGATACCACGTGTCAAAGTCTTTATCCATTCCATCTTTATAGAAATAATAATCTTCAAAAATGAATTGGTCGTACAGCCAAAAACTGCCCATTAAAAGCAGGTAAAAGATGCCAGGAAGAAAATGTAAAATATCCTTTTTGGAAAACTTAAACGAAGGATTTAATAAGCTTTGGGTATAGAAAAAAATGATTGGACCCATAAAATACAGCTGCTGAAACGGAGTGTAAAATAAGATGTCGCGATACGGTTGATTGTCGTACCAACCTGCAAAACCGAGCATCCAAGGAGCGATGAATAAACTACACAAAAAGATAAAAAGACTTAGCCAATAATTCGATTTATTGTCAGTTTTAAACGCTTTAATGGATAATAAAATACTGTAGATAATTCCTTGTGCAAAAGGAATAAGTAGGAGTGAAGAGTAGAATCCGAATTCAAACAGCATTTTTTTTGACCAAGTTAGCAAACTTTTGAATACAGATTTACGGCTTATAAAAATTTTGGGATTTGTTTATTGCTCTTTTGGAAGTTACTTAAACGGGTGCCTTTGTTGCCACACCATTTCAGGTTCTAATTTCGGGAAAATTTTCGAAATGTATTGGTTGATGAGCGGCGTTCTGTGGTACAAAAACCCCGACATTTTTACGGGTGTTGCGCCAATCGAACTTTTGATTTCAAGTGCCGTTCGGCCGAAGATGATTTTTTTAAATCCGTGTGCGATTCCAAATTCAGTCATGTTGTACAGCATGTTCAAATACAACATGTTTTCTTTTTGCACTTCCGAATCATAACCCAGAAAGTAGGTTTCTAATACGGTTCCGTTGAGTAGTAAGGTGTGAAATCCGACGAGTTTATCGTCCAAAAAATAACCAAACAATAAAAAATTTGTGCCGCACTGTTTTTTCATGGTCGAAAAATGATTGGGTGCTAAGAAAAAAGTATTGAACGATGCGTTTTTAGCGACATAATGGTATAAATCGTACAGCGTTTGTTCGTGTTGCACAACTTCATCGTAGGAAAGATTTTTTACCTGTATGCCATCAAATTTTTTATGCGCTCGTTTGTATTGGTCGCGGTATTTTTTTGAAAACGAACCCACGTAATCATCGGCACTTTTCCATTGTTCATCCAAATAAAAAATCATATTGGGTTGCGCGTTGAATTCGTATACGTTGGCAAAGCGGTATTTTTTCAATTCGACTGAGCAATGTTCGTAGAAATCTTTGAACGAAACCAAATGAATTTTTATCTTCTTTTCTTTAAAATAGTGGGTAATTTCCTCTGCCGATTGCATGAGGATTTCACTGATGTGTTCGAAATCAATTTCTTTGGAAAAAGCATAACCGTTTTGCCCTGTTATCATGTTGTTTCCGAGAAAAAGCACGTGAGAAGCAAAGTTTTTAAAGACAAAATTCCGAATGGCCGTTTTGAAACATTTGTCGCGCTCACCAAACGATTCTAGCTTATTCAGATCTAAATACTGGGCCAATGAAACACCAATGAGTTGGTTGTGATCATACACACCAATATAAAAACACTGCATGTTTGTGGGTGCAGATTGTTCTAAAACATTTAAGTAATGGGTTTGAAGGAAAACATTTTCTACAGCAACTTGATCCCAAGTAGCGGGAAGTTCAGCAACGGATTTGTAAATGGTAAATGATATTCCTTCCAATGGTACATAAAAAAATCGCCCCACAAATGTAGAGCGATTTGATTATAATTAAATGTTAAATTATTTCCATCCGCAGATGATTGCGCCCATTACGGTCAAGGTTACAATCCAATAACCTGCTGTGACAAAAAGAAGTTTCCACGATTTTTGATCGAACATGGCGTTGACACCCAAAATAGGGAAAGCAATAAAAAGTCCTGAGATAAAACCGTGCAAAGCACCATGTTTATAGCTTCTGAAATGGTCGCCATAATCGGCCATAAAAGCAGCGTAAGAAGGCAACGCTTTTTCAGCTTCTCCTGGTCCGCCTACCATGGCCAAAGCACCCATTTGGTGAATAACTAAACCGGGTGTTGCAAAAGAAATCATTAGTGAAAAAAGAATAGTAAATCCAAAGACTTTTAGCATGTTTGATTGTTTTGCTTTTTCTTCGGTCATACCCGTCTCGTTCGTCCAAATGGTTCCAAAAACTTTCGGATTGTACCATACAAATCCGATTACTAAAGTAGCAAAAGCGGCTACCAAAACTGAAATTGGGTTAAAAGGCATAGTGTATATTTTATTGGTTAGTGATTCAAATGTACTAATTTTTTTAATACACAAATAAATCAATACTAAATGTTAAAATTTGTAAGATAATTACCTTTAAAAATCACGCAAAAGGCAATACAACGAATTTATTTGCATATAAACGGATTTTTACTTTAGTTTACTACACCAAATCGAACAAAACATGAAAAAAATTATTCTTTTAACCGCTATTTTAATTTCTGCATTTTCTTTTGCAGAAGTTACATCTACAGAAAAATCAATACTCATTTCATTCTACAATTCAACCAACGGTGCGAATTGGACAACTAAATGGGATTTGAACCAACCCGTTTCTAAGTGGTTCGGAGTTACAGTAGAGAACAATCAAGTAACCGAATTGAATTTGCCGAATAATAATTTAACAGGTTCTTTACCTTCAGAACTAGGAAATTTGAAAGGATTGGAAGTGATTAATCTTTTTAAGAATGATATATCAGGTGAATTGCCTGCAACTATCGGGAATTTGTCATCACTTCAAACGTTAAACATTTCCTTTAATAAACTGACGGGTTCTATTCCGGAATCAATCACCAACGCGACCAATTTGGTTGCTATCGAATTATTCATGAACGGATTAACGGGAACTATTCCCACTACAATCAATCGTTTAGAAAATTTAGAATTATTGTCATTATTTAATAATCAACTTACGGGCGAGATTCCATCAAGCTTATACGGATTGAAAAAAATAAAAGTATTGCAATTGAACAGCAATAAGTTAACGGGAACTTTGAGTCCGGATGTTGCGAATTTAAAAAGTTTAGAATCGTTAGTTTTGTTTGATAACAACCTTGTAGGAACCATTCCATTTGAATTGGATCGTTTGAATAATTTGAAAGAAATGAATGTTTCGCACAATAATTTTAAAGGGTATGTTTCAAGAGCTTTAGCTGAAAAAGACACTTTTAAGATGACTATGGTCGATGAATACGGAATTGCATCAACCTTGAGCATTTACATTGAAAAAGACAAAGCCATCGTAAACGAAGAGTAAAAAAATACACTCATAAAAATCAGACAAAAAGCTTCTTAATTGAGGCTTTTTTCGTTTCCATTTAATTGTTACATTTGCAATAAATATTGATTGATGAGCGTGTACAAAAATATACTGATTTTAGATGATCATTTGGTGGTGCGAAAAGGAGTTAAATTGTTTCTAAACGACCGATTTAGTTCGTATGTAGTGTATGAATGCGAAACGTTCCCATCAAGTTTAGATTTGCTGAATCGCATTTCGTTTGATTTGATGTTTCTTGACATCAACATCAACGGTATTGAGAATGTGAAAATGATGAAAGAAATCAAAGCCATTCAACCTAAAATTAAGATTCTTATCTTTTCTTCGCACGAGGAAAGTCAGTACGGATTGCGTTATGTAGAAAATGGTGCCGATGGGTTTTTGAATAAATTTTGTTCGGAAGAAAAGATGGAAGTGGCCATCAATCAGTTGTTTGACAAGGGTTACTTTTACAGTGATGCAGTTAAAGATAAAATTTCGACCAAAAGCAAATCCAAAACATCGAGCAATCCGATTGATTCGCTTTCGAATCGAGAATTTGAAATCGCTAAACTTTTAGTTAATGGTGAGGGAAATTTAGAAATTGCAAACAAACTCGACTTGAAAATGTCGACGGTGAGTACCTACAAAAACCGAATTTTTGAAAAGCTTAAAGTAACGAGTGTTATTTCTTTGGCAGAGGTTTTTAAAGAAAATGCTTAGGATATATTTCTGCTATCAAATCAGAAAATAGTTAAACTCAAAATGAAATAGTTGTAAAGACTATTTCATTTTTTTTTTGGATACTAGAAAACACTTTTAGTTATTATTCGACAAACTGCACTTATAGTAGTGAGCAATAAGGATTTATTTAGAATAATTTAACCGAAAATCACTACAATCGACTAATTTTCACAATTATTTTTGTAAGACTTTACTTTAATAAAATTAATACAAAAAACTTCAATCTTGTGTAAAATTCACAATCAGCCCACTAATTTTAACATTTCTCTAGATGAAACGATTATAAAATCGGACAAAAAGAAATATTTTATAAAATTTTGTAGTATTTGTTCTATTAATATTTGAATATATTTTTACATTTGCGTCGAAAAAAATCTATTTCTACTATTAATAGTTACAATCATGAATAAAACTACTTCTATTAAATTTTTGATTAACACATTTTTATTGGTGTTAATCAACCTTTTTACGGTTACAAGTTATGCGGAAGGTACTCCACAAGTATCTCCAAATCCGGCAACAAGTATAACGGCATTGTTAGGAGCAAAATCCAACTATGGAATTAGATATTCGCTCGCACACCGATTGTCGTCAGACAGCGAAATACAACGCAGCATTATCCGACAGAAGAGCCAAATCGACTATGGCATGGTTAGTATCAAAAGGTATTGCTAAATCTAGACTGACTGGAAAAGGTTACGGCGAATCACAACTCGTAAACGATTGCGGTTGCGAACCAACCAACGCTTCGCCTTGCTCGGAAGAACAACACCAAGAAAACAGAAGATCAGAATTTATTATTACGAAATTGTAATTGTAGATTTTAATTCATAAAAAAAGAGACTTATCACTAAGTCTCTTTTTTTATGAGTAATCGCCAGCTTAATTCAAAAATACAAAGCCCGAAAGTTTACTCGTTGCACCAGTCGCGTCATCAAATACTTCCACAAAATAAAAATAGGTTCCGTCGGGCAATTTTGAATCGCCGTTTACCGTAGCTCTCGCCTGTGAATAGCCTTTGAAAACATTTCCGTTTGAATTATACGCGGTAGTTTCATACACTTTCACACCCCAACGGTTGTAAACTTCCACTTTGTTATTCGGACAATCTTCAATTCCAACAATGGATAACGAGTCGTTGAACGTATCTTCATTTGCCGAAATTAAATTGTTTACGACCAAGGTTTCTCCCGAACACGGTAAAACCACACGCACTCGCGCTAAAGTGAAAATTCCGTATTCCGTTAACGGATTAATTATTGTGGTAACTTCCTTGGTCGTCGAATCGGCGATTCCGCCTTCATCAACCCATTTATTCAAGCCAACATCCCAACGCACAATGTGAATTTCTTCGTAAGGCAAACTATAAATGGCAGCAGGCGTTGTGTCTTCATCCCAAGTTAAAGTTAAAAAGATATTGCTTGAACCTGTTGTTTTTTCAACCGACCAATATTCGGCGTTGTCAATCAACGTGATATTCGAATCGACATTCACATGTGGATACAACGGATTGGAATCTTCTAGAAAATATTTTCCTGTAAAAGCATCGGTCGGATTAGTCGGATTGGATATCGCAGCATAACGAAATTGATTGCCATCGCCAATCGGAAATTGAAACAATTCATTGCCATTTTTGCGCACAAAACCATCCACAAAACTGGCGTCGTCAACGTTGAAATGATCGGCTCCATTTTCAAAAATCATCAATCCGCCAAAGTCGTCGTTGTCTACAATTCCCTGAAAAAAATCGGCTGTTCCCGACACGCTCACCTGATTGGATAAATGAAAAGCGGGTTGAATCAAGGCATTGTCAAATTCGCAGTTGAACCATTGCATTGCGTTGGCACCCGAAAGATTTTGAAATCCAAACAAGCCTTTCATACGCGTCATTCCGGTTGAAGTTCCGGTGGTAAAAGTAACTACACCATCATTGTTGTAATGGTTGTACACATACAAATCGCCATCGTTGGTCAACGTTCCGCTAGCCAAATTATTGATTTCACCCATCGAGCCCGAAACGCCAAGATTGGTTAAAAGACCTTGATTAGTGGTTTGCCCGATACTATTCCAAGAAAAAAATAGTAAGGTTCCCAAAAACCGTAAGTATATTTTTTTAGTTTTCATCAGAATAGAATTAGTAACGAACCATTAAAACTCCGGTTGATGTTCGGTACAATCCGCCAACGGGAACGCCCGCTGTGGTAGCCGCCGCATTGTCGGCAAATACCGGGCAACCTTCAATAATAGCCGGAGTTAAATCGGATCCCGTTTTTAAAATATGAATGGTGGCTTGTGGTGCGTTCATGTTTCCGAAACCACTTCGACCATTTTTTAGAACCGTAATAATATTCGACCGATTGACAACACTGGTTCCGTTTGCCAATTGAAAAAACGGATCATCGGGAACTAAAAAGTCGGTTGGATTTCCACCTGTCAACACGTTGTAACGACCAAAAACCATACTTCCCATGGCGCCACTAATGTTTCCAACACCTAACGTATACGTAAAATCAGCTAATGCTTCGTTGTTTACACCGTGTGCAACGGCATTTTCGCCATCCACAATATTTTCTCTTCCCATCGCAGAAGCAAACAATCCGCTCACTACGTTGCCTTCACCTACAGTAAAACTTTTTTCGGCATTGATAACATTGTCAATTCCGATGGACAGTGCATTGTTGGCATTCACCAAATTGTTGTTGCCAATCGCACCCGAGACGTTTCCGGTAACGGTATTGTTTAAACCTGTGGCGGACGAATTAGATCCTGAAGCGGTATTGTTGGTTCCGAACGTAGCCGAATTTAAACCGACCACACCCGTATTTCCTGTTCCGCCGCGAATCGCTCCACGCACATCCAACTTGGCTCCGTCGATCATGTCATTAGTTCCGATTCCTACATTGCCGGTTTGATAAATATTCTGAGTATTCGCATTGGCTTGAAACGTGGTTTGTTCAATGTTCCAGGGTTCTATTTTTAGAGAATTTAAATCGATCGTTGGGTTGTTTCCGTCTTCGTTGACATACGTCAAAATTCCGGTATTGATATTATAGGATAAATTAGTCGGAGTTTCAACGATGTCTGAATTATTGGCTACGCGTTCCCATTTGTTTACGTACCAATAGTAAAAGCCCGGAGTAACATCGGCTTGCGTCGCTTCATTAAAAACCAATAAACTATTGATGTTTCCGTTGTTGATGGTTGTCGCATCGGTGGTGTTTAGCAAATTTAAACGCGGAATGAGCATTCCTCGTCGAGCGCCATTTACATCAATGGCCGTCACATCTAAATTGGCAGACGGATTTGGAGTGGCAATTCCAATACTGACTTGACTACTGGAAATTAATGTCACAAGAAAAGTAAAAACGGTAAAAATAGTTTTAGCATTCATAAGCTTATGTTTTGTTTTTTGTAAGATTTAATTGTCGATTCTATTGGGTATGTTTCAAATAATTATTTTTTTAATGGTTTTCTGATTGTCTTCTGTTGTAATTTCAATCAATAGCACTCGGTTGTTTTGTATCAATTCTACGATGGATAGTTCTCTTGTTTCGATGTCTTCTTTATGATAAAGCAAGCGTCCACTTATATCAAAGACACGTACTTCTTTCAACGCTAAATGAGTCGACTTGATTTCGATTTTTGTCTCATTCGACACCACTAAAATACTATTTTCAAATTCGTTTTCAGGCATATTTAAACTATTGTTTTTATAGACTAACGAAAAACGATGGTTGTGATGGCCGATTTCGGAATGGAATTCATAGGGAGAAAGCTTCAAATCATGTATCACATTCATCTCAGCATCTTTAATATAAATGGACTGATTTTCAAATAATCCATCAATGGCGGCCAATGCAAAATGATGATTCCCACTTTCTAGTGTGTAATAACCCAACGGCACTTCATCGAATTCATCAAAAGGCAAAGCTCGTCCTTCAATTTCATGGTGTTGATTGCCGATTAAACTGTACAAGTCTAAGGTGTTTTTTTGCAGTGATGGAACGTCGTAAAACGAATCAAAAGCGTTGGTTGCGCCATCAATATAACCAATTAAGGTGCGTTCCGAACGGTTGTTTCGATCGACTAAATCCAACCAAATTCTGTGTTTTTCTGGAATTGTATAATTTGAATTCGAAGTTCTATAAAAAGTCGAATTATCATACGGAACATTACTCACATCTCGTCGCATCAAATTGGTAAAATTGACTGTGCCGGATGCCGCATCGCCTTCAATCATTTGAACAAAAAATCCTTGACCAGCACCAATTGAATAATCGCCAACTGATGGACAACATGATGCGCCAATGATGTTATACGTTAGGTAGTCGTTCATGTCGTAGTTGTACACAAACGAACCGTAAAACGGATTGTTAATTCCGGTTTGTAAGTCAATTCCATGGCGCCAAACCTGAATGAATCCGGCCAAATCACCGCCATTCGCTTCTCTGTTTTCATACAACAAATGATTCGCGCTTATTGCCGATGGATATGGATTTCCAATTAAATTTAAATTATCATCAAAAACGGTAAAAGCGACGCCATTGGCGCTAGTATAGCTACCGATAGTGGTTGCTGTAATTGGTCCTCTTGAAATGGTTCGGGAAATGTCGCCATTGTTAGGAACACCAATAAACGTACTTAAAAAAGGTGTAGTGGAAGCTGTATTATAACTGTTCGGCGCACGAGTAATATACCCTCTAGCGGTTTCCATCGTATTTCCTTGTGCGTTGGTCCAAGTTCCTATTCCGCCGTTACTATTGGGTGTTGTCGTTTCCCATTTGTATTTTGGACCGGTTGGCAACAGCGTATTTAAGTTATCCAAATTGAATCCGTTTACAGGCGAAGACCAATAGACATAATCCATTTTTTTAAGGTTTGAAATACGTTTGTATTGGATGTCGCCCGAATTGGCCACATCTTCAATTTGCACCAATTTCGAGTTGTTTTCAAAAATTAAATTTCCACCAACTTCAACCGTAACTTCGTTTTGTACGTATAAGGTGTGAGCCGAATTGAATACCACCGTTCTTCCCGATTTCACCAATACCGAACACGCTTCGATGGATACGGTAGAAGAAAAATCGTCGTCAAAAATAACCGCTTTGGATAAGGTTGGTGGTGACGACCATGCGCCGAGCGAATAAATAGCGGCACTTCCTCCTAAAACCAATGAAGATGGAGTAGTAGGCGGCGTATTTACACTATTTACGTTACACGCTACGAGTCCGGGACTCGGATTGGAATCAATTTTTGTCAGTTGATCTTGTGCGATGACAAAATAATCAATGGTTCCTGCGGTGAGTCCGGTCATCGTAAAATTCCAATAGCCATCATTTCCATCACCCGAAATTAAGGTTCCTGCAACACTCACATACGCTCCAGCATTAATTCGGTAATACAATCGAGGCATTAAACTTCCACTAATAGGAACTCCAGCTGTATCGACGATGTGTACGTTTTCCAAATCGAGCGTGCTGACTACAGCGCCGCAACTTCCGGGAACGGTAATCGGTCCGTACGTTATCGTTGGAGCAGTCGGTTGTGTACCCGAAAATTGCAGCGCGCCCATATCGGGTGTACTTCCGCGACTCACATTTTTACTGTCTAAATCGTATTCGGCCGCTAGTACTTGCGCACCTAATTCGGCATAGGTTTCGCCCGACGGAGTCCAATAACCTGCTTCCAATCCGACGCCTTCTGTAAGTGTAACATTGTCGTAATAGCTATCTGAATCGGAACCGTAATTGCTTGCGCCACCGTTCATCAGGGTTTTGTATTTGCTGGTACATCCCGCAAAGGGTGAAACATTGATGTTGGGGTCATGTATAGCAATAGTGTTGTGGTCGATGTTGAATCGATTGTACTCAGTTCCAAAACCATTTCCTTCGCAGTAAAAATAGGAGCGACGGTTGTGTACCGATGGTGCGTAAAACAAATTATTGTTGGAAGACGGATGATAGTTTACAGGTCGAACGCCCGTTTGCCCCGGATTGGTAAAAGCCGTTGCCAAATCGACATCATGATTTTTTATAGCTGCCAACGCCGAAACGTATCCCGAACTTTTCGGAATCACATTGACGTATAAAATGTTGTTTCGTAAGTCGGTTATCCCAGTTCCCACACGGTTTACAAAACCAACAGCAGCTCCGCCAAAATTCCCAGTAATGTTACTAGTGATGCTGTTCGAATTATCACCGATGAGCACCGTATTGTTGTACACCAAATGATTTACTTCTCGTGACGACAAAGCCATTCCGAAAATTCCGCCCAAACTTGATGCACTCGGATTGTACAATTTAGAAATGTGGTTGTTGTAGATTTTATACGTATTGACTACGGTGTTGAACGAAAGGCGAACCCAAATTCCGTTGGTGTTTGCAGGCACGGGTTGTCCGGTTGAAAATCCAGGTCCAGGATGCAAACCCGTTAAATTATTATTGAATGAAATGTCAAAAATTCGATTGTTTTTGATGGTCGCATTGTACGTGCCGGTCAAGGCATAAATTCCGCTTAAATACGTGCGGTTATCTATGGTTCCGTTGGAAGATACATTGCTAATGACGTTGTTGTTTACGATAGCATTTTCGGCCGTATCTAAAATAATACCCGCAATTTCAAAGAGTGTTGTTCCTCTTCCCATCGAACCGTAGACTTTTGAAATGGTATTGTTTTCGATAGTTGTGTCTATTCCGTAGCTTCGAATGCCGCAAATGGTGGCAATCCAAAGTAACGACGCCTGATTTCCAGCAGAAATAGCTGTGTGATCTATGGTGTTGTTGGCGATGAGTGAATTCTGATTGGTACTGTTGATTCCGCACGCAAAAACATCTCCCGAAGCCGTGTAAAAATTGGTCAGGCAGTTGTTATTCAGTACCGAAGAATTACTACTCGATTGGATTCCAGCCGATGACGTAATTCCGGTTTGCGCGTTCGAAGTAGCCGTCAAGGTATTGTTGCTGATGAGTCCGGTTCCGAAAATTCCAAAAACCGCCGAAGTTGTTCCTGCAGTTGCCGTTACAATGCAATTGGTATTGTTGCTGATGGTGCCATTTTCATCTGAACTAATGCCACGTAACGATGTGCTGCTATTTTGTGACACAGCGTTCAAATTCATGTTTTGATGATTGGAAATTACCGTCGAAAGCGCTGTGTTGTTGATGCCATACAAACGAGAAGTTCCCGATGTACTCGTGAGCGTTGCATTCAGATTTTGATTGGCAAGTATCGTGGTTAAAGCACCGCTGTTGTTGATTCCGTTTATCGAACCATTACCAACAGAAGTCAAGTTTACATCAATAGAATTATTTTGGATGGATACCGTATCGGCCGAATTGGTTATTCCTTGTACGGTTGTTGCAGTGGCCGAATTTACGCCAATTTGAATGGCGTTGTTGCTGACTTCCGAATTGGCTCCACTATTATTGATTCCGTTTGAATTGGCCGCGCCCGTTAAAGTTGATGCATTAATTTGAATGGTATTCGAATTGGATACGCTTGTAAAAGCACCCGAATTGGTAATGCCCGTTGAAGTGAAATTAACCACAATTGAAGGTTCGGTTGAACTCGGTGTTAGGGTGATGTTGGAACTGGATATCGTTGAATTGGTAACCGCATTGGCTACTCCAAAACACGTCACCGAAGTGGTTGCGCTCGGTACAACAGTCGGATTTACCGCGACCACATTGTTGGAAGCCGTTAGCGTTCCAATGGTATTGCTAATTCCAATTAAAATGGAAGTTGATTTTAATCCAATTGGCGATACGTTGACTTGGTTCGCATTGACATTATTGGTGGTACAGCCTGTAAATAGATAGATTCCGTAGCTATTGGGCGATAAGGCAGCGATTGTGATTGCGTTTTGTTCGACATCTAAAATCCCAGTTCGTCCTATATAAATTCCGTAGCTAGTTCCGCCGATATTACTTCCAGTTAGCGAAATGGTATTGGTAGCGATGGTTTTGTTTGTGGTCGCCGTTCCGTCGTTATTATAAATTCCGGATATAATGGTTGCGCCGTTGGTTGTAGATGAATTTTGTAGTGAAATGATATTGTCGGTAATTTCATAAAGCGTTGCCGTTGAATTGGCATTCGAACTTGATATTCCTGAAAACACCAAAGCTGAATTGACATTTCCTTTATCAATAGCAATCGTATTGCGTTGAATGCTCAATGTTCCCGATGTTGTACCGTTATGTGAAATTCCGTATACATTTCCAGAGGTTCGAAGAGTTTCCCCAACAGGAGTTCGCAAGATGTTATCGTGAATTTCACGGTTGATTGTGATGGGAATATCGGCTTGAATAAAAGCGACTTCATGGGTGTGATCACTATTTTCGTAATGAATGGTGATCGTATTGTTGGATGTAATCAATTCGCCTAGTGTCGTTGCTTGATATATTCCGCGTGTAAATTTACTTGCCACGGCGGTTGTGGCTGTATTGATTAACGTGATGGTATTGTGGCTGACTGTTTTGCTGGATGTTGCGTTTCCGATTCGCGACCAAATTCCGCCCGTAGTTTCCGAAAGTCCGTTGGTAACTGTAATTGTATTGTACGTATAGTATGAAGAATTGGTCAGCGGTTGCACCATTGTGCCGCTCCATCCGCTATAAATACCCGACATAAAAATAGTGGTGGTCGCCGTGCTATTGGTACTCGAAATGGTATTGTAGGAAATGTTGTGATTGGCAATTTGATTGACAAAAATCCCTTGAACGGTCGTTCCTAATTTTAGATAGGCCGATGCAACAGCGCCATTTCCTATGCCAAAATTGGTTATCGTGTTTCCCGTTAAGGCGCTAGTGCCACCAATATCCCAACCTGCATCCATAGCGGCGGCTGTATTTGAACCGATGAGGACGATTCCGAAATTGGCATCGACAATGGTGTTGCCGTATAATTTATTATTGGAATGTGAACCAGCAATGTTGTTGATAGAAGCAGCGCTAGTTCCGTTGATGGAGTTAGTGGCAGCAGTCGAAAAAACTCCGAACGTATTGGGATAATTGGTTCCGCCCGTATTTAAAGTGATAGTGGAGTTCGAAAATGTATTGTTTTGCGCTCCGTTGGTAGTAGTGGCATAAAAAAAAGCAACACCAAATTCCGTCATGTTATTGCTTGCAATCGTAGAAGCTGTGTTTAACGGATTTTCACTCAAGTCGATCGAGTCAAAAATAAGGTAATCAGTGCCGACAATTTTTACGATGGCATCCATGATTCCGCCTGCAAAATGATTCAATCCAGCCGTTATAATCGGATTTGCACCGGCGCCATTTTTCTGAAAAGTAATGGTATTTACGGCAGTAGTTCCGGCGATGTTTCCAAAGATAATTCCGCCCGGAATAGCAGCAGAAGTTCCTGCTGGAGCCGTTTCGGTATGGTTGGCGGCGACGTTAAAAAGTACGGGACCCGAAATTCCGTTGAGGTTTAAACTCAGTGCAGCATCGTTGATGGTGGCAAAATCACCCGGAATAAAATACGTTCCAGATAAAGGCACAAGCGCAAGCGACGGATTTCTTTCAACTTTTTCAGATGAATACAGATCCGTGCTAAACACTACAGTTAGAACCAGAAAACAGATGGCGAGTGACCTCATTATTTAATTTATTTGTCCTCTATCTTAATGAATAGAATCTTTACTAACCTTTTGATTCAAAAGTAAATATACATTTTTTGTTAAAAACAATTCAAAATGTTTTAACTCTTTTAGTTCAATGAAACGATAGTGTCTGCTTCAACTAAAAAAAAATGCACTAAGTATTTTATAATCAAGAGGTTTGACTTTAGCAAAGATAAGGCCAAACTAAATGGAAATCATGTAGAATTTATTCGGCAGCGACCAATTTGCTCGCGCTACGGTATAGAAATTCGTTATAAATGTGTCTTCGGGCAAAACGACTAGGCGATTCTGCGTTGACCATTTTAATATAGGTTTGTTTTGGAATACCAAAATATTCGAAGGTATTTCCATCTAAAAAAGTAACATACAAGACGCTATTTTCGTAGTAAAAATCTGCGATATTTGAAGTAGAAGTCGTTTTGATGTATTCTGCTTTGTCTTTTTCGGCGGTTTCAGGAGCAACACTTACCAAAAAATGATACGCTTCAATGATGGCAATACTCTTTTGTTCGGCCTCTAAACGCTCTTCCGGATTTTCAATGGTGTCGGGATGAATATCCTTCATCGAGTTTCTGTAAATCGTTTTTAACTCTTTTAAAGTTGCCGTTTTGGTTACGTTGAGTAGCGTACGGTACTCAACTATTTTTTTCATGTTCATAACGTAAGAATAATGCACTATTTTTTGAAGCGCGTTTTTTAAAATCGGTGCAAAGGTAGTCTTATTAATTTAAAAACTCTAATTTCAATCGTAATTCGTTGATTGTCTGAAAATAAATTCTGATTTACAATGGATTACTTAGCATAGGCAATAACTAAGTTTCTGACTTTTCATCGATACAAAATCTGTTTTTCATGTATAGAAATTGCCCAAGCCCAGATGGAAGTGGAAAGCCCGCAAGGCTGAAAAGTAGTTTTTGTTGCCGTAGGAAAGCGACTCCCGAAACTTCGGGAGAAGCTTGCCTATGGCTTACAAAAACAGGTTTCAGACTGAGGACCCTGCCTACCGGCAGGCAGGTTGCAACGGACAGCTGGAGATTGCTTCGCAACGCTCGCCATGACTGCTTCAAAAAAAATCAAAAAAAAATTTGCGTAACCAAAATGTTACATATATATTTGTAACCGAATTGTTACATATAGATTATGAGAAGAGATGTATTTCAGGCGATTGCCGACCCGACGCGACGATCCATTATTGGACTCTTGGCTATGCAAACACTGACGTTGAACGCTGTGGCTGAGAACTACAACATCAGTCGGCCTGCGATTTCAAAGCACATTAAAGTCTTAACGGAATGTGGTTTGATCGAAATCAAGCAAGAAGGAAGAGAGCGGTATTGCAGTGCCAAATTGGACAAATTGAACGAAGTAAACGATTGGATTACACAGTACAAGCAATTTTGGGAAACCAAACTCGACGCGTTGGACGTGTACTTAAAATCGATTCAAAACGACACTAAAGATTCTAAAATTTAAACTAAATAGTTATGGAAAACACAAGTTTTTTACTCAGCAGAACCTATGCGGCACCACTAGAATTAGTTTGGAAAGCCATCACTGAAAAAGAACAACTGAAACAATGGTATTTTGATTTTTCGGAAGGATTTCAACTTCAAGTGGGCAGCACTTTTACGTGGGCAGGTTGCGACCACGACGGAAAGCAATGGATGCACAAAGGCGAAATGCTCGAGATTATCGAAAACAAAAAGTTGGTGCATTCATGGGAATATCCCGATTATTCTGGTACATCGGTGGTGACTTGGGAATTGACAAAAGTAGACGAAAACACGACGCAACTCGATTTCAAACATGAGTTTATCGTTCCGTTTGATGCGACCGTACCATCGCTCAGAAGAGAAAGTTTTGTGGAAGGATGGACACATATTCTTACCATTAGTTTAGTAGATTATTTAGAAAAGAAATAAAAACATGAACAATCAAAATCCAGTATTTTCACTTCAAAGAGAATACAAAGCAAGTAAAGGGGAAGTGTTTAACGCTTTTAAGTCGGCCGAAGCACTAGCACAATGGTGGGGACCGGTTGAAGCTCCGATTCAAGTACTGAAATTGGAATTCAAGCCCAACGGTATTTTTCACTACAAAATGAATGGAGTTCACATCAATTACGGAATTTTTCGTTACCTAGACATTGATGAGCCCAATAGTATTGTTTGGATCAATTCGTTTGCTAATGAAAACGGTGAAGTGATCAAACCGCCTTTTGACGGAATTGATTTTCCTAAAGAAATTCGGAATACACTAACTCTTGAAGAACAAAACGGAGTTACTATTTTAACCTTGGTGTCTGAACCAATTCATGCAACTGAGAACGAAATTGCCACTTTCTATGCTTTTACAGAGAGTATGGGAGAAGGATTTGGTGGTACATTCAAACAATTGGAAGAGTATTTAGTAAAAAAGTAAAAGGTAAGTCAGCAGTTGTACAGTCTTTTAAAGACTAGGTTTTTATTTTTTAACTTTTTTCTTGACTTTTAAGATATTCGTTGTATATTTGCACTCGAAACAGCGCGGGATAGAGCAGTAGGCAGCTCGTCGGGCTCATAACCCGAAGGTCACAGGTTCGAGTCCTGTTCCCGCTACTAGGTAAGCTCCACAGAAATGTGGAGCTTTTTTTATTTAAAAATATCGTCGGGCTCCTATCCGCCCAGGCGGACACAGGTTCTCCCGAAGCTTCGGGACTGTTCCCGCTACTAGGTAAGCTTCACAGAAATGTGGAGCTTTTTTTATTTAAAAATATCGTCGGGCTCCTATCCGCCAAGGCGGACACAGGTTCTCCCGAAGCTTCGGGACTGTTCCCGCTACTAGGTAAGCTCCACAGAAATGTGGAGCTTTTTTTATTTAAAAATATCGTCGGGCTCCTATCCGCCAAGGCGGACACAGGTTCTCCCGAAGCTTCGGGACTGTTCCCGCTACTAGGTAAGCTCCACAGAAATGTGGAGCTTTTTTTATTTAAAAATATCGTCGGGCTCCTATCCGCCCAGGCGGACACAGGTTCTCCTGAAGCTTCGGGACTGTTTCCGCTACTAGGTAAGCTCCACAGAAATGTGGAGCTTTTTTTATTTAAAAATATCGTCGGGCTCCTATCCGCCAAGGCGGACACAGGTTCTCCCGAAGCTTCGGGACTGTTCCCGCTACTAGGTAAGCTCCACAGAAATGTGGAGCTTTTTTTATTTAAAAATATCGTCGGGCTCCTATCCGCCCAGGCGGACACAGGTTCTCCCGAAGCTTCGGGACTGTTCCCGCTACTAGGTAAGCTTCACAGAAATGTGGAGCTTTTTTTATTTAAAAATATCGTCGGGCTCCTATCCGCCAAGGCGGACACAGGTTCTCCCGAAGCTTCGGGACTGTTCCCGCTACTACAACAGAGAGAATCAGCAATGGTTCTCTTTTTTTTTTGAAGCTAATCCAGCTATCCGTTGCAACCTGCCTGCCGGTAGGCAGGGTCCTCAGCCTAAAAATTGTTTTTGTAAGTCCTACAAAAGCTTCCGCTGGTCGCTTCTGTAAGCCTACAAAAACTACTTTTTAGTCTTGCGGGCTTTTCACTGCTATCTGGGCTAGGGCAATTGTTTTTAACCAGATGTTTAACTTTAATTGCAAAATTCCGCACCCGAGGCTAAAAGCCGAACTGAGCGCAGCTAAAGTCAGGAGACATTTGCGCAGCTTTTCATGGGAACACTTTGCGGAGCTGGTGAAATTAGTACATCACTAACTTTAAAGCATTTCCCTAATTTCTCCCTTTATAGTAATTTGTAAAAACATCTTGCAGCCTTTGTTGAACCTCGCGACTGTTTCGCATTTCTTCACTACTTTCAATAAGGAGATTAAAAAATTTGACAGTGTCTTTATATTCCAAATAGAATGTATGTGTTTTACAACCATTTATGTATATGATAAAGTCATAGTCATAATCATTTTCTTCCGCTTTTTTGTAACCCTTGTAGTTTGTAATTAATTTTTCAAGTTTACTATATGATACGGAGTCTACGATATAATTAAGGGCATTTGGGTAGTTCTCGCTTTTTTTATAATATCTCTCATCTTTA
The DNA here is from genome assembly GCA_965284675.1 of Flavobacterium sp. GTDB lineage: Bacteria > Bacteroidota > Bacteroidia > Flavobacteriales > Flavobacteriaceae > Flavobacterium. The sequence continues at coordinate 535,072 of OZ260109.1, forward strand.
TCCGGACGATTTTTTATCCAAACGGTTTCACCAATGCTATCCTTGCTGATTATGGTAGGATATATCGGTTTGTCTGAAGCTCCTACATGGATTATTGCAATGTATTCTTTTTCATTTCTATGACCCGATGACAAATTCATGATAAAAAAACTAGCTATTAGGTATTTCATATGAACATTACTAAGTATATTAAAAAGGTAATTAATTATTTTTTTTTATGTTTTAATATGTACTCATCCATATTCTTTTCAAATAACAAATCTTCTAAATTCAAGTAATCAAAAACTTCAGATATTGAGCCACTAGTTTGATATTTTTTATTATCGTAAAAAACCCCTGTAATTCTAACATACTTTTTATCAAGTTCATCCATGTCTTCTTTTTTGATTGTGCTTTTATCAATCTTAAAAGAATTTCTATAAATTGAATATTGCAAGTCTTCTTTTGTAAAAAAAAGATATCCTTCTTTACTATACACACCAACAATTGAGATTGTCTTTAAATGAAATTTTTCTGGACTTATCACCAACTCAATAATTGTGGGATCTTTCATTTCGTAGGTTTTGCTTTTATTCTCTATTTGAGAAGAACAATTAAAAAAAACCCAGCATAAAATAACAGGCAAAATGTTTTTCATTATATCTAGTATTTAAGTTTTTTATCATTCACGAATTTAAGATTAAATTTAAACTCATCTGGATTCATAGAAGATTTTTCGTCGAAAATTAAAGGAAGTATTTTCGGTATAAAATCAGGATTTATTGTGCTCATCCTTGGATTCCCGCTGCGCATTCTATGATAAAATACAAAGATAATTAACCCCAACACAATTCAACGCCAATGTCCGCTTTTGTCCACAAATGTCCCCGATAGCTCGGAATACACCCGAGGCTGAAAGCCGAACTGTCGAAGTAATTCCCCGCTATCGAATGATGAATCGATACCGTAAATTCGCAATTTTTTTTTATTTGATTTAAAAGTCAGCTAAAAATCTTGTCTTCCTACGATGGTGATGATTTCAATTTCATCACCTTTGATGTTGTAATAAATAGTGTCAACTCCACAAACACAAAAGCGTTCAATATCCTTATATTTTGTAACGACAGGAAACATAAATGGATTAGATGCTATTTTAGTAAAACATTCAAATAACATATCGTAATATATTATTGCTTGTTGCAACCCAAATCGAGCCAATCCAAATTCAAAAATTCGTATAACATCTTCCTCGGCTTCAAAAGATAGACGATAGCTATACATTCAATCTGCTTTTTATTTCTGCCAAAAGTTCTTCTTTGGTTTTGGTACTAAAACCACTTTGCAAACCTTTATCAATTTTCCTTTGTACAAAATCATGATACGCATCGCGTTCGCGTGCTTGCTTTATTAAATAATTTACAGCTTCACTTTTACTGTTAAATTCTTCGTTAGCTACTTGTTGTTTTAGCCACTCATCATTTTGTGCCGCTAAGGTGATACTTTGTCTTGACATAATACGACTGTTTAGTGGTGTAAATATACACCAAAATAATTATTTAGCAACTTTTACAATTTACCGTAAAGCACGCTGGCATTCTATGATAAAATACAATGATAATTAACCCCAACACAATTCAACTCCAATGTCCGCTTTTGTCCGCTTTTGTCCGCATTTGTCTAGGGTGTCCATAAATGTCCGGTCATTGCGTTTTTTTGGGGACTTTGTTCGTACTTTGTTCGTACCTTGTTCGAGTGCGCTTCGGTGAACTCATTCAATTCCCGAACAAAACTACAATAAGGTTGCTTTAAGTGCTCTTTTTGATGTATAGTCATTTCGCTAATCGATGCGTTACCGATTACCTTATTTAAAAAACAATTCCACCGCAATCGGAATATGATCTGAAATTGCTCGCGCTTCTTGCAGTGATGCAAACGATTGGTAAAACAGTATCGCTTTAGCATTCATACATTTCATGGTAGCCGAATCATACCAAATGTTATCAAATTCCGATGCCAAACATTCGCCCTTTTTACACTCTTTTTTCAGTGAGGTTTTTTGCTTTTGAAACGCACTTTTGTAGCCCATTTTTTGAAGTGGAATAAACACCGTATGCGATTGCGGACAGTTGAAATCGCCCACAAAAACCAAATTTAAATCGGGATACTGCGACGGCAGCAATTTAAAGTATTTGATCTCGGTTTCGGGTTGCATGCGTTGGGTGATGGCGTGGAAGTTGACTAGGGTTACTGCCTTGCTTTGGAATTCAAACGTGCAGTAAAACGGTTCGCGATCCATTTCAATAGAGTACTTTTTTTCGAGCCACGCGTCGCCGATTTTTTTGACGCGTGCCGTTTTCCACAAAAAGGCATACCGCTCGGTTTTATAAGCGCTACTGCTAGTCGGGTCACTAATTACGTAATCCCATTTCGAACCTTTTCGGTTGAGTGCGTCGGCCAATTGCGCCACAGCTTGTGCACCGCCATTCCCTGCAACAATTTCTTGTAACGCCACGACATCATAGTTTTTGAGTGTGTGAGCAATGAAGGTGATGGTTTCGTCCGACTTACTACTGCCCAAATTCTCGACGTTCCACGAAACGAGTCGGAGCTGCGCGAAGGATAATGTGGTGAAGAGGAAGAATGTGCAAAAAACCTTTTTAACCATGATTTAGTTTTTCTAAATGTATCACTTTTTGGTGTAATGTTTTTTACGGTTTCCCGTAAAGTTAAAGATTTATTGTTTCATAAATTAGTTTAAAAAATATACAATGTTAAAGAAAACTATTCTTTTAGAAAATAAATCTTCTATTTCAACCAAAAATTCGCAATTGGTTATTAAAACTGAAATTAAGGAAGGAGTAATACCAATTGAAGATATTGGGTTTTTGGTGCTAGATAATCCTGAAATTTATTTGAGTATTCCTGCAATGAATTTATTAATTGAAAATAACACTGCTGTAATTATCTGCAATACAAACCATTTACCAAACGGAATGTTTTTAAATCTTAATAGTCATCATATTCAACAAGAGATTTTCAAGAATCAGATTGAGGCAAGTTTACCTTTAAAGAAGCAGTTATGGCAACAAACTATAATTGAAAAAATTACCAATCAAGGCATTTTATTAGAAAAAATCACCAAGAGTAAAAATGCATTTGAGTTTTTGGCGAGTAAAGTTTTAAGTGGAGATAGTTCTAATATGGAAGCAGTTGCGGCAAGCCAATACTGGAAGTCATTTTTTGATTTTAGCGATACTGAACCTGAGAAGCAAGTTGATTTTAGGCGAGAGCGATTTGGAAATTATCCTAATAATTTTCTGAATTATGGTTATGCTATTTTGCGAGCCGCTACTGCAAGAGCTTTATCCGGAAGTGGATTGCTAAATACTTTGGGAATTCACCATAAAAGTAAATACAATGCATTTGCTTTAGCGGATGATATTATGGAGCCGTTTCGACCCATTGTTGACGAAAAGGTATATGAGTTAATGCAAACGTATGATGAGCAAGAATTAAATACCTTACTTAAATCAGAACTTTTGCAACTACTTACGCGAACAGTTTATTTTAAAGAGGAAAAAAGTCCGTTGATGGTTGCCTTGCAAAAAACGGCAAGTTCGTTACAACAATGTTATACGGGCGACCGAAAGAAAATAAAATATCCCAAATTATGGAACTAAACGGATATCGAATTATGTGGCTATTTGTATTTTTTGACTTACCAACAGAAACTAAAAAGGATCGAAAAAACGCATCTGGATTTAGGAATAATTTATTGAAAGATGGATTTAGCATGATGCAGTATTCTGTATATGTGAGGCATTGTGCTAGTGGTGAGAGTGCCGATGTTCATGAAAAGCGAATACACAGATTACTGCCACCAATGGGTAAAGTAAGTGTCTTGCGAATTACAGATAAACAATTTGGGAATATTCTAAATTTTTGGGGTAAAGCAGAAGTGCCGAAAGAGCCACAGCCTACACAGTTAGAATTGTTTTAAAAACAAAAAAATGCTCCAATCTTGGGTTATCAAACCAAAAAAGGAGCATTTTTTTTCACAATATAACACTTTATTCTCTTGATTATTAGAAGGTAACGAGCCAACTAATATCGTGTTTTCTAATCTTTAATCAAACCACAACTACAAGAGCGTGCAGAGTGGCCAATCACTCAATATCGTGTTTTCTAATCTTTAATCAAACCACAACTAAGTCAGTAGTAGTAAGGTGTTGATATAGAATATCGTGTTTTCTAATCTTTAATCAAACCACAACAGCTGAAGACATGGGAATTGATATTGTTACAATATCGTGTTTTCTAATCTTTAATCAAACCACAACTATTGGGGACGTTATTCCGGGAACTGTCGAAATATCGTGTTTTCTAATCTTTAATCAAACCACAACAACCCGTAAATGGTTCCACATTAAGTAATGAATATCGTGTTTTCTAATCTTTAATCAAACCACAACAGGAAAGTAAATACAATTACTTAATTAATCAATATCGTGTTTTCTAATCTTTAATCAAACCACAACGCTATTGCTTTGGCAGAGGATTTTGGCGGAATATCGTGTTTTCTAATCTTTAATCAAACCACAACACGACATTAAATGCAGTTGGGATTGTTTTAAATATCGTGTTTTCTAATCTTTAATCAAACCACAACAGAAAATCAAGAACTAGTTGAGTATTTTAAAATATCGTGTTTTCTAATCTTTAATCAAACCACAACAGAATTGTGATAAATAAAGTTTTTTTAAACAATATCGTGTTTTCTAATCTTTAATCAAACCACAACAGTAGGTAAATTACATTCGGAAAGCGGAATAATATCGTGTTTTCTAATCTTTAATCAAACCACAACAATCTCTGCGCTAAATCAACCGCCTGCAGAATATCGTGTTTTCTAATCTTTAATCAAACCACAACAATTCGAGCCTCATATTTTTAAAAGATTGAATATCGTGTTTTCTAATCTTTAATCAAACCACAACTAAAGGTCGAAATAATTACCTTTTTGAGTAAATATCGTGTTTTCTAATCTTTAATCAAACCACAACCCAGCAGTACACAACCTCAAGGCTCTTTGAATATCGTGTTTTCTAATCTTTAATCAAACCACAACAGGTCGAAAACTATCACTTTTTGCCGCCTGAATATCGTGTTTTCTAATCTTTAATCAAACCACAACGGGTGATGCGTTCCGCCGTCTGATGCAACAAATATCGTGTTTTCTAATCTTTAATCAAACCACAACCCCAACAACCTCCGGCGCCATACTCGCAGTAATATCGTGTTTTCTAATCTTTAATCAAACCACAACATGTTAATGTTAATGGCGATTTGTTACGCAATATCGTGTTTTCTAATCTTTAATCAAACCACAACATGACATCCACACCGTGAGGTTGCACATCGAATATCGTGTTTTCTAATCTTTAATCAAACCACAACAAAACAGTAGTAGTTTTCCACTTTGTAAAAAATATCGTGTTTTCTAATCTTTAATCAAACCACAACTGGTCGACCAGCTGGTAAAGTTATCGGAGTAATATCGTGTTTTCTAATCTTTAATCAAACCACAACAAGTCGATGCTTTGACCGCTATCAAGAAGCAATATCGTGTTTTCTAATCTTTAATCAAACCACAACTAGCTTTTGCAAATTTGTAAAAATCGTCTTAATATCGTGTTTTCTAATCTTTAATCAAACCACAACACTTCGACGTTAACACCTTCTTCGATATGTAATATCGTGTTTTCTAATCTTTAATCAAACCACAACGGTTTGTATTTGCCTGACTTTAGAACTTGTAATATCGTGTTTTCTAATCTTTAATCAAACCACAACTCATCGAAAACTATATCTTCAATCAAATAAATATCGTGTTTTCTAATCTTTAATCAAACCACAACACAAACGCATAACTCCCATCAAATGCAAATAATATCGTGTTTTCTAATCTTTAATCAAACCACAACTAGTTTGCTCAATTAGTGTTTCGGTGTCTGAATATCGTGTTTTCTAATCTTTAATCAAACCACAACATATCATGAATTACTTGATCGATTATCTCAATATCGTGTTTTCTAATCTTTAATCAAACCACAACATGAGCGACAAAGATACAAAAAGCATACCAAATATCGTGTTTTCTAATCTTTAATCAAACCACAACACTACAGGCTGCAACATTACGATACTTTTAAATATCGTGTTTTCTAATCTTTAATCAAACCACAACAGCCGCTGTGATTAATGTTTTCACATTAGTAATATCGTGTTTTCTAATCTTTAATCAAACCACAACATCAAATACTCGCTTGTATCATTTTCTTTCAATATCGTGTTTTCTAATCTTTAATCAAACCACAACACATGGTTGTGAGGATAGAATAAGTGTTTCAATATCGTGTTTTCTAATCTTTAATCAAACCACAACATAAAATAAAAATTACTTTAAATCAATAACAATATCGTGTTTTCTAATCTTTAATCAAACCACAACACTCCATGTCATTATCCATAATTACGTCATAATATCGTGTTTTCTAATCTTTAATCAAACCACAACAGTAGAAATTGAATGCAAGTTTTTAGTTTAAATATCGTGTTTTCTAATCTTTAATCAAACCACAACCAAAGTGCCTTGGCTTTTTCATCTGAGAATAATATCGTGTTTTCTAATCTTTAATCAAACCACAACACATACATGATTAAAGTGTTGTAGAAAGAAAATATCGTGTTTTCTAATCTTTAATCAAACCACAACTATTAAGCCGCTTCCTTTTTGGCTGTCTTTAATATCGTGTTTTCTAATCTTTAATCAAACCACAACACGCATGTAATATTCAGTAACTAAAAGCAAAATATCGTGTTTTCTAATCTTTAATCAAACCACAACACTCCGATAACAGGATTTACCGATGTTTGTAATATCGTGTTTTCTAATCTTTAATCAAACCACAACTAGACTTGATTTCTGTATATATCTACTTCTAATATCGTGTTTTCTAATCTTTAATCAAACCACAACTAACCGGCGATGTTTATGAGTTCCGATCGCAATATCGTGTTTTCTAATCTTTAATCAAACCACAACGCACCCCACGGAATTACTTCGTTTTCTTTTAATATCGTGTTTTCTAATCTTTAATCAAACCACAACACTTCAATTTGACTTGCTTGCATTTCTGCAATATCGTGTTTTCTAATCTTTAATCAAACCACAACCGTCTCTTATTTTTATAGTATTTATTTTTTAATATCGTGTTTTCTAATCTTTAATCAAACCACAACCACTTAAAACTTACACATACAGTTTCTGATAATATCGTGTTTTCTAATCTTTAATCAAACCACAACAATAAAGGAGCAATTCAAAACTCATTAAATAATATCGTGTTTTCTAATCTTTAATCAAACCACAACGACATGATACCTTCATACTCAATTGCTATTAATATCGTGTTTTCTAATCTTTAATCAAACCACAACAAAAACTAATCAAGATGTTTCAGATAAAGAAATATCGTGTTTTCTAATCTTTAATCAAACCACAACGGAAGAGCTTGAAGATGTATCATTTACTGAATATCGTGTTTTCTAATCTTTAATCAAACCACAACAACCCGCATGAATACGCTCTACAAAGTAGGAATATCGTGTTTTCTAATCTTTAATCAAACCACAACACTACAACCTGATGGAAAAATGATCGTCAAAATATCGTGTTTTCTAATCTTTAATCAAACCACAACACAGTGATGGTGAATATCCTCACAAATTTAAATATCGTGTTTTCTAATCTTTAATCAAACCACAACAAGATTCAACCGAAATTAAAGAGTTCAATTAATATCGTGTTTTCTAATCTTTAATCAAACCACAACATGGCGAGCGCATTACTTCAGCTAATTTAAAATATCGTGTTTTCTAATCTTTAATCAAACCACAACCAGAGGAATTAGAACGCTAGGATATGTTATAATATCGTGTTTTCTAATCTTTAATCAAACCACAACGAAATCGGATGTAACCATTTAGGATTAGGAATATCGTGTTTTCTAATCTTTAATCAAACCACAACTGTATGATATTGCGGTTTAAAGTTAGCTCAATATCGTGTTTTCTAATCTTTAATCAAACCACAACGAGATGGCCCAGCTACTAAACCGCCCATCGAATATCGTGTTTTCTAATCTTTAATCAAACCACAACGGGAGTTGAGCAATTGTAAATTTTGCATCTAATATCGTGTTTTCTAATCTTTAATCAAACCACAACGGTAGCCGAAAACAAAAGAAAAGGTTCATGAATATCGTGTTTTCTAATCTTTAATCAAACCACAACAATAATTGGTTTACTCCATCCATATCGCCGAATATCGTGTTTTCTAATCTTTAATCAAACCACAACAGTAATGGCAATTAATAGAGATATTGAATTAATATCGTGTTTTCTAATCTTTAATCAAACCACAACACCTTGGCCCGTACATCCAAAATTGTATGTAATATCGTGTTTTCTAATCTTTAATCAAACCACAACAATATTCAATGCTTGTCTTAAAAGAAATGAATATCGTGTTTTCTAATCTTTAATCAAACCACAACATATGCAACTGAATTAATCACTAAAGGAGCAATATCGTGTTTTCTAATCTTTAATCAAACCACAACAGCATTGGCAAAAGTCTTTGACCACTAATTAATATCGTGTTTTCTAATCTTTAATCAAACCACAACAGGAACTCCTTACATAGTTCAAAAATTTCAAATATCGTGTTTTCTAATCTTTAATCAAACCACAACGGCAGCGTGCAAAGGAAGGACAATCGGTCCAATATCGTGTTTTCTAATCTTTAATCAAACCACAACTGATTTGTGAATCAGAAGAGGAGCAAATTAATATCGTGTTTTCTAATCTTTAATCAAACCACAACCAACAAAAGGCTGGCCTGCAGTAAGCGGTGAATATCGTGTTTTCTAATCTTTAATCAAACCACAACGAGAAAGGATAGATTTAATATCCTGCTCTCAATATCGTGTTTTCTAATCTTTAATCAAACCACAACCCCACTCATTAGCGCCGTTGGTTCTATGAAAATATCGTGTTTTCTAATCTTTAATCAAACCACAACATTTAAAGCGTCTAACTCATCCGTTAAAGTAATATCGTGTTTTCTAATCTTTAATCAAACCACAACTAGCCTTCGCCCGCAATAGATTTAGCGTCAAATATCGTGTTTTCTAATCTTTAATCAAACCACAACACAACACGTTCTTTGTAATAAATTCTTTCTAATATCGTGTTTTCTAATCTTTAATCAAACCACAACGCGTTGTCGTCTTCTTCATCAAAGTCGGGAATATCGTGTTTTCTAATCTTTAATCAAACCACAACCTTTCATCTTTTGGATGTGTTAGTTGAATTAATATCGTGTTTTCTAATCTTTAATCAAACCACAACGGAACTATCGCTTTGATTTTCCAAATAGGAAATATCGTGTTTTCTAATCTTTAATCAAACCACAACATTCAAGAGTTGGTTGCTGACGCTATGGCGAATATCGTGTTTTCTAATCTTTAATCAAACCACAACATGGTTCTTTTTCTTTTGCATATAATAAAAAATATCGTGTTTTCTAATCTTTAATCAAACCACAACACTCCGGGGCAATTTGATTTACAAATTATAATATCGTGTTTTCTAATCTTTAATCAAACCACAACATGGTGAACGCATTAATTCAGCTAATTTAAAATATCGTGTTTTCTAATCTTTAATCAAACCACAACGACTGATGCCAATGGATTCAATACTGAGGAAATATCGTGTTTTCTAATCTTTAATCAAACCACAACATGACGGGCAGGTAGCTAGCGTTCAAACTAAATATCGTGTTTTCTAATCTTTAATCAAACCATAACTGAGTCACTTGTTAAAACTCCTTCGTGGTTTGGTAGTATAAGTTTAGATATTTTATGTCAAAGAACTCTAATTGTTTTTTGTCATTTCGAGGAACGAGAAATCACATTTTAAAATTAGTAGATTATGTGATTTCTCCCGATGGTCGAAATGACAAAACTACATTTTTTGAATTTTACCTGAAACTGAAATTTTTACTTTTATTGGATTATGAGTTAACCAACCTCCAATTCCTTCACCAAAGCCTGTAATCCTTCTATAAAAAGGTAAAAAGTTATTTTGAATTGAAGCTTGAGAACTTTGTCTAAACTCATAAAACTTTGAAGATAATTTCTGAACTCTAAATAGCTGTTCTTTTAAAACATCATAATCAGGATTTTCCCAATTAATTTCATCTTCACTTAATCCTAATAAAAACATGTCATTAATATGTAATGTTGTTACAATTTCTTTCCCATCTACTGGTAATTGATAGGCTGGAAATCCTTTGCTTTTTCTTTCAACAATCGTCCAAAATGTAACCACTTCTTCTTTTAAAATACCTTTCTCATCTCTGTAAATAAGTACATGATGATTATTTCTAGGATTTACCCACTGATTTACATTGTCTTTTAATTTTTCTGCTCCACCAATATTTTCTTTCATTCTAATTTTTAAAATTGGAACTTGAGCACCATTTTTATTTGGTAAGAAAATTTGTGGTTGTTTTACTCCGTTTTCGTCAACTATAAAAAAAGTGTTTGCAGGAATAGAGCCTTTTACAAATCCGCCTAATTCATGAATCCTTTTAAATATTATTTTTTTTATTGCTTCATCAACTACTTTTTCTAATTGCTTTTCTGTAGTTAAACTATCTATTGCTTTTCTAACATGATAGGCTTCTTCACCATTAAAATTTCGTTTCCCATAAACGGTTTCTTTGTGCAATTGACCTCTTGCAGCAACACCTTTATTAATAAGATTTTTTCCGTTTTTCTCTACTTTTGTATAGCGAATGGTGATGTCATTCGAAATGCGTTTATGAGAAATCAATATTTTGTCAACCGCTTTTTCCGCATCAAATCGGAAGGTTTCCCAAGGCATTGGAAAATCTTTTAAATCATAATTTCTATTGTATCGATTCCATTTTGATAATTCTTGCAAATAACTTGTTTTGCCACATGCCATAACCAAAGCATCAATAGCGTGGTGACGATGGTCTTCACGTGTTTTAGCATTTTCATCATTCAAAACCGTATTCAATCCCCATTTTTGACGCAAGTTTGCCGTCATTTGTCCTGGAGAAACATTTACTTTTTTGCAAATTTGCTTTAAATAGTTAGAAGCTTCTTTACTTATAAAACGAGTATCATTTAATTGTCTTGATGAAAAATCATCATCAAATTTTTGTTGCACAAATCGTTTAAATTTCTGGTAAGCATTTGGGTATTCTTTTGTGTCAGAAAATAATTTTAAAGCACGTTCCTTTCTGGCACTCCAATCTAATTCATCGTTGCCGTAAAATTCAAAGGGTGTTTTGTCACCTTTCCTTCTGTTTTCGTCAGCATAACACAAAGTTTTATTGTTAAAGCTGTCGTTTAATGAACGACTCCACGGATGAATATGTTCTATTTGAACTTCGCCAGTAAATAATTTTGTAATAGGAATAGCTTTACCTGTATATGGACAAGTTTGTTTACATTCTTCCCAAAGTTTATATCTCAAGATATTGTCGTGGGAAACTCTAGTGTATTTTTCAACTTCGCTTTTTACTCTATCATTTTCTCGTTCTAATCGTTTTTGATCTCTACGGATTTTGTTTCGTTGCGATTTAGATATTTTTAAATCACGAGCCATTTCAACTTTTATTTCGTCTAGTTGTCCGTGTTCATCTATTAATTCATTTATTAATTTTCGTAATTCAAATAAAGCTGTAATTACAATAGGATTTCTAATCGCCTGAATTTCCTTGTCTGCATCTTTACCAATTGGTAATTTTTCTAATAAAGCCGCAGCATCAATCGTTGCCGAATGGTGGTAGAGTTTTTTTAATTGTTTATCATTAAAACTAAAATCTTTACGAAGTAAATCTTTAATGGTGTCTATAAACCCACCTGAAATTCTAGAACGTACAATACCTTCTACATTATCTATTAAATTTAATTGTTTTTGATTGTTTTCTGTTGTGTCTTTTTGCCATTTGTCTCCAAAAGTATTTTTAATACCGCCCATAACTACAGCAACATCATAAGTATAACCTTGTTGTAGAAAGGGTAAAATATTTGCAATTGCTTTTCTGCTCAAGCTTGCATAACCATCTTTAACATTAAACTTTGAAATCGAAACCGCTTGTTCTTCTGTAAAACACCAATGTTTAATAGCGTATTCTTTAAGATTCGATTTGCTATCAAAAAAATATAAGACATGCCAAATATCTTCTTGGTCTTTTTCTGACAAGTCAAACCATCGTTTTCCAAAGTATTTTTTGTTTGATAAATTAGAAATTGTATGCGTTCCAACTATTTTATCGTCGTCTTTATAATTAAATTTAAATTCGGCGCTTTCTTTGCCAATGGCTTTTCGTAGTTTTTTAAATTCAATTTTATCTGACAGTAGCAATTGCTCAATTAATGTATTTTTATCTTCTTGAGAGATTTTATTTCCGTTATACTCAACTGTATTTACCCATTGCCAAATTCTAAATTGCTCAAAAGGAATGGCGCTAATTGGGCATTTGGTTTTGGATGGTTCAAAAGAACAATTACCAACTAAATGTTTTTGAGAACGTAGTGGTCGTTGATGAAATAAAATGCCATTTTCTTTATAACCGTCTAATTTTCTTCCACCAAACAATGTTTTTAAATCTTCACTCAAACCAGAATGATATTGCGCTTGTTTGTTCCAAATCAATTCAAACTCATCCACATACATCTTACGCGTGGTATATCGATTTCGAATTCGTTCTAAACCATCTTGAAAAGGTTGATTTTCTTTCGGATAAATTTCAAACAAATAGGAACCTAAAGTTTTACCCTCAATGCTTTCTATTGTTTCGTCAATTCCTATTTTTCCTTCTTTAGGATTTCCTTTAAAAATAGCTCCGTCATCTGTTCCTCCTTTTCTACTATTACTTAAAAATCCTCTTCTTTGAATTAGATGGTAAAAAATCCTACCTATTTCTTCTAATGATACTTTTTCTTTTAAAGCTTTCTGACGTAACTCATATGGGTTCATAGCAAACCATGAAGCTAATTTTTCAGAAGGAAATTGTTTTGTTTTTTTCCAATCTTCAAAATCATTTGTAACAATCGGACACATTTTATTCTCAGAAAGAGCTTTTAGTAATATTTTCTTTCTTAATCTTCTTCTAAAAAATTGTCTTCTAACACCACGTGCACCAGTTCGACTTGCGTTTTTTGACATTTCGCCATCTCCATCACCAAGATTCTCAACTCCCATTGGGAAAATTCTACTTCCAATTCCTAAAATTTTGTTTTGAACATCATCAATTAAAGCCCAGCCAATACTGTTTGTCCCTAAATCTAAACCTAATATTTTTGCCATAACTAACTGCTTTTAAATCATTTTTTAAAGATAAAAAAAAATAATTCTGCTTTTTACGGTTTCCCGCATTGAAGGGCTACTATTTTTTTAGTAGATTTGTAATTGATTAAAATTTCTAATCTTTAATCTTATCACAATAAGGCTACATGCCGTAGATGAAAATCTTTAGTCCTGCTTCGGTGGGACTTTTTTTATAAAAAAAAACACCCCTAAGAGTGTTTAAATGAATTTTATTTACATTGGCTATTCATACAACCCAACCGTTTCCAACAATTCCTTTTCAAACAAATAAATGTCATCAATAGCTGTAATGGCTTGACGAACTTCAGTTTTGTTGTTGTTAAAAAGTCCAATGTATTTTTTGCCACCGTTAAGATGTAATCGGCACAACGGTTTTCGGTTGTTGTCGTCTAAAAGAATTCCAAAATACGATTGTGTATCGCGACAGACAATTCTATTAATGGGTAGTTTTCGTCGTAATATGGCAATGACAATTTTGTACGCGTCTTGCTCTTCTTCGCTTGTTATTATTTTACTTTCATCGTCTATGGTATCTACAACATCTTCTTGTTGTTTTTGCGCTTCTTTATTAAGCGCTGCGTTGAGACGGTCGTTGATCTTTTCACTGATAAATTGGTTGAATCCTTTGTGCACCAAATCTTTAAATTCGTCCATTACTTTTTCGGTAAGTCGGCCCGAGTAAACTTTGTTAGCAAACAACTTTACAAATTCATTACTGGGATTGGTCAGTTCGTCGTTAATTTGTTTTCTAATTTCTTGAATGTATTTTAGAGAACTAGCATTACTTACAATGTTGTCAACATCAAAATTAGACTTGTGAAATTTGGCAATTTCATTGACTAAATTGTCTTTTAAGTTGGTAATCTCGAACTCCAAAAAGGGTTTCTGATCCATTTTGTTTTTTTCGTCTAAATCGGTAAAAAACTGATAGGTGATTCCATTGGTTAACAAGGCAAAACGCGTCTTAGATACATGAAAATAGCGAAATAATTGTGAGCCATGTACGGATAGTTTTTCTTTCCAATTTTTACATTCAATGATTAGAATGGGTTCATTATTTTGAAAGATGGCGTAATCTACTTTTTCACCTTTTTTCAGACCTAAGTCGGCTGTAAATTCAGGTACAACTTCGGTGGGATTAAAAGTGTCAAATCCTAAAATATTAATAAACGGGAGCACAAAAGCGTGTTTAGTAGATTCTTCTGTTTCGATTTTGTCTTTGAGCTGATTGATTTTATCGGCTAATGCTTTGAGTTGTATTGTAAGTTCCATGATTACTTCTTTTTAGTAATAATAATTGGTTGAGAATTTTGTGCGGTAGTAAAGTAAATTGAATTAACCTCGAGTAACTTTAAGTCTTTTTCTTCAATTGTTCTGAAGTCTTTGTAAAATGCGAGCCAACCCGTTACAGTTAATTCAGTTTTGCCATTTACAGTAATGGTTTCAAACTTTGGTTCAATGAATAAGTCTGCATTGTTTTCTTTGAGTAATTCTCTGATTATCTCGTTTTTGGCATCTTCTAATTTTTCAATACTTTTTAACTTAACTGTTTTGGTTATTTTTTGCTGATTAACTTCTAAATCTGCAACGACAGGTTTGTGAATGACTCCAGCACCTACAATGTCTCTTGATTTTGCTGTTCCTGATTTAATAGTGGTGCACGAAGTGATTGTTGAAATAATCAATAAAAGGGAGAATACTTTTGTTTTCATAATTTTAAAGTTTAAATTAATATTCCCCAAACCTAAACCCATTAAAAACCTTTTCCTTACGGTTTCCCGTAAACGCCAAAAAAAAATCACTGCGAGTCAAAATGGTACCGCGATTGGATGTAGTTGAGGTAAAACGCTTCGATGTTTTCAGCTTTCATAAATGCGACGTATTCGCACAGCGGCACGTTGTAGTATTGGTGTAGAATGTGGAGTTTGAATTCAATTTCCAATACTTCGTTTACTTCGTCGTAACCGACCGAAACAATGTTGGTGGAGTGGATGGGGTAGCGGTTCATGGCGTTTACGATTTTAGTTTTTCTTTGAATCCGTGAAGCAAAAACAGTACGGCAGCCGCGCAATTGATGGGCATCCATAGGACTTTTTTGTACAAGTAAATAGGAACAATCGGATTGAAAACCAGCAGTACCGCTATAAACGAAATGCCGAGTAAGGTCACATCTCTTTTGATTTCCTGTGTCAGCACAACTACCGATCCGATACTAATCAAATAACGTAACCCTTTATAATAATCGCTGGGCATCGGAAAAAGCGCCAGCAAAAGCGCCGCGGCACAAATAAGGCATACAAATTTCATGGGATTAAATTTTCTTCAAACTTAAAAGAGGAAAATTGTATTTCTTTACGGGAAACCGTAAAACGGGATTTTTTTCTTGAATTTTTTTAGCCTATACTTTCGCAGTTCGCAATTCGTAATTCACAATTCACACTTCACAATTCATCTAACTATGCTATTCCTAAATCCTTCGCAATCGCTATCAAATGCACCGTATTATTGGCTTTGAAGTAGTCTTTGAGTTTGCCAAGTCGTTTTTCGATGGTGCTTTTACTGTTCGGTGTAATGCCGAGTTCTTTAAACCGAATGTCCATTTTTTCTTGTGCCACGCCATACGACAATTGCTTGATGAGTTGGATGTCGTAGTCGTCGATTTCACTGATGGTTTTGTCGCGCAATACGTGTTCCAACTCCGGAGAAATATACGGTGTTCCATCCCAAAGTTGTGCGATGGCCGTTTTGAGTTCGAAGAGGCTTCTCCGACTCTTATGCACAAACGCGTTGATATGATAGGTGTCGAATAACGTGCGAACGCGGTGGTTTTTGTCTTCGATAGAATATACTAAAATGGGTACTTCGGGTTGCAGTAACCGAATCTGTTCAATGAGTTCTTCACCCGATTGAAGTGTGACTTCTCGATGATCTTTTTCGAAGGATAAATCGCTGATGATGAGGTCGAACGGTTGGTTGTCGGCAAGCGCTTTTTTTACTTTTAAAATCGCATCATCGCAATATTTGGCGTGATGCACTTTGGCTCCGAGTGCTTCAACCACCTGAACTACACTCATATTGATGCTGTCTAAATCTTCGGCAAGTAATACTTTTTGATACATGGCTTTCATTATTTTGGAATGACTACTGTTGCTTTGAATCCTTTTTCAGGTTCCGATTCAAAAGTAATAGTTCCATTTATGGCAAGAATACGGTTTTCCGCATTTTGCAAACCTTTTTTCGATTTTAACATTTCAACGCCTTTTCCGTTGTCGGCATAATGGACGATAATTTGAGATTTTTGATGCTCAAATCGCAGCATGACTACCGAACAATTACTGTGCTTTTTCATGTTGACCATCAATTCTTGTAATACACGGTAGAGCCCAATTTTAGTTTCTTTTTTGATGAGATTCCAATCGATCGACGTGATTTTGTGAATGATCACGTTCACCGAATTACTGTCGTATTGCGTCAGTAAATGAATGAGGTGTTTGGGATAATCTTCACCGGTATCAATGGCACTATTTTCTCGAGAAATATTGCGTGTTCGTGCATAAATCTGGTCTAAATTTTCGAGTAAGGTTTCTTTCTTATTCAGATCACTTAGGTTTTGCGTTTCTGCATAGGTTAAGGCATTGAACACATCATTGGCCAACTCATCGTGAATTTTCTTCGAGATTCGGGTTTCGGTTTCGTAGGATATGGATTTGATTTTCTCCCGATTTCTCTTCCGTATCGTAACAATGATAAAGGAAGCCAACCCACTCACAAAAACAAGAAGCACGATGAACAAGTAATTTTTTGTTTTTTGAAGTTCTAACTCTTGAACCGATGTAGCAGCATTGTATTTTATATTGGCAAATTGATTTTTGGCAGTTTGTCTGACTTGTATGATACTATCGTTTAAGGCGGAGTGAATGGAGTAATAGGATTTGAATTCGTTTCCGGTTGCATTTTTAATTAAGAAATCTAAAGCTTCCAATCGGTCGTCGGGATTGTTGGCTCGGGTGGCCGATTGATAGGCTTTTACCGCATAGTCAGTGGATAATTTTGGATTTTGAAGTGCATAAAATTCCGACAAATGCATCAAAGAAGCGGTCGTTTCTAAGTCGTTTTTTAGGCTGTCTCTAAGTTGCAGTGCTTTGTTCAAAAAAGGAAGCGCTTTTTCATCTTTTGCTTTGAAATAGGCATAACCAAGATTGTCCGCTACTTTCGCCCATTCCATCGGGTTTTTGACTAAAGTATCATTGTTAAGTAAGGGCGTTAAAATAGCGATAGCGTTGGCGTAGTATTTTTGTTCAAGATGGACTACCGCGGTATTATTAAGTAAAATGATCTGATCCAATTCTTTCTTTGAATATTTTTTCGATTCTGAATAATTGCTCAATGCTTTTTTATAATCAAAAGTTTCTTTGTAGGTAATGCCCAGAAGATTGTGCAAACTGCTCAAAGAAGTAGTGTCTTTGCCAATGATTTTAAATGCTTCGGTGATGTTTTCTTGACTCCCAGTATAATCGCAAAATTGATTCTGAATTTCGCTCATTTTGATCAGTACGTATACTTTTCTTTTTACTTCATCAGAAGAACAACTTAATTTGGCTTTGTTGTAATAATAGTACGCACTATCAAATTGACCATCGGCATTAAAAACTTCGGCTTTGGTATAACTGGTTTTGTATGTCGGATTGATGATTTTTGATTCGTCGATTTCTTTTGTGCAAGAGAACAGGAGTAATCCCAAGGATAACCAAAATAAAAACGGGAAATGAAAAGGTGTAGTTCTCATTCCCCGAAGTTATTAAAATATTCCTAATCCATAAAAATAAATTTTTATGGAGTTGGCGGAGGCGGAGGCTTAATGTTTCCGTTTTGTCCGCCAGTGTCATCGGCAACTTGATTTTGTGTAGGTTCGATAGTTTCATCGGCGGTGCACGATGTCATTGCCATACTACCCAGTAGGAACAACGAAAAGAAAATTATTTTTTTCATGATGTTACGAATTAAAAATTAAACATAAGTTGGGCT
Organism: Flavobacterium sp.; assembly: GCA_965284675.1. Lineage (GTDB taxonomy): Bacteria > Bacteroidota > Bacteroidia > Flavobacteriales > Flavobacteriaceae > Flavobacterium. Next base: position 553,573 of record OZ260109.1, read on the forward strand.
GTTCGGGGTTTTCCCGAAGGCTGCGGAATAGCATTACGCCATTCTCGAATTGAAAAAACACGTGTTTGTTTTTGGGAAGTGAAGTGTGCGAGTACAGAACCTTATGATGCTACTTCCCGAAGAAAAATTCGGTTCTGTACCGTTACACTTTTTGAACTAGTTTCGTACATTTGTTCTCATCGCGAAACAGAACAAGAACTAATTCTGAAGCAAAGGAATGGGGTTTTTGTTTGAGTGTTTATAAGGAATTCCGATAATTCCGATAATGTTGAACAATACCTAAAAACCCATTCATGGCTAAGACGTCAACAGATTATTGTAGTGCAGTAAAGCAAAAATATGAGCAGGAGAAAAGCAAAAAGTATGAAGGCTTTTTGTTTGATCCAACGCCCGCTAAACTGAGAGATTTATGTTTGATTTTTTTTGACGTTGGCTTGCGCAAAAGGGATGAAGAGGTATTTGAAAGTTTTTTTAAACCTAAAGAAGAAAGTGGGCTGAGAAAAGCCATCGAAAAGGTAGATGTAGAAAAGCTGCGCACCGTGTGCAATTTTTTGAAAGGTAATTCTAAAAACACCAACAGTAATGTATTGAATTTAATAGCAGTTTTGGTTGATTTTGAAAGCAGACCTTTTTCAAATTTTGTGCATAGCGACGGAGTAGAAAACAGCCATCCTGAAGAATCCAAAGTAGAGAACAATAGGGAAGAGAATGACGAGGACGAAAAACCTTCACCCTTTTTTTTAGTTGACACTACGAAAGAGCATAAAGTTGAAACCGTAAGAAAGCAATCCAACAACTGGAGTAGAAATGGAGTGATCGCTTTGACAAGCATTGGGGTTTTAGCAATCGGATATACTGCCAAAAACATGATTTTCCCCACAAAAGAATGTATGAAATGGTGCGAAGATCACTATGAATTAGTTGATTGTATTCAAGAAACGCAAGGTGTTGAAAGTTATGGAACTATTGTTCCTTATGATGAAAGAGAATTCAAAAGAAGAGAACTGAGCATTTGTGATACCACTGAATTTTTTGTTGATGGTAATTCTAAAAAACCGAAAGTGTGGTACGATAAAGAAAAAGATGGTCTTAGGTGTTTTAATATGAATGGAGTTAATCCTGAAACAGGAGACCATTTGCGACCAATGACTGTATACATGATTGGCAAACATGTTGAAAGTTGTGAGTAATGATGAAAATCACCCCAAACTTTTAAAATCCTTTTTCTTTCTTCTATTCAGCCGAGTTGCCTACCTTTGCCAAAATTAATGCAGAATATGGAACACAAAGCAGGATTCGTCAATATAATAGATTTGATATTAAGAGGAGAATGTCCAGTGGACATTCGGTTCAACGCATGTAAATAGAAAATAAAATGTCACACAAAGCAGGATTCGTCAACATAATAGGAAACCCAAACGTAGGTAAGTCAACACTCATGAACGCTTTTATTGGCGAACGGTTGTCGATCATCACCTCAAAAGCACAAACCACTCGTCACCGAATCCTCGGAATTGTAAACGGGGATGATTTTCAAGTCATTCTCTCCGATACACCCGGAATCATCAAACCGGCCTACGAAATGCAAAAATCGATGATGGACTTCGTGAAATCTGCTTTTGAAGATGCCGATGTATTGATTTATATGGTGGAAATTGGCGAAAAAGAACTCAAAGACGAAGCGTTTTTTAATAAAATCATCCACGCTAAAATTCCGGTATTGTTACTGCTGAATAAAATCGATACATCCAATCAAGAACAACTCGAAGAGCAAATTCAGTTGTGGAAAGAAAAAGTACCCAACGCCGAAATTTACCCGATTTCTGCTCTTGAAAACTTTAACGTAAAAGAAGTTTTTGCCCGAATATTAGAAATACTTCCTGTATCGCCAGCGTATTATCCAAAAGATGCGTTGACCGATAAACCCGAACGCTTTTTTGTCAACGAAACCATTCGTGAGAAAATCCTCATCAACTACGATAAAGAAATTCCGTATTCGGTAGAAATCGAAACCGAAGAGTTTTTAGAAGACGAAAAAATCATCCGCATTCGTTCCGTTATCATGGTCGAACGCGATACCCAAAAAGGAATCATCATCGGTCATAAAGGCGCCGCACTCAAACGTGTGGGCATCCAAGCGCGTGAAGATTTAGAGAAGTTTTTCGGGAAACAAATTCACATCGAACTGTTCGTTAAAGTCAACAAAGACTGGCGTAGCAGCGCGTATCAACTGAAACGATTTGGATACAATCAGAAGTAATTAACCAATTATTTTCTGACATTCCTTTTCCAGTTCTTCCATCTGACCGTAGCCATTGGCGCGCGTTTGTCGGGCAATGACGTAGAGCAAGATCCAACACATCACCATACATATCATAACTACAATATCGGTTGTGATCGATTGTTTGATGGCGTAATCGGAAAACGCAAACATCAAAAAGGTCAGAAATATTCCCGCAACGATAAAGTGTAAAAAGACAAAAAAGGTCCACATCGTTTGCGCCGGACCGAATAATCCACGAATGTGTGTTGCCGTTTTTTCGCTTCCTTCTTTTTCTTCTAGTTCCACCGACAAATGAGGCGACCAATAGCGTTGCTTTTCGCCTCGAATGGTAAACTGAATGTGGTAATTTCGAATTTTCATTAAAAAATCGGGAGAAATGACGTTGGAATGATCGACAAATTTTTGCCGAACTACATCAATGTTTTCCTCAACATCTTTGTAAAATCGCAGGCGTAACTGAATGGAATTCTCAGTGTCCATAATCTATAGTTTGTTTGGTTTGGTACAACTAAATTAAAAAATATCACTTTACATCGGGCATCCCACGGCCAACTTTATTACCTTTGCAGCTTATTTTAAAATCATTATGAATAACATTGTAGCCATTGTAGGAAGACCGAATGTAGGGAAATCCACTTTTTTCAACCGATTAATCCAACGCAGAGAAGCCATAGTCGACTCGGTGAGTGGTGTAACGCGCGACCGTAATTACGGAAAAAGTGAATGGAATGGAAAAGAATTCTCAGTCATAGACACCGGTGGATACATCAAAGGTTCTGACGATATTTTTGAAGCCGAAATCCGCAAACAAGTAGAACTCGCCATTGACGAAGCCGATGCCATCATCTTTTTGGTTGATGTCGAAGAAGGAATCACCCCGATGGATTCGGAAGTAGCCAAATTACTACGAAAAGTGACCAAACCCGTTTTGGTTGCCGTAAATAAAGTAGATAACGCCATGCGTCAGAAAGACGCCGTGGAGTTTTATAATTTAGGATTGGGCGAATATTTTGCCATCTCGGGAATGAGCGGAAGCGGAACCGGTGAATTACTCGACGAACTCGTAAAAGTGCTACCCGATTTACCCGAAACTACGGAAGAAGAGGAAGCCATTCCGCGTTTTTGCGTGGTTGGACGACCGAATGCCGGAAAATCCTCGTTCATCAATGCCTTAATCGGTGAAGATCGTTACATCGTTACCGATATAGCCGGAACTACCCGTGACGCGATTGATACGCGTTACAACCGTTTCGGATTCGAATTCAACTTGGTCGATACGGCCGGAATCCGAAGAAAAGCCAAAGTAAAAGAAGATTTAGAATTTTACTCCGTGATGCGATCGGTGCGTGCCATCGAACACAGTGACGTGATTATATTATTAGTCGATGCGACCCGCGGATTTGAAAGTCAGGATCAGAATATTTTTTGGTTGGCCGAGAAAAACCGAAAAGGTGTCATCATCCTCGTAAACAAATGGGATTTGGTCGAAAAAGACACCATGTCTACCCGTGATTACGAAACTAAAATCAGAAGAGAACTCGAGCCGTTTACCGATGTGCCGATTTTATTCGTTTCGGCATTGACCAAACAACGTTTGTTGAAAGCTTTGGAAGAAACCGTTCGCGTTTTCGAAAGCAGAAAACAACGTATTGCGACGTCAAAATTCAACGATCACATGTTGAAAATCATCGAAACGCTTCCGCCACCAGCGTTAAAAGGGAAATACGTTAAAATTAAATACTGCATGCAATTGCCAACGCCAACACCACAGTTTGTGTTTTTCGCCAACTTGCCGCAGTACGTAAAAGAACCGTACAAGCGTTTCTTGGAGAATAAAATCAGAGAAAACTGGGATTTTTCGGGAGTGCCGATAGATGTGTACATTCGTGAGAAATAATGATATCTTAATGGATTTTCCATCCTAACAGGTTTCCAAAACCTGTTAGGTCTAAAAAAAAACAGTTTAGGTCTAAAAAACTTAGTGACTTAGCGCCTTAGTGGCAAAAAAAATATGCTTAACAAATCAATACAACTCGCCGTAGAAAAAGGAGAAATGCTTCCCCTAATGGAAGAATTTTACACCATTCAAGGCGAAGGATTTCACACTGGAACCGCCGCATACTTCATCCGAATTGGAGGTTGCGACGTAGGTTGCCATTGGTGTGATGTAAAGGAAAGCTGGAACGCCGAATTGCATCCGCCCACAGAAACGGATATCATTGTGGCCAATGCCAAACAATATGCGGATACCGTTGTCGTTACGGGTGGCGAACCCTTAACTTGGGACATGTCGTTACTGACCCAAAAATTAAAAGATCAAGATTTAAAAGTTCACATTGAAACCTCAGGGTGTTATCCGGTAACGGGAACTTGGGATTGGTTTTGCCTTTCTCCCAAAAAAAACAAATTACCCGTTGACGGCGCTTATGCGATTGCGAACGAGCTAAAAGTCATCATTTACAACAAACACGATTTTATTTTTGCTGAAGAACAAGCGGCGAAAGTGAATCCGAATGCCATTTTGTTCTTGCAACCTGAATGGAGCAAAAAAGAAGAAATGACGCCTTTAATAGTCGATTATGTAATGAACAACCCGAAATGGCGCGTATCGTTACAAACGCATAAATATTTGAACATTCCGTAACCATGAAAAAAGTATTTGTAGTGGCATTATTGTTGATGTCTTTTTTTAGTGTAGCGCAAATCGGAGGAGAAGATGAAGTGTACTTGAATAGCGAACGAATCGACCCTACATTTAATGGCGGCGGATTAGAAACATTTTACGAATTCATTAATCAAGAATTTGACTTTTCTAAAACCACAAAAGAAGGCACCTTGGTTTCCTCGTTTACAATTTCAGAAACTGGTGATATAAAAAATATTCGAGTGATTCAGTTTGTTGATATTGAATCGGCCACTGAAATTATTAGAGTGTTAAAGAAAGCGCCAAAATGGAAACCAGCTACTCGAAATGGTAAAGCCATTAGTGTTGATGTTAAATTGCCTTTGCGGATGTCTGGAAAAACACAAGTTTCAAGTTATCCTACCAAAGTCTATGAGACGACTACGTACAGCGACCAAAACAAAAATGTTATTGCAGTAAAGTCCTCTACGACAACAAAAATAAATATTGATGATTCTGAAAATAGCACTCCAATTCCCTATGTTGCTGATTTGGAATCAAAGCCAGAATATCCAGGTGGACTTAAAGCATTTTATAAGTTTGTTAGAAAGAACTTTACAATTCCTGAAGATAAAAAATTTAAAGGCGGCAGAATAAAGTTAAGTTTTGTCGTTGAAAAAGATGGTTCATTAACCGAAATAAAAGCAGAAAGTGACACGGAATTTGGAATAGAAGAGGAAGCTGTTCGAGTGTTGAAAAAATCTAAAAAATGGACACCAGCAAAACAGAAAGGTGTTCCTGTGCGATGTTCATTTACATTGCCCTTTGTAGTTAACGGTAATTAATAAAAAAATGAAAAAAAATATAGTAATAGCGATCTTGTTTGCTGTACAATTGGGATTGGCTCAGAAAACTACTGTTGCATCGCCACCGGCGATGAAGACAGTTCAAACAAACACTGTTGAAGAAACCATTTACACCACCGATGAGGTGACCATTAAGCCTCAATTCAATGGTGGAAACGAAGCGTTAAACACGTTCATCAAAAGAAATTTCAAAAAACCTAAGGTAAAAGGGTTGAAAGGAAATGTATTGGTTTCGTTTGTGGTAGAACCCGACGGAAAGCTAACAGAAATTGGCGTATTGGCCGATGCCGGTCACGGCACGGGTGATGAAGCGATTCGTGTAATGGAACGTTCTCCGAATTGGATTCCGGGAAGTTTGAACGGAAATCCAGTACGAACGCAGTATTTGTTGACCATTCCGATTCTTGTAAATTAATTTGTGATGAAGAAACTTGCGTTGTTGTTGCTTTTTTTGTTCATGGGACAAATCGGAAATTCCCAAGAAACTTCCACTATTCCTCAAGCCGTTAAGTTGGATGAATCAGAAAGTGATGAGGTATTTTACACTCCTGAGAATGTTGACGTAAAACTCGAATTTCCTGGTGGAATTTCTGCGTTTTATAAATTTATAGCAAACAACTATACACAGCCCGAAAGCCAGAGTTTTCGCGGAGGTAAAATAGTAGTTGATTTTTTTATTGAAAAAGACGGTACTTTAAATTTAATCAAAGTTGAAGGTATAGGTTTTGGAACCAAAGAAGAAACAACTCGAGTTTTTCTAAAATCTCCAAAGTGGAAGCCTGCAATACTTAACGGGAAACCAGTAAAGTGTAGTTATCGTTTTCCGATTCTTTTACAAGGTAATTAATACAAATCCCATTTTAATCGAATGGGATTTTTTATTTTTACAAAAAATTATCCCCATGAAATCACATTTTTTAGTAGACAATAGCATTACCTTTTTAAACCACGGCTCGTTTGGTGCTTGTCCGAAAGTGGTGTTTGACGAATATCAACGGTTTCAATTGGAGTTGGAATCCGAACCAGTAGTATTCATACAAAAGAAATTGCCCGTTTATCTCAAAGAAGCCAAACAACCTCTGGCCGAATTTTTGGGTTGTAAAGCAGCCGATTTCTTTTTTACACCCAATCCGACCTTTGCGGTAAATACCATTATGCGGAGTTTGCATTTGCAACCCGGAGACGAAATTTTGACAACCAATCACGAATATGGCGCGATGGATCGAACGTGGAATTTCTACTGCAAACAATCGGGTGCCAAGTACATTCGCCAAGAAATTACCTTACCGATTGTTTCTAAAGAGCAGATTTTGGAAGAATTTTGGAAAGGCTATTCGGCTAAAACCAAAGTGATTTTCCTGAATCATATTTCGAGTTCCACGGCCTTGATTTTTCCGGTGAAAGAGATTTGCGATAGAGCACAACAACTCGGATTGATAACGATCATCGACGGCGCTCACGTTCCGGGTCATATCGATTTGAATCTGGCCGATTTGAATCCGGACTACTACACCGGAACGCTACACAAATGGATGTTGGCGCCCAAAGGAAGTTCGTTTTTATATGTCAAAAAAGAATTCCAAGCCGATTTAGATCCGTTGGTGGTGAGTTGGGGTTACGAGAGTCTGTTTCCGAGTGAGAGTCAGTTTTTAGATTACCACGAATACCAAGGCACCAACGACCATTCGGCCTATTTGTGTACACCGAAGGTGATTACATTTTTAAAAGAAAACAATTGGAAAGAGAAGTACGCAACCAGTCGAAAATTGGTGTTTGACAATTACCAACGCTTTTGTGACTTACTGCACACGCAACCGATTTGCCCGATTACAGAAGAATTCCTCGGACAAATGGCGAGCATACCCGTTCGCACCGAAAAACCAATGGAGTTGAAAGAAGTGTTATATACTAAGTACAAAATTCAGATTCCAGTAATGCCGTTAAATGGAAAAGTGTATCTGCGGTATTCGATGAATATGTACAATACGCAAGCCGATTTGGATGTGTTGTACAGCGCTTTGGAGGATATTTTGAACACGACGGATTTACTATTCTAACAAGTTTTCAAACTTCAAGTTTGTTTTGGGGTAATCAAATTTAAAAATTTTAGAAATTAGTTTGAAATAACCCGATATATGTAACGGATTTATTTGTAGTTTAGCATTGCATTTGAATTAAATTATATTGATTATGAAAAAAGTATACTTTATTTTGATTTTTATTTCCTCAGCAGCAACTTGTTTTTCTCAAACTGCTGGAAGCGGTGTGACTGATGTTGACGGAAACAACTATTCGACGGTACTTATAGGTCAACAAGAATGGATGGCAGAAAATTTAAAGACCACCAAATATAAAAATGGGGACTTGATCGGCACAACGCCTTATCATACCTACAACTATTTTGCGGAAAGTAATCCAAAATACCAATGGCCTTATTTAGGAAATCCATCGTATGCGCGATTTTATACATGGTATGCTGCAACTGACCCACGAGGCATTTGTCCAACAGGCTGGGTTTTACCAAGCGCAAATGATTGGGAAGAACTTTTTGAATTTTTAGGTGGATTTAATGTAGCCGGAGGTAAACTAAAACAAGCAGGAACAACCAATTGGGATAGTCCAAATACAGGTGCATCGAATAGCAGTGGTTTTACTTCTTTACCCACTGGACTCCATCATTTTTATGGCGATACACAAGCAGATGGTTTTAATTCTTTTTATTGGAGTTCGACCGACATCTCCGATGATGATGCGTGGTTTTATTACTTGAGTGCAATAGGTGAAAACGCATTCATCAACGGGATGAGTCCTGTTAAAAAGTTAGGATTTTCATGTCGATGTTTGAGAAATAGTTCACTTTCAACAGAAAATCACACGCAGAATACAATTAAAATTGTTCCCAATCCAAATTCAGGAAACATTCTGTATGTTGTGTCTGATTTAGGTTTGACCAAGCAAATACAAGTAATTGATATGTTGGGCAAAAAAATGATCGAAACAACTATCGATGGAGAGGTTTTAGACGTTTCGGTATTGCAATCAGGAGTCTATTTTGTTAGCATAACCGAAGATGAAAAGACTACAGTTTTGAAATTAATTATACAGAAATAAATTTAGTTTTTACATATAATTATGTTCTACTATTAAAAACCTATCATTGTAAAATAAATGATAGGTTTTTTTTTACGCAGATAGTTCTGTTTAAAGAAAGCGCCTAGCCCCGATTGCTTCGCCAGTTCGCTTCGTTCGTGTGCAATGAAAAGCCTTTTGCAGCAACCCACTTATTTTTTGTGGATTTACCAAAGCGACCAACGGAAGCTTGGGGAAAACCTACAAAAAAGTGGGATGCCGTAAAGCTTGGAATGAAAAGCGGGATATTGCTTCTACTACCAAGACCACCAACATTTATAAATACCTTTTTTTCTTCGCTGATTTTTATATATTTACCAAAAAATAATCCATGCAAAAAATTACTACGTTACTTGTTCTACTGACTTCAGGAGTTTTATTTTCTCAGACCTACAGCGGTCCGGAGAGCGTTGAATACGATTACGCCAACTCGAGATGGCTCGTGGCCAATACCACTTCGCATCAGGTTTTGGCCAGAAGTAGTACGGGCGTACTGACGGTTTTTGCAACGGGTTTGGTTTCTGGGCCGTACGGAATTGAAATTGTTGGCGATGTTTTGTATTGTTGTAGTGGTGCGTCTGTAAAAGGATATTCGCTTTCAACTGGAGCCAATGTGTTTAACGTAAATGTTGGGGCAACTTTTTTAAACGGATTGACACACGATACCTCTGGTAATTTATACGCAACCGATTTTAGCGGTAAGAAAATTTATAAAATTGAAACGGCTACTCAGGCTTTTTCAACGTTAGCGACGGGATTGGTTCAATCGCCCAACGGAATTGTTTATGATGGAGTCAACAATCGTTGTGTATTTGTAAATTGGGGTTCGAATGCACCGATTAAAGCCATCAACTTAGATACGAATGCAGTGACTACTCTATTAATTACATCACATAACAATTGCGATGGAATAGCGCGTGATGCTGCTGGGAATTACTATATATCTACTTGGGGTTCACAAAATGTGTTGCGTTACGACAGTGCTTTTACCAATGCACCCGTTTCGATAGCAACCGGCTTGAGCAATCCAGCTGATATTTTTGTGAATACTGTAGATAATGTATTGGGAATTCCGAATTCGAGTAACAATACTGTGACGTTTGTCAATTTAACTTTGGGTAACGATTCGGTTGAAGATAGTTGGTTGAAGAATATTTCGGTGCAACCCAACCCAATTGTTTCTACTTCTACGCTACATTTTGAACTAACTGCAAGTAAAAATGTATCGGCTCAGATTGTAAATGTGGAAGGAAAAGTGGTGGAAACGATCGATTTGGGAACTGAATCACGCACCAATGGCGACGTTGAATTGAAGCTGTCGCATCTGAATGCAGGTGTGTATTATTTGATTTTCAAAGCCGATGGTGATTCGAAAACCATTCCACTTTTAGTACAAAGCAATTAACTTACAGCGAGAGTTTCGCTACATAATCAAAGTGTTTACCTTCTTCGAGTAATGCGCAGTTCAATCCGTTGGCTTGTGCGGCGTTTTGCAGTGTATTGTAATCGAGGTACAACCACGGAAACGGTTCTTCAGTTTGGTTTTTATAGGAAATCGTAAAGGTGAGTTCACCGTAGTAGCCCATCGCGGGAATAGAGAAACTTCCATCTTCGTTTTCATCAAACATATAAATGATGTCGGAACTATCGATGAGAATTTGACCGTTTGGGTTGAGTAATTCTTTTAGTTTTTGCAGAAATTGGGAGGTTTGGGCAAGTGTTCCGAAAATTCCGGTTCCGTTCATCAACAGCAAAATCGTGTCGAACGTTTCGTTTTGAATGTTGAGTACGTTTTGAACGCGAGCCTTTTTCAAACCGCGCAACTGACAGGCTTCGATGGCGTTTTCTGAAATGTCTATCGAAGTGACTTCAAAACCTTTTTCTTGCAAGTACAAACTATGACTTCCCGCACCGCATCCTACGTCCAAAATGGTTCCTTTACATAATTGAAGCGCTTTCTTTTCGAGTTTGGGCATTTCTTTGAAACTGCGAAACAAATAGTCGACGCTCATTTCATCGGCTTCCGAAATGTTGGTTTCGGTGATGAGGTCTTGAGGCTCATTATTAGTTTGATAATCGAGGATGGCACGTCCGAAGAGATCTTTCATTTTTGAAAAGTTTCAAGTTTGTTAACCTGTAGATATAAGTTTGGTTCAAGTTGTTTAACTTTGCATTTCAAAAATTGACACATTGACAAATTAACTCATCGACACATTTTCACATTGACAAATCCTCAAATTGACACATTAGCTAAACTCGCCAAAGATAAGCATATCGAAAACAAAAAGTATTTTGATAAGCTGAAAAAGAAAACGCCCAAGAATTTGGATTATGTGATGGAAGAATTGCACGTGGCCGAATTCAAACGAACCGATTGTTTGCAATGCGCCAATTGTTGTAAAACGACTGGTCCATTGTTTACTTCAGCGGATATAGAGCGAGTTTCAAAACATTTCAGACAAAAGCCGCAGCAATTCATCGAGCAGTATTTAAGAGTCGATGAGGATAATGATTATGTCTTGCAAAGTGTGCCATGTACTTTTTTGGATGCTGAAAATTATTGTATGATTTACGATGTGCGTCCGAAAGCGTGTCGGGAATTTCCGCATACCGACCGGAAAAAGTTCCAACAAATTTCAGATTTAACGTTAAAAAATGTTGCTATTTGTCCGGCTGCGTATACTATTGTAGAAGAAATGAAGAAAAAATTACCTTTGTAATATGAAAGTGTTTACCTCAAAAATAGACTGGTGGCTTGGGTTACTTCTTGTGTATCCCGTTTTTAGAAGTGTAGTCGGAATGATAAATGGAGATGCGTTGGGTTACCTCGGAATTGTACTAATTATTACAATCATTATATTTTCATCCAAAACAACTAGATACATCATTAATGATACACAATTAGTCATAAAATGCATGTTTATTGTAAATGAAAAAATAGATATTGAGAAGATTAGAAAAATAGAAAAAACGTCAAGCATTTTGAGTTCTCCTGCTTTATCCATGGACCGAATCGCTGTCAAATACAATAAATTTGATGAGATTTATATTTCGCCCAAAGAGAAACAACTCTTTGTCGATGAATTACTTTTGATCAATCCAACTATAGAGGTAGCTATTTAAGGATAAAGTAAATATTTTGCTCGCATTTGCTTGAAATCGCGCAAGCCTTTCTCCCACGATTTTCTGATTTCAGTTTCCGAAACGCCATCTACTATTTGTTGTTGTAATTTGGTCGTTCCTGCTAACTTAGAGAAGAAGTCGTTAAAAAATTTCGATTGATCCGAGGTATATTGGTACGCGCTAATCAACCATTTCAATTCGAGTTGTGCTACTTTTTCGATTTTAGTTAAATCCTCACCATAACACAGAACACCTTTATGAACCGGATCTTTAGCACCAAAGTTCGGCATGGGAGTAAAGCTGAATTCAGTATTTGGTAAAAACGGCGAACCATAAATTTGAAACTGTTTTTCGGTTCCGCGGCCTACGCTTACATTCGTTCCTTCAAACAAACACAAACTGGCGTACAAATTAATAGCTTGGTCGTTGGGTAAGTTAGGCGACGGTTTTACAGGCAGACTGTATGTGCTTTTGCGATTATAATTCAGGCATTTGATGACTTTTAGATTGCATTGAATTCCGTCCTTCAGCCATTTTTCACCATTAATCATTTGGGCGTATTCGCCAATCGTCATGCCGTGTAAAAGCGGAATCGGATGCATACCCACAAAACTCGTGAACTTTTTTTCTAAAATGGGTCCGTCTACTATCGCAATATTCGGATTCGGTCGATCTAAAACGAGTAGCGGAATTTTATTTTCGGCACATGCCTCCATTATATAATGTAGAGAAGAAATGTAGGTGTAGAAACGTGCTCCCACATCTTGAAGGTCGAATACCAGAATGTCAATTCCAGCAAGTTGCTCAGCGCTCGGTTTTTTATTGTTTCCATAAAGCGAAATAATAGGCAAACCCGTCTGAGTATCTTTTCCGTCTTTGATGAGTTCGCCAGCATCGGCGGTTCCACGAAATCCGTGTTCTGGCGCGAATATTTTTTGAACAGCAATTTTTTTCTCTACCAAAAAATCGACGATGCTAACATCCTTTTTTTTAGAAGAAGTGTCTACTCGTGAGGCCAGAATGATTCCGGTTTGATTGGTTACAATGCCTACTTTTTTGCCTTCTAATAAGGGTAAATAGTTTATATAGTCATTAGCTCCCGGAAAAACTTCCTTCACCATTGTATAGGTAAATTCAAAAATTGGTTTTTCTTCCGCCGCTTCTTTTTGTGGAGCTACCTGTTTTTTGGCGCCACAAGAACCGAAGACGAGTAAAGCAACGATGAGCAAACTTCTTTTAAGAGAATATTTCATAAACGATTTTTTAATCTGTGTTAATCAGTGTAATCTGTGGTCAAAACTTTCTGTATATTTGTAGCAAATTCAAATGATACATTGAACCTATCCTATTTCATAGCTAAACGACTTTTTAACTCTAAAGAGCATAAAAGTAGTATTTCTGCACCAATAATAAAAATTGCAATTGCCGCAGTAGCCATAGGTATCATCATGATGATTATCTCTATCGGGACAGGCATTGGGTTACAGCAAAAAATACGCCAGAAAATTACGGCTTTCAACGGTCATTTGATTATTTCGAATTATTCTGGAAATCAATCGGATGTGAGTGTGACGCCGCTATCTCTTGATCAAAAATTTTATCCTAAGTTTACCGATGTAAGCGGAATTAAACACGTTCAAGGCGTAATTTCCAAAACGGGCATCATCCGAACCGAAACTGCATTTGAGGGAATATTGTACAAAGGTGTAGGAAAAGATTTTGACTGGGAGAATATCAATGAATTCATAGTTGCAGGCAGAACTCCCAATCTAAAAGGAACACTAGGCACCGAGATTGTCATTTCAAAATTTTTAGCCAACCGATTGAGCCTCAAATTGGGCGACTCGTTTAATGTGTTTTTCAAACGCGAAGACGGAAATCCCATGCCCAAATCAAGGCGATTTACCATCGTAGGATTGTTTGATTCGGGTTTTCAAGAATTTGACTCTTCAATAGTCTTGGGCGATATCCGTCATTTGCAGATGATTAATAAATGGGATGCCAATCAGGTCGGTTCGTTTGAAGTTTTTATTGATGATTTTTCAAACATCCAATCCAAATCCGAAGAAGTCTACAAAGCCATTCCTTCTCATTTAAATGTGCAACCCATCACAGAAAAATACTTTTACATTTTCGAATGGCTGGAATTATTCGATTTTAATATTTTGGTTATTCTCATCATAATGACGGTCGTCGCAACTATTAATATGATTGTCGCCTTGTTGGTGCTGATTTTAGAACGCACACAAATGATTGGTATATTAAAGTCATTGGGCGCCGATAATTGGGCCATTCGCAAAATATTTCTCTACAATGCTTTTTACTTACTACTACGGGGATTGCTATGGGGAAATGCTATCGGAATCGGATTGCTGTTCATTCAAAAGCAGTTTGAAATCATACAACTCAATCCCGAAAGTTACTATGTAAACGTCGCGCCGGTCGATATTAATTTGATGTACATTCTAGCCTTGAATTTGGGTACAGTACTCATTTGTTTGTTGGTATTGATGATTCCGTCATACATCATTACCAAAATTTCACCTTCCAAAACCATACGTTTCGAATAGGGTAGAAGTAAATGACTTTGTTGATCGTTTAACCTTATAACTAAATCTCCTATCATTGGAGGTTTTTTTACTGGAAGCTATTTCCGGCTGTCCGCTGTATCTGTCATTGCGAGCGAAGCGAAGCAATCTGAAGGAGAGGTTTAGTTTTTTCGCAATGCCAGGATGCCGCTTCCACCTGCCTGCCGGCAGGCAGGTCCGGGCTAGGGCAGTTGATGTGTGAATAAACCTTTTTTTTAATCAAAAATCTTCAGTCAGAGTTAAAAAAGAGCAAAAAGTATCTTTCAAAAAGTTATAATTCAGAGTGTTGAGAAAAAGGTTTAAAAAAGGTTAAAAAAGATTTGGATTGGGTTCAAAAGTTTATTTATATTTGCACCCCGCAAGAGGGAGTTCATTGAGATTTTGTCAGTACAAGTTTTGGAAAAAATAAATTTCAAAATTATTTTCAAAAAAGCTTGTTTGGTAAAAAATAATGACTACTTTTGCACCCGCTTTGAGAGGGAACGCCTTTAAGGATTTCCAGAGAAGAGCAAGGAACCTGAAACAAGTTCAGGATAAAAGAGAATAGATAAGTTCATAGACATATTGAATTGACAGCCGTTCTAACAGAGATGTTAGGACAAAGAAAAAGAAAGTAAGGCTAATTGATGTAAACAATCGATGTCATCGAAAATATTAAAATATACGATGAAGAGTTTGATCCTGGCTCAGGATGAACGCTAGCGGCAGGCTTAACACATGCAAGTCGAGGGGTAAATAGTTTTCGGATTATTGAGACCGGCGCACGGGTGCGTAACGCGTATGCAATCTACCTTTTACAGAGGGATAGCCCAGAGAAATTTGGATTAATACCTCATAGTATAGTTGAATGGCATCATTTAATTATTAAAGTTCCAACGGTAAAAGATGAGCATGCGTCCCATTAGTTAGTTGGTAAGGTAACGGCTTACCAAGACAATGATGGGTAGGGGTCCTGAGAGGGAGATCCCCCACACTGGTACTGAGACACGGACCAGACTCCTACGGGAGGCAGCAGTGAGGAATATTGGACAATGGGCGCAAGCCTGATCCAGCCATGCCGCGTGCAGGAAGAAGCATCTATGGTGTGTAAACTGCTTTTGTACGGGAAGAAACATCACTACGTGTAGTGACTTGACGGTACCGTAAGAATAAGGATCGGCTAACTCCGTGCCAGCAGCCGCGGTAATACGGAGGATCCAAGCGTTATCCGGAATCATTGGGTTTAAAGGGTCCGTAGGCGGTTTAATAAGTCAGTGGTGAAATCTGGTCGCTCAACGATCAAACGGCCATTGATACTGTTAAACTTGAATTATTGTGAAGTAACTAGAATATGTAGTGTAGCGGTGAAATGCTTAGATATTACATGGAATACCAATTGCGAAGGCAGGTTACTAACAATATATTGACGCTGATGGACGAAAGCGTGGGGAGCGAACAGGATTAGATACCCTGGTAGTCCACGCCGTAAACGATGGATACTAGCTGTTGGGCGCAAGTTCAGTGGCTAAGCGAAAGTGATAAGTATCCCACCTGGGGAGTACGTTCGCAAGAATGAAACTCAAAGGAATTGACGGGGGCCCGCACAAGCGGTGGAGCATGTGGTTTAATTCGATGATACGCGAGGAACCTTACCAAGGCTTAAATGTAGATTGACAGATTTGGAAACAGATTTTTCTTCGGACAATTTACAAGGTGCTGCATGGTTGTCGTCAGCTCGTGCCGTGAGGTGTCAGGTTAAGTCCTATAACGAGCGCAACCCCTGTTGTTAGTTGCCAGCGAGTCATGTCGGGAACTCTAACGAGACTGCCAGTGCAAACTGTGAGGAAGGTGGGGATGACGTCAAATCATCACGGCCCTTACGCCTTGGGCTACACACGTGCTACAATGGACGGTACAGAGAGCAGCCACTACGTGAGTAGGAGCGAATCTACAAAACCGTTCTCAGTTCGGATCGGAGTCTGCAACTCGACTCCGTGAAGCTGGAATCGCTAGTAATCGGATATCAGCCATGATCCGGTGAATACGTTCCCGGGCCTTGTACACACCGCCCGTCAAGCCATGGAAGCTGGGGGTGCCTGAAGTCGGTGACCGCAAGGAGCTGCCTAGGGTAAAACTGGTAACTGGGGCTAAGTCGTAACAAGGTAGCCGTACCGGAAGGTGCGGCTGGAACACCTCCTTTCTAGAGAAAGATGATATAGGATATTTATTTAGGTTTGTTTTACTTTCTGCTGTTAATTCAAATAATACAAAAGCAAAAAACAGAGTCTCGTAGCTCAGCTGGTTAGAGTACTACACTGATAATGTAGGGGTCCCCAGTTCGAGTCTGGGCGGGACTACTTTTAATTACGAATTAAAAATTACGAATTAAAGGTAAAAAGTGTTTAAGCTTAGGAAATTTTAGAAGTTGAGAGATTAGGAATTATATAATTCGTAATTCGTAATTCATAATTTTTAATTAAAAATTGGGGGATTAGCTCAGCTGGCTAGAGCGCCTGCCTTGCACGCAGGAGGTCATCGGTTCGACTCCGATATTCTCCACTATTCGAAGACGAATAGATAAAAGACAGATAGATAGTAGACATTTTAGTCTATCATCTCAAAGTCTATCATCTATTATCTGAGAAAAAAGTTCATTGACATATTGAGATAAAAAATTTAAAAAGTAGAAAGAACACTGTTTTAGGCCGTAAGGTTTAGAACTGAAAGAATACAATAAGCAAAATAAGGGCGTATGGGGGATGCCTAGGCTCTCAGAGGCGAAGAAGGACGTGATAAGCTGCGAAAAGCTACGGGGAGGAGCACATATCCATAATATCCGTAGATATCCGAATGGGGCAACCCACTATGTTGAAGACATAGTACATCGATAGATGGGCAAACCCGCTGAACTGAAACATCTAAGTAGGCGGAGGAGAAGAAAACAAAAGTGATTCCGTAAGTAGTGGCGAGCGAACGCGGATTAGCCCAAACCAAAGTTGTTACGGCAATTTTGGGGTTGTAGGACCACGACATTTCTTGCGGATTGAATTAGAATAACCTGGAAAGGTTAACCAAAGAGGGTGATAGTCCCGTATAAGTAAGAGAAGATAAGAATAGTGGTATCCTGAGTAGGGCGGGGCACGTGAAACCCTGTCTGAATTTGGCGGGACCATCCGCTAAGGCTAAATACTCCTGAGAGACCGATAGTGAACCAGTACCGTGAGGGAAAGGTGAAAAGAACCGTGAATAACGGAGTGAAATAGATCCTGAAACCATACGCTTACAAGCGGTCGGAGCCCTTTCGTGGGGTGACGGCGTGCCTTTTGCATAATGAGCCTACGAGTTAACGTTGCTGGCAAGGTTAAGTGATTAAGTCACGGATCCGTAGCGAAAGCGAGTCTGAATAGGGCGCTTTAGTCAGTAGTGTTAGACGCGAAACCGTGTGATCTACCCATGGGCAGGATGAAGCTGTGGTAACACATAGTGGAGGTCCGAACCGGTTGACGTTGAAAAGTCTTCGGATGACCTGTGGGTAGGGGTGAAAGGCCAATCAAACTCGGAAATAGCTCGTACTCCCCGAAATGCATTTAGGTGCAGCGCTGGTCGCAAAGTTATATAGAGGTAGAGCTACTGATTGGATGCGGGGGCTTCACCGCCTACCAATTCCTGACAAACTCCGAATGCTATATAATGTTTACCAGCAGTGAGGGCATGGGTGCTAAGGTCCATGTCCGAGAGGGAAAGAACCCAGACCATCAGCTAAGGTCCCCAAATATATGCTAAGTTGAAAAAACGAGGTTTGTCTGCCCAGACAGCTAGGATGTTGGCTTGGAAGCAGCCATTCATTTAAAGAGTGCGTAACAGCTCACTAGTCGAGCGGACGAGCATGGATAATAATCGGGCATAAGCATATTACCGAAGCTATGGATTTACAGTTTTACTGTAAGTGGTAGGGGAGCATTCTAACAGGGTTGAAGGTGTATCGTAAGGTATGCTGGACTGGTTAGAAAAGAAAATGTAGGCATAAGTAACGATAATGCGGGCGAGAAACCCGCACACCGAAAGACTAAGGTTTCCTCAGCTATGCTAATCAGCTGAGGGTTAGTCGGGGCCTAAGGCGTACCCGAAGGGGGAAGTCGATGGACAACGGGTTAATATTCCCGTACTAGTTATAATTGTGATGGGGTGACGGAGTAGTGAAAGTACCGCGAACTGACGGAATAGTTCGTTGAAAGTTGTAGCTATATCTCAGATAGGCAAATCCGTTTGAGATGGTAAAGACTGATAGTACTCGGAGTCTTCGGACAAAGAGATAGTGTACCTAAAAGCTTCCAAG
>OZ260109.1:575000-932500 GCA_965284675.1 Flavobacterium sp.
CCTAAAACGAGTCCTCGTTCTTTAATGATATTATGAACCATTTGAAAGTGCTCTAATTCTTCTTTGGCAATTTCGAGTAATTCGGTTACTAAATCGACGTGCTCCGAGTTATAGGTAATGATGGTGATGACATTGGTCGCTGCTTTTTGTTCACACCACGCATGATCGGTAAGAATTTCTTCGATATTTGATTCAACTATCGTTACCCATCGTGGGTCGGTTTTCAATTTAAGGCCTAACATTTTTATCTATTTTTATGGAGTTGTAAAATTATGTCTTTTCTTTGTAAATATGATACAATCCAAACGTTTATTAATCATTGGCTTTGTTTGGCCCGAACCGAAATCGTCTGCTGCAGGTAGTCGGATGATGCAATTGATTGAGCTGTTTATTGAACAAGAATTCGAGATTACTTTTGCTAGTACGGCGCTGAATTTGGAGTTTTCTGAGGACGTTTCCGCGTTGGGAGTTACTCCGAAACACATTGAAATCAATGCCTCTAGTTTCGACGTTTTTATCACCGAATTGCAGCCCGATATTGTAGTATTCGACCGATTTATGGTGGAAGAACAATTTGGATGGCGCGTGGCAGAATGTTGCCCGAATGCATTGAGAATACTGGATACTATTGATTTGCATTGTTTGCGATTAGCGCGGCAAGCAGCTGTAAAAGAGCAACGTGAATTTAGTTTGGATGATTTATATTCCGATGCAGCCAAACGAGAAATTGCCAGTATTTTACGGTGTGATGTATCGTTGATGGTTTCTGAATATGAAATGGAATTGTTACAAAATCATTTTAAGATTGCATCGAACTTATTGTACTATCTACCCATTTTTGCTTCACAGTTAACCAGTATTCCCTCGTTTGAAAAGCGAGACGGATTTATGTTTATTGGTAATTTTCTGCATGAACCCAATTGGGATTGTGTCAAGTATTTGTCTGAGGTGATATGGCCGCTGATTTATGCTAAATTACCCGATGCTAAACTAATGGTTTACGGCGCTTACCCAATGCAAAAAGTTATGGAATTGCATAAACCTAAACTCAATTTTTACAGTATGGGACGAGCCGATGATGCGATTGAAGTGACAAAAAATGCACGAGTAGTTTTGGCTCCGATTCGTTTTGGTGCTGGAATAAAAGGGAAATTATTAGACGCCATGCAATGTGGCACGCCAAGCGTAACTTCTACAATTGGTGCGGAAGGAATGCGTGGGACTTTGGATTGGAATGGTTTTGTATGTGACAATCCGAATGATTTTGCAGAGATGGCAGTTATGTTGTATCAAGACAAAATGGTTTGGGAGAAGTGTCAGCAAAACGGATTTGAGTTATTGGAACAATGTTTTAAGAAAGATATTTTTGCACGTGATTTTGTGGATACTATTCAGTCGTTACGAACGCATTTAGAAACCCACAGAAAGTCGAATTTTATGGGTTCGATTTTGCATCATCATTTGCTGGCGAGTACGAAGTATATGAGTAAGTGGATTGAGGAAAAGAATAAGTAGTTTTTTGGCCACTGATTTACAGATTCAAAATTTATCTTTTTATATTTTGCTTCGTCAATCTATGATCGTTCGTTTCATTTTGTGCCATTAGTTTGGGAATCTGAAACAAGTTCAGATTAAAAAAAATCCTGCTCATTTCTGAACAGGATTTATATTTTTTATGTTTAATTATTACGCCAGCATGGTCACTGGGTTTTCAATAAACACTTTTAAAGTTTGTAAAAACTGAGCTCCGGTTGCACCATCAATCGTACGGTGGTCACACGCTAACGATAGCATCATGGTGTTTCCAACTACGATTTGACCGTCTTTAACCACTGGTTTTTCAACGATGGCTCCTACCGATAATATGGCTGAATTGGGTTGATTGATGATCGAATTGAATTCTACGATTCCGAACATTCCCAAATTAGATACTGTAAATGTACTTCCTTCCATTTCAGTAGGTAGTAATTTTTTGGTTTTTGCTCTTCCTGCCAAATCTCTAACGCCAGCGCCAATTTGAGATAAACTCATCGCGTCGGTGAATTTTAAAACCGGAACAACCAATCCATCTTCAACAGCTACTGCAACTCCAATATTCACATGGTGATTAATTGTGATTGCATCTTCTTTCCATTGTGAATTGATTTTTGGATGCTTTTTCAAGGCCATAGCACAGGCTTTGATGATCATGTCGTTGAACGAAACTTTGGTGTCGGGTACCGCATTAATCATGGCTCTCGACTTCATAGCGTCGTCCATGCTTACTTCAATGGTTAAATTGTAGTGTGGTGCAGTGAATAACGATTCGGCCAAACGTTTGGCTATGATTTTTCGCATTTGCGAATTTTTGATTTCTTCGGTAACCACTTCGCCTGCTGGGACAAATGGTTTTGCTGCTGCTTGAGTGGTTTGCGCTTCAGGTTGTGAAGTCGTTTGTGGTGCAGTAACTGAAGCCGAAGCGGTAAAGTTTTCTACATCATTTTTTACAATTCTACCGTTTTCTCCTGAACCTTTTACTTCCGAAAGGTTAATGCCTTTGTCTTTGGCTATTTGTTTTGCTAGTGGCGAGGCAAATACTCTTTCGTTGGAGTTGGGAGTTGATGGTTGAGTGTTAGAAGTTGTCTCAGGTTGAACCTCTGAAGATTTTTCAGCAGATGCTGGAGTTGACTTCGCTTGTGAATAACCTTTACTATAGTTTTCTGCAATTCCGGTTATATCCGTTCCTGCTGGTCCGATGATGGCCAAAACGCTATCAACTGGAGCTGATTCGCCTTCGTTAATTCCGATGAATAATAAAGTGCCAGCGTTAAAGGATTCAAATTCCATAGTTGCTTTATCGGTTTCGATTTCAGCAAGAATGTCGCCTTCTTTTACCGTGTCACCCACTTTTTTTAACCAAGTTGCAACGGTTCCCGTAGTCATTGTGTCGCTTAAACGCGGCATCGTGATTACTTTTACACCAACTGGTAATGATGCTGGAGCAGAAGTTGGAGCACTTTCTTGTTTTGGAGTTTCAGTTAATTCTTCCTCCTGTTTTTCTTCAGTGACTTCAGCTTTTGGTGCTGGAGTTTGCTTCGTCTGTGGATCGCCCGATAATAAGGAAGAAATATCTTCGCCTTCTTTTCCGATGATGGCTAAAAGCGAGTCTACCGGAGCTGATTCACCTTCATTAATTCCGATGTGCAATAAGACACCCGAATTGAATGATTCGAATTCCATGGTTGCTTTATCGGTTTCGATTTCCGCTAAAATATCTCCTTCTTTTATTGTATCACCTACTTTTTTAAGCCAAGTTGCAACAGTTCCTTCTGTCATTGTATCGCTCAAACGAGGCATTGTTATTACTGTAGCCATAATTATAATCTATGAGGAATGAAAGGATAATTTTCTTGTTCGTATACCACATCATACAGTTGTTGTACTTCTGGGAACGGAGATTCATCTGCAAATTTCTCACATTCATCAACTAAGTTTTTCACTCGTTCGTCGATAGCTTCAATTTCAGCATCTGTAGCATATTTCTTTTCTTTTATAACATCAAGAACTTGTGTTATAGGGTCAATTTTTTTGTATTCTTCTACTTCATCTTTAGTACGATACAATTGTGCATCTGACATTGAATGACCTCTGTAACGGTACGTTTTCATTTCTAAAAAAGTAGGTCCGTCACCACGACGCGCTCTGTCAATTGCTTCTTGCATGGCTTCAGCAACTTTTACTGGATTCATTCCGTCTACAGGTCCGCATGGCATTTCGTAACCCAAACCTAATTTCCAAACATCAGTGTGATTGGCGGTTCGTTCTACCGAAGTTCCCATAGCGTATCCATTATTTTCACAAATAAAAACTACTGGAAGTTTCCACAACATCGCCATGTTAAAGGCTTCGTGCAATGAACCTTGTCGTGCGGCACCATCACCAAAATAGGTTAAAGTAACGCCGCCCGTTTCAAAATATTTATCGGCAAACGCCATTCCAGCACCAACCGGAATTTGCGCACCTACGATTCCGTGGCCACCATAAAATCCGTGTTCTTTCGAGAAGATGTGCATAGATCCACCCATTCCTTTTGACGTACCCGTAACTTTTCCGTACAATTCGGCCATTACTTTTTTAGGATCAACACCCATTGCAATAGGTTGTACGTGGTTGCGATACGCAGTAATCATTTTATCTTTAGACAAATCCATGGCGTGAATTGCTCCCGCTAATACTGCTTCTTGTCCGTTGTATAAATGTAAAAAACCTCTAACTTTTTGTTGGATATATACTGCGGCCAATTTGTCTTCGAATTTTCTCCAAAACTGCATTTCTTCGTACCATTGAAGGTAGGTTTCTTTTGTAATTGGTTTCATTTTTTAATGAATTACTGGGATTAAATAAATTGTAATCGAATCACTTTAAAAATCGGTATACACTTAGTTCCAAAGTTTGCGATAGCAAAAGTAAGATAATGATTGTAGAAGTAAAAATAAATCAGAATTAAAATGGATTTTTTTACCATCCAATTTTTATAAAATACTAACTAAAACGTTATAGTTTACAATGATGTTTTATCGAATGATAAAGGTAGCAAATTAGTGATGGAATTCGACTTATATACTGTGCCACTTTCTCCCATAAAATAAATTTCGATTGGAGTGTCTTGTTTGAATTCGTATTCTGCAATCGATTGACGGCATGCTCCGCAGGGCGGAATTGGCGATAAAGTCGGATTAGTGTCTGATGCTGCTGTAATGGCCAGTTTTACAATTTTTGCATTCGGATAAATCGCACCAGCTTGAAATATTGCAACACGTTCTGCACAGAGTCCGGATGGATACGCCGCATTTTCTTGATTGGAACCCAAAACTATTTTTCCGTTGTCAAGTAGGATGGCAGCACCAACTCTAAACTTAGAATACGGTGCATAGGCATTCTTTCTAGTTTCTACCGCTTGATGCATCAAGGATTGAATTTCGGAAGGTAAATCAGCAACACCATCAAAAACAGAAATAGTAGTTTTAATAGTAATTTCTTTCATTTATAAATTATCTTTTTAAGTCTGTAAAGGGTTGAACTTCATTGGTTATAGAGGAAAAAAAATCCAAATTTCGGTTAAGAAATTTGGATTGTTGTATTGTGATTGTGTCGATTAATATTCGTCATATTTGTCTCCAAACGCAAAACTCAACGAGAAACGTAAGGTGTTTTCAAGCGGGTTTTTCACACGTGAAGCCGAGAATAAGTACGAAACATCTATTTTTACTACATTGTATTTGAATCCAGCTCCAAGAGAGAAAAATCGTCGTGCACCTTTAATCGGACTTTCGTTAAAATATCCTAAACGGAATGCAAAAGAATCTTGATACGAATATTCAGCACCTACAGAATAGGTGAATTCTTTTAATTCTTCTGCAAAACCACCAGGCGCATCTCCAAACGATTGGAAAACACCCGAAACCCAACTTATTTTTCTATAATTATTGTTGTTTTCGTTTCTCTCAGATTCAGTTATTATTCCATCACCATCTAAGTCTGGATCTTGTGGAGTTGGAACTAATAACTTAGTAAATTCAACACTTGTAGAAACTTTGTTGTATTCGTCTAAGATGAAATCAAATCCACCACCTAAACGCATATTTGCGGGTAAAAAGTTTGAATTTACATCGTTTTGATCGTTGTCGTAACTGATTTTTGGACCTAAATTTTGGAAGTTAAATCCTAAACGGTATCTACCGTTAAAATCATTGAATGCTTTTTCTTCCGATTGAAAGAAACCCGCAACGTCTACTGCAAATGAGCTAGCAGGTTTTGCATCGGTATTGGTGTCGGCTATTTTTAAATTGGAGCGTATGTAACGACCTGCAACAGCCATCGAAAAAGTTTCACTTAACTGTAGCGCATACGAACCGTCTAATGCTAATTCGTTAGGTTTTACAATGTTTGCAGGATCATCAAAGTTTTGTCTTAATTCAATTTCTCCCAATCCAAAATAACGCAAACTCGCGGCAAAAGCCATTCGTTCTTGGAATCGGTTGTAGTAATTTACTTGACCTAATGAAATGTCATTAACTAATTGAGTCAAATACGGAGTGTAATTGATAGAAAACCCTTGTTTATCGGTTACGAAGGCATATTTGGCAGGATTCCATTGTTGAGAAAAGGCATCTGCCGATGTACCAACGCCTTGATCGGCTAAACCGGCAGCTCTGGCATCTGCAGCGACTAAAAGAAACGGAACTCCTGTTGTGATTACTCTGTTAACTTCTTGGGCATTTAAGTTTTGAATGGTAATTAATAAGGTAACTAATGCTAAAATCTTTTTCATAAATTCTTTTAATAATTAAACAAATATAGTATTTTATTATAGGATAACAAGTTTTTCTATTTTTTCTGATTGTTCTCCTGTACTTGATGATTTGACGGTTAATTTATAAACATACACGCCTTTTCCTATTTTATCTCCAAAATCGTCTTTTCCATCCCAGGTTATTTCGCGAGATAAAAAGCCATCGGTAGAAATGTTTTGGTTAATTGTTTTTACGACTTTTCCGGTAATAGTAAATATTTGAACTTGAACATCTAAAGGTTCAAAAGGTTTATTGTGTGAAAACCAAAATTGAGTGTAGCTCACAAATGGATTTGGATAATTCAATACGTTAGACAACGTAATGCTTTCTCCACTTACAACCACAAATTGTATTTCGGCTGAAATAAAATTGTTGTAAACATCCCATGCTTTGAAGGTTATGGTATGTAATCCCAAAGCTAAATTTCGGAAAGGAAATCTGATTTTACCTTTCGTATAATCGTCCAATTCGGTTTCGTAATAATCGTTCAGCACATAAGGATTTGATTCGTCACCATCTAAAATGGCAACAATATCGTGTCCGATTCCGCTCGCCGTGTTGATTCCGTGTTCGTCTTCTAAAAAAGCCAAGAAGAAAGGTGATTCATTCGTTATTCCACCATTTACAAACGATTCGTCGTTCATGTACAAACGAACTCTCGGCGGAGTAGTATCGGCTACTGCATTAGTGTCTAGTCCTCCAATTTTAATATCGGTATTGTAGCCTGTTTTATCCAAAAGAACTTGATTGCGTTTGGAATAGAAACTGATTCTACCGTTGCCTAACGGAATACGAATGTCTTTTGGAACCACAAATCCAAATTCAAACTGACCATTGTTGATGGAGGCATTTCCTCTAAAGATGGTTTCTCCCAAATTCGAAAACGTCATCGGTGGACTGAAATTGTCGTTGTTGAACGTTGTTCGGTTGAACATTTTATCAAAAATATTTACCGATAATTCACCGTTGTAACTCGTCAATAGATTCCCAACTTCATCTTGAACTTCGCCGCTTATTTTCATAAAGGCCAAACCTTGAAAATCGGCGATGGGTTGCGTAATTGGAACGTCATTTACTTTGGTTAAAACTACTTTTGGTTTGGGAATGGCTAGCATTAAAGCAGGATCGCCAATGTATAAAGCCACTTTTGTGTCGGAATAGTTATTGTTCTGAATTTTAGAAATACGTAAGGTTTCTGCGATGGATACAAAGGGTTGTGTTCCTAAAGTATATAGGTTTTTGGTTACATCTTTATTAAAAGCAAAGGCATATCCGATAGATCGGGTAGTGGTAATCATGGCGATAGCGCCTCCAATGGGATTCCAATAGGTGTATTCGCCAGCTGTTGGTCGGAGTGGATTGTCAAATCGAGAGAAATCACAGGTTATGGTAACGAACAAAGGATAACGGTATCGGTTAAAAAGGTTTAGTCCATCAAATTTATCCCAAATGCGCTCGCCGGTTAATCCGTCTTCACCGCCGTGACCTAAATAATTAAAAACAAGAGAGCCTTTTTCAAATGCATTTTGAATGTCTTCTTTGGCTTTAGGGTAGCGATCACCACCAGCGGAAGTTTGCTGTTGATAGGCATCTAAAAATATTTTTTTTGTATTGACATACTGGTTTTCAAAAGCTATTTCATCGGTTACATTATTTTGATTCAGTTGTAAAGAGCCATCGCCAGGTTTGTCGGCATCATCTGAAATCGTCACAAAATTGTTTCTCCAACTTCCATAGGATTTTAAATCGTGGTAGTCGATTACTTTGTTTACCATTTCATCCGCTTGTTGGGGTGAGGAAACAATCATTCGGCCGACGGCTATATCCGATGCAGAACTTGAATTTACAAAAATTTCACCTTCATTGGCATCCATATAGCAAAAGAAATCATCGGAGGCAAAAGAAGAAACGCCTGATGTATAACTGTCTAAAGAATGATAAATCGGTACAATATTAGTGTTGTTAGAAATACGGTCTTTAAAGTCGAAAGAAGCATCTCCAAATAAATTCACATATTTTACTCTAGTATTAATGGTTGATCCATTTTCATACACATATTTAATAAAATTTCGAATAGCTCCTATGTCTTGTTTGCCCGATGAAAATTCTTGATAAATCAATTCGGTTTGTACCACTTTTACGTTTAATCCAGAATAATTTCGGTGAAAGTTGGCTAATTTTTCGGCTTGAGTGGTCAATACGGATGGAGTGATGATTAAATAGTCAATGTCTTGAAAATTTCCTTGGGCATTCAGAAAAATAGTTCCTTTTAAATCTTGATTGGTTACACGTGCTTGCTGTTCTTTTTGTGGAAGATATAAGTCGTTGAAATCGATAGCGATATATTTTTTTTCAACTCCTAAATTGGATTTAAACGAAAAGTTACCCTGATTCTGATTTTCAATTTTAGTGACATTATAAATATCGGTTATGTCCCAAACTTCTCTAATGTTTGAAGCATTATTGAACTGATATTCTACAATTCCACTTGATGACGCTGCATTGTTGTATTGAAATCTAAATTGTTTTCCGTAGCCTGTTAGATTGCTTTTGGTGCTGATGTAAATGTAATCCAAATATCCTTTCGAAGTGGGAACTCCACCATTGTCAAAATTTAGTTTCACATTAAAATCTTGAGCAGATGGGACAGAATATACGGTGCTGCTATGACTAGCTACAGATGAAGAATTAAGGGTAATGATGTTCAGATTTAAAGAAGTTTGCGCTGTTCCATTAATTGTTGGGGTGAATTTGGTTGCTACAAAAGAATTTCCTCCAACATGAATTCCGATGCTAGCTTGTGTTGAAGTTACTGCATTAGGAAACTTAAAATTAAATTCTTGTTCATCATCTGGGCTGAACGATTCTCCAAACCAAACTCTTCCCAGTCGGCCGATGTTAGTAAGGTCTACTTCGTGAAATTGGTAGTCGTCAAATGTGGTTAAAGCCAGAGTAGTGGCGTTAGTGGGTTGAACGTTTGTGGTAATACGTTTTCCATCATCACCTTCAACATTGATGTAATAATAGGAACGATCGCTATATAAATTAATGTGTGTGCTATTTTCCGAACTCCAATTGTCCATTCCTTCAGCGTAAAAAACGATGTAATCTTCAGCGTTGAACGCGAAATCATCTTCGCCAATTACTTGGATAGCGTTTTCTTCCAAATCAAATGGATAAGACGCGCTGTTTCTTAGAGGAACCATTTTTCCTCCATGTCCGTATATTTTGATTTTTTTCGGATTTACATTGTCAGGGTTGATGCCCAATTCAGATAAAAACGTTCTATTAATAAGGTAAGCTCCCGATTTTTCAACATAAAAGCGATACCAATTTCCAGAACTTAAAACCGAATTTGAAACAGCCATAACGTTGTTTTCGTTAGTCAGTCTGGAAGAATTGCTTGCTTCAAAGGAATAATCGAACGAGATGATTTTCTTATAAGTATTTCCTTCTTTAACGAAAGGAGAAAGAGTTAATACTGAATAATAGCTACTTCTAGCAATGCTGTTAGTAACAGTGGCAAAAACCGTTGCTGGAATTTTGTTTTTTGAAATTGAACTCAATTGACTTTCTTCAATCGGTTCGAAAACAACGTTTGTAATTTGTAAAGAGTTTTCGTCAATCAATCTCGATTCTTTGAATTTTTTCACAAAGAAAAGTTCTCTTGAGGATTCAATATATTGGTAGTTTTCTTCTGGAAATGAAGGTACACTCAGTGAAAATTCTCCAAAAGACAGTTGTTTGTTTTCTGTCCATCCTATGGCAATACTACCTTTTTGTTGTCCGAAACACAAAAAGGTAAACAAAGTGAGAATAAAAACAGCAATTTTTTTCATTGTCTTAAGAAACGCAATTATTTTGCAAATATTACAAAATAACAAATAAAAAATAATAAAACAGAATACAATATAACGTTAATATATTCGTTATTCACTCTATACATATTAATATTTTTTACAAATTTCTTGTGGTTTAATATGAAATTACTATATTCGCCACAAAATTATTACCTACTAAGAGTATGAAAGTAAACAAAATTATGTCGATTCAATTGATGCTAGCTTTAGCGTTAATGATTAGTGTTTCCAGCTGTAGTAAGAAATCAAGCAATAAGAATTCTTCAAAAGCAACAGGTTGGAAAATTAATGACAAAAAAGGAGGATTTCAATATGCTTCTAACTTTAAAAAACAAGAAACTGGACCAGGTTTAGTGCTTGTTGAAGGTGGAACGTTTACCATGGGAAAAGTGGCAGATGATCCGATGCACGATTGGAATAATACGCCTAATCAGCAACACGTTCAGTCTTTTTACATGGATGAAACAGAAGTAACCAACTTAATGTATATGGAATACCTTGACTGGTTGAAACGCGTTTTTCCACCAGATGAAGAAAATTACAAAAACATTTACGAAGGTGCTTCCCCAGACACTTTAGTATGGAGAAATAGATTAGGTTACAACGAAACCATGACCAACAACTATTTAAGACATCCAGCGTATGCTGAATATCCAGTAGTAGGTGTGAATTGGATTCAAGCTACCGAATTCTCTAAATGGAGAACAGACCGTGTAAATGAGTCGGTTCTTGATAGAGAAGGGTTTTTGAAGAAAGATGCTAAAGTTACTGATGTAAAAGCAGACGCAACATTTAGCACTGAAACCTATCTTGCAGCGCCAACTAAAACTTTTGGAGGAAACGAGGAAATCGTTTTGAAAGGAAGAAGAGGTTCAAAAGCAGCAGGTAAAGGTGGAACTAAAAATTCTAAAGGTGAAGTTCAAGAAGCAAAAAATATTTATGCGCAAAGAACATCTGGACTTATACTTCCAGAATACAGACTTCCAACTGAAGCTGAATGGGAATATGCAGCTGCAGCTGATGTAGGTCAAAGAGAATATAATATCTATAAAGGACAAAAGAAATATCCTTGGTCTGGTGGTTATACACGTTCTAATAAAAGACAGATTCAAGGTGATCAGTTGGCCAACTTTAAACAAGGTAAAGGTGATTACGGTGGTATCGCAGGTTGGTCTGATGACGGAGCTGATATTACCAACAAAGTTAAATCATACCCACCAAATGATTTTGGTTTGTATGATATGGCAGGAAACGTTGCCGAGTGGGTTGCCGATGTGTACAGACCAATTGTTGATGATGAAGCAAATGACTTCAATTACTACAGAGGTAACGTATACATGAAAAATAAAATTGGTGAAGATGGTAAAGTAGAATTAGTTACTGCTGACACTCAAGTATTCGATACACTTCCTAATGGAAAAGTGATTGCAAGAAACTTCCCAGGTCAAATTTCTCAAGTTGCTGTAGACGAAAATGAAACGTACTTAAGACAAAACTTTGATAAGAGTAACCACAAAAACTACCGTGATGGTGATAAACAATCTACACGTTATTTTAGTTTTGGAAGTTCTGATACAGAAGATGTAGAAGCAAAATTACCATCAGAGAAAAGAATGTACGATTCTCCAGAGCACAACGTATCTGCTGATAGTTTAGGTAATATGTTGCGTAAATACGACAAATCAAGCAAAAGAACAACGTTAATCAACGACGACGTTAGAGTTTATAAAGGTGGTTCTTGGAGAGATAGAGCGTATTGGTTAGATCCAGCGCAAAGAAGATATTTCCCACAAGATATGGCAACAGACTACATCGGATTTAGATGTGCTATGTCAAGAGTTGGTCCAAAAGCCGACAAAAAGAAAAGCCCAAGAAATAAAAGATAATTTTTTATTATAAGCATACTAAAAGCCCTTTCATTAGGGCTTTTATTTTTTAAACTATTCTGTGATATGAGCATTCAAGAAATTCATCAACTCTTTTTATCGTGTAATTCGGTTTCTATTGATACCCGTAAAATTGAATCCAATTCTCTTTTTGTTGCCATCAAAGGAGAACGTTTCGACGCCAACACTTTCGCTAAGGAAGCTCTTGAAAAAGGCGCTTCGTATGTGATTATTGACGATGAAAACTATCATATCGATCAAAGAACAATTGTAGTAGATAACAGTTTAACTACTTTACAAGAGTTAGCTCAATTCCACAGAAACTATCTAAAATTACCCATTATTGCCTTAACCGGTAGTAATGGCAAAACCACTACTAAAGAACTGATCAATTGTGTACTTTCTAAAAAATTTAGAACTAAAGCAACGGTTGGGAATTTAAATAATCATATCGGTGTTCCGCTAACGTTACTTTCTTTTTCAACAGCAACAGAAATCGGAATTGTAGAAATGGGTGCCAATCATCAAAAAGAAATTGAGTTTTTATGCGAAATTGCTCAACCCGATTTTGGTTACATTACCAATTTTGGCAAAGCACATTTGGAAGGTTTTGGTGGAGTGGAAGGTGTTATTAAAGGAAAAAGCGAAATGTATGCCTACTTAGAACACAATCAGAAGAAAGCCTTTGTAAACCTTGATGATGCCATTCAAGAGGAAAAAACGACGTCAATAGAACGAATTACTTTTAGTCAGCAATACCAAAATGCTTTTGTGTACATCAAAGAAGCAACAGCCAATCCATTGGTGAAGATTTCGTATAATGCGATTTCGATTCACTCGCATTTAATCGGATTGTACAATGCAAATAACATTAATGCCGCCATAACAATTGGAGCTTATTTTGAGATTTCAGATGATCAAATTAAAGACGCCATTGAAAGTTATATTCCCGAAAATAATAGATCGCAATTACTTAC
This sequence comes from Flavobacterium sp., assembly GCA_965284675.1. Classification (GTDB taxonomy): domain Bacteria; phylum Bacteroidota; class Bacteroidia; order Flavobacteriales; family Flavobacteriaceae; genus Flavobacterium. Next base: position 588,056 of record OZ260109.1, read on the forward strand.
TAAAGATACCAACGAAATCATTCTGGATGCCTACAATGCCAACCCTAGTAGTATGAAAGTAGCTTTAGAGAATTTTCTACAGCTCGATAAACCCAATAAAGTGGCGATTATCGGTGATATGTTTGAACTAGGTGATGATAGTTTGAACGAGCATAAAATGATTGTGGAACAATTAGTTCTTGCTGTCGAAACACAGTGTATTTTTATTGGAAATGATTTTTATGCCAACAAAATCGAACGCACTCACTTTACCTTTTTTAAGAATTTTGACGACTTTGCATCGTTCTTACAAGACAATCCCATAACAAATAAAATGATTTTGATTAAAGGTTCTAGAGGAATGGCTTTAGAACGTTCACTTGAGTTCATGTAAAAATTTACTGTCTATTCCGCCAAATCTTCTCAGACTTTGGAAACACACTTTTTCGTAGTATAAATTCTACATCAATCTTACGCTGTTACATTACCAATTAATCGTTTCCTGCATTAAATTTGTCGAACCCAAACTACACTAAGTTATTTCGCTTTATAACTTTTTTATTACTTGCCCCAATTCCTACTAAACCTATTTTAAACCTATAATTCAATAGTATAGATGCTAAATAGTAGTAAAAAAAGAAAGTTTTTTCACGTCTCGTTGATCGTATGTATTATTTTGCTGCAATGCTTACTTGTGATGTTTTGGTATTTAGAAGCCAAAAACGACGAAAAAATCGCGAAAATTAATAACAACATTCAGAATCTAAATCAAGCACAATCGTTCTCGGGTGAATCGAATGCGTTGTTAATCAAGTCGCAGATTTTGTACAAGGACTATCTGCGAACAAAAAATAAGGAAGCATTGACCCATTATTTCGAGACATTGAATGAAATCAATAGTTCGGTTGGGAGTTTGAATTCGGTACTACAGACAAATTTTGAATTAAAAGACGCACGAAGTTTACACATTTCTAGAGATCAATTGGATACGATTGTTAAAGAATCTGCTTTATTAGACAAAAACTCGATTGACGATTCTGTCATCAACAAATTCAACTACCAAGAAATTTTAAACAGTTTTAGCCTCGACTCAATTATAACTAGAGATAGTATTGCCCGGAAAGGCTTTTTTTCTAGAGTATTTGACGCTATATCTGGTAAACATGAGATTCAAAAAGAGAAAATCGAAATTATTGCTAGCTATAAATACAAAGACAAATTAAATTCGGGTGAAGTAAAATCACAATTGGAAAAGATTTTAAAAGACACGGATTCGTATTATAAAAATCAAATTGCTTCATTAAAAGAATCGTATGGAAATTCAGACGGAATCGATTCACGTCTCTATAAAATCAACGACCGTTTGTTGCATTCCACTTCCGAGCTGTTGACCAACTACAACAATGTCATTCACCCTTTAAGAGACGATTCTCAGGCTGAATTTATAAGCACAACCGAAAACAACACCAAGCAACGAAATTATCTGATTCTTATTCTAACGCTGGTGATGCTTGTGTTTTCCATAATTCTATTCAAATTCACCTTGCATGCCTTCGATTTAGAAAAGAAATTGATTACCTCTCAAAATCAAATTCTTAAAAATTTGGAATACAAAAACAAAATCATGGGAATGATCAGCCACGAAGTTCGTTCACCTCTCAGTATCATTTCTCTGTATTGTAAAATGATAGTTTCTAAAATCAAAGATTCTGAAATTCATGAAGTGTTTACGTCTATTCAAAATACAACATCAACGTTATTAACGCTTACCAGTCAGATTTTAGACTATTCTAAAAATGAAAACAGTAAAATGAAACTCGAAAAATCTAAGTTTTATTTGAAAAAGGAAGTAACCAACATCATCGAGCCATTACATAAATTATGCGTCGAAAATGAAAATCAATTTCAATGGAATACCACGATTGTTGAAGATCATTTAGTGTTAACCGATGTAGTAAAAATCAATCAGTTGTTTTATAATTTGGTGGGTAATGCTTTAAAATACACCAAAAACGGACAAATAACAATTGATACCAAAACAGAAAAAACTTCTGGAGAATTCATTCAGTTTTTTGTAACAGTACGTGATACCGGTACCGGAATTTCAGAAGCCGATGTCAAGCATGTGTTTGATGAGTATTACCAAGGTTCCAACGGACTAACTTCTATGGGAATAGGTTTAGGTTTGAAATTATGTAAAGAAATAGTTGAGTTATTTGATGGCGAAATATCCATTCAAAGCGAACTCGATAAAGGAACGACAGTATCCTTCAGAATTCAATTAGAACTAGCCTAACTTTGATGTAATCACCGTTAAATTGAATCCTAAATCCGCTTCGCTTTCTACCAAAACACAGTATATAAAGCGGCTAACACAGCCACTATAATCAACATGCCCACGGTAAAACCGGGCGACATCTTAAACATCGTTTTGTCCACTTCTAAGCCATTGGTTTGAACTCCTTTTTTGGTTTCATAGACGCTGATGAAATACATTCCGATGATACACAATAAAAACACAAATCCCATACGATCTATAAACGGAATTTCGAAAACGCCTTCAGCATTTGCAACCGCAAATCCCATCGGATTTAAGAATGATAAGTCGACAAACGCGGGCATGAACTTGAAGATGATCGAAAAGATGAATCCGCCAATCGTAGCAAATAACGCTGCATTCGATGTGGTTTTTTTCCAGAAGAATCCCAGAATAAACATAGCAAAAACACCCGGACTCACAAATCCGGTATATTCCTGAATGTATTGGAATCCGCCTTTTTTGTCGATGCCTAAAAATGGCGCTACCATAACGGCCACAAGCATCGCCATGATGATGGTGATTTTCCCGATTGTAACCAATTTCTTTTCGTCGGCATCTACATTTAATTTGGTTTTGTAAACGTCCAAGGTAAAAATCGTAGCAATACTATTCGCTTTCCCTGCTAAAGAAGCCACAATCGCTGCCGTCAATGCCGCAAACGACAATCCTTTTAAACCAACAGGTAATAAGTTGAGTAAAATAGGATAGGCGCGATCGGGATTTACACTTCCGTCTTGTAACATTTCGGTTTGAAAATGTCCGTTTTGATACAATACAAACGCTGCAATTCCAGGTAGTACCACAATCACAGGCATCAATAATTTTAGGAAAGCCGCGAATAAGATTCCGCTTCGTGCCGTTTTTAAATCGGCTCCCAACGCGCGTTGTGTGATGTATTGGTTGCAACCCCAATAATTTAAATTAATAATTAACATTCCACCAATCAACACCGATAGTCCGGGTAAATCCATATAATTGGGATTTGATTTGTCAAAAATCATATGAAAATGTCCATCTGCTTTTTCTCTCATTAAATTGAATCCGTTGATGACGCCTTCCTGACCAAATTCGGTCGCCACTAAATTCAGCGCTAAATACGTGGTTACTAATCCACCCAAAATCAAAAAGAACACCTGAATCACATCAGTATATCCAATTACTTTCATGCCGCCTAACGTAATCATGATGGCGAAAAAGGCTAAGAATACCATACAAAACGTAATGTTCAATCCCGAAATACTACTGATTGCCAACGCACCCAAATACAAAATAGAAGTAAGGTTGACCAAAACATACAGCAACAGCCAAAAAACCGCCATAATCATCGCCACGTTTCCATTGTAGCGCTGTTTTAAGTATTGTGGCATGGTGAAAATTTTATTTTTCAAATACACAGGCATAAAAAACACCGCAACGATGACCAAGGTTGCGGCGGCCATCCATTCGTAGGTAGCAATCGCCAATCCCATTTTGAAACCGCTTCCGCTCATTCCTATGAATTGTTCGGCACTGATGTTACTGGCAATCAACGACGCGCCAATAGCCCACCACGTAAGCGAACCTTCGGCTAGAAAATAGTCATTACTACTGGTTTGCTCTTTCTTTTTTCGGTTGTAAATCCAAAATCCGTAGCCCACAATAATTATGAAATAAAGGAAGAAAACAATATAGTCGTTGGTTGCTAATGTCTGCATATTAGTGTGTTTTAGTTGTGTAATGTTGGTTGGATAGTTCTCTTAAGATTTTTGCACTTTGCTCGGGTGAAATGTCGCGTTGTGCTTCACCGAGCATTTCGTATCCGACCATGAATTTTTTAACGGTGGCACTCCGCAACAACGGCGGATAAAAATGCATGTGAAAATGCCATTCTGGGTGAGCAATGCGATCGGTTGGCGTTTGATGAATTCCCGATGAATACGGAAACGACGTTTCAAAAAGATTGTCGTATTTTACCGTAATTTCTTTAATCGTTTGAGCAAAAGCAGTGGTTTCTTCATTCGTCATCGCAATGATATTTCCAAAATGACGTTTGCTGATGATCATCGTTTCGTAGGGCCAAGTTGCCCAAAACGGAACCAGTACCACAAAATGGTCGTTCTCTATCACGATGCGTTCGTTCAGCCGCAATTCTTCTTCCAAATAATCTTTGAGCAAACTGCTTTTGTTTTTTTCAAAATAGGCACGAAGGTTTTTTTGTGTTTTTTCAACTTGTGTCGGCAACGACGATTGCGCCCAAATTTGTCCGTGTGGATGCGGATTGCTGCAACCCATCACGCTTCCTTTATTTTCGAAAATTTGAACGTAATTGATGAAGTCGTGTATCCCCAATTCGATGTATTGTGCGGCCCACGTTTTGACTACTTTTTCAATGTCAGCCACTTCCATTTCTGGCAAGGTCAGATTGTGTTTTGGGGAAAAACAAATCACTTTATTAATGCCTCGTTCGGGTTTTAATTGGAATAAGACATTCGGTTGATTCTCGTACGCTACTTCGTCTTTCAAAAGCGCCGAGAAATCATTTTCAAACACATAACAATCGGTGTAGTCGTCATTTTTTATTCCGTTGGAACGGACATTACCCGAACATAAATAACAATTTGGGTCGTGCGCTGGTCGATTGTCTTCGGCAACCTTTTCGTTTTGTCCTTGCCACGGTCGTTTAGCACGATGCGGAGAAACCAATATCCACTCGTCGAGCAAAGGATTGTATCTGCGGTGTGGATGTTCGTTGTTATTGAATTCTTGCATTTTTGACTTTTTTCCTTACAGGTTTTTGGTCCTGTTAGGTATTATTATTTATTCGCATTTTATGGGTTAAACCGAACAGGTTTTGAAAGCCTGTTGGGACTGTACTGCGACGTGCCTTTAGAAATTTTTACTTTATACGATTTCAACTCGATGCCAAACTTATTTCGGTAGAGCACAGAAATTTTTTCTATTAGTTCTTTTTCACTTCCTTTTTCGACTAAATTGATGGAGCAACCGCCAAATCCGCCGCCCATCATGCGTGCACCCAAAACCGATTTTTCGAATTGAACATTGTGAATTAAAAAATCGATTTCTTCACAACTGACTTCGTATTCCTCTGATAATCCTTTATGCGTAAGTGACATCAGTTTGCCTAGCATTTTAAAATTTGAATCTTCCAACGCCACAACAGCATCTTGAACGCGTTGAATTTCTTGAACTACAAAATGGCATCGTTTGTAAATGGTTGGACCCAATTGTTCTTTTACTTCCAAAAGCATGTTTTCGGTGCAGTTTCTGAAACTGGTAACTTCCGGAAAATGTTTTTTTATGATGGATAATCCTTGTTCTACTTCTTGTCTTCGTACATTATAGCCCGAAGTCAAATGCGTATGTTTTACATTACTGTCCAATAAAAGTAATGAATAATTGCTAAAGTTGGCTTTGTGGTATTCGTATGCTAAAGTCGTGCAATCGAGTTTGATTACGTTGTTTTTCTTCCCGAAAACCGAAGCGAACTGATCCATGATGCCGCAATTCACGCCCACGAAAGTGTGTTCCGATTTCTGACCAATAAGCGCGATTTCTTCTTTTGACAATCCTAAATCATACATAGAATTCATCGCATACCCAATGCCACATTCCAATGCTGCGGATGATGAAAGTCCGGCGCCCATCGGAATCGTGCTGCTGAATACAATATTGAATCCGTCGGTTAATCCTTTTTCTTTCAATTGATGAAGAACGCCTAAAATGTAATTGACCCACATTTTGTCTACGGGTTGTAGTTCGTCGTTCAAATCAAATTTATAGGCTTCGTTGAGATCTTTCGCAATGATGGCACATTCGGATGAATAGTTTTTGGAAATCGCAAAGCAGATGTATTTATTAATAGCGGCGGGCAAAACAAAACCGTCGTTGTAATCTACGTGTTCACCAATGATGTTGATTCTCCCGGGTGAAAGGAAGATGTATTCTGGTTTCTTTTGAAATAATTTTTCAAAATGGGAAGTTGTATGTTGGATTAGTTTTTTCTTCATTATATGTGAACTGATACTTTTAGGTTATTGTTTGACTAGGTTAAGTGTAACTGAACTTGATACCAAACCGTTTGTTTTGGCTTCAAATTTCACCGTTGATGCCGTTTTCCCCGCTTGAATAATCACTTGACATTTTCCGTTGAAAGCGTTGCGTTGCCATGCACCATCTCTGCATTTATCCGGTTCGTGCGAGCTTGGATCGCCGTTTCCGACACCAATTATTTTCGCATCGCCCGTGATGAAAAATTGCACTTTATTGTCGGCAACTGGAACTTCTCTTCCTTGTTCATCGGTAATGGAAATGTTGATTACCGTCGCGTCTTTTCCGTCGGCAGTTAAAATCGTTTTGTCTGGCGATAGCACTACTTTATAGGCAGAACTTGTAGTTTCAACTTTTGAAGTTAATTTTTTGCCTTTTTTAAACCCGATGGCTTCTAGCGTTCCGGATTCGTAGTTTACTAACCATTTTAAATGACTATTTCGCGGCATTGTTTTTTTACCTAAACTCTTTCCGTTTAAGAAAAGTTCGACTTCATCAGCATTCGAGTTCACCCAAACATCGATGGGTTTTCCTATTTTTTCGGGCCAATTCCAATGCGGAGAAATATGTAGCACGTCCTTATCCGTCCACCAACTTTGATAGTAATAATAAATGTTTTTCGGGAAACCACACGTGTCCAAAATTCCGAAATGCGAACTGATGTTCGGCCATTTATACGGAGTTGGTTCGCCACGGTAATCAAAACCGGTCCATACAAATCCGCCGAGCCAATACTTGTTTTCGGCAGCCAATTTCCACCAATCTTCGGCTTTACTTGCCCACCACGGATGGGTAATGTCTTGATCGGGAACGTACGCTCTGATTTCGTCTTTTTCATAAATTCCGCGTGTGGTAACCGTGCTTCCCATTTCGGTTCCCAACAGAGGTTGATTCGGATGATCGCGGTGGTAATCGGCTACAGCAAACTGTCTGTAGTTGAATCCACGAATCGGAATGACTTCGTTCACACCTTTGAAATCGTTGGCCATATCGGCGGCGTACGTGCTGGTTCGCGTCGGATCTAAATCGTGTTGAATCGCCAAAAGCGTTTGTGCAATTCGTTTTCCGTAGTCGTTGCCTTGGATGTTTTGTTCTTCATTTCCAATCGACCATAAAAATACCGAAGCATGATTTCTGTCGCGTTTGAGTAAGCGTTTGAATTGGTCGATGTATTCCGGACTGCTATTGAGTAAGCGGTGCTCGTCTACGACTAACATTCCCAAACTGTCGCAGGCTTCCAAAAGTTCGGGAGTAGGCGCATTGTGACTGGCACGATACGAATTCGAACCCATTTCTTTCAACAATTTAATGCGGTAGTAGTGCATGTAATCGGGAAGCGCACTTCCAATTCCGGCATGGTCTTGATGGTTGTTGGTTCCTTGAATTTTAATTTGTTTTCCGTTGAGAAAAAATCCTTCTTTGGAGTCGAATCGCACGGTTTTAATTCCGAATCGGGTTTTAGTTTGATGTACGATTTGGTTCCCCGATTTCACCACCGAAATAACCCGGTATAAATACGGATCGTCTAATGACCAAAATCTGACATTACTTAGGTTCAATTGATGTTTTACCGTTGTATTTTTATGAATTCCCAATGCTATTTTTTGCTCAGATGTTTTGGCTAAAACTTTTCCGTTTCGGTCGGTGATGTACGAATAAGTAGTGCCACTTGAAGATTTTAAATTATTGTTTTGAACGGTAGTTTCAATGTATACTGTTGCGTTTTTACCTTTCACATCCGAGTAGACAAAAATGCCGTCTTCTGGGATGAACAATTTGTCGGTTACGTTGAGCCAAACGTGTCTGTAAATTCCAGCACCTTCATAAAACCAACCTTCGTATTGGGTAGCGTCTACGCGAACCACGAGTACGTTTTCTCCTTCAAAATTGATGTAATCGGTAATGTCATATGAATTCCCAATATAACCACTAAAATTAGTGCCAACATAAAAACCGTTTACCCAAATGGCGGCATTGCGATAGATGCCATCAAATTGAATTTCGTAGCGTTTGTTTGTTTTTGATGCGTCCACTTTGAAGTGTTTTCGGTACCAACCAATACTGGTTTCTGGGTATAATCCACCGACTGGTTTATAACCGTGACTGTCCATTTCAACTTGTGTCGAATTGACAAAAGGAAGCTCGACAACCCAGTCGTGCGGCACATTTACAGATGTCCACGCCGTATCAATAAATTTCGGATTGACTACAGTTGTTGCAAAAACATTTGATTTGTGAAACAAAGCGGTTTTGCTGTAATCAAAATCTTTTTCAGGTTGCGATGCATTTCCAAAATGGAATTTCCAATCTTCGTCGAGGCTTATTTTTTCTTGAGCATTTGAAATGAATTGACTTAGGAAAAAACACGAAATCAGTAAAGTAAACTTGTAATAGGTTGTAAAATGGTTGTGCATAGTGTTTGTATTATTCTTTAAAAGCATCCAAAGCTGGAGACGGTTTTCCATCGGGTAACCAAGCACTCAAACTATAACCGCTCCATGATTTTGCGCCTTGTGGTTCCCAATACATAACGCCTAAGCCTCGGTTGTTAGGAACTTTTTTCACTGCGTTTAGAGTTGCTTTTAATAATTCGTTGGTGTTTTGAACTTTGGTGTCTTCACCGCCGACTTCCACAATCATTACGTCTTTATTGTAACGTTGTACCATGTCATTTAAGTTGAATTCTAAATCGGCTATGGTTTCGCTGTAGTCTTTTTTGATCCAATATGGATAGTACGAAAGTCCAATGATGTCGTATCGTACTTTTTGCGCCGTAGCATTGTCGAAAAAAGTTCTGAATTTGGCATTGTTGTTTCCTTCGTCAACGTGCACGATTACTTTGATGGACGGGTCAACGGCTTTTACGGCATCGTATCCATTATTGAGTAATTGCCCGAGTTGTACCCAATTATTGGTGCTTCCGTCAGGCCATAACATTCCACCCGGAATTTCATTTCCGACTTGAACCCATTCCGGAGTAACTCCAGCGACTTTCAATGCGTTAATCACATCGAAAGTGTGGTTGTACACATCGTTTAACAATTCTGAAAACGAATGATTGGCCCAAGCGGCGGGTTTATTTTGTTTAGCGGGATCGGCCCACGAATCGGAATAGTGAAAATTAATCATCACACGCATTCCCAGTTTTTGAGCACGTAACGCCATTGATATGGTTTCTTCTTTACTGCAATGTCCACTCGCCTTGTCATTGTTGGGATTGACAAAAACACGCAGGCGAACGCTGTTCATTCCTCTGTTTTTGAGTAGTAAAAGACAATCCGTTTCTTTGCCGTCTGAATCGTAAAATTTATATCCAGTCGCTTCCATTTGTGGCAACCAACCTACGTCGGCACCTTTAGAAAAAGTGGGGTTTTGGCCAACCAATTTTGTACTGTTGCAAGCCGAGAACAGAACGACAATGGATAGTAGATAAAGAAGTTTCGATTTCATAATTAATTTTGACTAAAGACATCCATTACTGGAAGCGAGTTGTTGTTAAAGTCCCATAATGCTTGGTTTTCCCATGGCGAACCATTGGTAGAAGTTGGACCTCTAAAAGCAACCCATTCCGAACCCCAATAGCAAAAACCGATGCCGTGTGTACTTTGGTTTATTGTGTTTTTTATGGTCGATAAAAATCCTTTTTGACCATTATTGGTAGCGGTGTAGGCTGGAATTATTTGGTCAGGAAGACCGATGATGTTGTTGGTGTAATCGTTGTAGCCAAAAGTGAACGGATAAGCGGTTTCGGCTATGATTACTTTTTTGTTGTGTAGCAATCCTAAAGAGTTCATCGTGTTTTGTAGCGTAACCAAATTTTTTCCGTGCCAGATGGGATAATACGATAATCCAATGTAGTCGTAATCGATGGTGCTTACTTTGTTGAAAAAATAGTCAGAACCCGTCAATCCTGCATGATGTAACATAATTTTTGTGGTAGTGGAATGACTTCTAACGGCTACAGTTGCGGTGGTTAGTAATTGCAAAAACTGACTTTCATTGGATGATAATCGTCCGTCAGGCCATAGTAGTCCGTCGTTTATTTCATTCCCAATCTGAATAATATCGGGATTGATTTCGTTCATGATTTGAGTGGTGTAGGTTCCGACAGTTGTTTTCAAGGTGTTAAAATTCATGCTTTGCCAAGCAACAGGTTTCGTCTGCGTTCCTGGATCGGCCCAAGTATCCGAATAGTGAACGGTCAACCATACTTTTAGTCCGGCTTGTTTAACACGTAACGCAAAAGCTTTTACTTCTGCTAAACCTGAATGTCCGCCAATTGGATTTTGCCAAACGCGCATGCGAATCGCATTACAACCTGCATTTTTTAGCGTGATGATTGGGTCTTCTGCTACATTGTTGTGTTTGTAAATTGTTCCCTCACCTTCAATTAAAGGAAGGTACGACATGTCGGCTCCGCGAATCGATTCGTCCACAAAATCGGGTTCTGTAACTTCTGAACTACTATCGGATGAACAGGATAGGAGCACAGTAGTGAGTAGAATAAAAAGTGCTTTTTTCATAGTGTTTTGATTATAAATTTTCAAATTTGAAAGTCGTTTGATGGATATACGTAGATCCTTTTTTTAGGATTGAATTCGGAAAATGCTTGTGATTGGGCGAATCGGGAAAATTTTGAGCTTCAAAACAAATTCCGCTTTTCGTATGATAATTTGCATTCTCTTTTCCGTTTATTTGATCGAAACAATTTCCGCCCACATAAATATGAAGGGCTGGTTGATTCGTGGTAACCGACATTTTTAACTTGTTTTTTGCACTAAACAAAACCGCATTTGTAGTTGAATTTTTTTCTAAAACAAAAGTGTTGTCAATGGAGTTTGGGAGTGATTTAGGCGTTGAAAAATCAAATGGATGTTGGTTTAAAGGTATGAAATTTCCGGTTGGAATGTTTTCAGAAGTGGTTTCTAAAATTGTCGACGATTCAATGGATAGCTCTTGATTTGAACTATCCTCTGCATGGCCATCCAAATTAAAATAACTGTGTTGGGTCAAATTTACGGGTGTGTCTTGCGTTGAAGTAGCCGACATTTCTACTTTCAATTCGTTGGCATCAGAAAGGGTGTAGCATACTTGAGTCGTTAATTTCCCGGGGTAATTCTCTTCGTTGTCAAGACTGATGTGTTGCAATGTAATCGAATTTTTGGTAACTAGTTTTACTTGCCAAATGGCTTTGCTAAAACCCGAATTCCCACCATGAATATGATGTGGGCCGTGGTTTTTAGTGAGTTGAATTTCTTGATTGTTCAGTGTGAATGAGGCGTTGTTGATTCGCCCTGCAAACCGACCTACAATTGTTCCAAGGTAAGGTGCGCTCGGTAAATCGAATGAGTTGATGTAATCGTTGAGTGTTTCAAATCCCAAAACAACATCCACTTTTACCGTGTTTGAAACCGGAATTTTTAGCGATTGAATAGTTGCGCCGTAATTCAGTACGTTGAGTTCGAATCCGTTCGAGTTGATTAAGGTATAGCAAAAAATTTCGTCACCATTCGGGTGAATTCCAAATGATTTGATAATTTTATGTTTCTCAAAATGTGAAAAATGAATATTTTGCATAAAAATTTTAGTAATCTCCTACCAAAAGTAAAAAATATGTTTAATTAGCCATACCAGTACCTACCAGTTTTGTTGTATCTTGCCACCAGTTAATTTATTTTGATGAAACTAATTTCGATTAATACCCAGTCGGCTTTGCCCAAATACAAGCAAATTGTGTTTTCGGTAGAGGTTGCCATTGCCGAAAATAGATTGAAGCGCGACGACAAACTTCCCTCTGTAAATAAGGTGAGTTTGGAGTTTTCGATTTCGCGAGATACGGTGTTGTTGGCGTATGACGAATTAAAGAAGCGCGGAATCATCTATGCCATTTTGGGAAAAGGCTATTACGTGAAGAGTGTTGAATTTAGTTTTGAACAACGCTTTTTTTTATTGTTTGACGAGTTGAATAGTTTTAAGGAAGACATTTACACCTCTTTTTTAGAGACGATGAACAACAAAGCACAGATTGATATTTTCTTCCATCATTTTAATGGAGAAATGTTTAAAAAACTCATCAATGAAAGTAATGGTAATTATTCGAAATACATCATAATGCCTACCAATTTAGTTGGAGCAGCGTCGGATATAAAAACACTCCCAAAGCAAGATGTGTATATTTTAGATCAGACGAATACTGATTTAGAGGAATATCCTTCGGTCTATCAAAACTTTATAAAAGACATGTATACGGCTTTGGTTGAAGCAAAACCACTATTGGATCACTACCAGAAAATGGTGCTTATTTTTCCGGGTTTTCGTGAGCCATTGGGAATGAAAATTGGTTTTGAAAACTTCTGTACCGATTTTTCTATTCCTTTTGAAGTGATTGCCGATTTTGCTCATCGCACCATTGAAAATGGAGAAGTATATGTTATTCCAGATGACCGTGATCTGGTGAAAGTAATTGAACAATCTAAAACACAAGACTTGCAATTGGGAACTGACTTCGGAATCATATCCTACAACGAAACGCCACTCAAAAAAGTAGTCGAAAACGGCATCACAACTATTTCCACTGATTTTAAAGCCATGGGACTTATTTTAGCCAATATGATTTTGGAGAACAAAAAAGAGCAGATTGAGAATATGAATCGATTGATTATTCGGAATTCTTTATAACAAAAAAACTCCCTACTTTCATAAGGAGTTTTAAGTCAATGGGTGCTATTTTATTCTTTTTACTTTCTTAGAACTTTTAAGAGGCGCTGTTGTTTTCCCGTGTTTTTCACCCCATTCTTTTGCGTTTTTTATTCCAGTAGCTATTGCTAATCCTTCTTCCAATTTGTTTTCTTCAAGAATGGCATTGGCAATTTCGATGGCTTTATTCCGTATTGCTACAGGAAGGTTTTTCATTGAATCCGGATAATCAGTTTTTGTCCAAGGCATGGCAACTTGATTTAATTGTTATTTTTCGTCAAGATTGGTTTTCAATCCCCATAATTCTAATCGGGCTCTTTTGTCATTATTTTCACCAACTGTTTTGTATCTGAAAGCCACTTTTTTCACCACTCTTTCGCCATTTCCGTCCAGTTTGACTTCGCGAGTTTCACCAGCACTTCGGATTTCCTGACCAACAGAAACGCTCTGCATTTCGCCATTGCCAAAATAGACGTCAAATGACTCCAAGGCAATAGCTGCATCAGTAACTTTGAATTTTAACGTTTGAAATTTGTTTGCACCAAGAACAATTATTTCGTCATTTTCGGTTTTGTAATTGACGACGGTTTCACCAATTTTGTGCCATCCAGCCTTATCACTTACCACCACTTTAGGTGTTTGAGCAAATACTTTTGCGGTGCCTATTATCATAAACAGAGCAATTAAAATGTTCTTTTTCATGTTTTGTAATTTAATGCTATTATGTGATTGAATTACAAAGTTAAAGGGTTGAAGGAAGGAAGTGCTTATACTTTTTTTCGTTTTTCTTATAGGATTTTAAGTAGTTACAAATGAAAAAAAGCATAAAAAAAACTCCAACATTTCTGTTGAAGTTTTCTGTGGGCGATGAGGGGTTCGAACCCCCGACCCCCTCGGTGTAAACGAGGTGCTCTGAACCAGCTGAGCTAATCGCCCGATTAGTGCTTGATTGCGAGTGCAAATATAGAACTCTTTTTTATATCTGCAAACATAAATCAAAAAAAATTACAAAATTTCTGCGACTACAAAAGTACTTCCGCCTATGTAAATAAAGTCGGTTGCCGTGGCGTTTTTCAGTGCAGCTTGGTAAGCGTTTGAAACAGAATTAAATACTTTTCCGTTCAGTTGAAACTCTTTGGCTTTTTGTCGTAAAATTTCTGCATCCAATCCCCGTGGAATAGTTGGTTTACAGAAGTAATATTTTGCTTTTTTTGGAAATAAAGGCAAAATTTCACCCAAATCTTTATCGTTTACAACACCCAAAACAATATGTAAATCGTCAAATTGTTCGTTTTGAATTTGATTCAGCACAATTTTCAATCCGTGGGAATTGTGTGCCGTGTCGCAGATGACTTTCGGATGTTTGTTGATTTGCTGCCATCTTCCTTGTAAACCCGTATTCTGAATCACATTCAGAAATCCGTTTTTTATATTTTTCTCTGAAATAGTAAATTTTTTCTGTGACTGAATCACGTGTAGCGTTTGTACCACCGTTTTTTTGTTGTGGATTTGATAATCACCTAGCAAAGTTGTTTTCGGAGTTTCATTCACTAGATCGGAAGCAAAATAAATTTCCGATTGGGTTTCTTTTGCTTTGTTTTCAAACACTTTTTTAGTTTCAGAAGTATATTCACCAATAACCACAGGAACGTTTGGTTTAGTGATTCCAGCTTTTTCGTAGGCAATTGCTTCCAAAGTTGTGCCTAAAAATTGTGTGTGATCCAATCCGATATTGGTAATGACCGAAACTTCAGGTGTAACAATGTTGGTCGAATCCAATCGTCCTCCCATACCCACTTCAATAATATTGATGTCTGTTTTTTCTTTTTTAAAATACTCAAAAGCCAATCCTACCGTCATTTCAAAAAAACTCAGATGATGTTCTTCGAAAAAGGATTTGTGTTGTGCCACGAAATCGACAATAAATTGTTCCGAAATATCGCTTCCGTTAATTTTTATTCGTTCGCGAAAATCTTTTAAATGCGGTGAAGTATACAATCCAACTTTATAACCTGCTTCCTGAAATACCGAAGCCAAAAGATGCGAAGTAGAACCTTTTCCGTTGGTTCCCGCCACATGGATGCAGGTCAAACCGGTTTCAGGATTTCCTAAATGTCTGGCTAAAGCAATCGTGTTTGTTAAGTCTTTTTTAAACGCGGACGCGCCTTGCGTCTGGTACATAGGCAATTGGTGAAACAGCCAATTTATGGTCTCGAGATAGTTCATTACTTTCTTAATAAAAAAAATCTAAAACAAAATAATTTCCCAAAAATGTAGTTTACTATTGTAGTAGATTTTATCTTTAGTGCAAATTTGAGATTATTTTTACAACTAAATCAAAAAAACAGTTTATATGATTAACTTTTTTCTTCAAGTCCAAAATGATTCATTAACGCAAGCCACTGGTGCCATTATTGAAGGCACTGTAACAACCGAGGAAATTTCGGTTTTAGAATTTATTTTAAAAGGAGGTTTCTTCCTTATTCCGATTGCGTTATTATTATTTTACACCTTTTATCTTATCGTTGAACGCTATTTATACATCCACAAAAGAGCCGTTATCGACCCAAATTTAATCCGCGACATTCGCGATAATTTAAATGCGGGTAATTTAGATGCCGCCGTTTCTATTGCCGATCGCAACAATACTGCTTCAGGTTATGTATTGCGCGAAGGGATTTTAACGATTGGTCGCCCGATATCTGAAATCGAAACCAATATGGAGCGTGCCGCGAATATCGAAGTAGGTGAAATGGAGAAAAAACTAGGACAACTCGGATTGATTGCGGGTATTGCCCCAACATTAGGATTCATTGGAACTATTTCTGGAGTAATCAAAATTTTCTATAGCATTTCGCAAACCGAAGACATAAGTATCGGAAATATTTCGGGTGGTTTGTACGAAAAAATGATCAGTTCGGGAGCCGGATTGGTAGTAGGTATTATCGCTTATGCAGCGTATCACTTATTCAACGGGAAAATTGACGGTTTTGCGTTAGGGATTCAAAAACAAGTGCTCGATTTTGTTAATATAATTCAACGTCCAAATGGTAAAACGAAATAAGCGATTTCACGCCGAAGTAGCTACTTCATCACTGAGTGATATTATGTTTTTTTTGCTGTTGTTTTTCTTAATCATCTCAACATTGGCAAATCCAAACGTAATTAAAATGACACTGCCTAAATCGAAAGCCAACGAGAAAACCAACAAACAATTGATTAGTTTGTCGGTGACTGAAGACAAACGTTTTTATCTAGATAAACAAGAAGTGCCTTTTGATCAACTTGAAGCCTCGTTATTGGCTCAAATGGGCGATGCCAAAGACCAAACAGTTGTCGTTCGAATTCCGTTTAATTTGCAAGTGCAAGATTTAGTGGATGTGCTTCAAATTGGCGTGAAAAATAAATTGAAGTTTGTAATTGCCACGAGTAATTCTAAATAAGTCTTTAGAAGAAGCGATCTCGTCTTTTTGGACGAGAGGGCTTTATCAGTAATCCATTTTCCTGTCTCGTTGTAAAAACGAGATTACAATAAAAAAAGTCCCGAAAACAATTCGGGACTTTTTTTATTTTCTCTGCCATCTGCCTACCGCAGGCAGGTCAGGGCTAGAGAGCATCTTTACGTATACTTTAATTACCAAATCTGAAATTATACGTAATGGTTCCGATTTGTTTTTCAGCACCACTCGGACTCGCTTCCCATTTGGCACTCATTGCTGCTGCTTTTGCTTGAACAGCCAAACAACTAGCTGTGTTAGTTGTGCCTTTATAGCCTGGCTTGGCATCAATGGTTTTTCCGTTTTTATCCACGGTGATTTGAACCACAACAGTACCTTCTTCATTACAAGTGTACGATGGAGTTGGAATTGATAATGCTTTTCTTCCTGCCAACGAATAACCAGCTCCAATGCCTTTTCCATTGCCGCTTCCGCTTCCGCCACCGGTTCCAGAGCCCGAGCCTGGTCCAACTCCGGTACCGTTTCCGGTTCCCGTTCCACCGCCAGTTCCGCCACCCGAACCGCCATTTCCATAGCCGCTTGAGTTGATGCTTCCATTGGCAGAACCTTGATTTCCTTGCGTACCGCTGTTTCCGTCGCCGCCTTTTTTAGTTCCTTTGATGATGTTCGCCAAAGCGTCGTTGGCATTATTATTTACCTTTGGTTTTGCGACCACAGGTTTAACGTCTTTAACGACAGGTTTTGGATCTTTTGGCTTGTCGTTTTTCGGAATGATTACATCCGTTTTATCGGCGTCGCTTTCCTCTGAGATAATATCTTCTTCTTGTGAATCACTCGACTGACTGGCTTTATTGACGTCTTTGATGTCTAAAACATCGCTTTTATAATTGTCTCCCGAACCAAAATCGGTATCGCCAAAATTAACTTCAACGCCGCCACCGCCACCGCCACCAGCAAGCGCTGCTAATTCAGCATCGGATGGAGGCCAAAAACGGATAAAAAATAAAATTACGAGCAACAGGGTGTAAACCAAGGCCGCAATGACTATTGATTTCCTTTTATCGGTAGGTGAAGAATCTAAACTCATAGTTTTTGTCTTTTTACTTGTAACGCCGAAATATACTAAAAATTGTTATTCTTTAGCGCTAATCTTTTTGTTTTTAATGCTTTTCATCAGCCAAACAAATCCAATTACACCTGAAACTAAAGACGCAATGAGTATCATAAACTTGGCATTATTAATCAGATGATGGTCTTCGAATGCAATTAATGTGATGAAAATTGACATGGTAAATCCGATACCGCCCAAAAATCCGACGCCCGTCAATGATTTCCAATTCATGTCATCGGGCAATGTGGTTAACTTCAGCTTGACTGCCGCAAAACAAAAAGCTAGTATGCCCAATGGCTTTCCGAGTGCCAGTCCAAAAAGTATGCCTAACGCATACGGTTTAGTAAAATTATCAATCCAATCACCTTCGATTACAATCGCAGTATTGCTCAACGCAAAGAGCGGAATGATGATAAAAGCTACCGGATGGTGCAGCCAATGTTGTAATTGGTAGGATATGGTTTTCGGATTTCCATTTCCAAACGGAATGGCGAATGCCAATAAAACTCCGGTTATGGTAGCGTGAACACCCGAATTCAGCATGAAGTACCACATAAAAATACCGCCGACTAAATACAAAATGAGGTTGGTTACCTTCAGTCGGTTCATGATCAATAACACTCCAAAAATGGATAATGAGATGATGAGGTTGGTAAAATAAATGGTTTTGGTGTAAAAAACGGCGATGAGTAAAATCGCTCCTAAATCGTCTATCACGGCCAAAGCTGTTAAAAATACTTTAAGTGAAAGCGGAACTCTTTTGCCTAACAACGATAAAATTCCGATCGCAAAAGCAATGTCGGTTGCCATGGGTATTCCGATTCCCGATTGCGTTTCAGTTCCAATATTAAAAGCAAAATAAATCAAGGCTGGGATGAGCATTCCACCCAACGCGCCCGAAAGCGGTAAAATAGCGTCTTTTAATTTGGAAAGTTCTCCGATGTATACTTCTCGTTCGAGTTCGAGTCCGATCAATAGAAAAAAGATGGCCATTAATCCGTCGTTGATCCAATGTTCGGCCGAGTGTTTGCCTATTTGATGATGCCACATCGATAAATAGTCTTCTGAAATAGCCGAGTTGGCGAGTATAAGTGAAATTACGGTACAGACTAGTAAGACCAATCCGCCGGCTTTTTCGCTTTCAAAAAACAATTTAAAGAGTTGTGTGGGTTTCATTTATACTAATTGTTTAAGCGCAATTTCAAAAGCAGTTGCGCTGATGTTGTGTTTGTTTGGATTTGCAGCGTGCGCTTTTTCGATGGCTTTTTTAATGATTTCAGACGTGTCGTAGAAAATCGCCTCGTCGGTCATTTGAACTTTTTTCTCCATAAAATAGGCGAAAACACGTGCCATTCCGCAATTCGAAATAAAATCAGGAATCAAACTCACTTTGTTGTCAGTTTCTTCCATGATGGAGCCGAAGAAAATTTCTTTGTCCGCAAACGGAACATTTGCACCGCAGGAAATGACTTCCAATCCAGAGCCAATCATTTGGTCCAATTGGTCTTTTGTAACCAATCGAGACGCCGCACAAGGCGTAAAAATATCAGCACCAATGGACCATATTTTTTCGTTGATTTCGGCAAACGGAATCATGTTTTCGGCTACTAATTTATTGCCGTCTTTGTTTAAAAATAAACGTCTGATTTCTTCAAAAGTATATCCGTTTTCATTTATCAATCCACCATCTCTATCGATGATTCCGATGATTTTCACACCCATTTCTGCCAAGTAAAAAGCGGCAGCCGAGCCTACATTTCCAAATCCTTGTACGATAGCTTTCTTTCCTTGGAAATCTCCACCATAGGTGTTGTAATAGTGACGCACTGCTTCGGCAACGCCATAACCTGTAATCATATCGGCGATGGTGTATTTTCGCAACACATCGGGAGAGAATTTTGGGTTTTCAATCACTTTGATGACACCTTGACGCAATTGACCAATTCGGTTGATTTTATCAGCCTCGGTCGGTTTGAAATGTCCGTTAAAAACGCCTTCTTGTGGATGCCAAACGCCGCATTCTTCGGTAAACGGAATCACTTCGTGAATTTCGTCTACGTTCAAATCACCTCCGGTTCCATAATAACTCTTTAATAAGGGAGAAACCGCTTTGTACCAACGTTGTAATACGCCTTTTTTTCGTGGATCGCTTGGGTCAAAATTGATGCCCGATTTGGCGCCACCTATTGCTGGACCCGAAACAGAGAATTTTACTTCCATGGTTTTGGCTAGTGACAGCACTTCGTTCATGTCGAGACCTTTTCTCATTCGGGTTCCGCCACCTGCAGCACCACCGCGAAGTGAGTTGATTACGGTCCAACCTTCAGCTTCAGTTTCCGAATCTTTCCAGTTAAAAACTATTTCGGGTTGTTTATTCTCAAATTTAGTGAGTAATTCTTTCATGTTTAGTTTTATTCTGCTTGGCATTGTGTAAATGCTTCGCTTAGTTTGTTTGTGGTGCAAATATAAACTTTATAAAAGATTTGTTTTTGGTTTGTGGATTTTATTACGCGATAAGATAAACTTTTCAAAGGTGGTGGAATTAAAAAAATGTAAAATTAATACTACTTTATGTAGTTTAACAGATATATGAGTTAGTTACAGATTTTTCTGTCAAATAAATAGTTTACAACTTAGTTTTGAAAAGATTACCAAATTAAATATCCCTATTTGTAGGGATTTTTTTTAGAAGTAAACCCATCAACTTTGTAAACACATTTAAACCCTATTGTCATGAAAAACTTTATTCTTTGGAAGTGGATGGTCCACAATTTTTGTCAAGTCAGTGCTTTACTCCGAGGAGGTAAAGAAGAACGACCGCTAGCTGAGGCTAATCAAGATTCGTTGTTGAACGGTATTCTTTTTATGAACCAATCAAACGCACTTGTGATGAAAGCGCTTTTGGTTTTTGTGCTATTATTTAGTACGAGTTTTTACGCCCAAATTAACTTTACGAACTCGCAAGCAGCAAGTTTGGTGGTGGGTCAAGCGAACTTTACCGCGAATGTAGCAGCATGTACTCAAAACGGACTTTATGCTCCATCGTACACGGCTATTAGTTCTAAAGGAGTTTTGGCCGTAAGTGAACAAACAGGTGCCCGAGTTAAATTATGGAATCCAACGCCTACAGCCAATGGCGCTAATGCTTCTGTTGTAGTGGGTCAAGCCAATTTTACAAGTTGTGGTTCTTCTGGCACAACCCAATCCAGTATTAGTAACTCTAATGGAGTTGCTTTTTCACCGGATGGGAATAAATTAATTGTAACCGATTTTAGTAATAATAGAGTATTGATTTGGAATACGATTCCAACCGTTAATGGTCAGAATGCCGATGTCGTATTAGGTCAAGCTAATTTTACTTCCGGATTTGGTGGTGTTTCAGCCACGGCCATGAATGGGCCAACAGGTGCTTATGTAAGTAGTGATGGACGATTGTTAATTGCCGATAGAGGTAATCACAGAATATTGATTTGGAATAGTATCCCAACTACCAACAATAAACCCGCCGATGTGGTTGTGGGTCAAACCGTTTTTAATTCACCTGGTGGTGGAAGTTCAGCTACAACTATGGTAAATCCATGGGGTGTTTGTGTTTCTCCTGATGGAAAACTATTGGTAGCCGATTCAGCTAATAATAGAGTATTAGTGTGGAATACTATTCCAACAACCAATGGTGCTGCAGCCGATGTGGTAATAGGTCAGACTATTATGGGATCAAATGGTGCAGGAACTACCGCTACTAATTTAAATGCACCAATTGGTGTAACCGTTTCTCCTTCGGGGAAAGTAGCTATCGGTGAGTTCGGAAACAGTAGAGTGTTAGTTTATAATTCAATTCCAACTGTAAACGGAGCAGCGGCCAATGTGGTTTTAGGTCAACCTAGTTTTACATCATCAACTGCTTTTTATCCTTCAGGTTCAGCAACTAATAATAATATGTTTAGTATTTATAACGCCTCTTTCGATTTGTACGGCCGACTTTATGTAGCCGGAAGAGAAATGAATAGAGTTTTGGTTTTTGGTGCTGCGCCTTCGGTTCAAGCGAATTTAGGTGTTGGGATTACGTCTAATATTTCAACGGCTTGCTCAGGTGCTAGCAATACGTTAACTATAACAATTACGAATGCCACGGCTACAGCGGCTTCTGGCGTAATTGCTACCGCTAGTTTACCAGCTGGTTTTACCTATTCTTCTCATACTGCTTCAGGTGGAACGTATAGTCCAACTTCAGGATACTGGAACATAGGAGCTGTTCCAGCAAGTGGATCTCGAACATTGACCATTAACGGAATAGCAAATGGCTCAGGAAGTTTGTCAGCTTACGCATCTATAGTTCAATCGAATCAATTGGATCCTGTTCTATCTAATAATGGAGCAA
The DNA here is from genome assembly GCA_965284675.1 of Flavobacterium sp. GTDB lineage: Bacteria > Bacteroidota > Bacteroidia > Flavobacteriales > Flavobacteriaceae > Flavobacterium. The sequence goes on from OZ260109.1 coordinate 610,045, forward strand.
GTGTATCGTATTCTATAGTTGGTTCTGTGCCTCCACCAACAGGAAGTGCTACTCAATCATTTTGTAACGCTGCAACCATAGCAAATTTATCTGCAACAGGCACGAGTATTCAATGGTATGCGAATGCAACTTTAGGAAGTCCGTTAGCTACCTCTACACCTTTAGTGAATGGGGTTACCTATTATGCTTCTCAAACTTTAGGGCCATGTGAAGGAACTAATCGGTTAGCAGTTGCAGTTACCATTCAGCCTTTGATTACCTATTATCAAGATGCTGATGGTGATGGATTTGGAAATCCTGCTGTTACAACTACATCTTGTACACCCGTAGCTGGATTTGTATTGGACACTGCCGATTGCAACGACAATCAATTGCAATATGTAGATGCCGATGGTGATGGATTTGGTTCAACGACTCAAGTTGCTTGTGGTGTAGCTAACAATTTAGATACTAATGATAACTTACTAACTTATGTAGACAATGATGGTGACGGATTTGGATCCATAACTTTAGCTCCAAGTGGTGTAACCAATAACTTAGATTGTAACGACAATCAAATTCAGTATTTAGATGCCGATGCTGACGGATTTGGATCAACGACTCAAGTTGCTTGTGGAGTAGCTAACAATTCAGATACTAATGATAACTTACTAACGTATGTTGACAATGATGGCGACGGATTTGGATCAACAACTTTAGCTCCAAGTGGTGTAACCAATAACTTAGATTGCAACGATAATCAAATTCAGTATGCTGACGTTGATGGCGACGGATTTGGTTCAACGACTCAAGTTGCTTGTGGTGTTGCGAATAGTACAGACTGTGATGATAATCAGATTCAGTACTCAGATGTTGATGGAGATGGATTTGGATCAACAACTCAAGTTCCTTGCGGAGTTACAAATAACCTAGATTGCAACGATAATCAAATTCAGTATGCAGATGTTGATGGAGACGGATTTGGATCCACCATTCAAGTTGCTTGCGGTGTAACGAATAATTCAGATTGCAATGATAATCAAATTCAATATTTTGACGGCGATAATGATAATTATGGAACAAGCGTTCAAGTAGCTTGTGGTGTCGCTAATACAGGTGATTGCAACGACAATAATGCAGCAGTAAATCCAAATGCAACCGAAGTATGTTACGACGGTTTAGATAATGATTGTGACGGAACCATCGACGAAGGATGTACTCCAATTGTATCAGTAGTTCAACCTTCACAATGCGGAGTGACTTTGGCTACTATCAACCAAAACATCTATGCAAATTTAGTGGCTGGTGCTCAAGGATATCGTTTTACGGTAACGGATATGACTACCAATCAAGTTCAATCTATTGATAAAGCGTTACGTGTATTCCAATTGACTCAATTGTCAAACTATGCTTTCTCAAGAACGTATCAAGTAGAAGTTTCAATTCGTTTCAACAACGTATGGCAACCCTTCGTAGGCTCGGCATGTTTGGTGACTACACCATCAGCAGTGACTCAAGTTCAAGCCGCTCAATGTAACGGACAATTGACAACTATGGGTGATGCTATTTATGCAGACAATGTTCCTTATGGTTCTGGATATAGATTCAGAGTTACAAATTTACTAACATCGTCAAGTGTAGAAGTAGATCGTTTAACTAGAGATGTACGTTTGAATAACATTGCTGGATTTACTCCAGAATTCAACACTACGTATTCAGTTGAAGTAGCCGTTAAAAACACTAACGGAACGTACTTGCCGTACAATACAATTGTTTGTAACGTTACTACGCCAAGTTTTCCTAGTACTCAATTGCAATTATCGCAATGTGATGTAACGATTTCAAATCCAAATACAATCGTCTATGCTGATTCGTATGTTGGAGCAACAACCTACCGATTCCGATTTGTAAATGGAGCGTTCACGTATACTTTTGATCGTCCATTGCGTTCATTCATCTTGAGTTCTATACCAGTACCAGCAGGTGCAACGTATTCCGTTCAAGTAAGTATTGAAATCAACGGTGTATTCGGACCTTACGGAAAAATCTGTACACTTACCATCCCAGGAAGTGCAAGAGGAAATGACGCAGTAGCAGGAAACAACTTCCAAGCGATTGCTTCTCCAAACCCATTTGCATCAACTTTCGGATTGAATCTATCCACTACTTCAGAAGAAGCGGTTCAAGTAAGAGTGTACGATATGTTAGGAAAACTAGTTGAAGATAGAAAAGCGCAAGCTTCAGACATCATCGAATTAGGAGACAACTATCCATCAGGAGTATACAACGTAATTGTATCTCAAGGTGAAAACACCAAAACACTACGAGTGATTAAAAGATAATCATACATAGTTATACTAATTAAAACCTCTTCGGGAAACTGAAGAGGTTTTTTTATTGAAAATACGAAAAATAGCGTATTGTGAAAAAATTCACCCGAAGTATTTTTGTAGGTATCAATTACTAATTTGATTATTAAAATTAGTTTGTTGTTTAACCTCTAAAATATTTTTTATGAAACAAATTTTAACTTTTTTAAAAAGAAATGCTTTTGTTCTGCTAGCTCTTTTTTTTAGTGCTTTGTCACTCGGGCAATCAGCAGGTTTTAATTCTACTTTTGTAGTGTTTGATAGTAATAATTCGGGTGACGTGTACTATGATTTGCAAGCCACAACGGGCAATCCTGATTTTGATGGTTCTAGTCTTGGTACATATTGCGAAGGTACGTCAACGTTGCTTTTAAAAGGAGCAGAACACAATAATTACAAATGCGGTGGGTGTGATATCACAGCAACAAATTTGTTGTATCGCATTTATCCAACAGGTTCTCCATCGGGCTCATTTACGAATGTCTCAATTCCATATTTCTCCGGATTTACCAACGGATGTGGAGGTGAAGACCAACAGTGGAAAAGTGCCGGATATTCCATCAATCTTTTGGCTGGATTAAGTGCCGGAAATTATACAGTTGAAGTATATTCGGAACAACCTACTACGTGTTCGGGAACTGTTTATGCTAGTAATGGCGGACTCAACTATAAAGCTACATTCAACGTAGGTAGTTATGTGACCTATTACTTGGATGCCGATAGCGATGGATTCGGAAATCCGGGTAGCGCGGTTACGGTGTGTACAGGACTTCCGATAGGTTATGTGTTGAATAACGGCGATTGCAACGACAACCAATTACAGTATTTCGATGCCGATGGCGATAGTTTTGGATCCACAACTTTGGTAGGATGCGGAGTGGCAAATAACTCAGATTGCAACGACAATCAAATTCAGTATTTAGATGCCGATGGCGACGGATATGGTTCGAATACAGCAGTTGCGTGTGGAGTTACCAATAACGGCGATTGCAACGACAACCAACTCCAATATTTCGATGCGGATGGCGATGGTTTTGGATCGATGATTATTGTAGGATGCGGAGTGCAAAATAATTCAGATTGCAACGATAATCAAATTCAGTATTTAGATGCCGATGGCGACGGATATGGTTCGAATACAGCAGTAGCGTGTGGAGTTACTAATAACGGAGATTGCAACGACAACCAATTGCAATATTTCGATGGCGATGGCGATGGTTTTGGTTCGATGATTATAGTAGGATGCGGAGTGCAAAATAATTCAGATTGCAACGATAATCAAATTCAGTATTTAGATGCCGATGGCGACGGATACGGTTCGAATACAGCAGTTGCGTGTGGAGTTACTAATAACGGAGATTGCAACGACAACCAATTGCAATATTTCGATGGCGATGGCGATGGTTTTGGTTCGATGATTATTGTAGGATGCGGAGTGCAAAATAATTCAGATTGCAACGATAATCAAATTCAGTATTTAGATGCCGATGGCGACGGATATGGTTCGAATACAGCAGTGGCGTGTGGAGTTACTAATAACGGCGACTGCAACGACAATCAACTCCAATATTTAGATGCGGATGGCGATAGTTTTGGTTCGATGATTATTGTCGGATGCGGAGTAACCAACAATAGTGACTGTAACGATAATCAATATCAGTATTTAGATGGTGACGGTGACGGATTTGGAGCTAATATATTAGTGGCATGCGGAGTATTGAATAACGGAGATTGCAACGACGCTCAATTGCAGTATTTAGATGCGGATGGCGATAGTTTTGGTTCGATGATTATTGTAGGATGCGGAGTAACCAACAATAGTGACTGTAACGACAATCAATATCAGTATTTAGATGCTGACGGTGACGGATTTGGAGCTAATATATTAGTAGCATGCGGAGTATTGAATAACGGAGATTGCAACGACGCTCAATTGCAGTATTTAGATGCGGATGGCGATAGTTTTGGTTCCACGACTTTAGTAGGATGTGGGGTGGCAAATAATGTAGATTGTAACGATAATCAATATCAGTATTTAGATGCTGATGGTGACGGATTTGGAGCTAATATATTAGTAGCATGCGGAGTGTTAAATAATGGCGATTGCAACGATGCTCAATTGCAGTATTTAGATGCGGATGGCGATAGTTTTGGTTCCACGACTTTAGTAGGATGTGGGGTGGCAAATAATGTAGATTGTAACGATAATCAATATCAGTATTTAGATGCTGATGGTGACGGATTTGGAGCAAATATATTAGTAGCATGCGGAGTATTGAATAACGGAGATTGCAACGACGCTCAATTGCAATATTTAGATGCGGATGGCGATAGTTTTGGTTCCACGACTTTAGTAGGATGTGGAGTGGCAAATAATGTAGACTGCAACGATGGTCAATTTCAGTATTTAGATGCCGATGGTGACGGATTTGGCGCCAACATAGCAGTGGCATGCGGAGTTACCAATAACGGGGATTGCAACGACAATCAACTCCAATATTTAGATGCCGATGGCGATGGTTTAGGATCAACCACTTTTGTAGGATGTGGTGGTGTATTCAATAATTTCGATTGTAATGACAACGACTTCTTGAACTTAACAGGTATTACTTTCTATCAGGATTTTGATGGTGATGGTTTTGGAAATCCTGCATTGACAACTTCGGCTTGTGTAGCTCCAATTGGTTTTGTTTTAAATAATACCGATTGTAATGATAACAACGCAGCGGTAAATCCAAATGCAACTGAAGTATGTTACGACGGTTTGGATAACAATTGCGACGGAACCATCGACGAAGGATGTACTCCAATTGTATCGGTACTTCAGACTTCACAATGTGGAGTAACTTTGGCTACCATCAACCAAAACATCTATGCAAATCTAGTAGCAGGTGCTCAAGGATATCGTTTTACGGTAACTGATATGACTACTATGCAAGTTCAATCAATTGATAAAGCGTTACGTGTATTCCAATTGACTCAACTTTCAAACTATGCTTTTGCAAGAACGTATCAAGTTGAGGTTTCAATTCGTTATAATAATGTATGGCAACCTTTTGTAGGCTCGGCATGTTTGGTGACTACACCATCAGCAGTGACTCAAGTTCAAGCGGCACAATGCGATGGTACGCTGACTACAATGAGTGATGTTGTCTACGCTAACAATGTTCCTTTTGCATCAGGATATAAATTCAGAATCACGAATTTATTAACTTCTGCAAGTGTAGAAGTAGAGCGTTTAACAAGAGACGTGCGTTTGAATAATATTGCTGGATTTACTCCAGAATTCAATTCTACGTATTCAGTTGAAGTAGCGGTTAAAAACACGAACGGAACGTACTTACCCTACAATCCAGTGGTTTGTAACATTACTACGCCAAGTTTTCCAAGTACACAATTGCAATTGTCACAATGTGATGTAACGATTTCAAATCCAAATACAATCGTCTATGCTGATTCGTATGTGGGAGCAACTACTTATAGATTCCGATTTGTAAATGGAGCGTTCACGTATACATTTGATCGTCCATTGCGTTCATTCGTCTTGAGTTCTATACCAGTACCAGCAGGTGCAACGTATTCAGTTCAAGTGAGTATTGAAATCAATGGTGTATTCGGACCTTACGGAAAAATCTGTACGCTTACCATTCCAGGTAACGCAAGAGGAAATGACGCAGCAGCAGGAAATAACTTCCAAGCGATTGCTTCTCCTAATCCATTTGCATCAAACTTTGGATTGAATCTTTCAACTACTTCAGAAGAAGCGGTTCAAGTACGAGTGTACGATATGTTGGGAAAACTAGTTGAGGATAGAAAAGCGCAAGCTTCAGACATCATCGAATTAGGAGATAATTATCCATCAGGAGTGTACAACGTAATTGTATCTCAAGGTGAAAACACCAAAACACTACGAGTGATTAAAAGATAATCATCAGTAAAAATTTATAAATTAAACCTCTTCAGGAAACTGAAGAGGTTTTTGTTTGTTGTAAATTAATTTTTTAACACTACAACGTTGTAGTTATAAATCTATACGTTATAAAATTGCTTATTGAAATAAAAGAAATAGATTTGCGGGCTTGAAAAACACATTCATTTTCAAGTTACTACCCTAAAAATATTTTACTTTATGAATTATTTTACTCGAATTACTTTAAATCGTTTTGTTAAAAATTCGATTTTTTCTTTTTTGTTGCTGATGAGTTCTTTGTCTTTTGGACAAATTGCAATCTCTTCCTCATCTCCCGTTACTGAAAATTTTAACGGAACAGTAACAGCTCCTCCTGTTAATTTGCCTGCCAATTGGAAAATGACTCCTGCAGGTGGAGGTACTAACACTTGGTCAGATGCAGCTAATTTTACATCTGCAAATATTACTGCAAATAGTGGTTCGCCTGCAACGGGTGGACGTTATAATTGGGGGAATGGTACAACAACAACAGATAGAGCAATTGGATTTATGACTTCTGGAGGTTATGCTAATCCTAATTCAGTTATGGCGTTTTATAGCAATACATCTGGTGTTCAGATTAATGATTTAACAATTTCGTTTGATTATGAGAGATATAGAATCAATTCGGCAGCTTGCTCAATTACGTTCTTTACCTCCACAAATGGAACAACGTGGACAGCCAGAACAGCAGGAGATAGTGGAGCTTTCACGACAGGTTCAAGTGCTTATGACTTCAACACAGGAACTGTCATCAATAGGTCGTTTACTTTGTCGGGAATTAATATTCCAAACGGAGGTAATTTATATTTGAGATGGAATTTTAATACGACAGGAGGAAGCTCACAAGGTGTTGGACTTGATAATGTCAGTCTAACAGCTACATTAAATGTTCCTGCCATCACATCACAAGCATCAGGAAACTGGTCGAACACAGCCACATGGGCTGGAGGAGTAATTCCAACTTCGGCTGATAACGCCATAATTGCTGCAAGTCACGTGGTTACCATGGACAGCGGAACTTATGCTACCCGAAATGCAGGAACGACTACTACAGTTAACGTAGGCGGAACATTGGCAACCAGTCAAACCTACGTAAACAATGGAACTACAACTATTAATGGTTCGTTTCAACTGAATTCTGGCGGTTGGGTTTCCGACGCAGGAGGAACAAATGCTTTGGTTTATGGTTCTAACGGAACATTAATCTTCAATACGGCTTACGGAGCTAACAACGGTAATTATTGGCCAACAACGAATGGACCGGTGAATGTGACTGTAAATACAGGAAGTAATTTAAATTTAGGATTCACCAGAACAATAACAGGAACATTTCAAACGGCAGCAGGCGTAACATTGACCAGTTCAACGTTAACACTCAACGGAATCTGCCAATTAAATTCAGGAGGATTTTTTAATAATTCGCCAACCTATGGTTCGTCTTCAACGTTAGTGTACAATACTTCGTATGGTGTATTTAACGAATGGACCGGAAACGGTGCGGCAGGTGTTGGAATTCCAGCAAATGTGCGAGTACAAACAGGAACGTTAACCTTAACAACTTCCGATAGAGGAATATCAGGAAATATTACAATTGACGCAACATGTTCTTTAGTTTTAAACGGAACAAGTGGCGATTTATATATCGGTGGAAACTGGACTAATTCGGGTTCTTTTTCTCCTAACGGAAGAGCTGTTTTCTTCAACGGAGCATCGAATCAAACCATCACGAATACTGCTGGCGAAACCTTTAATTATTTGGTAAATAATAAATCTGCTGGAAGCCTTGTTTTAGCTAATAATGTTACGGTTAATGCTACTGCTGGAAGTTCATTACAGCTTTTAAATGCAGGTACAATTGATTTGAACGGTCAGGCGCTTACGTTGTCAAACAATGGAGGAAACCTTCAGGTAACTGGTGGCGCACGAAGTATATTTTCTGCGATTGCAGGGGGTATTTTAAATATTACAGGAAGTAAAACGGTAACTTCAACAAGTGCGGGAACACTGACTTTGGGAGCCAATGTTACTACAATTTTGACCAACGGAATTAATTTCGGTTCGGGATTAACTACGATACAAGGTACACTTCAAGTTAATAGTGGTGGATTTGTTACAACCAATTCACCCGTTTATGCTAACACTTCTACATTGGTATACAACAATGTTACCGGTTATGGCGTAAACAACGAATGGACAGGAAATGCAACAACTGCAGGAGCAGGAACGCCTCAAAATGTTACGCTAATTAATAGTTCAGTGAATTTACCAAACGCTGCACGATCGTTGGGAGGTAACTTAACTCTGGGAACAGGAGGCATATTAAATTTAAATGGAACTATTGGAGCCGATCTTAACATCGGTGGAAATTGGATAAATATAGGGACATTCAACCCAAACAGCCGTTTGGTAACGTTCAGAGGGACATCTTTACAGACGTTAACTGGAGCTACTACTTTTGATTTTTTAAAAATAGATAATAGTTCAGGATTAACATTAAACAATTCAATTGTAAATAATCTTACACTTGATCTTACCGCTGGAAATATCAATTTGGGAGCAAATGATGTAACGATTGGTACAGCTGGAACGGTTATCAATGCTGGTGCTGCAAGTTATATCAATACGAACGGAACGGGACAATTTAAAAGAACTGTAGGAGCAAGTGCTAGTTTATTTCCTGTGGGAAGAAGCGCTTACAATCCGATTACATTCAATAACTCTGGAACTTCAGATGTATATGGAGTTCGCGTTGCAGACGGTGCTTTAACAACTGGCTTAACGAATACAAAGACAGTAAGCAGAAGATGGATTACAAGTGAACAAGTAGCGGGAGGAAGTAACTTATCTGTGGTAGCTCAGTACAATTCGGGCGAAGAAAATACTGGCTTTATCGCTGCTACTACTCCTTATATTGGCTATTATAATGGTTCTGCTTGGTCACAAGTGGGAGCGGTTGTAGCGGGTTCAAATCCTTTTACTTTTACATCCTCATCGAATAGTACGCCATCCGATCTATCGACAGGAACTCATTATTTTGCTTTAGGAAAAGACAATGCTTTCTTGTCTATTGCTACTCAATTTGTAGTTACGACAATCAGTCCAGCTACACCGGGCGCAGGATACGGATTTAGCGTTACAGTTCAGTCTCAAGATGCTTTTGGATCGGCGTCGAATGTTGTAGCCGACACTAATTTTACATTAAGCACGAATGGTGCAGCAGGTAGTATTGGCGGAACAATCACGGGTACGATTTTGGCCGGAACCAACACAGTTGTAGTTTCTGGAGTCACTTTATCTACTGCTGGAACAGCTGCGACGATAACATCTACGCAAACTTCTGGCGATCCTTTGACCGCGGGTACAAGTGCAACTTTTAACGTAGTGGCGGCAGCTTCTCAATTAGCATTTATTGGAGTTCCAGCAACAGGAAATGTAGGTGTAAATTTAGCTTCATTTACTGTAGAAGCAAGACGTCCTGATAACTCAGTGGATACATTTTATACAGGAAATATTGTAATCTCTAAAGCAAGTGGAACAGGAAATTTATCAGGCACGTTAACGGTTGCTGCAGTGGCCGGTGTCGCTACTTTTAGTGCGGCACAATTTGATGCAACTTCAACGTATACATTATATGCTGATTCGGGTAGTTTTTCCCAAATCACAAGTGGAAACATAGTGATTACTCTTGCCCCTGTAAGTATATTTTCAAATGCAATTACGGGTACAAATCCCAATGCTGCAAATCCGTATACAACAGGACAAGCATTTAATGCAAATATTACGGTTAGCGGTGTTGGACGAGGAACAGGAATTAATGGTTCTAACGCCAATAATAGATATAATGCAGATGGTTGGTCAACTGCAGTGAGTATAGATGTAAATGATTATTTTGAGTTTACATTAACTCCTAATTTAGGTTACTACATTGATTTTAATGAATTATTGTATACCTCTCAAGCATCTGGAAATGGGCCAACATTATTTGCTGTAAGAAGTAGTGTTGATGGATATACTTCAAATATTGCCGCGCCAACATCGGTTGGAGGTACAGTGTCATTAACAAGTACTAGTTTTGATACTATAAGCTCCGCGATATCATACAGAATTTATGGTTATTCAGCTGTGTTGGCTTCAGGGACATTTAGTGTTAATGATTTTAATTTTACAGGAAATGTTGTATGCATTGATCCAGTTGCATTCACCGTTACAGGCGGAGGAACCGGATGTGAAAATACGGGTGTTGCAGTAGGTTTATCAGGTTCACAAGTAGGTATCAGCTATCAATTAAAAAATGGTGCTACCAATGTAGGTTCGCCCGTTGCGGGAACAGGTGCAGCTATTTCTTTCGGAAATCAAGTAACTGCCGGAACCTATACTGTTGAAGCGACTAATGTAGCCTGTAGTCTTTCTTTAACGATGACAGGAAATGCTACTGTAACTCTAACACCTATTCCAACATTGGATACTATAACAGCAACTTCTGCATGTATCAATTCGCCTTCTTCGGTTACGATGACCGGTTTGTTGCCAAGCACAGCGGGATCATTTACATATACCAATTCATTTACTGGACCCGTGTTTTATACTGTGTCGGGTACTTCTGATGCAAGTGGGAATTTCTCATTCGATACACCAAATCTTCCAGCAATTGCAAATGGAGCAGTTATTACCATAACTAGCGGTACGGTTACAGCAACAGGTTGTACGACTACTTTTACGGGAAAAACAGTAAATGTTATTGTGGGTAAAGTAACAACGTGGACGGGTTCGTCATGGGATTTTGGAGCGCCAACCGATATAGATTCAGCTGTAATTTCGGCTGCCTATTCTGAAGCTGCCGATATTCAAGCTTGTACTTTGACAGTTGACACTAATGCAATCGTTTCTATTCCATCTGGCTTCAACATAACATTAAACGGAGCCATTACGGTTTCTTCAGGAAGTTTTACTTTGGGTAACAACGCCAATTTAATTCAGTTGACCGATGTAGCTAATTCAGGAAACATTGTGGTAAAACGCAACACCAAAGCATTAAAACGATTGGATTATACCTTGTGGTCTTCTCCCGTTGCGGCACAAAACTTACAATCGTTTTCGCCCGGAACTTTGTCAACTCGTTTTTATACCTATACAACTTCGTCTAATTTATACAGCGAAGTGGCTTCACCATCGACAACCAGTTTTTCGGTTGGAACTGGATATTTAATCCGACTTCCCAATGCATTCCCAACCACACCAACTATTTGGCCAGGTTCATTTACTGGAGTTCCAAATAACGGAACATATACGGTTGGATTAACTAATGTTGCGGTGGGTCAACGTTTCAACGCGATCGGAAATCCGTATCCATCGGCCATTGATTTAGACGAATTTGTAGCGGATAACAGCACGCAAATTACGGGAACGATTTATTTGTGGAGAAAAACCAATAGTACTCTTACTAGTCCAGGTTACTGTACATGGACAGCGGGTACGTATGTAACCAATGGCGAAGCTCAAACGGTTCCTAACGATGCCAGTTTTGTAGATATTTTATCAACGGGACAAGGATTTATAGTGGAAGCAACGGCAACAGGAAGTTCGGTAGAATTCAATAATTCACAACGTGTAGCCGATAACAGTAATCAATTTTTCAGAACAGAAAACATTGAACGCAATAGAATGTGGTTGAATTTAACCAAAACGGGTGGTGGTTTTTACCAAACGGCAGTAGGTTATATTACTGGAGCTACACAAGGAGTTGATTCGTTTGATGGAAAATACTTCAACGATGGAACAATGACATTGAACTCCATCATCAACAACGAAGACTATGTAATACAAGGTCGTTCATTACCTTTTGATGATACCGATGTTGTTCCGCTTAGCTTAACAGTAGCAACGGCAGGAGAATACACGATTTCTATTGATCATTTAGACGGATTCTTCTCAGGTGATCAACGTATCTTCTTAAAAGACAATACCAACAACAGTTTATATGATTTGAAAGAAGCCAGCTACACGTTTACTACAGCAGCAGGAACATTCAATACCCGTTTTTCTATTGTGTACAGAAATCCAAGAGAATCAAATGTGTTGGCTGCAACGTGCGGACAAACATTATCGACTTTAGATGAAAACATCTATTCTAATTTAGTAGCAGGCGCACAAGGTTATAGATTTAGAGTAACCAATTTAGCTACGAATCAGGTTCAAAGCATTGATAGAGCTTTACGCGTATTTAAATTAACTCAATTAGCCAATTATGCTTTTGCACAAAACTACCAAGTAGAAGTAGCGGTGAAATACAACAACGTATGGCAACCATTCGGAAATGCTTGTACGGTAACTACACCAACCCCACTAACCAAAGTAGAAACTCAACTATGTGGTGGTACGCTAACTGGATTGAGTCAAGTGATTTATGCTAATCAAGTGGGTTATGCTCAAGGTTACCGATTCAGAATTACCAACATGACCACATCGGCATCGGTTGAGATTGACCGACCACTTAGAGATATTAGATTGTCGAGCGTAGCTGGAGTAGAAACCAATACGGCGTACCAATTTGAAGTAGCGGTTAAAAATACAGATGGAACGTATTTACCTTACGGAGAAGCGTGCATCATCAATTCGCCAATCAATGATACAGCCAGATCAAACGACGGTTCGTTCCAAGTAGAGTGGAAAGCAGTAGCCTATCCAAATCCATTTGCAAATGACTTTACTTTATCAGTAACAACCTCACAAACCGAACAGGTTCAAGTGAAAGTCTACGATATGTTGGGTAAATTAATGACGGCAACTTCCTTAGAAGTAGACGTTCAATCGGAACTACAACTAGGTTCAGAGCTTGCCTCTGGAGTCTACAATGTGATTGTAACACAAGGGGAAAATGTACGAAGCCTTCGTGTGATCAAACGATAAAAAACACACACCTTTTCAAGCATACAAAGCAGCCAGATTTTCAGGCTGCTTTTTTGTTTACACTATATTGTGGTTTTGCCAAAAAATCTACCAATTTTTGGTAAAACCGAAGCCGATAAAATATCGTAAATATGTAAATTAAATAAAAAATTATACAACTGATTTAAATAAAAAGTAGGGTAAAAATCAAGAAAAATCAAGGCTTTTTAGTCAATACTTTGTAGTACATCCCTTTAAAAAGCACTTCATCGACTTTTTGCAGATGCTGATTATATTAATTTGTAGTTTTGCAAAAATTAGAATAATTGGCTACTACTATTATTTTATTTAATTTAAAAGCTAAAAGGTATGAGAGGAAAAGTACACAATTTTAAGAAAATAGTATTGATTATCAGTCTGTTTGTCTTAAAAGGATTAAATGCGCAAACCAATATTTGGGATGGATCATCAAGTAACAATTGGAATACAGGAGCAAACTGGTCGTTGGGAACAGTTCCCACATCTGCTGAAGATGTAATCATAAACATCAACGCAACCATAAGTGTGAATGGAATAAATCCAACAATTAATAGTTTGACAATTAGTGGTTCGGCAGTTGTATCCTTTACTTCGGCTGGAGCTTCACGGACTGTAACTATTGATAATACAGGAAGTTCAATTGCAGCAGGAAGTTCGTTGACCTTAAATGGGTCTGGAGCTGGTAGAACAATGTCACTTGTGTTTAGTGGAACTAATAGAACTATGGCAATTGGAGGTACACTGGATGTTACCACAGTAGGTGCAGGCGCAATTTATAGCGCTACTAATAGTTTAACCACAGTAACTGGAACTTTGATAAACAGTGGTGGAACTATAACTTCTACTGCAGCCAACTTGAGTTTTTCTTCAGGAGGAAGCTATCAACACGATACTAACGGAAGTGCTATTCCAACAGCTACATGGAATGCAAGTTCCAATTGTAATATAGTAGGAATTGGTGGAACAGCTCCAGGAGGTTTAGGTCAAACATTTGGTAATTTCACATGGAATTGTACTGGACAATCGGGAACAATCACTAATGTTGTTAGTAATGGATTAACTAGTATTGTAGGTAATTTTACTATTTCCTCTACAAACGGGCAAACCTTAAATTTTAATACATCTGGAACCAATAGAACCATCACAGTGGGAGGGAATTTCTCAATCACTAGCGGAGATGTCGATTTTGCGAGCGGTGTTGGTACAACTAACATGAATGTAGCGGGAAATGTTAGCGTTACAGGCACTTCAACTTTAACCACATCAACTACAAATCCGGCAACGGTGAATGGGACTTTTGTGATGAATGGTTCAGGGATTCGAACATTGAATTTTACAACACCCACTAACGTGACTTATATGAATTATACTGTAAACTCAGGTACTACAGTGCAATTATTGGGTGGTGTTTTATTGAATAAAAATGATAATCCTCCTTTTAAAGGAACGTTTACTGTAAATTCGGGTGGAATTCTTGATTGTGGTACACAGGTTATAAATGGTTCTTCGGTGGTCGCAGCTAATGCTCTATTTAATTTAAATTCAGGAGGAAAAATTATTACATCCAATGCAACAGGTGTTCAAGGTTCGGTTGTTACCACAAATATTACTCCTACTTTTAATAGTGGAGCAAGTTATGAATTTAGAGGTGCGGCAACAGGTGTGTTTACCTTAACAACTGCCAATACTATTACTGGGATATTGACCTTCAATAGAGCAGCAGGCGTAACCATTAATCAAAATTTTACAGCTACTACGTTAGCTTTAACGAGTGGTGCGGTTACTACAGGAGGTAATGCAATAACGATTGCTTCGGGTGGAACGTATACTGGTGGTTCTGCAAACGATTATGTAAATGGTACGTTAAGACGTGTATATCCATCACCAGCTTCGTTAGTGTTTCCAGTGGGAAAAAGCGGAGTGTACCGTCCCGTTACTTTTCAATATACCGCTTTAACTGGAACTAGTACTGTTACTGTGGAGCAATTTGAAACCGCATTAACAGGAACGTTACCTGCAGGTGTCAATTTGAATAATGCACGTACTTGGGATATTTCTCAAACAGGTGGAAGTGCTTTTACATATAAAGTAACGCTCGATCCTACTGGTGATACTCCAACTGGAACGGTAGTAATGCTTAAAAAAGAATCAGGAACGATAACATCTAACGCGGCTACGACTCCGAATTACACTAATACAACCGGATTTACAACCTTAACAGGAACTAATAATTTTACTCTGGGTAGTGATTGTGCTGTTACTGCAACTGCAGGAGCCGATCAAGCTACTTGCTTAGGTTCAGGTGTTACATTGGCTGCCAATACACCCGTTGTTGGTTCAGGAACATGGACAGTAAGCGGACCAAGTATTTTGACCAGTCAGTTCAGTAGTACGACCAATCCTGCTGCAGTTTTTACAGCTGCTGGTGGAGCTGGAGTATATACGTTAACGTGGACCGTTACTAATGGAGCTTGTTCTGCAGCGGATACGGTGTCAATCAATGTGGGAGATTCTACAACATGGAACGGTACATCATGGAGTAATGGTACTCCAGATGCTACCAAAGCTGCGGTTTTTACAGGTAATTTCACAATCGGAGCTGATATGGAAGCGTGTTCGCTAACAGTGAGCAGTGGTGCTGTAGTGTCTGTTACTAGTGGTTTCAACGTAACATTAAACGGAGCCATTACGGTTTCTTCGGGAAGTTTTACTTTGGGTAACAACGCCAATTTAATTCAGTTAACCGATGTAGCTAATTCAGGAAACATTGTGGTAAAACGCAACACCAAAGCATTAAAACGATTGGATTATACCTTGTGGTCTTCTCCCGTTGCGGCACAAAACTTACAATCGTTTTCGCCCGGAACTTTGTCAACTCGTTTTTATACCTATACAACTTCGTCTAATTTATACAGCGAAGTGGCTTCACCATCGACAACCAGTTTTTCGGTTGGAACTGGATATTTAATCCGACTTCCCAACGCATTCCCAACCACACCAACTATTTGGCCAGGTTCATTTACGGGAGTTCCAAATAACGGAACATATACGGTTGGATTAACTAATGTTGCGGCGGGTCAACGTTTCAACGCAATCGGAAATCCGTATCCATCGGCCATCGATTTAGACGAATTTGTAGCGGATAACAGCACGCAAATTACGGGAACGATTTATTTGTGGAGAAAAACCAATAGTACTCTTACTAGTCCAGGTTACTGTACATGGACAGCGGGTACGTATGTAACCAATGGCGAAGCTCAAACGGTTCCTAACGATGCCAGTTTTGTAGATATTTTATCAACGGGACAAGGATTTATAGTGGAAGCAACGGCAACAGGAAGTTCGGTAGAATTCAATAATTCACAACGTATAACCGATAACAGCAATCAATTTTTCAGAACAGAAAACATTGAACGCAATAGAATGTGGTTGAATTTAACCAAAACGGGTGGTGGTTTTTACCAAACGGCAGTAGGTTATATTACTGGAGCTACACAAGGAGTTGATTCGTTTGATGGAAAATACTTCAACGATGGAACAATGACATTGAACTCCACCATCAACAACGAAGACTATGTAATACAAGGTCGTTCATTACCTTTTGATGATACCGATGTTGTTCCGCTTAGCTTAACAGTAGCAACGGCAGGAGAATACACGATTTCTATTGATCATTTAGACGGATTCTTCTCAGGTGATCAACGTATCTTCTTAAAAGACAATACCAACAACAGTTTATATGATTTGAAAGAAGCCAGCTACACGTTTACTACAGCAGCAGGAACATTCAATACCCGTTTTTCTATTGTGTACAGAAATCCAAGAGAATCAAATGTGTTGGCTGCAACGTGCGGACAAACATTATCGACTTTAGATGAAAACATCTATTCTAATTTAGTAGCAGGCGCACAAGGTTATAGATTTAGAGTAACCAATTTAGCTACGAATCAGGTTCAAAGCATTGATAGAGCTTTACGCGTATTTAAATTAACACAATTAGCCAATTATGCTTTTGCACAAAACTACCAAGTAGAAGTAGCGGTGAAATACAACAACGTATGGCAACCATTCGGAAATGCTTGTACGGTAACTACACCAACCCCACTAACCAAAGTAGAAACTCAACTATGTGGTGGTACGCTAACTGGATTGAGTCAAGTGATTTATGCTAATCAAGTGAGTTATGCTCAAGGTTACCGATTCAGAATTACCAACATGACCACATCGGCATCGGTTGAGATTGACCGACCACTTAGAGATATTAGATTGTCAAGCGTAGTTGGAGTAGAAACCAATACGGCGTACCAATTTGAAGTAGCGGTTAAAAATACAGATGGAACGTATTTACCTTACGGAGAAGCGTGCATCATCAATTCGCCAATCAATGATACAGCCAGATCAAACGACGGTTCGTTCCAAGTAGAGTGGAAAGCAGTAGCCTATCCAAATCCATTTGCAAATGACTTTACTTTATCAGTAACAACCTCACAAACCGAACAGGTTCAAGTGAAAGTCTACGATATGTTGGGTAAATTAATGACGGCAACTTCCTTAGAAGTAGACGTTCAATCGGAACTACAACTAGGTTCAGAGCTTGCCTCTGGAGTCTACAATGTGATTGTAACACAAGGGGAAAATGTACGAAGCCTTCGTGTGATCAAACGATAAAAAATACACACCTTTTCAAGCATACAAAGCAGCCAGATTTTCAGGCTGCTTTTTTTTGTTTATGTTTATGTAGTATTATTAACAGATTAATTTAGAATTCGATGCATTTAATCGTAAATTTTGGCTGTATATCGATAAAAATAGAATATAAATTGCGTTGTGAAAAAAAATAGTATTTTTATTTCGTGAATTATTTTTAAGTAAGATAATTAGTATAAAAAATTATAAATCAAATCGTTATAAATGAAAAATTATTACAGTACAACTTCATATGCTCTTTTGAATTTCAAATTGGGGTTGTTAGTGAGTTTTATATTTATCATATGTACTACAAAAGGAGTTTCACAAGTAAATTCCTATACTTTTTCTGAAAATTTAGTAGGATACACTCCTTTGATAGGAGGAGCGGTTGCGTATGCAGCACCGTGGGATAACGAAACGGCTACCGAAGTTACTTTGCCGTTCGCATTTACCTATAATTACAATCCAGTTACACAGTTTTACATCAGTGCAAATGGCTTCATTACTTTTGGTACGACTCAGCCCTCAGCAATTAATTATGCTCCAATGTCCTTTGCAACGGCTCACACCGGAGTAATTAGTGCTTTGGGTACTAACTTAGTTTCGAATGGTGCTGATATTACTTACGGAGTAGTCGGAGTTGCTCCGAATAGAACCATGGTAGTGCAGTGGACGAATGCTGTGCGAGCTACAAGCGGTGGTGATTTTAACTTTCAAATTCGATTAAATGAAAGTGATAACTCCATTGAGTTGTCGTATGGTTTGTGTAGTCCGTTGGGAACTACTTTGATTGGAGTTCAAGTGGGCTTACGAGGTGAAACCAATGTGTTTGCGCAGGGTGATGTATTCAACAGAAGACAAGACACTTCTCAAACGTGGCTGGGAACTACTATTAACGGAACTGCTAATACTTCAATTAATAGAACCGTAAATACATCTGCAACGATTCAGGCTTATCCCGATTTAGGATTGCAATACCGCTACGTGCCAGCACCATTGTGTGTGACGCCGCCATCCCAACCTTCGGGTTTGTTAATTGGTGCGACTTCGATCACTCATAATGCATTCGTGGGAAATAGTTTTACGGCACCAGCAACAGCACCAACCAATTATTTGGTTGTTCGCAGTTTTTCTAATGTAGCTCCGACTGCCGCTCAAATTGTGAATGGAGTGTATTATTTAAACGGAACCACTATTTTGCCAGATCATACTGTTGTTTCCAACAATACAACTACAACTTTTACTTCTACAGGTTTAACTCCGAATACAACCTATTACTATTGGGTAATTCCGTATAATAATTTATGTGGAAATGCTCCATTCTACAATTTAACCGGAATCATTTCAGGAAGTCAGACTACCTGTTCGCAACCTACCGTTGCGGCGGCGGCAACCAATCTCACTGGAAATGGTTTTGATGCCAATTGGAGTGTAGTGGCTTCAGCTACAGATTACCAATTAGACGTAGCGACCGATGCAGCTTTTACTGCATTAGTTCCGGGTTATAATAACCTTTCGGTTGGATTAGTAAATACCTATACAGTAGCTGGCTTACTTCCTTTAACAACTTATTACTATCGCGTTCGCGCTGTAGGTAGTGGTTGTTTGGTGAATAGCAATACCATAACAGTGGCCAACGGTTGTGGTTATTATACTATTCCGTATACACAAAATTTCGACAGTTTTACATCCGGAATTATTCCGCCTTGTTACACCAGAGATAATGTAAATGCCGATGCTTTTCAGTGGAACACACAATCCATAAGTTTTTCATCTGCACCTCGTTCGCTTCATATGGCAAAGAGTTTAACGCTTCCGATGGACGACTGGTTTTTCTTGCCAGGATTACAATTAACAGGAGGAACGTCGTATCGATTGTTCTTTAGATATAATACAGGTAATACAGCAGCCTTTTTTGAAAATTTGAGAGTTCGTTTAGGAAATGGAGCTTCGATAGTGGCGATGAATGAGACACTTTTGGATTTACCCAACATCAATAATAACACGTTTCAAGTTGCCATTGTCGACTTTGTTCCTGTAATTACAGGTGTTTATTATTTAGGATTTCAAGGATACAGTCCGGCCAATCAAACCTATATTTCCATTGATGACGTAAGTGTTACGCTATCGCCTTTGTGTTTTGAACCCACAGATCTTGTGATTTCAAATACTACAACCAATACAGCAGACGTTTCTTGGACTGCTTCGAATCCGGCGCCAGCCAATGGATATCAATACTATGTTTCAACGTCAAGTACACCTCCAAATGGAGCTACCATCCCAACGGGTTCTGTAGGAGCTGGAGTTACTTCAGTTACTATTCCCGGATTGACAGCGAGTACAGCCTATTATATTTGGGTACGCGGAAATTGTAGTGCATCAGCAAAAAGTGTTTGGTCGTTAGAAGAATCGTTCAGTACCGATTGTATTACGCCAACGATTCTCTCGTCTGTACCAGGTACGCGTTGTGGATTTGGAACCGTAAGTCTTTCGGCAACTCCCAATACAGGTTCGGTCATCAACTGGTACAGTACTAGTTTTGGCGGTTCAATATTGTTTACTGGGAATAACTTCACCACTCCTGCAATTGGAACCACTACAACGTATTACGCCGAATCGAAAGCTTTTGGTCCGATTGCTAAAGTGGGTCCGACTAGCCCAACCAATCAAGGTGGAGTATTAGGTGTTCAAAATTACCAATCGCAAATTAATTTCAGTATAACAGGTAATACCACCTTTCAAGCACTCGATATTTATCCAATGGTTTCCGGTCAAGCGGGTCAAATTGCTATTCGAAATTCAGCCAATATTACTATTGCATCTTTTTCATATACGACAGCTGCTACGGGAGGTTCAACTCCTCAAACTATTGTCATCAACACCAATCTGGTTCCGGGTAATTATAATTTATATTTTGCACAACTTCCAGCATCGGGTTTGCGTAATAATGTGTCAAATAGTTTTTATCCTTATTTGTCAAGTGTGGCCAATATTTTAGGAAACTTATATGACAACACCTATAATTTAGGAACTTACAATTGGAGGTTTACTACCGAATGTTTATCGCCAAGACAAGCGATAGTTGCAACGGTTACTTCGCCACCTGTACTCGGAATTAGTTCTGCTGCCAGTACGATTTGCGAAAATACCTCGACACCCGTAATTACGGTTTCGGGCTATGGCGCGTATAACTCTTTAAATTGGTCGCCTAACACTAATATTTCGGGTTCTTTTGCGGCTGGATTTACGTTTAACCCTTCCGTTACTACAACGTATACTTTAATTGCTAATCAAACTAGTGGAGCACTCTGCGGAAATACAATTACCCATACGGTTACCGTAAACCCAGCGCCAGCTCCAATCGCTATTGTTCCAGCTACGGCAAGTATTTGTCAAAATACAATTCAAGCTTTATCGGGTAGCGGAGGAACATCTTCTGCGATTCCGGTCTTTACCGAAAACTTTAATGCAGCTACCAACGGTTGGACTGTTGCCAATACTTCTATTGGTGGAGATGTAACTGCTTCTCAATGGACGTTACGTCCGCATAATTACAATTACATCAATGGTTTTGGTTGGAATGTCACGTTCAATAGTAACGATAGTTCTCAGTTTTACTTAGCCAATTCAGATTCGCAAAGTGCTGTTCCCGGTTCGCTTACCCGTACAACACTTACTTCACCAACCGTTAGTTTAGCAGGTTATACAGGAGCGTCATTGAATTTTTATCACTTTTTACGCTACACAGCATTTGATACAGTTTTGCTAGAAATCTCAACCAATGGAGGGACAAGTTGGTCAACACTGAAACAATACACTTCTTCTTATGGTGTTCAAGGCGTGCCGGTTGTAAATCTTGCCACCGATACCGTAAATTTGGATGCTTATGTTGGCAATACAAATCTTAAATTCAGATTCAATTATACCTCGCCTTGGGGCTATGTTTGGGCCATCGATAATTTTGTGGTTTCAGGAACTTTGGCAACCGCTTTAACATGGACGCCAATAACCAACTTATATACCGATGCGGCTGCGACAATTCCATATGTAGCGGGTACTGCTTTGTCGGTTGTTTATGCGCAACCTTCTGCAACTACAACCTACACCGCAACAGTAACCGCAGCGAATGGCTGTTTTAGAAACAACACCATAACTATAAATGTAACTCCTGCAACCAATGCTGGAACGCTTTCTAGTGATCAATTGTTATGTACTGCTACAACGCCATCCAATTTAACCTTAGCAGGAAATGTAGGAAATGTGGTGCGTTGGGAATATGCCTCTAATGCTGCATTTACCGTTGGAGTAACATCCATAGCCAACACAACCACTACACTAACTCCGGCGCAAATGGGAGTATTTACCACCATACGCTATTTTAGAGCCGTGGTGAGAAACGGAATTTGTAACGAAGTTAATTCGAACGTCGTATTTGTATCCTATCCAAGTACAACATGGAACGGAACGATATGGTCTAACGGAGTTCCAACTTCTTCAACCGTAGCCATATTTAACGGAGCGTATTCGTCTATTGGAGATTTGAATGCTTGTGCCGTACTCATCAATTCGGGAACTATCACATTCAATTCCAATCATACTTTAATCGTACAAAATAATGTAAACGTTGCAGGTGGAGCTTTAATTTTTGAAAACAATTCGAGTTTGGTTCAAATCAATTCAACACCTAATACGGGCAACATCACCTATAAAAGGAATACAACTCCAATGAAACGTTGGGATTACACCTACTGGTCAACTCCGGTTACACCACAAACCTTATTGGCATTATCGCCTTTAACGTTGTCGGATAAATATTTTAAATTTGATCCTGTTTTTGGAAATTGGGTAAACGTACCCGCAAATACCTTAATGGACATTGGAAAGGGATACATTATTAGAGGTCCGCAAACTTTCAGTACGACTGTGCCGAGTATTTACAACGGAAGTTTCATCGGAGTTCCAAATAACGGAACCTATACAACGCCGATTTTTGTATCAACAAGTACATTGAATTTGATTGGGAATCCCTATCCAAGTGCGTTGAGTGCCGACTTATTTCTGTCGGATCCAGCCAACGTTGCCGTAATTGATGCTACTATTTATTTATGGACGCACAATACGCCAATAACGGCCAATCAATATACCAACAATGATTATGCGTTGTATAATTATATGGGTGGAGTAGGTACGTCATCAATTAATTCCGGCGTAAACAACAGTGTGCCCGATGGTAAAATTGCTTCTGGACAAGCTTTTTTCTTAAACGGACTTTCAAATGGTGTTGCTACGTATAGAAATACGATGCGATTGGTTGGAAATAATTCTCAGTTTTTTAGAATGGATGCCAATACAACTCCTTCGACAAATCAAGAATTGGAGAAACACCGAATTTGGATTGACTTAATTGGAAACGAAACCAATTACAAACAAGCGCTTATCGGGTATTGTGAAAATGCTACTAACGAAATCGATCGTGGTTTTGATAGTACAATTTTGACTTCAGAAAATCCAATCAATATTTATTCGCTTCACAATACCGACAAATTAAGTATTCAAGGAAAAGCATTGCCTTTTGATGTAAACGACAGAGTACCTCTTGGTTTTGTGACAGGTGCAGATGGTAGTTTCCTAATACGATTGTTCAATTTCGACGGATTGTTTGAAACTCAAGACATTTATTTAGAAGATAAACTGTTGAATGTAATTCACGATTTAAAAGAAAGCGATTACTCTTTTGTGTCGAATGCCGGTTTGTTTGAAGATCGTTTCGAATTGATTTACTTGAATTCAACTTTGTCAACGCCACAATCTTCATGGGACGCAAATGCGGTTGTATTGTATATGCCAGCCGAAGAGTTAATTATTGATTCGGGCAATGTGGTTATGGATAACGTTAAAGTATACGATGTTCGTGGCCGATTGATTGCTGAGAAAAAGAAAATCAACGCGACTGAAACGAGCATTGATTTAGGTCGTGCTAACGGAGTCTATCTCATTCAAATTACTTCAGAAACAGGTCAAGTGGTTACAAAAAAATACATGAAATAAATTCATCTTACTTATAAAAAAGCGCTAGAGATAGCGCTTTTTTTATTACACAAAAGTTTGTGGTTAGGAAATCGTTAAGTTAAAATGCATATTTTATAGGTAAACGTAACCAATGTGGGTGTTTAACGAGTTTTGGTGTTAGTTATCGAAAATATTTCCGGTCGAATGACATTGATGGTACTTTTGACTCAGAATAATAAACATATCAGATACTTATGAAAACAACAACGATTTCTACCATTAATTCTTCAAAAAGAGCAAAACTACGCGTATTTGTTTTATTGGTGTTATTGGTGTTATCGAGCATGGGTGTTTTTGGTCAAAGTGCTGCTACAGAAAACAACAGTCAAGAGTTAGTTGAAATACTGCAAACAGAAACTCCTGCTGTTCAACCACAAGCGGATATTGCTTCGTTAGAATCTAAAATGGATTTCATGGGATGGTTCATGGGTACCAAACAAAATCAGAATTCAACCATCACTCCAGAAAATGCTAAGGCTTCACAGTCTACCAAAAAGCAAATCATTTCTTCTGGAATCACTCCCAATAAAGTATTGTACAGAACCTTTATCAAAAAGGTAATGACTAAAGATAATGCAATTGCATAAGTTGTTTCGTAAATTAATTAGGTTAGTTAAGTTAGAAAAATCCCGCTGTTAGTTGTGGGATTTTTTTTTTGTTTATAGGTGATTGATTAACAACAATTTTATGTTAATAATTATTTCACACACTCTTATCGAAACCTAAAATAATAATTAAATTTGGAAGTGATTTTTTGATTAAGATGTAATCATTTTATCACAAGTTTGAACCTATTTAACCTAACCCTAGTATTTTGTCGTTTATTTCAACATTTCATCGATTTATAGCTTGATTTTGAATTTAATTCAAAAATTTACAAAGATTTAATGTAATTTTAACGGCTTACTAAAACTAAATATTCTAAATAATAACCACTATTATGAATAAACTACTACTTCAAAAAAACTTGAATTATTGTACCAACAAAATTCGAACGAAGATCCTATTGGCTTTGTTCGCATTTTGTTTTTTTTGTTTCTCAACGGGACAGGCCCAAACCGTTGCATATAATTATAATTACTCAGAATCTTCTGGACAGCCGTATACCGATTTAATTACGGGTACTGTTGTTGTTTCGGGTGCTTTTGCTTCAATTGCAACACTTCCATCGTATACGTTGCCTTTTACCTTTAATTACAATGGAACGGCCCACACCCAAGTGACTATTTCCGACAATGGATTTGTTGTTTTAGGTGCAGTTTTACCTACTGCGGGTGTTACGGCACCCATTTCAGGAGCTGGTTTTCCCAATGCGATTGCTGGTTATGGAATGAATCTTTATGGTGTTCTAGCCAGTGCAGAAGTAAAATACGACGTTATAGGAACGGCTCCGAATCGAGTGTTTGTTGCGCAATACCGAGATTTGCAAAGAAGACAAGGAGTGACCACTACCAATGGTTTGATCAACATGCAAATTCGTTTATATGAAACGTCAAATGTAGTGGAAGTGTTGTATAGAGATTTGTTTGCTTCAACAAGCACAGTTTCTTCAACAGGTCAAGTGGGTTTAAAAGGAACTGGGCCTACTGATTTTAACAGTAGAAGAAATCTTACGAATCCTATTTATCCTGCAACCGATGCTACAACCATTAACAACCAAGGATTAATTACTGCTGGACAAGCTTCAGGTGTTGCTACTCAAGGATGGTTAGCGGGAACACAATTGATTTGGACACCTTGTTTTGCTCCAACCGCAATTACGGCTACCTTATTAGGAGACAATTCAACTTTAAATATTGGCTGGACCAATCCGAGTTTAGTGCCAGCGGGTGGATTTGATTGGCAAGTAACTACTTCGCCAACACCAGGTGTGGGGATTTTTGCAAGTGGAAATACATCCTCTAATTTAGTTTCTGTACCGGGTTTGTCAACGGGTGTTACCTATTATATTCATGTTAAACCCAGTTGTAAAACGACTTGGTTAGCCAGTACACCAACTTCTATTACCCCTACGTGTCCGATTGCGACGATTCCGTATACTCAAAATTTTGAAAGTGTAACCACGCCAGCCATTCCAACATGTAATAGTGTACTTGCTGTAACTGGACCTTTAATGGTTACTCAAGACAATACCGCTACCGCTTATTTTGGTTTTAATAACAAAAATCTTATTACTGTTGGAGCGTTAGCGCAAAACACTTGGTATTTTACACAAGCTATTAGTGTGACTCCAGCGGATATTGCTGCTTCAGGTGGAAGTTTCCGATTATCGTATAAATATGGAGGTTCACGTGAGCAGTCTTTTTTCGAACAAAAAATGCGCGTCTATTATGGTGCAGCAGCTTCGGTTGCAGGAATGACCAATTTATTGGCGGATCATAACAGTATTAAATTGTCACCGATAAACGGAGTTATCAACTTTACGATTAGTGCGCCAGGAACTTATTATTTTGGATTTAACGGTTATGCCAATGCTTCTCAAGGATATTTGCAATTGGACGACATCAATTTAGATTATTCAACGTGTTTGCAGCCAACAGCACTGTCTTCAGGTCAAATTACTGCAACATCAGCTATAATCACATGGACACCACCCGCTGCTTTACCAGCTGGTGGATATCAATATTTAGTATCTACTGTAAATACACCGCCAAATGCTACTTCACTTCCAACAGGAAGTACGGCTGCGGGAGTAACCTTGAATACCTTAACTAGTTTAACACCAAGCACAACCTATTATTTCTGGGTTCGTTCAAATTGTGGAGGTGAGACAAGTATTTGGTCTTTAGTGGGAACGTTTGTTACATTGACACCTCCGCCATTGCCTTGTATACCATCAGGAGCGACCTTTCCTCAAGATCCAAACGGAATCACTAATGTAACGATGGGTTCCATCAACAACACAACAGGTATTGAAGCAAATAATTATGGTGATTATACAGGTTTAACTACCAATGCATCACAAGGGTCAACACTTCCTGTAAGTATTACCTATGCAACCGGATTTACCTATGACACCAATATATGGGTAGACTGGAACAACGACGGAGATTTTATTGATCCAGGTGAATTAGAGTGGACAGGAAATTCAACGAATGCTGTTCCTACAACCATCGTAGGAAATATTACGGTGTTACCAGGTGAGCCACTTGGGCCACGACGTGTTCGTATCGGAGGAATTGATTTCGGTCCGTTTACTGATCCATGTAGAAATGGAAATTATCAAGCGTTTGAAGATTATTCTATTTATATTATCAATCCGCCGCCAGCATTAACGTTAAGTGGAACTTCTAATATTATCTGTAGCGGAGATCCAACTCCACCTGTGACACTTACCTCAAACCCAGCCGATTTTCAAGTATATACTTGGACTCCAGTTGGAGGCGTAAGCGGAACAGTAGGTACAGGTTGGACATTTACACCAACTACTACCACTACTTACATATTAACGGCTACACAAACCAGTGGAAGTTTTGCATCCAATACAGCAAGCTATACGATTACAGTAAATCCGTTACCTACAACTATTACAATTACCCCTGCGTCAACTACAACGTGTCAAAATGCTACGACGGGTACCGCTTTGATTGCCAGTGGAGGTATTGTTTCGGGTGTAGATATCATGAGTGAGAATTTTAACGGAGCTACCAATACATTTACCACAGTAAATAATTCTTCTCCTGCGGCTGTCACTCCAACAAACAATCCAGCTGATGCTGCATGGACTTTGCGTCCGAGCCCATATTTATACAACGGATTTACCACATTCTCAAGTAATGATGCTTCGCAGTTTTATTTGTCAAATAGTGACGATCAAGGTTCTTCAGGAACAACCAATACGCAATTAATTTCACCAGTATTCAGTTTGGCAGCGCCAATTACAAATGCGTCGTTGAGTTTTTGGCATGTATATAGAGGTTGGAGTTCTGGAACGGCTACTGTAGAGATTTCTACTAATGGTGGAGGTACATGGGCAGCAATCCCAACGTTGTCTTGGTCTACTAATAGTGTGGGAACTACAACCAATTTTGTGAACGTTACAGCCAATTTAGCGGCTTATTTAGGTAATGCAAATTGTAGAATTCGTTTTAATTATGCGAATGCTAATTTTGGATGGTTTTGGGGAATTGATAATGTAAGAGTAACAGGAAGTTCGGTTTCCGACATCACTTGGTCGCCTTTGGCTGGCTTATGGAATGATGCGGCAAAAACGAGTCCGTATTTAGGAACAGCAACATCAACTGTGTATGCTTCTCCAAATGGAACCACGACCTATTCTGCTGAAGCTATTTCATTGGAGGGTTGTCCAACACAAACCAATGTTACTGTAACCGTAACTCCAGTAAATGGAGGAACAGCATCCGCTAATCAAACCATATCCTGTGGAGCGACACCAGCCGATTTGACTTTAACAGGAAATACGGGTACCGTGGTTCGATGGGAATCTTCTACTACATTAGCATTTACCACTCCAGTTATAATTCCGGCGAGTGCGTCGAGTACGTTATTAGGTAGTCAAATGCTTCCTATTACTGCTCCTAAATACTTTAGAGCTGTAATTCAAACCGGAAGTTGCCCTATTGCCTACAGCAATATTATAACCATTTCTTTGGCGTCAACCTCATGGCAATTGCCTGGTCCTGCATGGAGCAATGGTGTGCCTACAAGTGGAACAGCTGTAATTTTTAATGCAAATTATTCTTCAACGGGTGATTTAAGTGCGTGTTCAGTTGTAGTTAATACAGGAGCAACCGTTACATTTAATTCGAATCATACTCTGACTGTTGAAAATGCAGTAACCGTAAGTGGTGGAGCATTAACTTTTGAAAATAACGCGAGTCTTGTTCAAGTGAGCAACGCGGTGAATACTGGAAATATTACATATAAAAGAAATACGACTCCAATGAGAAGATTCGATTATACGTATTGGTCTTCTCCAGTAGCACCTCAGACCTTGTTTGCACTTTCGCCAAACACGTTGTCTGATAAATATTTCTTTTATAATACTACGATCAATAACTGGCAAGCGATTCCATCATCGAATTTAATGGTTGCGGGTATGGGATATATTATTAGAGGTCCACAAACGTTTAGTGCGACTGTACCGGCAATTTACCCTGCTCAATTTTTTGGAATACCAAATAATGGTACCATTGCTACTAATATAACTGTTGGAGTGGGAACGTTAAATTGTATTGGAAATCCGTATCCAAGTGCGATTGATGCTGATTTATTTTTATCCGATTCAGTGAATGATTCTAGAATAGGAGGAACCATTTATTTATGGACACACAATACTCCAATTACAGCAAACAGTTATACGTTCAATGATTTTGCTTTGTATACGTATTCGGGTGGAATTGGTACAGGTACTGCTGCTGTAAATACAGGAACTGGAAACAATACAATACCTACTGGTAAAATTGCTGCGGGTCAAGGTTTCATGATTGAAGGAAGTATTCCAGCTAGTACAAATCCAGTATTCTTTAGAAATTCAATGAGAGTAGCGGGTAATAATAGTCAATTCTACAGATATGGCTCTGACGACCGAAATTCAAGTTCAAATGCAATTACAACACTAGAGAAACACAGAGTTTGGTTAGAAGTATTCAACGAAGAAGGTTCGTACAAACAAATCTTGGTAGGATATATTGAAAACGCTACCGATGATTTAGACAGAGGGTACGACGGAAAAGTGTTTGACTTAGGAAACCAAGTATTTTTCTACACAATGGTGGCAGGAGAAAAATTAGGTGTTCAAGGAAAAGCACTGCCTTTTGATGTCAATGATACGGAACCGTTAGGATTTAAATCAACTACAAATGGCACGTACCAAATTAGTCTTTCGGATTTTGATGGATTGTTTGAAAATCAAGATGTGTATTTAGAGGATTTATATACTTCCACTATTCATGATTTAAAATCGGGTAATTATTCATTTACTACAGGAATTGGAACTTTTGAAGACCGATTTGTATTGCGATATACGAATGCAACTTTGAATACAAACCAAGCTGTTTTCAATGAAAATTCGGTGATCATTTATAAAGATTTGAATAACGATATCATTCTAAACAGTTCTTCTGTAGTAATGGATACTATTCAGGTGTTTGATGCTAGAGGACGCCAATTGTTTTCACAAAACAAAGTGAATACAAATCGATTTGTAATCTCTGATTTAAACTCTTCAGAGCAGCTTCTTATAGTTACCGTTACTTCTCAAGACGGTCAAAAAGTTACTAAGAAAATCATTTTTTAATTCTGCTATTGAAAAAAGCCATCTATAAATTAGGTGGCTTTTTTCCTATAGTTTTTTTTTGCACTTTATCGAAAACAAGTGCATTTTAACGATTTTTTAATCTTTTTAACGATTTTTTAACGTTATTAACATTCCCGACTAAGCATTATATCTATTTTAACATTTTAATTTTTTAACCAATTTTTTTTAACCAATTTTTTTTAACTATGATTAAATACTACAATTTTTTGTCTTCCTCCATTAGGGCGGAATACAAAAGTGGAGTTGGTGATCGGGTGGGTTCTCCGCCTAAAGCCAAGCATGAATCCACGAGTAAGTCGTGGATTACTTTACTACTGTTGTTTTTGTCGCTGACTATAGGTCAGATTGCAGAAGCGCAGGTAATTAATTCAACAACTTATCCTTTTTCTACTTCAAGTGGAGCAGCGTTGGAAGACATGTCAACAGGAACTACACTTCTTATTGGCTCTAATTCTGATGATGGTGCCTCAACTGTTCAAAATTTAGGTTTTGAATTTTGGTTTGTAGGTAACAGGTATACCCAGTTTTCTGCCAATGCCAACGGATTAGTTCGTTTAGGAAGTACTGCGGTGACGGGTGCTTTTACTAATTCAATTGCAGCTACTACAAATGTTCCACAAATCGCTCCTTATTTTGACGATTTGGCAACTGGAACCGTAGGTAGAGTGAATTACAAAGTGGTAGGAACAGCTCCTAACCGAAGACTTGTAATTGATTGGTTGGTAACTATTCCGAGAGCACTTGCCGGTGCTCCAAATGCTTCATTTCAGGTTTGGTTGTATGAAACAACCAATGTGATTGAATACAGATATGGTAACGGAATGGTTGCAGATGCAACAAATTCGGGTGCTTCTATCGGATTTGGTACATCAGCAACTCAGTTTTCGAGTGTGACATTAAATGCAACTTCTACAAGTTCAACTTGCGCGTATGGAGTGGCTAACGATACAAATACTATTGGTATTACTTCAGGTACTGCATTTACCTTTACACCTGTATCGACTCCACCAGCTGATCCCACAACTTTAACTTTTACAGCTGTAACTTTAAACACAATGACACCGAACTGGGTAGATAATTCTACTAATGAAATTGGTTTTGTTGTGACTAGAGCTTTAGATGCTGGATTTACTTCAGGTGTGGTTTCAACATTTGTTGCTTCGACAACGTCAGCCACAACAGGTACAGCATACAGTTTACCTCAGACAGGATTGTCAGCAGGTACAACTTATTTCTATAAAATTCAATCTTCTATTGAAGGAGCAGGTAGTACGCCTGGTTTAAGTGGTTCTCAAGCTACTGTTGCTGGAACAACCTACTATTGGGTTGGTCTTTCAGGTGGTACTTGGAGTACAGCAGCAAACTGGAATACTGCAGCAGATGGTACAGGTTCTACTAGAGCTACTGTACTAGCGAGCGATATTTTAATTATTGATGGTGCCGGTACCACTCCAGGTGGTTCGTTGATCATTAGTGTTGATACGGCAAGTTTTTCAATAGGTCAGTTTTTAATTACAAGTAGCACAAACTGTAGTTTACAATCAAGTATTGCTACTACAAGAACAATCACTATCACAGGTGGTGGTGGAAATGATTTTGTAATTGAAGCTGGAAGTACTTTGAATTTAGTAAGTGCAACCAATGCTGTTGCTTTTGCTTTTTCAGGAGCAGCTAATACTGGAGATATCTCTGGAACATACAATGCTGCTGGTTCAACGGCTAACACAATCAATACTACGGGTGGAACAGGTACTTTGGTAACTGTGTCTTCAACAGGTGTTGTTGCAAACAATATAGTTGGATCTTCAGGATGTATGTTAGGATCTGCAGCAACTTTATCATTTGCTAGTGGTTCTAATTATTCTCATGGGTCGTTCACAACTTCAAACGGATTTATTCCTTTAGCGACTTGGGCAACAAGCTCAACTGTAACAATTACTGGAGGTACAACTTCTACAGCTATTACAAATCCAACTCAAAGTTTTGGTAATTTTGTATATAATTCTGCTTCAAGCACTGGAACAATGAGTGTTTGGACAACTGGAACTACAGCTGTGGTTAAAGGAGATTTAACCATTGTTCAAACTGGTACAGGTGTGGCGCTTTTCAGAGCCGTTACCTCAGGAAGAGTTACTGTTAATGGTAACTTAGTTGTAACTGCGGGTAGATTCCAAGTTGGAAACGCAACAGCATCTGCAAATGGTGTTGTTGTTTTAGGAAATACTTCTATTGCTTCTGCGGGTATTTTAGATATCAACTCTGCAGTCTTTTCCCAAAGAGGACCATTGTTAACTAATGATGGTACTATGACAGGTACGGCTGCTGCTTCTACATTACAAATGTTGTCATTTGATAATATAGCTCAGACCATAGCTGGTTCGGGTACTGTTTTAACTAACATCGGAGCAATTTCTGTTCAAAATGGTGGAGGTGTTACAATAACTCATGCCAATCAAATTTCAACCCTAAGAGTTAATCTTTTTGTAGGAACTGTAACAGGAAGTAATAAAATTACTTTCGGAACAGGACTTGCTTTAAATACAGTGACTCAAATTGGTGCAGCTAGTTTAACTACTCCAGGTGGTTCTTTTGATGCTACTCCAGTATTTAATTTAGGAACAGGTACTTATGGCGTTATATATGCTCAAGAAAGTGTTAGTAGAACAACTGGATTTGAAATTCCTCTTACACGTTCTATAGCTTTCTTAACTGAGTCAAATTCAAATGGTTTAACAATAGCTGGCGGTCCATTAGCGACTACTACATTAACATTTGGTGCAGGTACAGGAAATATTACAACGTCTAGCTCAAATGTATTAACGGTAACAGGAACGACTCCTGCCAACATTGTTAGAACATCTTTGACTGCGTTTGTAAATGGACCTTTAGAAATAACCTTACCAGCAAGTTTAGTTACTGGTTCAACCTATGTTTTACCAGTCGGTAAATCAACAGTTAATCCTTTCGCATTAGTTAATCCAACTACTAATGCTGGTGGAAATGTTGTGGTTCAATCGGAAGTGTTTGATGGTAGTACAGGTGGAACAACAGGTTTGAATATTAGTTCAATAAGCTCTTCAAGATATTGGTCTGCAAGTATTACATCTGGCGCTGCTAATTTTACTGATGCGTTGATTCAATTAAATGATGATACTACTGGTAGAGACGCTATTGCTGGAAGCAGTACGTTAACAGGTGCTTATGATTTACAAGGTGGAGCTGCTATTACAACGACTCCTACTTCATTAACAACAACTCCTCCTGCAAATACAACTTTGGCAGGTTTCTTTTTGATGGCAAATAAAGCTGCAGCTACATTGAGTAATTTATCTATTACTCCTACTGGAAATTTATGTACAAATGCCTCAAGAACAGTTACAATTGATGTTACTCCAGGTGGTGCAAGTACCGCTACTGTAGTTATTAATTACGCTGTAAATGGTGTTGCTCAAACGGCTATCTCAATGACAAATGTAACAGGTAACGGTGGTTTAGCTTTAGACACTTGGTCGGGAGTTATTCCAACAGTTACTCCTTCAGGCGGATTAGTTACATGGTCAGTTACTGCAACAGATAGTAATTCATTAACTAAAACTGAAGCAGGTACAAGTTACCAAGATGAGCCATTATTTGGTGTAACTGCTACTGCCTCTGCATCAGTTTCCAATATTTGTGCAGTAGGTTCGAGTGTTTTGAGTGCCGCTGTTTTATCAAATCAAATACCACCAGCGCCAGCGGCATCAGCTTATTGTGCTTCTACGCATGCAAGTGGTTGTTTAGGAGATAATATTTCTCGTGTAGTATTAAATACGCTAGATAAACTTACAGGTACAACTTGTGGAACTACATCGGCTGCGTATTCGAATTTCTCTGGTCAAACAGGTGCGAATACGACTACACTAACTGCAGGAACTGCTTATTCGTTAAGTCTTACTTTTGGTACCGATGGAAATCAGTTCTTTGGTGCTTGGATTGATTATGATCATAATGGAGTATACGATGCTTCAGAATTTTTAGGTGCTTCTGGTAATGCAGGCGCAAGCGGAACCATAGCTGTTTCATTTACCCCTTCAACTTCAGTGGCTTTAAATGGTCTTACTCGTATGCGTATCGTAGGTGGAAATGATTCTGCTGTAACAAGTACGCAAGCGTGTGGTGCATCTTCAAGTGGTTTCGGAGAAACTCAAGATTATGATGTAACCATCGTAGGTGGTTTAACTACTTTAGCTATTCCAATTCCTTACACAGGTACTATTGATTCGTATACATGGAATGATGGTACTTCGGATGTGGGAACAGGTAACAACCTATCAGTTTCTCCAACGGTAACAACAACTTATACTGCTTCAATTGTTTCAAACGGTTGTACAATCGTTTCAAGTCCAGTTACTGTTAATGTTGTAGCACTTCCAACGGCTCCAACTCAAGTAAATTTTGATGCTACTTGTGGTACTGCTGTTCCTGTAGTTTCAGTTTCTGATCCTAATGGATTTACTACACCAACAATTAATTGGTATGCTGACAATACAGCAACTACGCCTTTACAGTCAAGTACTTCAACTACTTTCAACTCAATCATCAATACGACTACTACGTA
The DNA here is from genome assembly GCA_965284675.1 of Flavobacterium sp. Taxonomy (GTDB): domain Bacteria; phylum Bacteroidota; class Bacteroidia; order Flavobacteriales; family Flavobacteriaceae; genus Flavobacterium. The sequence goes on from OZ260109.1 coordinate 644,904, forward strand.
CTTCGTGTCTGTAGTAAATCCAACAACTGGTTGTGAAAGTTTACGAACTTCTGTAACAGCAAACGTAAACACACCTGATCCAATTGATTCAATAGCTAATCAATCCATTTGTCTTGCAGATACGTTTTCTGCAACTGCTACAAGTGTGAATGGAGCTTACGCTTATACATGGTCTGCTGTGCCTTCTGTAGGTAGTGGTGTTGAAACTCCAGTGACTGGAGCTAGCCAAACTATTTTGCCAACAGTTGCAGGTACCTATACCTATACAGTTGCAGCTACGGATGGTATCTGTTTCACTTCAACAACTTTTACAGTTACTGTTGGTGCTTATCCTGTTTTTTCTTCAGTTTCGGCAACACCGACATCATTGTGTGCAAATGGAATCAGTACCTTAACAGCTACTATTCCTGGAGCGCTTCAATTTGCTTCATCAACTGGAGCTACATTAGATCCGATGACTGGTGCAACAACTGTTTTAGTTTCATCTAATGATGATACTCCTATGGCTGCTCCTTCTGCTATAGGATTTACGTTTAATTTTAATGGAGTAGATTACACTCAATACTCGGTTTCTCCAGACGGATGGATTTTATTAGGTGGAGCAACGGCTGTTAGTCAATTCACCAATGCAACTACAAGTACTACTAACATCCCTAAATTATATCCGTATTGGGATGATTTAGCTACAGGTACAAATGGTAATGTAAGAACTCTTGTTACGGGTACAGCCCCAAATAGAATTTTCAAAGTAGAATGGAATGTTACTATTCCGAGAAATACTGTAGGGCCAGTAAATTCAACGTTCCAAGCTTGGTTGTATGAGTCTTCTAATAAAGTAGAATACCGTTACGGAACTATGGGTGCTCAAACATCTAATAGTATTTCTGCTGGTTATACTGTTAACGCAACTACTTTTAGCAGTATTACATTTAGTAGTGGTACCGAAAGTACTGTTACTGCAAATGACGCTAATAATTCTGTTCCAACATCAGGAACTATGTATGCGTATACACTTCCAGTTCCAGGAAACGTTACATGGTCTCCATTAACAGATTTATATACAGATGCTGCTGCAACAATTCCTTATACAGGAACAAATGCATCAGTAGTGTATTCTAAACCAGTGACTACAATTAGCTATACAGCTACACTTGAAGGAGCTAGTGGATGTAATACTGATTCTGCTCCTATTACAGTAACTCAAAACAATATTGAGATTGCCGAAATTACAGGTGGCGCAACAGACGCTTGTCTTGGTTCTTCTATTGTTGATTTTGATAATGCAACAACAGGTATTACTTGGACATCTTCTAACCCTGCTGTAGCTACAATTGATGCAAATGGTCTTTTGACTCTTTTATCTTTAGGTACTACAACTATTGGAGCTTTTATTTTTGATGGTGGTACAACGTGTACTTCTTATGCTCCTAATACGGTAGATGTTACAGTTTACGCTCCGTTAGCAATATCAACTCAACCAGTTCCACAAAACGTATTGCCTTCTACAGTAGCAACTTTCAGTATTGCTGCTTCAGGTTCAATCGTTTCGTATCAATGGCAAGTATCTCCAAATAATAGTACTTGGTCTAATTTAGCTAATGATGCTACTTATAGTGGTGTGGGTACAAATACATTGAGCATTAATGCTGATACTCCATTAAATGGTTTGTACTACAGATGTGTAGTTTCTGGAAATGGCTCATGTGCCACTCCTTTGAATTCAAATAGTGCTCAATTAGGAGTTAATGATTTAGCAATTTCTAATGATCCGGATGCTGCTACATTATGTACGACGGGTACTGGTTCAACTACTTTCAATGTTGAATTTACCGGTGCTACTCCAGAAGAAGTAATTTGGGAATATTTCGACTTAACGGATTGGGTTGTCCTTGATGGTACGGAAACTACACTTGGTGCAGTTACGTATTCAACAACATTTACGCCCGCTGTTTCCCCTTCAACTATATCTTTAGCTAGTTTAACATTAAACAATTTAGCTGTCATTAACAATGAATGGAAAGTAAGAGTAAATGGTATAGTTGGTGCAGTTACGGTTACTTCTGCGGAAGCATTAATCACGATAAACACTCCTGCAACTATTTCTCAAAATCCAGGAAATGCTTCAGCTTGTTTCTCGGGAGCTACTTCTACTTTCGCAGTTATTGCTGCAGGAGGTATTGGTTATCAGTGGCAATATGCTACTTCTAGTACTGGTCCATGGTCGAACGTTGTAGATGATACTCCACTTGGAGCAACTTACAGCGGCGCAACATCGGATACTTTAAATGTAACAACAACATCAGCTACACCGGCGGCGGGAACTTACTTCTATCAATTAGTGGTGACTTCTCCATCTGAATGTGCTGATGCCATCTCAACTCCAGCTCAGTTACAAATCAAAACTCCAACTATTACAGCAAACGCTTCACAATCGTTTATCTGTAGTCCTGGAGGTGATGCAGTTACTTTGACTGCAGGCGGTGCAGGTGCAGGCGGAACGTATTCATGGTCTCCAGCTAGCGGCTTATCTGCTACAACAGGTGATACGGTTACAGCTAATCCAACGTCTACAACTACGTATACTGTTACCGGTACTGACGCTACAGGTTGTTCTAATACTGCTACAGTAACAATTATTGTTGCTCCAGCATTAGTTCCTACAGCTACAGCTACACCAGGTACAGTATGTTCAGGTACAAATTCTCAGTTAGTGGCCACTTCTGGTTTAAATGACGAAGGAACTCCTTCTGCATATTGTACTCCAACTGTAGGTTTTGCAGGTGAGACAGGTGATTTTATCCAAGATTTTACTTTTGCAAATATTTCTAATTTAGCAAATGGAGAAGATCCTGCTGATTTTACATTCTTTAACACATTGACTGCAAATGTAGTGGGTGGTTCTTCTTATTCATTCTCTATTACTCCAGATCCAGGTTTTGGACAACAATATAGAATATGGATTGATTACAACAAAAATGGTGTTTTTGAAGCCTCTGAAAGTGTTTTCAATACTTCAACTTCATCTACAGCTACTGTAACAGGTTCGGTAACTATTCCAATGAGTGCTATAAATGGAGTAACGCGTATGCGTGTTGCTGATAAATTTAGCTCTACGATTTTAGCAACTGAAGCTTGTGGTCATACAGGTTTTGGAGAGTATGAAGATTATAACGTAAGTATAACGGGTGCTACTAATGCTCCAGTGTATACGTATTCTTGGTCTCCAGCGACTTTCCTTAGCGCAACTAATGTGGCTAATCCAATTGCTACAGCGGTTACTGCGACAACAACTTATACTGTAACAGTTACTAGTTCTACAGGTTGTACAGCAACACAAGAAGTTACAGTTACTGTAGCCGACGATATTGCAATTACAACTCAACCAGCTAATTCTAGTTTCTGTGAAGGTACAGAAGCTACTCTTTCTGTAGTTGCTACAGGAGCTGGTTTAACATATCAATGGCGTAAAGCAGGAGTTGACATATTTGGTGCAATTTCTTCTACATTAACTATTCCAGCTGCAACAGTTGCTGATTCAGGTTCATACGATGTGGTGATTAATTCAATTTGTGGTGGTCCAGCTGTTATCAGTGATGCTGTTACATTGACAATTTTCCCAACTCCAGTTGCAACTAATCCAGGTGCACAATCTTCATGTGCGGGTACTACTGTTGCCATTCCTTTAAGTGGAACTCCATCAGGAGTTACATTTAATATTTCGGGTGGTACGGCTATTGGTTTAGCTGATCAGACAGGTGTTTTAGAAATACCTTCGTTTACTGCTATTGCAGGTTCAGCTACTATTTCTATTACACCAAGTGCTAATGCATGTTTAGGAAATGCAGTAACGTTCTTATATACTGTTAATCCTACACCAGAAACACCAGTTGTAAGTTCAAATACTCCAGTAGATTGTGGTGGAACGTTAAACTTAACGGCATCTACAGTTAGCATTACAGGATATGCAATGAACACGAACAGTGGTGTTTCATTTATAGATATTGCTGGTACAGGTACTTCAGTCGGAACTTTAGCTGATGATAGTGAGCACAATATCACTATACCATCGTTTACGTTCAACGGCGTAGCTTACACTGCTGCTCGATTAGGTATGAATGGTGCAATTGTTTTGGGTGCAACTACTGGAGAAGTTTCTTTCTCAAATGCTGCATTGCCAAGTACTGCTCATTCAGCGGGTAATGTATTCTTAGCCCCATTCTGGGATGATTTAGATATACAAACGGCTGCTTCAGTTGTGACTCAAACTGTGGGTAACGTACATATTATCCAATATACTACTGCTGCACACGATGCATTTACAACAGGATCAATCACGTTCCAAGTGCAATTGGATTTAGTAACTGGTGCAATCAATTTTGTGTATCCAGATGTAATTTTTGGAAACGTTACTCAAGATGCAGGTGCTTCTGCTACAGTTGGTATCCAATTAAGCAGTACAAGTGCGGTTCAATATTCATTGAATACAGCTAGTTTAGTAAATGGTCAAAGTATTACATTCACACCAAACACTGCGGCTTATTCATGGACAGGTCCAAACGGATTTACTTCATCGTTACAAAATCCAACAATTAGCGGTGTTACAGCTGCTGCTGCTGGAGATTATGTATTGACCGTTTCTAATCCAGCAACAGGTTGTTCAGCTGCTCCAGTTACTCATACTGTAGCCGTTGTGAATTGTGAGTCAGTAGTTAACCTTAAATTATTTATTGAAGGTTATTATAATGGTTCAAGCACCATGAAGCCGGTTAAATTCAATCAGGATGGTATATCTCCAACAACTGATGTTGCTGATATAGTTGTAGAATTATATGATGCTTCGACTTTAACTTTGGTTACATCAACTACAGCATTATTGTTGACTGATGGAACAGCAGTTTGTACGTTTGCAACCGCTCCAAGTGGTTCATTCTATTTGACTGTAAGAGGAAGTAATTTCATCCAAACATGGTCAGCTGCTCCGGTAAGTGTAGGTTCTACACCATTGACTTATGATTTTTCTGACGCTGCTAACAAAGCATATGGAGATAATATGGTACTTTTGGAAACGGGAGTATACGGATTGTTCTCTGGAGAGCTTAATGCTGATGGAAACATTGATAATGCGGATTACCTGATTTGGGAGACTGATGCTAATAATTTTGAGTTTGGTGTTTTCCCAACGGATTTAAATGGTGACGGAAACGTTGATAATGCAGATTACTTGTTTTGGGAAACCAACGCTAATAATTTTGTATTCTCAGTTACGCCAACTCCATAATTGTATTTAGAACTTTAACCCAATTTAATATTAACTTTATGAAATTTAAAATCATGATTAAAAATTTGAAAGTAGCAGTGTTTACTTTGTTTTTAATGATGTTATCGATTGCCGGTTATTCCCAGGCTTGTCCTGGGAGTCAGGCGACGGTAACCATTGAAAACATCGTCGAGAATGCAGAGCATACGCAAGTAGAATTTGATGTTTTTGTATCCAACACGGGTAGTACATCACTTCTTATTCAAGCACTTCAAGGAGCTGTTGTTCACAACACAGGTTTTTTACCTGCAGGTGCTACAGGAACTTTTACTACGGTTGTTTCACCAGCCGCAACGGGTAATTTTCCAAATTATAATATAGGTCCAGCCTATACTGCTGCATCAAGACAGATGCGTTGGTCTAGTACACCTGTAAATTTAGCTAGTGGTAATACGATTGCTTTACCACCAAATACGCCATTGCGTTGGGCTCGCTTTAGATTTACGAGTACGTTACCTTTTACACAAAATTTTGCAGGTGTTTTGACCCCTCAATTTGCTGTGCAAGGTGGTTTTACTAACGTTTTAGTGAATGTATATTGTAATGGAAATACAAATCCATCTGGTCTTGGTTCTGCTACGGCAGGAACTTTGGTATTGCCTTCTCCTTATAATGTACCGTTAAATACTATAAATGATGTTTGCTTTACATCAGGAACAGCGAGTAACTTAGGAAGTGTGACTTGTTTTGGAGGATCTAACGGGTCAGCTACCATTACAATGAATACAGTTCCAAGTAATTTAAATGCTACTTATTCTGTTGATGGTGGAGCTTCTACTCCTGTAACATTAACAGCGGGAGGATCATTTGATGTTTCTGGTTTAACTGTTGGATCACATACAATTAGTGTTGTAAACAATACTACCGGATCATGTCCTACAACCCCAGTGAATGTGTCTGTTACGATTTCGGGTCCAACAAGTCAACTTCAAAACAATACTACAGTTAGTGCTTGTGATACGTATACTTGGTCGGTAACAGGTCAAACATTTACTGCAACTGGAACTTACGTAGCTACATCAGTTAATGGTAACGGATGTACAGTAAATGAAGTGTTAAGCTTAACTATCAACAACAGTACTTCTTCTACAGAAACAGTAACTGCTTGTGATACGTATACTTGGGCTGCAAATGGAACTACCTATACAGTTTCTGGTACGTATACAAACGTAACTACAAATGCTGCAGGTTGTACTGATACAGCGACTTTAGTTTTGACAATCAACAACAGTACTTCTTCAACAGAGTCAGTAACTGCTTGTGATACCTATACTTGGGCTGCTAACGGAACTACTTATACAGTTTCTGGAACGTATACTAATGTAACTACTAACGCTGCAGGTTGTCCTGATACAGCTACTTTAGTGTTGACCATCAACAACAGTACTTCTTCAACAGAATCGGCTACTGCATGTGATAGTTATACTTGGGCTGCAAACGGAACTACCTATACAGTTTCTGGTACGTATACTAACGTAACTACAAATGCTGCAGGTTGTCCTGATACAGCTACTTTAGTGTTGACCATCAACAACAGTACTTCTTCAACTGAAGAAGTAACAGCTTGTGATAGCTATACTTGGGCTGCAAACGGAACTACGTATACAGTTTCTGGTACGTATACTAACGTAACTACTAACGCTGCAGGTTGTCCTGATACAGCTACTTTAGTGTTGACTATCAACAACAGTACTTCTTCAACAGAAACAGTAACTGCATGTGATACTTATACTTGGGCTGCAAATGGAACTACGTACACAGTTTCTGGTACGTATACTAACGTAACTACAAATGCTGCAGGTTGTACTGATACAGCTACTTTAGTATTGACCATCAACAACAGTACTTCTTCAACTGAAACAGTAACTGCGTGTGATACTTATACTTGGGCTGCTAACGGAACTACGTATACAGTTTCTGGTACGTATACTAACGTAACTACTAACGCTGCAGGTTGTCCTGATACAGCTACTTTAGTATTGACAATCAACAACAGTACTTCTTCAACAGAATCAGCTACTGCTTGTGATAGTTATACTTGGGCTGCAAACGGAACTACCTATACAGTTTCTGGTACGTATACTAATGTAACTACTAACGCTGCAGGTTGTCCTGATACAGCTACTTTAGTGTTGACTATCAACAACAGTACTTCTTCTACAGAAACAGTAACTGCTTGTGATACTTATACTTGGGCTGCAAACGGAACTACCTATACAGTTTCAGGTACGTATACTAACGTAACTACTAACGCTGCAGGTTGTCCTGATACTGCTACTTTAGTGTTGACTATCAACAACAGTACTTCTTCAACAGAAACGGTGACTGCATGTAATAGCTATACTTGGGCTGCAAACGGAACTACCTATACAACTTCAGGTACATACACTAACGTAACTACTAACGCTGCAGGTTGTCCTGATACAGCTACTTTAGTTCTTACCATTAATTCGGTATCAGCTTCTGCAGTTGCAGGTACAATTACTTGTTTTGGTGGAACAACTACTGTAACAGTTTCTGCTACAGGTGCTGGTGCTCCTTTTACAGGAACAGGAACATTCACAGTTAGTGCAGGTCCTTATAGCTTTACAGTGACTGACGCTAATGGATGTACTTCTACAGTTACAGGTAGTGTATCTCAACCAGCTCAATTGACCACTACGACTAATATCACTCAATCTACTCCATATACATGGGCAGTAAGTGGTTTAACATACAGTACAACAGGTTCATACACATTCAATACTGTTAATGGAAATGGATGTACAGTAATTAATACATTGAATTTAACAATAGCAACTGGACCAACTACTGTAATTAGCGCTACTCAATGTGGTAGCACTTTAACAGCAATTAACCAACAAATCTATGCTAATTTAGTACCAGGTGCTCAAGGGTATAGATTTAGAGTAACTGATTTGACTACTTCTCAAGTTCAGTCAATTGATAAGTTATTACGTGTATTCTCATTAAACCAATTGGCTTCGTTCAATTTTGCTAGAACGTATTCTATCGAAGTTGCTGTGTTAATTGGTGGAGTATGGCAATCATTTGGAGCGCCATGTAACGTAACAACTCCTTCAGCTACTACTCAAGTTCAAGCTTCTCAATGTGGTTCTACATTGACTGCTATGGGAGATGTTATTTATGCTAATAATGTGTTGTTTGCTTTAGGATATCAATTTAGAATTACTAATTTATTGACTTCAGCTTCAATAGAGGTACCAAGATTGACTAGAGATGTAAGATTGAATAACATTGCTGGATTTACTCCAGAATTCAATACTACTTATTCAGTTGAGGTTGCTGTTCAAAACAGAGATGGTAACTATTTACCTTACGGACCGGTTTGTAACATAACTACTCCAAGTTTCCCAACTACTCAGTTGCAACTTTCTCAATGTGATGTTACTATTTCAAACATGAATACGGTAATGTATGCAGATGCTTACATAGGTGCAACAACATACCGTTTCAGATTTATCAGCGGTTCATTCAATTATACTTTTGATCAATTGACTCGTTCATTTGTATTAAGTACAGTTCCTGGATTAGTTGCAGGTACTACTTATTCAGTTCAAGTTAGTATTGAAATCAATGGTGTATTCGGACCTTATGGTAAAATATGTACACTTACTCTACCTGGTGTTGGAAAAGCAGATGCTAATGCAGTTGCCTTCCAAGCCACCGCTTATCCAAACCCATTTGCTGAAAACTTTATGTTAGATGTTAAAACATCATCGGAAGAGTACATTCAAGTAAGAGTTTACGATATGTTAGGTAAATTAATTGAAGATAAAAAAGTAGACGTTTCTTCAATCACAAACTTAGAAGTTGGAACTAGATATCCATCTGGAGTATACAATGTAATTGTTTCTCAAGGTGACTCAGTGAAAACACTTAGAGTGATTAAAAGATAAGTAAACTTTTAAATTAAAAGGAAAGCCCTTCTCATTGAGAGGGGCTTTTTTTATTATATTTGTATAGTAAAAAGTTAATTATAAAACGGTTAAAATGAAAATAAGTACGGGAAAAGTTCTAATTTTAATGTTATTGATCCTTTCTTCATGTATATCCTACAGCCAGTTGATTATATCTCAAGTATATGAAGGGATAAATGATAATAAATGGATTGAAATCACTAACACAAGTTTACAGCCTATTAATTTAAGTTCTCCTATTCAATACAAAGTTGGAATTTGGGAAAATGCTGGTTCTTCTGGTAACGGATCAATTTCTGGAAGTCCAACTCAATCCATAAATCTTGTAGGGATTCTTCAACAAGGTCAAAAATATTTAATTAAAAACACCAATGCAGCAACTAATGTTCCACATGCTGTTATGCCTATTGCCAATCTTTCAAATACCACTGTAGCTTCTTTTGATGGAAATGATGCACTTGCTATTTATACAGATTCAACAACACTCATTGACTCGTTTGGGGAAGGAATAAATTATGCTGATACTTCTTTTATTAGAGCCTCATATTGTGTTTATTCGAATGCTGTTTTTGATGCTAACCAATGGTTGGTGAAAACATTAGCAACGATAGCTACTTCTATATCATTTATAAATGAATACATTGGAACTCATTATTTTTCTGGATTTTTTTATACTACTTCTAGTTTGAGTTCATTAGAAATGAGCTATGGTGGGACATCTACTATATCTTCATTTCAAGTGTCGAGAGTTGCATCTGCTTCGACAATGCAGACTAGTGGGCTTACTCCGCCACCTCCGCCCGGATTATGTGCAAATACCTATATAACTCCGCCTTTAGGTTTTGAAATATCTTTATTACCCAATTTTACAGGCGCAATAGGAACCTCTTCTAATCCACTAAATATTGGTAATTCGTGCGAGTTTGTAAAAACAGTGTACCTACGATTATCTCAAAATTTGAGTGTTGGAAACTATTCAGGTTCAATTGGACTGGCTTCGCAATACATTCCTAATTATTCTGTTTCAACTCATCCTATTAATACCGTTACTCCCAAACTATTGACTATTAATGGTTTGCAGGCTAATGATAAGGCGTTTGATGGAACAACTTCTGCTACACTTATAGGTTCTCCAATTTTAAATGGAGTGTTACCAAATGATGTGTCAAATTTATTCCTTCAAGGTACAGTTGTGGCTAATTTTGTTGATGAATTAGTTGGTAATAACAAGCCCGTAATTGTATCTGGTTATACTGTTTCGGGTTCTGCCTCAGCAAATTATTCGTTAGATCAGCCCACTGGACTTACAGCTTCAATCCTTGCTGTTACTATTGTTAACCTTAAACTATTTGTTCAAGGGTTTTATGATGGACAACAACAAATGACCGCAATAAAAGAGCTGCCTAACTCAGTAAATGGACAATGGTATGTTGATGATATTTTAGTCGAATTAAGAGATGTTACTTCACACGAAGTGGTAGATTATGTTTTAACTAATTTACAAACTGACGGTTCCGCTTTTTGCGCCTTTCCAACCGCTCCAGTAGGAAGTTATTATTTAAGCGTTAAAGGTTCAAATTCGATTCAAACTTGGTCTTCGATGCCTATAGCCGTTGGTCCGAATGCATCAATAGAATATGATTTTTCAGATTCTATTGGGAAAGCGTTCGGAAATAATTTAATCAATTTAGGTGATGGCGTTTACGGTATTTACTCTGGTGATATTAATGCAGATGGAAATGTAGACAACACCGATTATACTCATTGGGAAACTGATTCCAACAATTTTTCTAGCGGAATTTTTGTTACTGATTTGAACGGTGATGGAAATGTTGATAATTCCGATTATACTATCTGGGAGACGAATTCTAATAGTTTTATTTTTTCAGCTTCCCCTCAAAATTAAATTATATAAAAAAAGCCTCAAAATACTTGAGGCTTTTTTATATCGTAAAAAATAGATTTTAACTTAATTGTTTTTTTCTTTTTTGTAGTGTATAGAATACAAACGCAATTCCTACAAGTGCTAAATAAATCAATTTAGTATTGATTGGAGCAGCTGGTGGATCGTCACCTTCTAAATCCCCATCATCATTTTCATCGCCCTGAGCGAATAATCTAAAGTCATGCAATAAAAAAAAGGCCATTAATGCAATTGTGTATACTCTTTTCATCTTATTCAAATAATTTTAAGCATGCAAATATAATTAATAATTTATTGCGAATATAAATTGTGCCCAACCGATAATCGGAATAATGACACTTTTAAACGAAATTATGCAACTATTCTTACATTAGTCGAATTCTGAGGTGAAAAATAACTTAACTGTAGGGTATTTACTCTGTGTCATTTGGATGGTAAAATCCGAATCTGCCAAGAAAACCAATTGATTGTATTTGTCGTGTGCTAGAAACTTTTGTTTCACTCTTTTGAACTCTCTAAATTCTTCACTTTTAGGATCTTCAGGTTTTACCCAACACGCTTTGTGAACAGGAAAATTTTCATACGTACATTTTGCTCCGTATTCGTGTTCTAGTCGGTACTGAATTACTTCATACTGTAACGCACCCACAGTACCAATGATTTTTCGATTATTCATATCAAGGGTGAATAACTGTGCAACTCCTTCGTCCATTAATTGGTCAATTCCTTTTTCAAGTTGTTTTGACTTCAATGGGTCAGCATTATTGATGTAACGGAAATGTTCGGGCGAGAAACTCGGAATTCCCTTAAAACTCATCAATTCGCCTTCAGTCAGCGAATCGCCAATTTTGAAATTACCCGTATCGTGCAATCCCACAATATCGCCAGGGTAGGAGATGTCTACAATTTCTTTTTTCTCGGCGAAGAACGCATTCGGACTCGAAAATTTCATGTTTTTATTCAGACGAACGTGCATATAAGGCTTGTTCTTCTCGAAAGTTCCCGATACAATCTTGACAAAAGCCAACCGATCTCGGTGTTTTGGATCCATATTCGCGTGAATCTTAAATACAAATCCGGTCATTTTTTCTTCATCAGGCTGAACCAAACGGGTTTCCGATTCTTTGGGTTTTGGAGTGGGTGCAATTTCAATAAAGCAATCCAATAGTTCGCGTACCCCAAAATTATTCAAAGCCGAACCGAAGAATACCGGTTGTAAATTTCCCGCCAAATAACTTTCTCGATCAAATTTTGGATACACTTCGTCAATCAGTTCCAACTCTTCTCTCAATTTATTCGCCGGTTTTTCACCCACTAATTGTTCCAATTCTGGACTGTTTAAGTCAGATATCGAAATGACGTCATCAATATTTTTCTTACTATCACCACTAAATAAGTTGATGTTTTGCTCCCAAATATTATAAATTCCTTGAAAATCATATCCCATTCCAATCGGAAAACTCAAAGGTGTAACCGTAAGCTGAAGTTTCTTTTCTACTTCATCCATCAAATCAAACGCATCTTTTCCTTCTCGGTCCAATTTATTGATGAACACAATAATCGGAATTTTTCGCATTCTACAAACAGCGACAAGTTTTTCGGTTTGTTCCTCAACTCCTTTTGCGACGTCAATTACTACAATCACACTGTCGACCGCGGTTAAGGTTCTGAAGGTGTCTTCAGCAAAATCCTTGTGACCTGGCGTATCTAATATGTTTATTTTTTTGTCTTTGTAGATGAAAGCCAATACCGAAGTAGCCACCGAAATTCCTCTTTGGCGTTCAATTTCCATAAAGTCACTCGTCGCTCCTTTTTTAATCTTATTGTTTTTAACGGCTCCAGCTTCCTGAATCGCACCTCCAAAAAGCAATAATTTTTCGGTTAAGGTCGTTTTACCAGCATCGGGATGCGAAATAATTCCAAATGTTCTACGGCGTTGTATTTCTTTTAAAAAGCTCATGTTTTGTAAAAATAGGTTGCAAAAATACTATTTATTACTCAAATATGTTGAATCTCATTTTTTAAAAATGATGTTAATAAATTTTTGTTAATAGTATTTTATATACTTGTATACTATGCGCTAATTGTTACTTTTGTTGATTGTAATTTAACATACTATAATTTAGAACTATGAGAAAAGTGTTTTTAGGGTTTCTACTATTGATGACCACAATTGTATCTGCTCAAAATAAACCCAAAGAAGTATTGTTTTCAATTGATGATAAACCGTATTATACAGATGAATTTGAACGCGTTTACAAAAAAAATCTAGAACTGGTTAAAGATGAATCCCAAAAAGATTTGAACCAATATTTGGAATTGTTTGTGGGCTACAAATTAAAAGTTACCAAAGCCAATAAACTAGGTTTACAGAACAACGTTAAATACCAAAATGAATTAAAAAGTTATAGAACTCAACTTTCTAAAAATTATACTTCCGATTCTAAAGTAACCGCCGAATTGGTAAATGAAGGCTACGAGCGAATGAAGAAAGAAATCAAAGCATCACACATATTGATTCTTGCTGATGAAAATGCAGCGCCAGCCGATACCTTAAAAGCCTTTAATAAAGCCCTTGAAATCAGAAAGCGTGCCGTTGCCGGTGAAGATTTCGGAACTTTAGCTCAAGAACTTTCCGAAGATCCATCGGCCAAAGAAAATAAAGGAAATTTAGGTTATTTTTCTAGTTTTCGAATGGTGTATGCCTTCGAGAGCGCAGCCTACAATACTCCAAAAGGACAAATTTCACAACCTATTCGTACGCGTTTTGGATATCATTTGATTAAAGTAGAAGACGTTCGTGATAACAGAGGTGAAATTTCGGTTTCGCACATCATGGTAATGAAAGCCAAAGAAAACGAAGATGCTTCAAAACCAGAAAGCACCATCAACGAAATCTACAAAAAAATCCAACAAGGCGAAAAATTCGAAGAATTGGCCAAACAATTTTCCGAAGATAAATCATCTGCAACCAAAGGTGGAACGCTTAATAAATTTAGCTCAGGTCAGTTGAGTTCTGAGATTTTTGAAAATACTGCTTTTTCATTGACCAAAGAAAATCCTATCTCACAGCCTATTCAATCAGAATACGGTTGGCACATTGTAAAATTCAACGAGCGTTATCCCCTAAAAACTCTTGAAGAATCAAGAAAAGATTTAGAAAATAAAATCAGTAGAGACGACCGTTCGCGCATCATTACTAATACGCTGACGGAAAAGCTGAGAAAAAAATATACCGTAAAACGCGACGATAAAGTATATGCAGCTTTGAAGAAAATGGTGACCAACGATTTTTATGAAAGTAAATGGGAGTATTCGAAAGATGAAAAAATCGCTTCATCCACTTTAGTGACGGTTGATAAAAAACAAATCACAGGGATTACTTTTTTAGAGTATGTAAAATCGCAACAAAAAGCCGGAATGACATTAAAACCAGTTGATAAATTAGTCGATTTATTATACTCGAAATTTTCAGACGAACAACTGAATCAATACTATAATGATAATTTAGAAGTTGAATTTCCTGACTTTTCAAACATCATGGATGAATACCGCGACGGATTGTTATTATTCGATTTGATGGAAAAAGAAATCTGGGAACGTTCAAAAACCGATACTTTAGGTTTGAAAGCTTTTTATGAAACTCAAAAAGACAAGCACAAATGGAAAACTAGATTGGAAGTAATGATTGCTTCTTCTACCAACAAAGAGATGATTAAAAAAGCAGAATCCATGCTTAAAAAAGGGAAAAGCATCCAAGAAATAAAAGATAAATTGAACACTAAAGATGTTATCAATATAATGTTCAGTGAAAATAAGCTTGAAATTGGCGACCCAACGCTTCCTGCTGAAACCAAGCCAGAAGTTGGTGTTTCTCCAATCACTCAAAAAGGCGAATATTTTTACGTGACTAAAATCAATAAGGTCATACCCGAATCCAATAAAACATTCGAAGAATGTAAAGGAAAAATTGTCAACGATTACCAACAGTTTTTAGAACAAAATTGGGTTGACGAGTTGAAAAAAGAATTCAAAGTGACCATCGATCAATCGGTGTTCCAAAAAACAAAAGCATCTATTTTAAAATAGTAATTCCCCATCAGAAGTGATAAAAAACATGAACATGACATTTAAATTTAAGAGTACAATTACTATTTTAATTCTAACATTATCGCACTTGTTGTCTACTGCACAAGAGATCATAGTCGATTCTGTGAAAGTAAAACCAACATCAACATCCAATTCAAAAAAACTTAAAATAGACGGAATCATCGCTACAGTTGGAGATTATGTGGTTCTCGATTCAGATATTGATAAATCGTTTTTAGAAATTCAAGGTCAAGGTGGTTCGGTAAAAGACATCACCCGTTGCCAAATGCTAGGAAAATTATTGGAAGATAAACTCTACGCACACCAAGCCATTCAAGATTCGGTTATCGTTAGCGATCAAGAAATTAAAGAGCGAATGGACCAACAATTGGACTATATGGTAGAACAGTTGGGAAGTATGGACAAAGTGGTGAAGTATTTCAAAAAAACCAATGAGGAAGATTTTAGAACCGATTTTTTTGAAATCTTAAAGCAACAGAAGTTATCCTCCGACATGCAACAAAAAATTGTCGGTGAAATCGAAATAACTCCCGAAGAAACTAGAAATTTCTTTAAAAAAATCCCTGAAAACGAACGTCCGACTTTTGGTGCTGAACTCGAAATTGCCCAAATTGTCGTCAAACCTAAAGTTTCAGAGGAAGAAAAACTTCGAATCGTTAATAAGCTGAAAGACATCAAAAAGGAAGTTCAAGAAGGAGCAAGTTTTAAAACCCGCGCCGTTATTTATACCGACGACCGTGCATCGGCATCAACCGGTGGATATTATAAAATCAATAAGAAAACGCCGTTCGTAAAAGAATTTAAAGATGTTGCGTATTCGCTGCAAGAAGGTGAAATTTCAGAACCTTTCGAAACCATCTTTGGCTACCATATCATTTATTTGGAAAAGGTAAAAGGATTGGAATTGGAATTGCGTCACATTTTGATGATGCCCAAAGTTTCTCCTGAATCACTCAACGAAGCCAAAGAAAAAGCTCTATTGATTAAGCAACGCATCGAAAACAAAGAAATTACGTTTGCAGATGCAGCACGAACAATGTCGGATGAAAAAGAAACCCGTGCCAATGGCGGAACGTTAATCAATCCAAAAACCCAAGATACTCGTTTTGAGTTAACGCGTATGGATCCCGAATTATATGGACAAGTTTCCAATCTAAAAGACAACGAGGTATCTATTCCGTATTTGCAAGAAGATCCGAAAGAAGGAAAATCATACAAACTGATTATGGTAACCAATCGTATCGACGAACACCAAGCTGATTACAGTAAGGATTATACCAAAATCAGAGAGTTAGCACTCAAAGAAAAACAAATTGAAGCCATTGCAAAATGGACAAAAGATAAGATCAAAGAAACCTACATCCGTATCAATCCCGATTACCAAGGATGTGATTTTGCTAATGATTGGGTAAAAAAATAATTCACTTTATAGTAAACCAAAAGATAATGTCAGACGTAGAAGCAGTTAAAAAACTAGTTCAAAAAAGAGAAGATCTTAAAAAAGAAATCTCTAAAATTATTGTAGGACAAGATGCTGTTGTAGATCAAATACTCTTGAGTATTTTTTCGGGCGGACACGCACTGTTAGTAGGTGTGCCCGGTTTGGCCAAAACATTAATGGTAAATACTATTTCTCAAGCGTTGGGATTGGATTTTAAACGCATTCAGTTTACACCCGATTTAATGCCTTCTGATATTTTAGGAAGCGAAATTCTCGACGAAAACCGTCAGTTTAAATTCATAAAAGGTCCCATTTTTGCCAACATCATTTTGGCCGATGAGATCAACAGAACGCCACCCAAAACACAAGCGGCACTTTTAGAAGCGATGCAAGAGCGTTCGGTAACCATTGCGGGACAAAACTATAAATTGGCCTTGCCGTATTTTGTATTGGCGACTCAAAACCCGATCGAACAAGAAGGAACGTATCCATTGCCAGAAGCGCAATTGGACCGTTTTATGTTCGCCATCAAACTAGATTATCCATCCTTTTCCGAA
Source organism: Flavobacterium sp. (assembly GCA_965284675.1). GTDB lineage: Bacteria > Bacteroidota > Bacteroidia > Flavobacteriales > Flavobacteriaceae > Flavobacterium. The sequence goes on from OZ260109.1 coordinate 662,194, forward strand.
GAAGTTGAAGTGGTAAAAAGCACTACATCTGACCTTAAACCACACATCAATCCACTCTTTACAGCCGAAGAAATCATCGATTTTCAACACCTCATTCGTCGTGTTCCCGTAGCTGATAACGTAATCGAATACGCGGTAACGTTGGTGAGTAAAACACGTCCGAATAATCCGTTGTCGAACGAGTATGTGAAAAATTATTTGGATTGGGGTGCTGGACCAAGAGCTTCTCAAAACTTGATTTTGGCGGCTAAAGCAAATGCAGTGTTCAACGGGAAATTTTCTCCCGATATTGAAGACGTAAAAGCAGTGGCAACCGGAATTCTTCGTCACCGTATCATTAAAAACTACAAGGCCGACGCAGAGGGAATTACCGAAGAAGTAATCATCGAAAAATTAATGTAATCCTAACGCATGAATTTTTTCCAAAAACTCAAGTGGCTGAAAAAGCAAATTCGTTGGAATTATAAGTACAAAAAAGGTACTTGGGATTACATGGGAAAAGAAAATCTGCGTTATGAAGCCATCGTCGCTCAAATACAAAAAACAGGTGTCAGTCAACCTTCTGTTTTGGATTTAGGTTGCGGATACGGTGCACTCAACGATTACCTCAAACCATCCGATTATTCCACATTTACTGGAGTAGATTTTTCATCCAATGCCATACAACGTGCCATTGATAACAACTACGCGAACTCAGAATTTCTAGTGGCCGATATCCATCATTTTACTCCCAAAAGATCCTACAACGTCATCGTGTTTAACGAAGTATTGTACTACCTCGAAGATCAAATGGGTATTGTTTCCAAATTTGCTAACTACTTCGAATCGGAAGGGTATTTTATTTTTTCGTTTTACGGAGGAAGAGAAGATTTGGTCATCGAATTGGAAAAGAGATTTCAACTCATTCAAAAAGACATCGTACAACAATCTCCTGATATTCAGTGGAGTGTCTGTTTGTACAAAGCAAAATAGTTACTTCAATTTAGCATCTAGCTCGCTGTCGTAAAAAAACAAAAACATACTTCCCATCATGTCTTGTTCACGATCGGATGTATTGTTCACATCCATTGTTAACTCGTAATCATGGTTGGCATACAACCAAATTCCTTCCTCAGACGAAAGTGCGTCAATTTTAGTCAATCCAATTGTAGTTTGGTGATTGATGACGTTACTTCGAAAAATAACTTTTTTATCGGTCACATCATACAGCGTAATCGAAGTCGTAAACGGATGCACATGAACCGCGGCCGCATGCAAGCGCAAACTGTCTTTGATGTGCAATTGCTCGTTAATCGAACTGGAGTAGGTTTTTTTTCCTTTCGGGATGACCCAATGCCCCGATAAACTGGTTCCGTTGGCATCGGTATAGCTGTGGTTTTTGGTTTCCACAGGAATACATTGGTTGCTCGCCGGATCGAGCGGTTCTTTAAACGGATCGTTTTTGTCGTAGGGTAACTGAATGTAAACGGTGCGACTCATCAGCGGTTTCATCGTTTTTTCCTTCGAATACGAAATCGAGACTTCGTGCTTAATCAGTTGACGAACATCAGGTAAGTTATGATTGAGCGATTGAGTGGTTACCATCAAATAATCGTTTCCTTTCATCGGAATGCCATATCCATTAGGCAATTTAAATTGTTCCAAACCGTGCGACAACGACGTCATTCTCGGGTATTGTTTGCCAATTCGGTCGTTCAAGCCCAAACCGGTGTAATAATTTACATCGTTAAAATCGACGTTGGTGTGGCAAATAAAATCGTTGGAGATGTTTTTTTTCGACTTCGAATCCAACGCTTTTACCTCAAATGAAGTGATCCAAACTAGCGTCGAATCGGTGGTCAATTGCACGTAATTAGTGGCTTTCGGACCTTCCATCGAAGTGTAAACTCCGTCAATGTAAAAATCGGGAGAAATCATTTTGTAGGTATTGACCTTTTTTTCTACCGTCCAATTTCCATCTACAATTCCGGTCGTATGTAGAATGTACGTCTTTACAATGGCTTTGTGACGGTTGCTCAACTGCGCGTAATAAATTCCGCCTCCAACCAAAACTAAAAGCACAAAAACTCCTAAAAATTTATATATCTTTGATTTTCTCATCCCAACAAAAATACAATTTAAATGATTGAAAAAAAGCAGAGAGAACGAATATTTGGACTTGACCTTGTTCGTGTCTTGGCCAATCTGTTCATCCTTTTTGCACATACCGAATGGATTTACCCCAGAAGTTCGGGATTAGTGAGTAAAATTAAAGATGTTTTAGGGTTTATTGGAATTGAAGTTTTTTTTGTCATCAGTGGATTTTTTGTCGGACAAACCTTGTATGCTATTTACTGCAATTCCGAATCAAAACTGAACCAATTTTTGTTATTTTTCAAACGAAGAGCCATCCGAATTTTGCCGAATTATTATTTGGCATTAATCATTAATTTAGGGATAGTTTTGTATTTTAATTTGGAAAAAGTCGATGTAGGACACTATTTTTTATTGCTACAAAACGCTGTCACTGCGCCTTCGTTTTTCTTCAACGAATCGTGGAGCATTCCTGTAAAAGAATGGAGTTATGTTTTACTAGTGATTGTTCTTCTCGCGATTGCAGCAGTAAAAAAGAGCAAGGTCATGAAATTAAAGTTTGTTTCGGTGGTAACGCTTCTGACTTTCTTGTTTATTTTGACTAAAGTGATGTACAATTCAGAGCACGCTACTTCATCAAATCTGTACGATTGGAATGCATCGTTGCATAAAGTTGTGTTGTATCGGATGGACAGTGTTTTAATTGGTGTTTTGTGTGCGATTGTCTATGTAGAATTTTCGGACATTTGGACCAAATCGAGGTACTGGACTTTTGCTTTTGGAGCTCTGTCAATTGCTTTGTTAGTAGGCTGTATGAAGTATTTTTCTGTAGATGCATTTCCTTTTTTCTGGAACGTACTTTTGCTGCCTTTGCTGTCAGTAGCTATCGCGTTGATGTTACCTTTTTTTTCAGAATGGAAAACAAAATGGGTAATGGGTAAAGCTCCCATTCAGTTGATGAGTAAAATGTCGTACGCCATTTACCTATTGCATTACAGTATAATTTTATTTTTGTTGAAGCAATGGGTAGATACATCGCAATTTTCGATGAACCAATTGCATTTATTTACGCTGTTTTATTTTGCATTGACTTTCGCATTGAGTTATTTGATGTATATGTGGTTTGAAAAACCGATTTCAAAATATAGATAACCCTAAAAATATGGCTGATTTGGAAACTACTAAACGAATTTTTGGACTTGATTTGATGCGAGCTATGGCTATTGTTATGGTGTTGTCGTCGCATGTGCTGTGGATTTATCCTTCAACACCTTCAACACTGGCATCGTTTTTTCAACTCTTTGGGTATTTGGGAGTGGAATTGTTTTTTGTGTTAAGCGGATTCTTAATCGGAACTATTTTTTACAAATTGTATTTGAACGATAATTTCTCGATACAGTCCGTTTTTTACTTTTTAAAACGACGTTGGTTTCGAACCCTGCCAAACTATTATTTGTTTTTACTACTAAACACATTGATCGGTTTGTACATCGGGTATTCGATGATAGAGTGGTGGAAGTACTTGTTTTTTCTGCAAAATTTTTCTTCAACCATGTTGCCGTTCTTTACCGAATCGTGGAGTTTGTGTGTGGAAGAATTTGCGTATGTAGTTCTGCCGTTTTCTGTCCTATTGGTTGCTTATTTTCTCAAACCCAAAAATAAAAAGAATGTCTTCATCGGCGTTGTAATCACACTCATTTTGATTTTCTTTTTGAATAAATGCTACTATAATACTACTACTTTAAACACTACTTTACTGCAGTGGAATGTTTCGTTAAAGGATGTAGTATCGTACCGAATTGACTCCATTTTGTACGGCGTAGTGATGAGTTGGATCGCTATTAATTATCAATCCTTTTGGATAAAGAACAAAGTGAATCTCGCTTTTCTAGGAAGTTTTTTAGCCGTGTTCATGTTTGTGGGTGTTGGTTATTTCAGAATTACCATTGAACAATTTCCGACGTTTTGGAATGTGTTGTATTTGCCGATAACTTCCATCACCTTAGCTTTATTTTTGCCTTTGCTATCCGAATGGAAGTCGACCAATTTGCCGTTTAAAAATCCCATAGAACTCGTTAGTAAAATTTCATATTCTATTTATTTGATTCATTACGGAGTAGTTTTGCAATTGATGAAATATGTGGTAAAAACCGAAACTTTAGACACATACCAATTGCATTTGTACACGCTTATTTTTCTTGTAATTACTTTTGGATTATCATACCTGAATTATCGATTTTTTGAGCAACCCGTTATGAAATTAAGGGATAAAATTTGATTAACAACAATTTTAGGCTTTTAAATTATTGATTTGCTAAAAAAGAGTAGGCTTAATTCGTGTATTCGTAAATATCATTCTTCAAACAACCTTATTTCTGTAATTTTTTTTAAATCATACAACGATTTCGTAAATTTGCTCTGCAAACAAATTAACGTAAATTGATTATGGCTTTTGATATTGAAATGATTAAAAAAGTGTACGGAACAATGGCTGAACGTGTGGATAAAGCACGCGAATTAGTAGGTCGTCCGTTAACGCTTTCAGAAAAGATTTTATACTCACATTTATGGGAAGGAAATCCTTCTCAATCTTTTTCTCGTGGTAAAGATTATGTTGACTTCGCGCCCGACCGTGTTGCTTGTCAAGATGCAACGGCTCAAATGGCATTGTTGCAATTTATGCATGCCGGAAAAAAGACGGTTGCTGTTCCTACAACGGTTCATTGCGACCACTTGATTTTAGCAAAAAACGGAGCGAAATCGGATTTAGCAGTTGCAAATTCACAATCGAAAGAAGTTTTTGATTTCCTTTCTTCAGTGTCTAATAAATACGGAATTGGTTTTTGGAAACCAGGTTCGGGAATCATCCACCAAATCGTTTTAGAAAATTATGCGTTTCCAGGCGGAATGATGATTGGAACCGATTCGCACACGGTAAACGCAGGCGGATTAGGAATGTTGGCGATTGGTGTAGGTGGTGCAGATGCGGTAGACGTAATGTCGGGCATGTCATGGGAATTAAAATTTCCAAAGTTAATCGGAGTGAAATTGACCGGTAAATTAAACGGTTGGTCTTCTCCAAAAGATGTGATCCTTAAAGTAGCTGATATTCTTACTGTAAAAGGTGGAACAGGCGCAATCGTTGAATATTTTGGCGAAGGTGCTTTAAATATGTCATGTACTGGAAAAGGAACGATTTGTAATATGGGTGCCGAAATTGGTGCTACCACTTCTACTTTTGGTTACGACGACTCCATGCGCCGTTACCTTGCAGCGACCGATCGTCAAGATGTGGTTGATGCAGCCGATAAAGTTGCAGCCTATTTGACAGGCGATGCTGAAGTTTATGCCAATCCAAATCAATATTTTGATCAAGTGATCGAAATTGATTTATCAACTTTAGAACCACACATCAACGGACCTTTTACTCCAGACAGAGGAACGCCAGTTTCTAAAATGAAAGACGAAGCTGCCAAAAATGATTGGCCTTTAAAAGTTGAATGGGGATTGATCGGGTCATGTACCAATTCATCGTATGAAGATATGGCTCGTGCGGCATCCATTGTGGAGCAAGCAGTCGCACACGGAATCACACCTAAAGCCGAATTCGGAATCAATCCGGGTTCCGAGCAAATCAGATATACTATCGAGCGCGACGGCATCATCGCTACGTTTGAAAAAATGGGTACCAAAGTATTTACCAATGCTTGTGGACCTTGTATCGGACAATGGGATAGAGCCGGAGCAGATAAAGAAGAAAAAAATACCATCGTACATTCATTCAACAGAAATTTCTCGAAACGTGCCGATGGAAATCCAAATACACATGCTTTTGTAACCTCACCAGAAATGGTAGCTGCATTGGCTATTTCGGGCGATTTATCGTTCAACCCAATTACCGATACACTATTGAATGATAAAGGTGAAGCAGTAAAATTAAATCCGCCAACAGGTGACGAACTTCCAAAAAGAGGTTTTGATGTTGAGGATGCCGGTTTTCAAGCGCCAGCAGAAGACGGAAGTAGCGTGCAAGTAGCCGTTTCTGAAACTTCGGATCGTTTGCAACTTTTAGCTCCGTTTGATGCTTGGGATGGTAAAAACATTACGGGTGCGAAATTGCTGATCAAAGCATTCGGAAAATGTACTACGGATCATATTTCGATGGCTGGACCATGGTTGCGCTTCCGCGGACATTTAGATAATATTTCTAACAATATGTTGATTGGAGCCGTAAATGCGTTCAACCAGGAACCGAATAAAGTTAAGAATCAATTAACAGGTGAATACGGAGCTGTTCCTGCGGTTCAAAGAGCATACAAAGCAGCTAGTGTTCCTACGATTGTTGTAGGCGATCAAAATTACGGTGAAGGTTCTTCTCGTGAGCATGCGGCCATGGAACCTCGTTTCTTGGGTGTAAAAGCGGTTTTAGTAAAATCGTTTGCTCGTATTCACGAAACTAATTTGAAAAAACAAGGAATGTTAGCCTTAACATTTGCTAACGAAGCGGATTACGATAAAATCAAAGAAGACGATACCATCAACTTTTTGGATTTAACCGATTTTGCTCCGAACAAACCGTTAACCTTAGAGTTTGTTCACGGAGACGGAAGTAAAGATGTAATTCTTGCCAATCATACCTACAACGATAGCCAAATTGGCTGGTTTAAAGCAGGTTCCGCTCTGAATTTAATAGCGGCAGGATTGGCCTAATGAATTAAGAATCTATTCTTTTTAAAAAAGAAAAACTCTCAAGGGAACTTGAGAGTTTTTTAATTTAAAAGATGATTTTCAACACTTCTTTATTTATACTTCATAAAAGAATAATTGCGTTAACGGACCACTGTCTCCCCAATCATTATCTCCATCATGTAAACGGGCTTTAGCATACAACCTCAATGCGTATGTACATCTTGTCATGTCGTCGGGCGGATTATTGAGAGGTATACTAAGATTGGCATTTCCATCTTTTAATGGATTAGTGTTATTGTAAGGTAACGGTAAAAATCCATCACCAGTAATATCCCTGTCAACGGTATCGCTGTTATTATTTAAATGTAATGATGACGATATAAGATGAGGATGATATACTGTATATTTAGCATGTACTGTACCACCAATTGGGTTGCATAAACCAGTGACTTCCAATTCAGCAATAGAAAGTTTCATAAAAACAGGATTGTTGTTTATTATAACTGAATTTAATGTTTTACCACTTCCGGTAACAACAGCGAAATTATTGGTGGCTTTGTCAATCACTTCCCTAATCTCAAATCGGATCGCTACTTTTTCAATCGGAATTTTATTGGCAGGTGCTATTGGAACTCCGGGTAAGCTGTCAGGTACATTTGGAGCCGTTGTTAATGCTGCAGTATTTAATGAAATAAGGGTGTCTTGTTCAATTATTTGAAAAAGATTTAAATCACTAATTGAATAGCCAAAACTGACAAGGGTTCTTTCGATTGCGTTGTTTACATCAAACCAACCATCTGCGTCAAAATCAGACTGATCGCTCATAACAGCCAGAATGTCATCTGTACCGGTCGGAACTATTTTATTGAGCGTTGATACTTCACGAGAAGCAAATAAACCTGCAGTTACACCAACGATTTTTGTGAAATTACTATCAGCAGGACTTACAGAGTTGTTGGGAGTTGTAACATGACTTACCAGAAATCGATACTCAATCCTATTACCTGAAGAACTGGTTTGTGCCGCCTGACCTGTGAGGTTTATGATGCCAGAAAGTGCGTATTTTTTGCTTCCCGCATAGCCGTCAGCATCAAAATCCTTAGTTCCTGACCCGAAAGTGGCGTAGAAGCTTTTTCCGATTCCAGTCCAGGCACTCGGAAAAGTTTCTCCTGGAGTTACAATATTTATTTTAGAGCATAAATTTACGCAAAGACAGTATCCAACGTTTTTACGACTGTCCTCTTTTGTCTCATCGATTAATGAGACACCGGCAAGTTCTGCTTTAAAATATACATCTGGACCACTCTGGAAAGTTAATCCTGGTCCAGGATCAGTTTCTGCGTTTATCCATGGTGATAAGAATGTTTTTTTGAATGTTGATGAGTTATAATCAATTCTGAAATGACCAGATGCATCCGTTGTAGCGCTTCCTAAATTGTCGTCAGTTAAGAAATCGGCATCCCATGCAGTAACTACAGCATCTTTAATAGGTCTTCTTGTTTCACAATTACGCAAATGTCCGCAAATTACCCAAGCATCAAAATAATGTCCTCTGATGTAACACCACCATTTATGGGCAATAATATGACGCCAATTATAAACAAAATTATTTTGTTCATTAAAATCTGGCAAAATAGTTGAAAGATGAATTTGTAAAGGTTTTTCCAATTTTTCTTTCTTTGGGCCCTTTGGTACAGTGCCACAATAAAAATCAATGTCAAATGCAGTGTCTCTGTGCTTTTCATCTATTGAAAATTCAAAATCTCCATTATTATCCGTAAATGCCCGGTCAAGTAATAAATCTTTTCTTTGATTTGCTTCTTCTTTAGATACGATATGAAATGCTTCCTTATCATTTACAGAACTATTTCCTGTAATCATTTCTCTTCTCCATGGCAGGAATAATAGTACCTCCATTCCATTAAGTGGCTCTGTGCAATCTTCGCAAAGAGAACCACGTAAGTTTCCTTTAATAATGTATTTCATTTTTATTGTTTTTTTTACCTACTCTTTAATTATTGGATTTTCGGCTTACTCCTTTGTCTGTTGAATTTTCAGAAGAAAAAACAACACAATGAAACATTTGTGTATCAAATTGATAATCAATATGTTTAGTACAAAAGTATTTGACCTGTTTGAATAAAAAGCAGGGAAAAACAACCTTTTTTTAGAAGAAAAACACCTATTTTTATGACTTAATCGAGATAGTTGGAGACGAGTTTGTATGATAGTAAAAGAAAAAGAGCCTGATGAAATAGTCTCATCAGGCTCTCTTATATGTTTGTTTGTTTTGAAATTTCTTTATACTTTTTTATAAATTTCGGTTAGTCCGTTGTCCCATTCTACTTTTTCGTAGTAAAAATTTAGGGAAGTCAGTTTGCCACTTTTTTTGATGTAGCATTTTCCTGTAACTTTTGCATTATTCCCAGTTATAACAAGTGTGTCTCCGGTTTTGAAATCTCCACTTTTTATCTGTTGGTACACATTGGAGGCAATCTCGCCTTTTATTTGGTATTTTGAGTTGAACGTACTTACAATTGTAGTCTCATTTGTAGTCATTACAACGTATTCCATTCCGTTGTATCCGTAGTTATACGTCGACACTTTCTTATTTTCTTGGGCAAAAATACTGCAGGTCAACAATAGCAGAGTTAGGGAAAATAATTTTCTCATTTGTAATATAGATTTAGGGTTTCATCTTATCAACGGCTAAAATAGAAAAAAATTATAGATAAACAAATATTCTGTAACTAACTTCTATTCTTTCTATTAACAAAACAAGTGAACTTTAAAAAACCCTACTTTATTACTAATTATTTTTTTTTGTTGTACTATTTTGGGATAAATAAATGTGTAAAAAAAATCCGCTCCTATGTAAGGGAACGGATTTTTTAATAAAATATTCAGGTTATTATTTTTTTGCAGTGGCTTGTTTTGTTCGCGCTGCTTGATCTACCAATTGTTTCATTACCGCAGGATCGGTGGTGGTGACTTCTTGATCTTTTGCTTTGGATAAATTGTCTTCAAAAGGTTGGTTGGCATCGACTCCAAATCGTTGATTTTGATAAAATCTTCTTTTAGCCATGATCCGATATGAAAATGAAACTGCAGAAGTTCCATTGCCTTTTTCTTTTACAGTAAATCCTTTATTGTCTTCATCTTTGATTACAATCAAACCATTACTTTCTCCTTCTTCCTGAATGAAAACTCTCAAAGGATGTTCATCATCCACAAAAATAGTTTCCAAAAATAGTTCGTCAAGCGCGATATGAACACTTCCATTGGTTAGTTTTCCTCCACCAATGTCTTCAAACCATAACTCCGGACTCTCAGTGCAATACACTAATTGATTTCCTTTGGTCGTTGGAACAGAAGCTGCTTTAGCACCCGTAACAGCGAAGTTGCCAAAAGAATACATTCCATAGGCTGAACCGATAGTTGTATTTGTATTTCTACCGTACACACCTGTTCCAGTTGAGAAATTCACAGTGCCAAATACACCAAAATCACGTGTAACAGGCATATCAGTATAGGCAGCAGCCCATCCCATTCCAAAAACTCCAGTGCCCCAAAGTCCGTAATCACCAACCGTACCAATTTCATTTTGTCCAAAGTTGGTTGAAACACCACTAACTCCGGCGGAACCGAGTGCTGTCGAACCCGATTCTCCTCGTACTCCATACGAGGTAGTTCCCGCAGAATTGTTGGAATTTATACCATAAATTACGGGTAAACCATCGGCATCGGCAATGGCGTGGATTCGAGATGTAGGATTCGTTGTTCCTACACCCATGTTTCCAAAATTGTTTATGACCGCAACATCTGTATTGGCAACTCGGAATCCAATATATCCAAGACCTGTATTTTGTTTATTTAAGAATGTATAATTACCATCAATGGAAGCCAATAGCGAATAGGCGGTAGGACTTGCTTGATTTTGATGTGCAAATCCAGCCCAACCTGCACCATGACCTACATCACCTATAAATACATTATTTATTCGAGCATTACCGCCTTGTACATCCAATCGTTGTGTAGGACCTGGAATACCGATTCCAACATTTCCTACAGTAGTAACGCGCATTCTTTCTGCATTACTGGTTCGAGTGACAAAATCTACACCGTCGGTTGTCCCAATAAAATTAATTGCGGCATTGGTGCCAGCATTTCCGAAAGTTGACCAACCCGAAGTTGACGTTAATAATCGACTCCATGCCGCTGCACCATTCCCGTTAGTTTTTCTAAACCATAATTCTTGGTCAAAGAAACTACCCGCAATTTGTAAGGCATAATTATTTGCATTATTGCTGTGACGCGTATCAATCAAATGCCACCAACTCGCAGCGCCAGCTGGATAATTTACTGGAGCCGAAGTTTCAAAGAATCCCGATTGGGAAGCTATTTGTCCGGCATTATCTCTTGTTTCAGTTCTAGATCGATAGGTGCCAGCTGTGCCATTTCCATAGCCAAAAGTACTATTAAGTTCCAGCCCATAAGCAGGATTAGTCACTCCAATACCCACATTGCCATTGCTTCCTAAGACGGTCATACGCTGTAATCCATTGGTCGAAAAAAACAAATTCCCTAAGGCACGAGAAGCGAGCCCTAAATCTTGATTAGCATTTGAGCCCGCGGCATAAATAGTGTTATAACCCAATCCAATTCCTTGCGTGCCATTACTATGTCTGAATTCAAATCCAACTGATCCAGGTGATCCAGCTGCAACCGTTCCAGTAGCGTAAAAAGGTAACGCAGTAGCATGAGTTCCAGATCGCGCAGCAGAAGCCAAATCGAATTTGTTGTTGGGAGTATATAATCCAATTCCCACATTATTATTTCCTGGATTAATGATTGTGTTATTTCCTTGACTGTTGATGACCAATGGTTTTAAATTCCACGATTGATTGTAGGTATAGGTTGCGTCGGAACCTATGGTGTATTCTGTTGAACCAGGTCTCGTAATACCAAATGGATAAGTGTCGACATCTGGTGCAAAAACACCCGTGTGATTGATTCTGAATTTTCCCAACCCATTGATGTCATAAATCATATTGAAAGCATTTTGGGTAACAGTAGAATTTCGAACTAGATTACCGCCCAATTCGACATAGGGACTAGTAACCGAAGCGTTCGGAGCGGTGGTGTTAATATTCAATCCGTTTTGAGCAATTACGGAAGCTCCGGACGCTAATTTGCGCCAAATACTTCCATCCCAATAGTAAAAACCGGGAACCACATCTCCAGCCGTTGCTGTATTGTACACAAGTAATGATTCAACAGGTGCTGAAACGGGCGCTGCCAATGCCGCAGAGGTTAAGGCAACTCTAGGAATTAATACTCCGGTATTGTTCGAATTAACATCCAAAGAAGAACTCAAATCGGGCGTAGTGGTTCCGATTCCAACTTGTGAATGGAGTTGTAGACTTACGAATACTACAATAAAAGTAAAGATCTTTTTCATGTTTCGTTTGATTGGTTTAGATACTAAATGTATAAAAGTCAATTGGTTAAAGTAAATTTATCAGACGAAATCATAAAAAAATCCGATTATCTAGCTTTTTAAAACAGATAATCGGATTTTACTTAAAAATAATAAACGACTAGTAGTACGTATAACGTCTTACTTTCGCGATGTATTTAGCCAAACGAATTACTTGATGACTGTATCCGTATTCGTTATCGTACCAAACGTATAAAACAATATTTTTTCCGTCTCCCGAAACAATCGTTGCATTGCTATCGTAAATCGATGGAGCCGAAGTTCCCACGATATCTGAAGAAACCAATTCGTTGTTCAGCGAATACTTTATTTGCTCCACCAATTCACCTTCTAAAGCGTATCTTTTCATGATGTTGTTTACTTCTTCAATCGAAGTATTTTTTTCTACTTCCAAATTCAACACCACCAACGATCCATTCGGAACGGGAACTCGAATAGCATTCGAAGTTAATTTTCCTGCCAGATTGGGTAATGCTTTGGCAACTGCGCTTCCAGCACCAGTTTCGGTAATTACCATATTCAAAGCTGCAGCTCTTCCGCGACGGTATTTTTTGTGCATATTATCCACCAAATTTTGGTCATTGGTATAGGCATGAATGGTTTCTAGATGTCCTTTTACCACGCCAAGAGTATCTTCAACCGCTTTTAAAATCGGAGTAATCGCATTGGTTGTGCACGACGCCGCTGAAAAAATATGAACTTCATCCGGATTGTATTCTTCGTGGTTTACTCCGTATACAATATTCGGAACTCCTTTTCCCGGAGCAGTCAACAACACTTTTTCCACACCTTTTGAAGTTAAATGACGTTTCAACGCTTCTTCTGTAGTAAAAGCACCCGTGTTATCAATGACTAACGCATTTTCAATTCCGTATTGGGTGTAATCAATTTCTTCCGGACCGTTGGCCGTTATGATGTGAACGGTTGTTCCGTTGATGATTAAGGCATTGTTTTCTGCGTCGGCTGAAACCGAACCTTCAAAATCGCCGTGAACCGAATCATAGCGTAACAATGAAGCTCTTTTTTCTAATGATTGTGCGTCGTTTCGATCACGCGTCACAATCGCACGCAAACGCAATTGCTGTCCTTTACCTATTTTGCTCATCATTTCACGAGCCAACAAACGACCAATTCGCCCGAATCCATATAACACGACATCTTTCGGTTTTATTTCTTGCGAATTTTTGGCATTTCTCAATTTGTCAATTACGAAAGCTCTGGCATCATGGTATTTATTGTCTTCCAAATGGTATTCGTACGTCAGTTTACCAATGTCGATGCGCGATGGCGGTAAATCTAAGTTTTGAATGGCTCTTGCAATTTCAACCGAATCAAAAATATTGATGGGTTTTTGTACAAATTCGCCCGCATACTCATGCAAGTTGATGATGTCGCTTACGTTTCGGTCGATCAATTGGTTTCTGAAAAGTACCAATTCAATCGATTTGTCGTACCATAAATCGCTTACAATTTTGATGAATTCTACGCCCGCTTTTCTGCGGTCTGCTTGAAAGGAAAGTTCTTTTTCGTAAATCGTGTTGTTGTTCATAAGAAAAAAGATAAAAGTGTGTTGTTTAATCTGAACTTGATTCAGATTCTCCTATTTGCTCAAATTGAAAATCTGGTGCAAAAATATAATTTTGGATTGTTTTACGAAAACGATTTCGTGATTTTTTATAAAAAAACCATTCACTTTAGATGAATGGTTATACAAATTTTTATGTTGCGATAGTTAGGTTTGGTGTATTACAAATTCATGTGCTCCTAGAGATATCCATGCATCAAACCACGAATCAGTAAGCGCTTTACTTTCGCTACAAAATTGTTTTAAGCCTTGTCCTTCATAGGTGACAGCTCTACAATAAGTTCTAGAGCCAATAATTGATTTTTGCCCTTTTTTACTTAATTCAAAACTTTTTAAGTTATCAAAACTTTTTTTCATAATTTGTTATTTTTAAAAGTTAATAGTTGTAAATGTAAAAAAAAATTAAATAATAATTCGTAATACTTGCTTGTTTTTAGTAAGAATTTGGACACTCGTTCCTTGATTTTCATCTTTTTGGGTCATCAATTGAGAAACTGTTTCAACATCAACAGCTTTTGAACCATCAATATTTAAAATGATACTTCCTACTAATTCATCTTCATACGCTTTCAAACGTTCGTTGTTGACTTCTTTGATTTTAACGCCGTATTCAATTTTAAAGTTTTTCTTGTCGGATGCTGATAAATTCTCCAATTCCAATCCTTTTAATTCGGTAATGATGATGTCATTTTTTACTAAAGTCACCGGGATGGTTTTGGTTACTCCATCGCGAACAAAAGTTACCTGAACTCTATCGTTTGGACGTTTTGTGTTAATGTATCCAGACAATTCAGCATAAGTACTGATTTTTTGGTTGTCTAGTTTTTTTATTACATCACCTTCTTTAATACCCGCTTTTTGAGCTCCCGAATTTTTGTTGACTTTATTAACATAAAAACCTTCGGTCTCATTAATGTCATGATATTTTGAGACTTCACTTGTTAATTCAGTCCCTTCAATACCTAAAATTCCGCGTTGTACATTTCCAAATTCCATAATATCTTCGATGATTTTACGGGTAATGTTGGATGGAACGGCAAACGAATATCCAGCATAACTTCCGGTTGGAGAAGAAATCATCGTGTTGATTCCGATTAATTCACCACGGGTGTTTACCAATGCACCGCCCGAATTTCCTGGGTTTACAGCGGCATCCGTTTGGATGAATGATTGGATTCCTCTCGTGTCTAAATTTCGCGCTTTCGCGGAAACGATTCCGGCCGTAACCGTCGAATTCAAATTATACGGATTTCCAACAGCCAAAACCCATTCGCCCACTTTTACCTGATCGGAATCTGCAAAAGTAGAATAGGGTAGTTTTTCATCGGTATCAATTTTTAACAACGCGATGTCCATTTTAACATCGGTTCCAACCAAAGTGGCTTTGTACGATTTTTTGTTGTTGAGGGTAATTTCCAATTCGGATGCATCTTTAATTACGTGATTGTTGGTTACGATGTATCCATCTTCCGAAATAATTACACCCGAACCGGTTCCGATTTGCTCTTGTTGTTGTCCGCCATCACGCGTTCCATAAAAATATTCCATAATCGGATTGTACACTGTACGAACCGAAACATTTTTTACGTGAACTACGCTGTGAACTGCTTTGTCGGCAGCCGAAACAAAGTCGATGTTTTCAGCACCTAATCCAACTGCTTTTCCGTAAAAAGCTGGCGCTTCAGTTACGATGGAGTTTTTTGAAGCGTCTTTTTCAATAAATAATTTATAAGCGCCCAAAGTTGTGGCACCGCTCATTAACGAAACTAAAAATAAACTAGATATTCTTTTCATGATTCAAAGGTTTTAAACAGTAACATCAAATGTATAATAAAATTGTTTTTAACTATTTGGTTTAACTAACGATTAACACTCTTTAACTTCTCATTAATATTTGTAACTTTGCCTTACAAACCACCTACTTTTACAACATGCTGCTTCAATTTTTCAAATACCACGGAACAGGAAATGACTTTGTCATGATCGATAATCGTCTGCAAACGTTCCCCAAAAATGATACCAAACTGATTGAAAAATTGTGTCACAGACGTTTCGGAATAGGAGCTGACGGGTTATTGCTGTTAGAAAATGACATTTTGTCGGATGCGTCTGCCGAAAAGGTAGATTTTAGGATGGTGTACTACAATTCGGATGGAAATGAAAGTTCAATGTGTGGTAATGGCGGACGTTGTATCGTTGCGTTTGCCAAGAAACTCGGAATCATAGCCGACCGAACTACCTTCATCGCTACCGATGGTTTGCATCATGCAACACTTTTAGAAAATGACACGATATCCTTACAGATGAAAGATGTCGATGAAGTAAAAATCAATCCCGATTATATTTTTTTAAATACAGGTTCACCGCATCACGTTACGGTGGTGCACGATTTGCCCAATTACGATGTGAAAACCAACGGCGCCAAAATTCGGTACAGTGATTTGTATGGAAAAGCAGGAAGTAACGTCAATTTTGTCAGTGCAAAAAGTGCGACACATTTTGTACTCCGAACCTATGAGCGCGGTGTTGAAGATGAAACGCTTTCCTGTGGAACCGGCGCAACAGCTACGGCAATCGCCATGCATGCCATCGGAAAAACCAAATCCAATCACATCGATTTGGATGTACAAGGAGGAAAATTGAAAGTCTCGTTTGAAAAAAACGGAGAAATTTACCAAAACGTACTTTTAATAGGTCCAGCGACGTTTGTGTTTAAAGGAGAAGTTGAGATTTTATAATTACGAATTAAAAATTAAAATTGTACCTACTCAATAAGTAGTCATCATACATGGTAAGTTTAAAAGGAAATTCAGTTTATCTCAGAGCACTCGAGCCCGACGACTTGGAGTTCATTTACCATATCGAAAACGACGAATCGATTTGGGAAGTCAGCAATACGCAAACTCCGTATAGTAAATTCCTCATTCGGCAGTATTTAGAAAATGCCCATCAGGATATTTATGAAGCCAAGCAACTTCGTTTAGCGATTTGCATTAACGGTTCCAACACAGCTATTGGTCTGATTGATTTATTCGATTTTGATCCCAAAAACCAACGTGCTGGCATCGGAATCGTCATTCAAAACCAAGCCGATCGAAGCAAAGGTTTCGGAAAAGAAGCCTTATCCTTACTCATTGATTATGCGTTTATCCATTTGCAACTCCATCAATTATTTGCAAATATTGGAAGTGAAAATACCGCCAGTTCAAGCCTTTTTTCTACATTTGGTTTCCAAAAAATAGGTGTCAAAAAAGATTGGATGTTGTTCAATAACCAATTCCACGACGAAGATTTGTATCAATTAATTAATTCCAAACACTGACCATTTTGAGTGCTATAGTAAAAAAAATAATAGGAATCGGAGCCGTCCTTTTTCTTCTCGTTGCCGGTTTTGGCTATATCAAATTAGTTAAAAGCAATACAACTTTTGAAGAAAAGGAAGTGTATGTGTACATTCCGTCTGGGTCGACCTACGAAGACGCCAAAAAAATCATCGAACCCTATGTAGACGACATGGGCGGATTTGAATGGTTTGCTGGTTTGCGGAGCTATCCTGAAAAAGTAAAATCGGGAAAATTCTTGTTGACCAAAGGAATGGGCAATTTTAAATTGGTCAGCGCTTTACGAAGAAATGTTCCTGTAACGTTATCGTTTAACAACCAAGAGCGACTCGAGAATTTAGTCGATCGTGTAGCAAGTAAAATTGAAGCCGATACTGTCGAATTGATGCAAGCGTTTACCGATGAAGCTTTTCTTTCCAAAAACGGATTCACCAAGGAAAACGTCTTTACGATGTTTTTACCCAATACGTATGAGTTTTATTGGAATACATCGGCCGAAAAATTTAGGGATAAAATGCTCGAAGAATACCAAAAATTTTGGAGCAAAGAGCGTTTGTCAAAAGCCGAGAATCTCAACTTAACTCCAGCTCAAGTAACAACGTTAGCTTCAATTGTTCATAAAGAAACGGTCAAAGCCGATGAACGTCCGCGCGTAGCAAAAGTGTACCTCAATCGTCTCGATTTGGGAATGCCATTGCAAGCTGATCCAACCGTAATTTATGCAAAAAAGTTAGTCAGTAACGATTTTAATCAAGTCATCAAACGGGTGTATTATGGTGATTTTAATATCGATTCACCCTATAATACGTATATGTATCAAGGGTTGCCACCCGGACCGATAGCAATGCCCGATGTGAACGCTATCGATGCGGTTCTCAATCCGGAAAACCACGATTATATTTATTTTTGTGCGAGTGTGGAACGTTTTGGCTACCACGAATTTGCTTCAACGTTGTCGCAACACAACGTCAACGCAGCGAAATACGCCCAATGGTTGAACGAACAAGGAACAAAATAAGCGTATGAAAAAGAAGCTGCTTTTTTTATTGATGGTGTTGAGTGTGAGTTTTTCTAATTCACAATCTACGGTAGATTCTTTTTTAATACCTTCCGATACGTTGAATAAACCCAGAAGAAATGCAGTCGTAATTTCTGAAATTGCCCTGGCCAGTGGCGCGTTGATTGGTTTGAATCAGTTATGGTACGCCGATTATCCCAAATCCGATTTTCAGATTGTAAACGACAACGCCGAATGGTTGCAAATGGACAAAGTCGGACATGTTTTTTCTTCCTATCATTTAGGTCGATTGAGTGTCGATGCTTTGAAATGGAGTGGTGTGAGTCGAAAAAATCAATTGATTTATGGTGCGACAAGCGGATTTGTATTCTTAACCGCTGTTGAGGTTTTCGATGGATATTCAGCCGAATGGGGATTTTCATATGGCGATTTAGCGGCCAACGCGGGCGGAACGCTACTTTATGTTGGGCAAGAATTGGCGTGGAAAGAACAACGTATCGTTCCTAAATTTTCGTTTCATACCACCGAATACGCTTCGGCGCGACCCAATGTGTTGGGAAGTTCGTTTTCGGAACAAATTCTAAAAGATTACAATGGCCAAACGTATTGGTTGTCGGCGAACATTCATTCGTTTTTCAAACAAAGTAAAATTCCGAAATGGCTCAATATCGCCGTAGGTTATGGCGCAGAAGGAATGATTACGGGAGAAGACGAATTGGTCAACACGGTTTTCTTTTCCGAAAAAGAGCGCACGCGTCAGTTTTATTTAAGCTTCGACGCCGATTTGACTAAAATCAAAACCAAATCACACGTACTCAAAACTGTATTTTCGTTGGTCAATACCATCAAAATTCCAGCGCCAACTTTCGAAATCAAATCGAGTGGAGGAAGCAAATTTCATTTTCTGTATTTTTAGTAGTATCTCGTTTATTTGTTTCACAAAGTCTCACAAAGTAAGCACAGATTTTCACAAAGTCTTTCTGAGTTTCTCTGTGTTATTCTTTGCGCATCTCTGTGTAATAACTCTTAAATCGATTAAAAATTCTTATGAATTATAAAAATCGCTGGACGATTATGTAAATCGATGGTAGTCTTTTTCCAATCGGCTACTCGAAGCGTTTTGATGTATTCGGTAGGTAAGGTCAAATCGCATGCAATACACAATAAGGTATTGGGTTGTAAAGTTTGCAAAACGTCTTCCAGAAGTTTGTTGTTGCGGTACGGCGTTTCAATAAATAATTGTGACTGGTTTTTCGAAAAGGAGAGTTGCTCGAAGTTTTTTAGTGCCGCTTTCTTTTCGCCTTTGTCGATCGGTAAATAACCGTTAAAAGCAAAACTTTGTCCGTTCATGCCGCTTCCCATCATGGCCAATAAGATTGAACTTGGTCCAACCAACGGAACAACTTGGATGCCTTTTTCGTGTGCTAATTTTACAATCGCCGCACCGGGATCGGCCACACCTGGACAACCCGCGTCACTCATTAATCCGACGTTTTTTCCTTCCAAGCACGGTTGAATCATCTGGTTGTGTTCGGAAATTTCGGTGTGTTTGTTTAAGGCAGAAAGATGTAAAGTAGCTTGTACTTTTTCAGGAAGTATACTTTTTATAAAACGACGCGCATTTTTTTCGTTTTCAACAACGTAGTAATCGATGAATTCGATGGTGCGTTTGACCGTTTCGGGTAATACATCCAACGGATTACTTTGTTTGGCCAATTCGCTCGAAGTAGTATCGGCCAATGTAACTGGAATCAAATAGAGTTTTCCAGTTGGTTTCATGAATGTTTGGAGATTAGTTTTTTTGCTAATAAATCGGTTGCCTCGTCAAGCATTTCGTAGACCATATCAAACCCGTTTTGCAATCCGTAAAACGGATCGGGAACGTCAACATTATCGCCTGGAAATAATTCGTCCAACACTAAAGCAACTTTTTGTTTTTGCTCTTCAGTTTTGGCCAAAAAGGTCACATCATCGTAATTGGAGTTGTCCATTACAAAAATGTAATCAAAATTTTCAAAATCGGCAGGAGTAAATTTTCGTGCTTTTTGATGCGAAATATCGAGTCCGTATTTCTTAGCCGTAGCAATCGATCGCTGATCGGGTTCACGACCAATATGATAGCCACCCGTTCCAGCCGAATCGACAAAAAATGTGTCTTTTGGAAGTTTAGATGCGAGCAGGCCTTCTGCCAACGGTGATCGACAGATATTTCCCAAACATACCATTAATACTTTAACAGACATAGTAACAAATAACTGTAGTAAATTTTAAAGGGATAATTTTTTATTGATGTCTTCCACAAACTTTTTGAATTGTTTGTCGGTTGAAACTAAATTATCAACGGTTTTACAAGCGTGCAAAACGGTAGCGTGATCACGGTCGCCAATTTGTGAGCCAATGTTGGCCAACGACGCTTTGGTGAATTTTTTAGCAAAAAACATAGCCAATTGACGCGCTTGAACCACGTGGCGTTTTCTGGTTTTAGATTGTAAGGTATCCAAATCCAACTGGAAATAATCGGAAACTACTTTCTGAATGTAATCGATAGAGATTTCGCGTTTTACATTTTTTACAAATTTTTCAACGATGTTTTTTGCCAAGTCAAGCGTCACTTCTTTTTTGTTGAACGACGATTGAGCAATGAGTGAAATAATAGCACCTTCCAATTCACGTACATTCGATTTGATGTTACGTGCTACGTATTCTAAAATTTCATCGGGCATTTCTACACCATCGCGGTAGAGAATGTTTTTAAGGATGGAAATTCGAGTTTCGTAATCGGGTTGGTGTAACTCGGCTGATAATCCCCATTTGAAACGCGACAACAAGCGTTGCTCGATGTCTTGCATGTCAACTGGAGCTTTATCGGAAGTCAGAATTACCTGTTTCCCGTTTTGGTGTAAGTAATTGAAAATGTGGAAAAACACATCTTGTGTTCCTGATTTTCCGGATAAGAATTGTACGTCGTCAATGATCAACACATCAATCAATTGATAGAAATGGATGAAATCGTTACGCGTATTTTTCTTCACCGAATCGATGTACTGTTGAGTGAACACTTCGGCAGAAATGTACAACACCGTTTTTTCTGGGTATTTATCTTTGATTTCGACACCAATAGCGTGTGCTAAGTGGGTTTTTCCTAATCCAACACCACCAAAAATCAATAGCGGATTGAACGATGTTCCGCCTGGTTTATTCGCGACAGCCATACCGGCCGAACGAGCTAAACGATTGGAATCACCTTCTAGGAAATTATCGAAACTGTAATTCGGATTTAATTGCGACTCAATTTTTAAATTTCGGATACCTGGAATCACAAACGGATTTTTCAGTTCTGGATTTAAGTTTTTAAATGGAGCGTCAATTTCTTGAGATTTTATCGGACTGCGGTGCGCACTTGGCAATTGTTCCGTAAACGGTTGTTTATTGCCATAGGTGTTCTCCATTTTGATTTTATAGAGTAACTTTGCATTTTTCCCCAGTTCTTTGGTAAGCGCTACTTTAAGTAATTTCACATAGTGTTCTTCAAGCCATTCGTAGAAGAATTTACTCGGAACTTGAATATACAATGCGTTATCGGTTAGTTCAACTGACTTAATAGGTTCGAACCAAGTTTTGTAAGCTTGTTCTTGAATATTATCTTTTATAAAAGAGAGACAGTTTTCCCATACTGATTGCGCAGTTCTATTCATATGTTTCTTAAAAAAAATGTTTATTATAAAGGTTATCTTACAAAAGAAAAAGGTATTTTCGTCTTGTTATTTGGGGTAACAAATATGTGAACAATTTTCCTTAAAAAAAAATATTATTGAGGTTGATTTATTAAAAATATTATTGTATACGAGTATAAAGTATTAGATAAAAGGTAAAAAAAAACAGATGAAAAACCACGAAATAAAAGTACGGGTAAGGTATTCAGAAACAGACCAAATGGGCGTCGTTTATCACGGGAATTATGCGCAGTATTTTGAAATGGGACGCGTGGAATGGCTTAGAAACATGGGTATTTCTTACAAATGGATGGAAGAAAACGGAATCATGCTTCCAGTCGTTTCATTAACAATGAATTACAAAAAACCGGCTCGATATGATGACGAATTGACAATAAAAACCACGATGTTAAAATTATCTTCAGTGAAGATAGAATTTGATTATGAAATTCACAACGAAAAAAATGAGTTGTTAACAACTGGGTATTCGGTGTTGGTTTTTGTCGACATGAAAACGGGTCGACCTACGTCTCCACCAAAATATATTTTAGACTTATTTGAATCGAAATAATCACCTTATTGGAATCCTTTTTTTAATCGTAAAAAAGGTTTTTCAATCCAACGATACGATAAGTGACTTCCCAAAAGTGTAGTTGCAAAAGCCAGCAAAATAAAAATCAAATAGTTTTGTTCGAAATCAATGTCTAGTCTTCGGAACATCTGAATGAATAAATTGATTACAATGACATGAATTAGGTATAAACTATAGGTGTATTTTCCCCATTTTGAGAAAATCGAGCGGTCACTTATTTTGAATGGATTTGGTTCTGGAAGAAAAAGCAGGATCAATCCACCAAACAGTACCCCAAAAACTATGGGCTCCACTAATTCGTAATAGGGGAAATAAATAGAATTCGCCGAAAATAAATAAGCAACAATAAGAACGGGAAGTACAATTTTAAGGTACATCGGAATAGTAGAAACCACTTTGATGGTTTGCTCTTTCGCAAATACAAACAGATAAGCAGGAATGGCACCGTACATAAAATAGTCGATGTTGGTCGTGATGTCTTTGAATGGCCATTGATGGTTCAAAAAAACGATGCGTGCGATTGTAGCACTTATTATGAGTACAACTATTACGAGTGGAATTCGTTTCTTCGGCATCAAATATAAACCAATTCCCCACAAAATATAAAAGTGTTCTTCGATGCACAACGACCATAAAACGGGCATTGGCGATACATTTCCGACATCATTGTGAAAAATATTTTGGTAATTTTCTAGAAACAAAGCCGATACGAACCAGTTTGGCTCATAGCCGTTGTTGGATGAGTCCAATCCAATGAGGTTGATGAGGTACGACGACAAAATGGCAAATAGTAAAATGCAATAATATAATGGCCAAATGCGTAAAATGCGCCGCACAAAGAAATCTTTCAATTGAATCGTCGATGTTTGTGTTTTTTCGTGGAGCAGGATGTAGGTGATTAAAAATCCGCTGAGCACAAAAAAAAACGAAACGCCAATAGTTCCTTTTAGGTGTAAAAAATGTAAGGTATTGAATAACTCATAGGGAAGATGAGAGACAAAAACAATAAAAAACGAAAAGAAGCGTAACGCGTCAAAACTGTGAAATTGTTGTTTGCTTACCATCATTCTTTGGCTTTTATGTTTATTTCAAATATAGAATTAAAAACATCAAGTACAGGGGATGCGTTTTTCTTCCGGACGGCGATTTCAATTTCGCAATTTTCCTCCATTTTTTGAGCAATAATCTCTAGATTTTTTTCTTTGATGACGCGCATGACTTTGTTCATGTTTTTATAATCAAACGAAATGATATAATGCAAATTGATTGTTTTTTCGATGATTTCGGAGGATTCTAAGGCCATTTGAGCAGCCGTTTTGTAGGCTGAGATCAATCCGCCTACACCTAATTTTACACCGCCAAAAAATCGAACCACCACAACCAAAACATTGGTAACGTTAAATGATTGAATTTGTCCGTATATTGGTGCGCCAGCCGAATTACTGGGTTCGCCATCGTCATTTGCTCGAAACTGTATTTTTTCGGTTCCGAGTTGAAACGCATAACAAAAGTGAACGGCGCCATGATGCTGTTTGCGTAAAACGTCTAAGTGATTTTTGATGTCTTCTTCGGTTGTAACCGGAAATGCATAGCCGAAAAACTTGCTGTTTTTTTCTTTGAATAGAATCTCTTCTGATGGAAAGGCTAGGGTTTTGTAGGTGTCGTTCATTCTCAAACTTGAAACCTGAAACTAAAGAGGAAGTTCTTTCTGCTTAAACAAATCCACCACATCTTCTTCGCCGACTTTTAGATTCCACACATGCAGTCCTAAACTGGCAGCGGCGTCGGTATTCACTTTTTTGTCGTCTACAAAAAGAGTGCGTTTCGGAGATAAATCGTATTTGTTGATGATGGCTGAAAATATAGCTGGGTCTGGTTTTCGCATGCCCATTTCATACGAATAGAAAACTTTTTCAAAGCATTGGTAAAAATCACTAAAAAAGGAAACGCCTACATTGTGTTCAAATCGGTCGATGTGAATGGAGTCGGTATTGGTGAGTAAAAACAATTTATATTTATACGAAAGCATTTGTAAAAACTCTAATCGGTACAGCGGAAATTCGCCAATGATGCTGTTCCACGCACTTCTAATTTCTTCTAAACTTGCAGTGGGAATGAACGGATGAAATGATTCTAAAAATTGTAGTTCGGTGACTTGACCTTTCTCAAATAAGTCGTTCATTTCTATGAGTTCGGGTTTTGGTTCGTTTAACCCTAATTTTTTGAACGCTTCAATTTGCGCTTGTTTTTCTAAATTGATAAAAATATCGCCAAAATCAAAAATTATAGTATCAATCATGATTGAAAAATATTAAAAGTTCGTCGCTTGAAATGTGTTCTTTATACTTGTGCTGCCCTATAATTTCGGGTCTTTTTATTCCTTGATGTAACGAAGAAATTCCTTTGAAAATTCGCGCTTCATCCCAAATATTTTCATCAATAAATGTTTGTAATGTTTGTGCTCCGCCTTCAATAATGACCGATTGTATACCTTGATTAAATAGAAAATCAGCAATTTGAATCCCTATTTTTTTACTGTAATCTATTTCAGTTTTTGAAAGCAAGATCGTTTGTGCCTGATTATCAAAGATAGAACTTTCTTTTGAAATTTTATGGTTTTGGTCTAAAACTATTCGAATGGGATGACTTCCAATCCAATCACGAACAGTCAAACTCGGATTGTCGTCTATAACGGTTTGTGTTCCCACCAAAATGGCTTGTTCTTCGCTTCTCCATTTATGAACCAACTGCCGCGAATACGTGTTAGAAAGCCAAACAGGTTCTTGTTTTTGTTTATGAAGTGGCGCGATAAATCCGTCGGCGCTTTCGGCCCATTTCAATATAATATACGGACGTTTTTTAGTGTGAAAAGTAAAAAAACGTTTGTTCAATTGATGACATTCGTTTTCCAAAACACCCACCGTCACCTTGCGCCCAGCGTCTTTTAGTTTCTGAATTCCGTTACCCGAAACTTGAGCAAACGGATCTAGTGTTCCGATGACAATGTTGGGAATGTTTTTGTCGATGATTAAATCGGAACACGGTGGCGTTTTTCCGAAATGACTGCACGGTTCCAAACTAACATAAATGGTCGATTGTGCTAACAATGACTGATTTTTTACCGAATTAATCGCATGGACTTCTGCGTGTGGTTCGCCCGCTTTTCGGTGCCAACCTTCACCAATAATTTCGTCGTTATAAACGATAACACTTCCCACAAGCGGATTCGGATAGGTCGTTCCCAATCCGTTTTTAGCCAAATCAATGCAACGCTGCATGTATTTTTCGTGTGAAGTCATGGTGCAAAAATAGGATTTTATTATTGTGATGCAGTTCAAACATTTGATGTATTTTTGTCACCATAGTATTGAATGATGACAATTAGAGCAATTCAGAAAGACGACAATCCGCAAATTGCCCGAGTGATTCGGCAGGTTTTTATCGATGATGATTATCCCAAAACAGGAACTGCGTTTGCCGATCCGCAATTGGATTGTATGTTTGAAACGTACGACCGACCCAAATCCATTTATTTTGTGATTGAAGCGGACGGAAAAATTGTCGGCGGAGCAGGCGTAAGCCAATTAGAAAATTCGGATGCAACGATTTGCGAATTACAAAAAATGTATTTTTTACACGAAGCTCGTGGCAAAGGTTTGGGATTTCAACTGATTCAGAAATGTTTGGATAAAGCCGCCGATTTTGGGTACGAAAAATGCTATTTAGAAACCTTGCCCGAAATGCTTGCAGCACAACACCTGTATCAAAAAGTCGGGTTTGATTATATTGATGCGCCTTTGGGCGGAACGGGTCATGTGAGTTGTCCGGTATGGATGTTGAAGAGTTTAAGATAGTTTACGATTGTTTAAAATATAGTTTAATGTTATTTAAAGAATACAAATCCACATTTCTCACTGAGCTTTCTCCTTTATATGATGAAAAGGAAATCGAGAGTTTTTTTTATTTGATAGTGGAGCAATTTCACCAAACAAAACGAATTGATTTAGCTTTAAATCCAGGAATGGAAATGGATGCATTGCAATTACTTCGTTGGGAAAGCGTGGTTGCTGAACTCAAAAAGCACAAACCGATTCAGTATATTTTAGGAGAAACCGAATTTTATGGTTTACGCTTTTTGGTGAATGCGCATACGTTAATTCCGCGCCCCGAAACCGAAGAATTAGTCGATTTAATCGTAGTCGAAAGTCAAAAGTCGAAACGAGACGAAGCCGAACTGAACGAAGTTAAAGTCGAAAGTAGTACCATTTTAGACATTGGAACGGGTAGTGGATGCATTGCGATTTCATTAGCCAAAAATCTTCCAAAGGCACAAGTTTTTGCTTTAGATGTTTCAGAAAAAGCGTTGGAAACCGCAACTAGAAATGCTGAACGAAACAATGTAAACGTACAATTTCTTCAAAAAAACATCCTTGAAACTGAAGATTTAGGTCAACAATTTGACGTAATCGTGTCCAATCCACCGTACGTTCGTATGTTGGAAAAAGAAGAAATTCATCCCAACGTTTTAGCATACGAACCGCATTTGGCACTATTTGTCGAAGATGATGATGCCTTACTTTTTTATCGAAAAATAGCGGAACTAGCTCAAAAAAATCTAACTAAAAACGGAACATTATACTTTGAAATCAATCAGTATTTAGGTGTTGAAACTGTTGAATTGTTAGAGAACTTAGGTTTTGTAGAAGTTAAGTTGATTAAGGATATTTATGAAAATAATAGAATTATTTCTTGTAAACCGACAACCGACAACCGACAACCGACAACCGACAACCGATAACCGATAACTGATCACTCGTATCGCAAAGCCTCAATCGGATCCAAATTCGACGCCTTCAATGCCGGATACGAACCTGAAACGACTGCTACTAAAAAGGTAGTGATTACAGCCGCAAGCATTGCACTCCACGGAATTACAAATGCAAAATCCAATCCCAAGGCTATGAAGTAGCCAATGGTGATTCCGAGTATGATTCCGAGTAAACCGCCCAACTGTCCAATGATTAAGGTTTCGACAAAAAACTGCCACGCAATGGTCGATTTTTTGGCGCCAAGCGATTTTCGAACCCCAATTTCACGTGTGCGTTCGGTTACCGAAACAATCATTATGTTCATCAAAGCAATCGATGAACCTAAAATGGTAATGATTCCGATGACCCAAGCCGATGCACTTAAAACGCCAGTAGTTTCGGCGATTCGTTGAACTAAATCATCGCTTCGGGAAATTCCGAAATTGTGTTCTTCGACCGGATTTAACTTTCGAATTTGTCGCATGGTAATGGTCGCTTCCTCAACGGCTGCGTCGAGCATTTCCTTTTTTTCAACCATCGTGCTTAAAGTATAGTTGATGCCGGGTTGGCTGAATAACGAGCGGGCGACTTGTATCGGAATCAGCATTCGTAAATCCTGACTGTTACCAAAAGTAGAACCTTTTTCTTTCAATACGCCAATGACTTTAAATTTGGCGCCACGAACGGAGATGATTTTATCAATCGGATTGACATCTTTTAACAAGCCTTTGGTAGAAAAATCGCTTCCTACGATACAAACGTAAGTATTGTTGGATATGTCAAACGAGTTGAAATTTCTGCCCAAAGTGACTTCCAAACCGGTATTGGTGGTGAAATGTTCGTCCACACCCAAAACTTGAATCTCGGGATCGGTTTTTTCGTTTTCAAATTTTACTTCGGCTGCACGAGTAGCGGTAAAAGAAATAGAGGTTCGTGTTAACGGATAGTCGTAATTTTCTTTGTAGGCTTTGGCTTCTGGATAGGAAATGATTGGATTGATTTTTTCGATTTCGTCACCGCCTCGATTACGCGTGGTAAATTCGTATTGATTGATGTTAAACGTGTTGGAACCCATCGAAGCAAAATTGGAATTCAAGGTGTTTTCTAAAGCCGAAACTACCGTTAAAATCGATACTAAGGCCATGATTCCGATGGCGATGATGAATACGGTCAGAATCGTCCGCAACAACTGAGTGCGAATGGAACTGAACGCTATTTTTACATTTTCTTTGAATAATCCAACCATAATACAGAGTTTGTCACGAAATTACAGTTTTTGTTACAAGTTTAGGAGGTAAGAGTTGTAAAATAATTTTAAAAAGTTTGATATTTGCAGGAACAATTACGGATGGATAATTACGAATTACGTATTCGAAGTTATTCAATTGATTAATTCTTAATTTTTAATTCACAATTTTAATCAAAAATGGCTCAAAAACCAAGTATTCCCAGAGGCACACGAGATTTTTCACCGGTTGAGGTTTCTAAACGAAATTACATCATTTCGATCATGAGAACTCATTTTGAAAAATTTGGATACCAACCGATTGAAACGCCAAGTTTTGAAAATTCAAAGACGTTGATGGGAAAATACGGTGAAGAAGGCGATCGTTTGATTTTTAAGATATTGAACAGTGGTGATTTTTTGGATAAAGTAACTCCTGAAGAACTACAAACTATAAATTCCAAACAATTAACTCCAAAAATATCCGAAAAAGCCTTGCGTTACGACTTAACCGTACCTTTTGCGCGTTACGTTGTACAACATCAAAATGATATTATTTTTCCATTTAAAAGGTATCAAATTCAACTTGTATGGAGAGCGGATAGTCCACAAAATGGACGTTTTAGGGAGTTCTGTCAATGCGACGCCGATGTGGTCGGTTCGACTTCATTATGGCAAGAAGTAGAGTTGGTGCAATTGTACGACAGCGTTTTTTCCGAATTGGGATTGGAAGGTGTAACCATCAAAATCAACAACCGAAAAATACTATCGGGAATTGCTGAGGTCATAGGTGCGTCGGATAAATTAATCGACTTTACCGTGGCGTTGGACAAACTCGACAAAATAGGCGAGGACGGCGTAAAAAAGGAGATGATGGAAAAAGGCATTTCGGAAGAAGCCTTGCTCAAAGTCCAACCTTTATTTAGCTTTACGGGAACGATTGATGAAAAACTCAATAAGTTGTCTGAGATGCTTTCCACTTCGGAAGAAGGAAAAAAAGGTATTGAAGAATTGCGATTCATTTGCGATAATGTATCGAAATTGGGACTACAACAAGCGACATTAGATTTGGATGTGACGTTGGCACGCGGATTGAATTATTATACCGGAGCCATTTTTGAAGTATCGGCACCCAAAGGTGTAGACATGGGATCGATCGGCGGTGGCGGACGATATGATGATTTGACCGGAATCTTCGGGTTGAAAAACATGAGTGGAGTGGGGATTTCCTTTGGTTTGGATCGTATTTATTTAGTGTTGGAAGAATTGAATTTGTTTCCAACAACCGTTACGACATCCACGGAAGTGTTATTTTTAAATGTTGATGAAAGTCAGGCATTTGAAGCCATGAAAGCGATTCAGTATTTGCGTACTCAAAACATAAAAGCCGAAATGTATCCCGATGCGGCCAAAATAGACAAGCAATTCAAACACGCAGAACGACGCGGAATTAAGTGGGTGGTGAAAGAGATTTTGGAAGGGATTTTCACACTCAAAAACCTACAGTCAGGTGAGCAATCACAGGTGAATTTGGATGAATTAGCTACGCAATTTAAATAAAAACAAAACTTATAAAAACTTGAAAGGCTCCGATTTCTCGGAGCCTTTCGTTGTCAAATCAATTATTTAAACCCTAATTAATAATGATTTTTCTGCTAGTATCGCCTTTTGTGGTTTTGATTTTCACAATATAGGTTCCGGTACTTATGTTTTTAATAGGCAATTGAATGTTCAGTTGACTTTGGTCTTCTTCTATGTTCCACGTTCCAATCGCTTGTCCTAAAAGGTTATACAATTCTACTTTCTCTACCGTTGTATCGATTACGTTGTTTTTAATGGTCAACATATCATCGGTGTTGGTGTATGCAATTAGAATGGCATCGCCGTTTTCAATATCTCTAACACCTGCTGCTGGGTTAATGAAACGCAATGAGAATCGGTTTTCTAATGTGCCTTGAGGCAACACGATTGCATATTCTTCATTTTTAATGTCGTGATAGGTATTTGTTACATTATCATGGATGTACACATTTACTGAATCATCGAAGTTTTCTAAACTTGCCACTTTGATGTTAATATCTCCTAAAGCATCGGTTTTGATTCCGAGTGGGTAAATGCTATTTACATTGAATGCACCTTCACCTGCAATGTTCAATTTCACACCATTGTTGTAGAAATACATATCACACGGTTGGTTATCAAGAAGTGGAGCATCGTATCCACGGTCAATTCCGCTTGTGGCTTTTTCTTCCATGAATCCCATTAGAATTTGTCTTCTGTAACCTCTTCTGTCTTTAAACGTTAGACGAATTTTTTGATATTCATTTTCTGTAAATTCATCTTCTTTGTTGCTGCTGAAATGATCTTCTACACTCATCATTGAACTGGCAGCATTACTTCTGAACATTACATTCGAGTTCACATTGTCTTCTCTGATGAAAGCTCGTTGTGTATTGTTGAACGTAATTGCTCCACCAGTTACTGAACCGTAGATCATGAATCCTTGTCCAACTGGTATGAATCTTCCTGGTATTCTCGAACTTGAACCTAAACCACTGATTCCTGGAGGTGCCACTGGAGGCGTTCCACCAACTAATGTTCGTGTTGCATATCCACCTTGGTAAGCCAATAAATTATGACTTGAATTGGTGCTGTAGTGTTCCCAGAAATATAAAGCACCCGTTGTAGAACCTGTATTTGCTGCGATGAACGCGTCAGCATCAAGAGCAGAAGCATATGGGTTACCGCTCAAGTTTAAGTTGTTGGGAGAAATCGTTCCTGTAATCGGACCATTGTTAGGTTTTCCAACAAAAGTATAATTCTGATTTGCCGCTGCACCACTTCCTTTTAAGGTATAACCTTGACCAGGTAATAATGCTCCGTTTGGACCCGCTGATTGCCAGTTGGCGTAGGCTGGAGTTAAATTTTGGAATTTAAAAATCCAGTAGCTACTCAATGTAATTGGCGAAGTAGGGCTTCCGTTTAATCCACCTGTCCACGTTATGTTTTGAGGCGTAGCTGTAGTTCCATCCTTCATCACGCTTGCAACTGTATAATTGTTGTTGTTTGTCGTGTTGTTGATGGCTCCAACAGGCGACGACCAATAGTTGTAATTGAATACAATTCGTTGTCCTTGTTGATCTCTTTGAAGCGAACCAGCACTTGTTGGATCTAAATCACTATTTAATGTTTGCACCAATTGTGATCTACCTTCTAAATCCATCACACCGTCTAATTTAAGGTAGTGAGAGATTTCAAATTTCGAGTTATTGGTAGCGCTCAATGTATTGGCATCTACAAATAAACCAAGTAGGTTTTTGTTCCCGTTTGAGTTTACATTGTGTGATGTTCTTACGATGTTCCAATCGATTGGAGTTGTACCGTCAACTATAGATAAACTGTAAGGTAAATCTTGAATCGCACCGTTCAACCATGTTGCTGTGTTCGACCACAATCCGTTTGCGCTACTGATGTAAGGCATTGGAGCAGTTTGTAGGTTAATTGATATTTTATCCGGAATTACCAAACTACCTCTGTTGATGTTGAACGAGTCGTCATCCAAATGCGTTCCTATATACGAGTTCATCGAATAGTAAGCAAATAAGTTGGCCCATAATAAGGTATTAATATCATTTTTGGTCACCGTGTTTGGAATGATTGTACCACGAGTTCCTGTACCATTTTCTAAAATTTCTTGGTTCATGATGAAACGAATTTCAGTTGGTGAAAGCACTCGGCTCCACATTCTTAATTCGTCGATATCACCTTTGAATAAATTATTTACGGTTGTTTTATTTACGTATTGCGCACCGATACTGAATGAACTTGTTGATGCAGCAGGAACTAATGGTCGGTTAACCGATTGATCTTGAACTCCGTCTACATACATTGTCAAAGTAGATGCACCATAAGTAATGGCAATGTTATGCCATTCGTTATCCGGTAAAACAGTATTGGTGATGGCACTTTGGTTTGCACCTGATCCGTTTCTCCACTCAATACGTACTCTGTTATTGTTTTGCAACACTACTTGATAACCAGAAGTTGCCGTAGCTTTTTTAGCTAAGATGGTTCGTTCATTTCCTAAAGCATTTGGTCCGTTAGGTCTAATCCATGTCATGACAGTGAATGTAGATCCCAATTCGTTTGCGTCGGCAATTCGAACAAAGTCATCACTACCATCTAATGTAATGTGTAATGGATTTACGGCTCTGTGAGCTACACCGAACGTGATGAATTTAGTACCGTCAAAATCGTATACACAGGTTTCGTTACTTCCAGAAGTGGTCATGAAAACTGTTTCAACACCTAATGAGAATGTAGAATTGGTCGCAACTACCATTACGTAAGCATCTGTTGGACCAAGTGGTGGTAAACCACTGATGAATGATGCCGTTGGAACGTTGATTCTTGTTGTTAATACATCACCACCATTTTCAACTACTTTCCATCTTCTGTTTACTACTTCGGTAATTGTTGTGATGGTCGTTGGTCCTAAATCGACATTAATCGGCACACCTGAGTTCGCCATATTTCCGCCGTTTGAACCCCAAACTAGGAAGCTTTTGTCGGTTGTAAACGTACTTGTATTAGCTGTATTTGTTGGTAAAATATCGGTTAGACCAATAGTCATTACTTCAGTTGGATTAATACTTCTTGATTGTTTTTGATTTAATCTTGAAATATCGTCTCTACCAATACCTGCAATATCAAAGTTATATCCAGCATTCGCTGCAATATCCCAGATTACATTTCCATCAGAATTGGTGTAATTCATAGAAGTACCATTTACTCCTAATGTAATTCCGTATTTTATAGCTAAGTAACTTTGGATATTACTTCTTTCAATGTTCGTTGCACGACTACTTAAGGTGATGATTTCACCAATTCGACCGTCCCAACTTCCGTCCCATCCTTCACTTCGTCCCATCCAAAACTGACTGTTATTTACGTTCGCAAAGTCAGGGATGTCGTTAGTTCCATTTACAACGTTGTTGGCATTGAACGTTAGGTTCATTCCGTTTACGGCTGCATTGTTACTTGCGTTTAATATACCCGCAGTATTATATGTTGCTGTTCCTGAACCATCTATGTGAGCCACACCATAACCATTTCCTGAAGAAGTTGTTCCTAAACAATAGGAGAAAACTTCATTGGTAAAACGTTGTGTGTATCGACCGTAACCAATTCCGGTTCCGTCAGTTTGATTGGTTGCGGGTACTCTATCGCCACAGAATATATCCAAACTTGCTGTAGCAGAAGTTACGTTGATGTCTGGAATTACTACTGCAAATATATCTTGCGAATAGAATCCAGTTGGACCTTCTAAATATTGTCTGTTTGGATCTAAATCGGTGTAATTTTGAGGTGTAGTTACTGGATTATTGGTAAAATCAACAACAGAGTTAAAGTTGATGTTATGCACCGCATTGTTTCTGTATACTGGCGCACCCACCGAACCCGGTCTGATGGCATTTGAACCTCTAGCTTGAGTATTCCAAGTGTTTACTGCTGTACCATCGGCAACACCTGTAGTACCATTCAATAAGTCGGAACGGAACCATAATTGTAAGTTACCACGTACGCCACCCGGACCGTAAGTCAGAGGAGCAAAACCAGTTCCTTGTATTGAAAAGTTATACGGACTTTCATCAGAATCATTATTAGCGATAGAAATGGCTGCTGATCTTATTCCGATTGCACCCGGTGTAAATTGTACAACAAATGTTGTAAATCCGGATACAGCAACAGTTGGAGTTGGAGGAGTGATTACCGTAAAATCGCCAGCGTTAGCTCCCGAAAACGTAATGGCACCTAGAGTCAATACTCCAGTTCCTGTATTAAATATTGTAAACGTTCTAGTTGTAGGTGCGCCTACACCTGTTCCAGCAAAATCGGTCCAGTCAAGGGTTGAAGGAGTTGTATCTCCATCTACAATTGAGGTAGCACTTCCTTGGACATCCATTTCGGATGGAGAAGCAGCACCGTTACCTTGAATTCTGAATAGGTATGGATTTTCGTTACTATCATTATTTACAAATTGTAAATTGGAATTTGAAGCACCTGGGGCACTTGGCGTGAAGGTAACTACAAAAGTTGTACTTCCTCCCGCTGCAACAGATGCTGCTGGTGGAGTTGTCAACACATATTGTCCAGCACCACCAGTGAAGGTAAATGCTCCAATAGTTAATGTTGAACTACCAGTATTAAATATAGTAAATGTACGAGTAACACCAATTCCAACAAAAGTTGTTCCGAAATCGGTCCAATCTGCTAGGGAAGGAGTAAGGTCGTTATTGGCAATGGAAACTAAATTTCCTTGTACGTCAATTTCTTGTTCAGTACCTGTACCTTGAATGGCAAAATTATAGGGGTTTTCGTTACCGTCATTATTCACAAATGATATGTTGGCTGTTCTAAGTCCGGCAGCACTTGGATTAAAAGTTACAGTGAAATTAGAGGCATTTCCGGGTAAGATAGTTGGATTTGGAGCGATTGTTAATGTGAAATCACCCGCATTTGCTCCAGAAAAAGTGAATGCACCTGTTGTTAAAGGAAGCGTTCCTTCGTTACGTATCGTAAACGTTCTTACTATAGAACCTGAAGTGATATCTGTTGAACCAAAATCAGTCCAATCTGCTAAAGCTGGAGTTGCATCACCATCAGTAATCGAAACTCCGTTACCTTCTACATCAATTTCTTGTTCAGTAGCCGTTCCTTGTAAGGTGTAATTATAGGGGTTTTCATTGGCATCATTGTTTGCAATTGAAACTACAGCCGTTCTTAAACCTGCTGCAAGAGGATTAAAGCGAACTACAAAAGTTGTATTTCCACCCGGAAGCACTACTGCTGCTGGCGGAGTAATTACTGTAAAATCACCTGCATTTGCACCAGAAAATGTGATAGCACCAATAGTCAAGTTCATATTTCCGTTATTGAAAATAGTAAAAGGTCTGTTAATACCCACGCCTACACTTGTTGTTCCATAATCGGTCCAATCGGCTAGTGACGGAGTAACATCACCGTCTGCAATCGAAGTTGCGTTACCTTGTACATCCATTTCTGGACCTACACCTGTTCCTTGAACCGCATAATTAAATGGGTTTTCGTCGGTGTCATTGGTTACCATGCTTAAGGTTGCAGTGCTTAATCCACCCAAAGCAGGTGTAAAAGTTACTACAAAAGTTGTGCTTCCACCGGCAGGAACTGATCCTGCAGGAGGAGTTGTAACAGCAAAGTTAGCTGCGCCAGCGCCAGAGAACGTAATTGCTCCGATGAC
Organism: Flavobacterium sp.; assembly: GCA_965284675.1. Taxonomy (GTDB): domain Bacteria; phylum Bacteroidota; class Bacteroidia; order Flavobacteriales; family Flavobacteriaceae; genus Flavobacterium. The sequence continues at coordinate 698,017 of OZ260109.1, forward strand.
AAGTGAAGCTGTTGCGCTTGTATTTTGAATGGTATACGTTCTTGTAATACCTACTCCAATAGCGGAAGGTCCGAAATCTGTAAAATCGAGTAGAGAAGGAGTTGTATCTCCGTCAGTGATGCTTAAACTGTTTCCAGTAACTACTATTTCTGGGATTCCGTAGGTAACGATAACTTGTCCATCTGCGCCGTTTCCGCCAGTTGGACTTCCGGCTGTACGTAATGCACCACCACCACCACCACCAGGTGTGGTTCCAGAAACTCCGTTTCCAGAGGATAAGGTACGACCGTTTCCACCGTTTCCACCACCATTGATTCCGAGTCCACCAACGGACAATACACCAGGAGCACCTACATTGGCAGTTCCTGCAGAAGCACCACCACCACCACCACTTATAGCAGTTACACCATTAGCTCCATTTCCTCCTGCGAAGGCAACGTCGCCAATGGATCCACCTGGTACAAGTCCGGCACCACCAGCGGCACCCGCTTGAGTGTTATTAGGAACTGTTCCACCACCTTTGGCAAGAATGGTTGTGTTGTTGATGAACCATGAGTCGTTACCATCAGTAGCATTGGAGTTACTTCCGGTTCCAACAGTTACGGTGTAAGTAGTTAGAGGTACAACGGCGACTAGTTTTCGTGCATAAGCACCACCACCACCACCACCGTAGCCATTACTACCACTGGTTCTAGAACCACCTTTTCCACCTCCACCCCATGCTTCGACGGTTACCGAAGTAACTCCCGCAGGAACTGTGAATGTGGATGTACTGTTGTACGTTTGTGATACGGTCTGCGCATTCGTTACCGCTGCTGTGATCAGCAGTGTAAAAAGTAGCAGTTGTTTTTTTAAATGCGTAAAATTTTTCATAACTTATAGGGTTTAGTTTATGATATTTTAGTTTGTTTGAAATCGCGTAAACAATCTCTTTTGTTTGACAAGACAAATATAAAAGTGTTTTTTATAAAAACCGATAAAGTGCATAAAAAAATCGACGAAATGCATTTATGTTATAAAATAAAGTGTATTATTCTTACAAATATATTTATGTTGAATAAAAAAACCATCAAAAATTAATTTGATGGTTTTACTAAGAATTAGATTTGAGGCGGTAAAACTTATCGTTTTACAATTCTTATGTTTTTAACGTTGGTTCCGTTAGTAACAATTAAGGTGTAAACTCCAGTTGGGTAGTCATTTCCTAGTGTTATAGAGTCCATATCATTTGTAGTAAACGATTTGTTTTCAACACTTCTTCCCAATAAGTCATATACTTGGATTGTAATAGTTCCTTCGTTCGCGTTTTCTAATTGTAAAGAAAAAGTCGAACTGAAAGGGTTTGGAGCTACAATTGCATTGAAGATGTTTTCTGTTGAAGTTTCTTCGAGTCTTGCAGCTGCAGGTGTTGTAATTAAACAAGAGGTTCCGTAAGGTAAGTAGGTTCCATCGTTATTTCTTACAGTAACTTCCACACTGTACGTAGTATTCGGCTCAATTGCAGTGAGTGAAGTAAATCTGAAACTTCTCAAAGGCGAGTCAAATGTTTGCGTATCTAATGGGTTGTTAGTATTTGTAATTCTAAAACGATATTCTGAAACATAGGTTACATTGTTAGCAAACAACTGAGTACTTAAACTTGGTATTGCAATGTTACATTGTGCAGCCTCTAAGTTAGTTGATGGAAGCGGACTGATTACAGAACATGGAGCAATTCGGTTGAATGCCGACCATACATTGTTCAGTTTAACGGCAACTTCTACATAAAACACCGTGTTGTAAGCGTAGTTGCTTAACTGAGTTAAATTAAATGTTCTCAGTGCTTTATCAATGGTTTGTACATCGTTTGTAGTTAAGTTAGTAACTCTAAATCGGTATCCTTGCGCACCTGAAACGTTGGATGCAGAGATGGTTTGGTTAAGCGTCGTTAAAACTAATGGACGAACGGAAGCATTGTTGTCATTACAATCTTCTGAGTTTGCAACACCGCAAGCTACTTGAGTTGTAGAACCAAATCCGTCACCGTCATTGTCTAAGTATTGAATTTGATTGTCGTTACAGTCGCTGTTATTGGTAATTCCGCAGGCAACTAAAACTGTTGAACCGAATCCGTCTCCATCTACATCGGCATAGGTAAGTAAGTTATCGTCACAGTCATCGCTGTTAGTCACACCATTGCAATCTACCATTTGAGTAGAACCAAATCCGTCACCATCAACATCGGCATAGGTTACTAAGTTATCATCGCAATCGGTATTTGTAGTTACTCCACATGGAACTAAAACAGTCGAACCATATCCATCATTATCATCATCTGCATAGGTTAGAGAATTATCGTCACAATCATCGCTGTTGGTCACACCACAAGCAACTTGTGTCAATGATCCAAATCCGTCTCCATCCAAATCTTCATAAAGAATTTGGTTGTCGTTACAGTCATCGCTGTTGGTAACGCCACATGCTACTAATGTTGTTGATCCAAATCCGTCACCATCCACATCAGCGTAAGTTAAAAGATTATCATCGCAATCGGTGTTATTGGTAACTCCGCACGCAACTTGAGTAGTTGATCCAAATCCGTCGTTATCGGCATCTGCGTAAGTAATTTGAGTATCGTCACAGTCATCGCTGTTGGTCACACCACAAGCTGCTAAAGTTGTCGATCCAAATCCGTCACCGTCCGCGTCAGCGTATGTTAAAAGATTATCATCGCAATCGGTGTTATTAGTAACTCCACAAGCTATTGGAGTAGTCGATCCAAATCCGTCGTTATCAGCATCAGCATACGTAGTTTGAGTATCGTCACAGTCATCGCTGTTGGTCACACCGCAAGCTGCTAAAGTTGTCGATCCAAATCCGTCACCATCCGCGTCAGCGTACGTTAACAAACTATCATTGCAATCGGTATTATTACCAACTCCACAAGCCACTTGAGTAGTCGAACCAAATCCGTCGTTATCATTATCGAAATACTGAATTTGATTATCGTTGCAATCGGTATTGTCTACTACATAACCTACAGGTTGAGAAGTTGCGATAACGAATACAGCTGGGTTACCAAAACCATCACCATCTAAATCTTGATAGTAGGCAACTCCGTTATTACTGTCTGGATCGTTGTCGTCTAAATCGTCACTGTTAGTAACTCCGCACGCCACTTGAACTGTAGATCCGAATCCGTCGTTATCGTTATCTGCGTATTGAATTTCAGTATCATTACAGTCGGTATTGTCAAGCACATATCCTTCGATTGGAAAGCACGAAATTTCGCTTACACTGCTGTTTCCGAATCCATCGCCATCTAAATCTTGAAAGTATAAATGTACTAAAGTATATGATGCATTCGTGTCATCACAATCATCTGCATTTAAAACTCCGCAAAAAGTTACATTGGATGAACCAAATCCGTCGCCATCTACATCTTGATATTGGATTTGATTGTCGTTACAATCTAAAGAATTAGTTACTCCGCATCCTACGGTTACCGTCGAACCAAAGCCGTCTTCATCAAGGTCTTCGTATTGAATTTGATTGTCGTTGCAGTCGTCAAAATTGGTAACATATCCAAAAGGTTGAAAGCAAGTTGTTAGAGAAATGTTGAAATCTCCAAATCCATCGCCATCATTATCTTGGTAGTACGTTACAGTACCGTTCAATTCGAAGTCGCTGTCGTCACAATCGGTATTATTTGATGATCCACATGGTGCTGTTATGGTAGAACCAAATCCGTCGCCATCTAAATCTTGATACAGAATTTGAGTATCATCGCAATCCAAATTGTTAGAAACATATCCTACCGATGGAAAACAAGCTAGAATAATTACATCATTAGTACCCCAACCATCGGCATCAGCATCTTGGTAGAAGGTAAGAAGAGAATTGATTTCTGCATCAGAATCATCGCAGTCTAAATTATTGGTAACTCCGCATCCCACTAAAATAGTAGAACCAAATCCGTCTTCGTCAAGGTCTTCATATTGTAATTCGGTATCGTCGCAATCGCCATCGTTATCTACATAACCTTCAGGTGGACTACAAGCCATTACAGTTGAAGTTTCCGCTCCAAATCCGTCGCCATCTTCGTCGATGAAGTACAGCGTTAATTCATTTAATCCCGGATTTGTATCGTCACAATCGGTACTGTTGGTCACTCCGCAACCCGCCAAAATTGTTGAACCAAATCCGTCACCATCTAAGTCTTCATATTGAAGTTCAGCGTCATCACAATCTCCATCATTATCGGCATAACCTTCTGGAATTGAACAAGCGATAATAGTGGATACATCGCTTCCAAAACCGTCGCCGTCGTTGTCGATATAGTACGTTGCGCTTGATCCGCCACCCGTAATTTCAACAGTTTGAGTTTGCGTAGTTGTATTTCCGTTTCCATCGCTATATGTCCAAGTTATAGGATATGTTCCCGGACTGTTGTATTCTAACGGACTTTCGGTAGTTCCACCAATGGCACCGGCACAATTGTCAGTAGCAGTTGGGATAGATACGGTTACTGAACAGTCAGCCGTAAGTGTAGGTAATGAGCTTAGAGTGGGTACAGGTGCAATAGTGTCGTCTATAATTACAGTTTGTGATTGCGTAGAAGAATTACCTTCCGCATCAGTATAAGTCCAAGTAATAACATAAGTTCCTTGATTTGAATAGGTGAGTAAATCGGTTGTTCCAGTTACTGTTCCAAAGCACGCATCGGTTGCAGTTGGAGCCGTTAAAGTTGTTGAACATTGTCTGATGATTGTTGGTAAATTTGCTAAGTTGGGAATAGGAGCAGTAGTGTCATCAATGATAATGGTCTGATTTTGAGACGATGTGTTTCCGTTTCCATCGTCATAGGTCCATGTTATGGTATACGTTCCTTGGAAGATAAAAATAAACGGACTTGAAGTCGTTGCAGTTACAGTTCCGGCGCAATTGTCGGTAGCCGTTGGAGCGGTTACAAATGCGTAACACTGACTTGTAATTGTGGGTAGCGTTTCTACATTTGGAACTGGCGCTTGGTCATCATTTACGATAACTTGTTGGGTTTGTGTGGTGATGCTTCCATCTCCATCATCGTAAATCCAAAGTATAGTATAAGTTCCTTGATCGGTGTAGGTTAACGGACTAAAAGTAGTTCCGAAAATTTGGCCATAACACTCGCTTGTTGCCGTTGGAGCTGTTACCGTAACCGAACATTGTCCAACTGCATTGGGTAATGTTTCGACATCTGGAATGGGTGGAGTGGCACAATCTAATTCAGTTGAATTTGCACGCCTATTTAATCGTGCGTCTTTTTTGTAGCTGAAGCTAATTTTTTGATCGATTTTGCTGCTTTTTACTGTTTCGTTTTGATTTGAAAAGTAACGAGCAACATCAAACGAACCCTCTTTTTTTGCATACAAGATGCTGGATAACAAGAGTGTTATCAACGAGATTAAGGTAGTTTTTTTCATGTTGTTTTGTTTTTTTGTTGTTTATCCAAAGGTTGATTGGATGGGTAATTTAGGTTGTATGCGTAGTATGAATTTTTAAAACTAATAACCATCGGTTAGGTTACGATGGTTATTAGTAACAAAAAGATTTGGGGCAAAATCTTATCGCTTAATTATTTTTAATGTTTGAGTGTTTTCGTTTTGTGTAATGACTACATTATAAATACCCGATGGAAAATTGGAACCCACTTGAATCCTTGCTGCAGAATCAAATAGTACCGTTTGGTTGTCAATCAGTTTTCCAAGCATATTGTATACTTTGATGTTAATGTCACCCGTTTGAATCGTTGCAAGTTGTATCGAAAACTCATCTGTAAACGGATTCGGAATCGCTTTTACACTAAACTCTGCGCCCATTTCAGACAATGACGTGCTCGCAGGTCTAAGATTAATTGAGTTGGTGTTTTCGTTGCAGTATACTGTAGCTAGTGCATTGGTATAGCCACGTTGAACGTCCAACTGTAATTTTAAACCTGAGGCAAAACTGGTTTCCATAGGAAGTGAGCTAGTCAATCGGAATCGAGCAAACAGTAGGTTTTTACCACGTGGCAATTTTACCGTTTTTCCGCTTGATAAGGCAACTGGGTTGTTTGACCATCTCAGTTGTTTTGAATCAGCTGAGTAAGCTGTTCCCAAAGAATTAAATTCAGGGAAATTTCCAGTTGAGGTAGGTTGAGCAACTACAGAGAAAGTAGTAGTTGCCTCAGAAGCAATCATACGGGCATCATGAATCACAGCTCCTTGAATGGCGGCCAATGATAAAGTTGTCGAACCGATGTTGTTTACATATACATCAAATTCTATGGTGTTAGTATTAACTGCTTTGATGTTTTGTAACGTTACCGAAATTTTATTCGACTCACAATTCTGAGAATAACCGCTAATGATTGATAGCACGAGTAGGACAAGAATTAACAGGCCTATTCTATAATTATTTTTTGTTTTCATATTCGTAGTTTATATTAGTACTGCCTAAAAATTAAGGAGTTATTTTATAAATGAAATTATTTGCATTGGCTTCCCAAAGAGTATAATCAGCGTTGTCAACGTTTCCGTCACCATTCAAATCGGTTACTATATCTCCAAATTCGAAGTTGTTTGAATCGGTTTCCCATAAGGTATAATCGCTGTTATCGATATTACCATCTTGGTTGATATCGCCAGAAAAGAAGGCCCAAACGCCTGGTTCAATTTCTTTCATATTTGCTCCAAATGCTTTGTTGGATGAGTTAGAGAAATCATAATCCAATGGAGTTGTTCCCACAGTTACCGGATTTGAACTCCACGTTTCTATGGCGTTATTGCTTTTGATTACTAAATAAAAAGATCCACTTGGTGCTGTTGAAAAACTGCATGCTGCTGTTCCATTGGTTTGTAACGATGCCACAGTTGAAGCAACGACAACAAAGGTTGTCGGATGAATTAATTCTACAGTGATTTCATCTACTTCGTTTAAGTTTGAACTAACACCTCGGTTATTCATCACTGATGACATAACGCCACCGTTGGCATAATAACCCTCAACAAATAATTTACAATGTACAACAGTTGAGCAGCTATTTGTTAGGCTATAAGCGTTGTCGTTACAGTCGGTGTTGTTTGATACATATCCAACTGGAGCAGTACAACTCGTCGTAGTAACTGCATTGTTTCCAAATCCGTCTCCATCCAAATCACGATAAAAAGTTACAATTGGACCACCATTTGTGATGATAACCGTTTGATTTTGAGTGGAACTATTTCCTCTTGCATCAGTATACGTCCATACAATGGTGAAAGTACCTTGAGTTGAATAGGTAAGCGGACTGTTGGTTGTTCCCGTAATTTGACCGGAACAGTTATCCGTTGCAGTTGGAGCACTTACAGTTGCCGTACACGTCTGCGTTATTGTCGGTAAATTGGTTACGTTTTTAACCGGAGCAGTGGTGTCATTTACAATAACCGTTTGATTTTGAGTGGAACTATTTCCTCTTGCATCGGTATACGTCCAAACAATGGTGAAAGTACCTTGAGTTGAATAGGTAAGCGGACTGTTGGTTGTTCCCGTAATTTGTCCTGAGCAGTTGTCCGTTGCCGTTGGCGCAGTAACTGTTGCCGAACATTGACCTGTTACATTCGGTAAATTGGTTACGTTTTTCACAGGTGCCGTTGTATCATTTACAATTACAGTTTGATTTTGAGTTGAACTATTTCCTCTTGCATCCGTATATGTCCAAACAATGGTAAAAGTACCTTGAGTTGAATAGGTAAGCGGACTGTTGGTTGTTCCCGTAATTTGTCCTGAGCAGTTGTCCGTTGCCGTTGGCGCAGTAACTGTTGCCGAACATTGACCTGTTACATTTGGTAAATTGGTTACGTTTTTCACAGGTGCCGTTGTATCATTTACAATTACGGTTTGATTTTGAGTTGAACTATTCCCTTTGGCATCCGTATACGTCCACACAATGGTGAAAGTACCTTGAGTTGAATAGGTAAGCGGACTGTTGGTTGTTCCTGTAATTTGTCCTGAACAGTTGTCCGTTGCCGTTGGCGCAGTAACTGTTGCCGAACATTGACCTGTTACATTTGGTAAAGTGGTTACGCTTGCCACGGGTGCCGTTGTATCGTTTACAATTACCGTTTGCGTTTGAAAGGATTGATTCCCTCGATTATCTATATACGTCCAAACAATGTTGTATGTACCTTGAGCAGAATACGATAATGGGTCGCTTGTTGTAGCCGTGATGGTTCCCATACAATTATCAGTGGCAGTCGGAGCCGTTACTGTTGCCGAACATTGACCTGTTACATTGGGTAAATTGGTTATATTGGGAACAGGAGCAATGGTGTCGGATATCACAACCGTTTGAAATTGCCCAGATGTATTTCCGTTACCATCATTATACGTCCAATAAATTTGGTGCGTACCTTGAGTGTTATACGATAATGGGAACGTAGTTGTAGCAGTAATCTGTCCGTAACAATTACTAGTTGCCGTTGGCGCAGTAACTGTTGCAGAACATTGAGCGTTTATTGTTGGTAAATTGGTTACGTTGGGAACTGGAGCGGTACATGTCGTTGTAATGGTTACAGTTCTAGCCACAGAAGTAGTTGAATTACAATTGTTGAAAACGGTAACATTGGCGGTTCCAGCTGTAGCTACATCACCAGCAGTAATGGCAGCAGTTAATTGTGTTGAACTAACAAATGTTGTAGTTCTGTTTGCACCATTCCAACGAACAATCGATTGTCCGCTGATGAAGTTCGTTCCAGTAACCGTTAAAGTAAAAGCGCCAGAACCAGCAATTCGTGTATTTGGACTCACAGAAGTATTAGTAGGATTTGGTGTAACTGTCACCACAACTTCGTCTCTATTACTTTTTACAGCACCAAATTTCCAGTTGAAAAATTGGAAGAAGGTTCCCGTTCCGCTATTTCCAGTAATGCTCACCGTTCCGTTTGTGTATGGATAGGTAATTCCGGTTGTTGCACGAGTTAAATTTATGGCAGTTCCTCCGGTTGGCGCAATTCCTCTCGAAACTAGGCGCAATCCATTTTCAGCTGGTAAAAAGAAATCCAACTCAATGTCTTGAGCGCCAGTAGTATTTAAACGAATGGCTTTAGATTCCAGCATAACACCAGAACTGTTTTGTAATTCAACTAAAATTTGACCCGCTACAGTAGCCGAAATTAAAACTGATTTTAATTTGGTTGGAGCTGTACAGTTGAAAATTAAATATCTATTCGCCACATTAGTATTGGTTGTTCCTGTTCCTGATACAGTAGCCGGACCAACATTTGCTGGAGTGACTTCTCGTTCTACCCAGTATGAAGTGTTTGATGTTAATGCAGGTGTAGTGTAGTTGGCCGCAGTTGCTACTGGAGTAGTTGCGTTTACAGCATTATACCATCTAATTGTTCCTGTTCCCGTTGAAGTTAAAGCAGCGGTTTGTCCAGTGCAAATAGTTGCATCACTTGCAGTAGGAACTGAAGTAGTCGGAACCATAACTACATTTAAAGTCGTGGCAGCATTATTTGTTATTGTTACCGGAATCGTTTGAGTAGCATAACCAGGCGCTTCAAAAATTACATTGTAAGCTCCAGCGATTTGAACTTTATGATAATCACCTTTTGTTGGTGATGATTCTACCCAAGCACCTGAAGTATCCAATGTGCCACTAATGTATATTTTTGCATGAACTGGGTTTCCTGAACCATCAGTTACTAATCCTTGTAAACCATAGCTGGCTTGTTTAACATAATTCAATAAGGCTTGTCTGTTTCTGTCCCAAAAGAAAGGTAAGTTTGCAGCCGAAGGGAATTTTGTAGCCGAGATTTCGACGGTAACTTCCTTATTGTGATTGAAAAAATTGTTGCAATCTTGTCGTCCACCTTTTACCGTGTACCAAATTGCTCCATTAGTTGTTCCTGGGAATTGTCCACTGAACACATCATCCATATAGTTCAAATTGTTATCAGCGGTCTGACACAATTGCGCATATTCTTGCGATACAAATTTAAAATAATTGTCATGCGGATGAACACTTACTGCTGATGTGCCTGTTGCACCATTGGATGTATCCCAAGGGTAATTTACAACTTCTGCACCTCCATGATAATTGGCTGCTAGAACAAAATGTCGCGTTGCTTCAAAATTCAAAAAGGCTATTGTTTCGGGTTGATATACCAATCCATCCGGATGTAATCCTCCAATTGGATCTGGATAATTTCGATTTAAGTCGACATTATTTGCATTTCCTCTCGTTGCAGTGTTACCTGTAGAGTTCATCGTGTCGTTACCAGCGGTTCGGTACGATCCATCAGGGTTGGCTAATGGGCAGATGTATAATTCTGTTCCGTTGATGATGTTAGTCACTTCCGATAGCGATCCATAATTGGTTAGTAAATAATCAATAAAATGGAGCATCGTCGGATAACCCGTAATTTCATCACCGTGCATTGATGAGGTATAGAAAAATTCTGGTTCTGTTTCATCACTTGCAACATTGTCCGATATCTTTAAAACATACAATGCTCGTCCGTTTGGAGTTGCGCCAATGTTTTGAAGTGTACACAAACTTGGATAGGTGGTTGCCCAATAATTCATTTTGGCAACGTATTCGGAATATTTTGGATAGGTATCCCAAGTGGTATCCCACGCATTAACGGCTTGAGTTGAATATTGCGTAAATTCTTGCGGAATTTCGTTGTCTTCAGCAGTAACTCGATACGCTAATCCAAAGGCTAGAAACTTTTGGAACTGATCTTTGTTAGCATAAGCTTCTACTTCTAAATCGTTTTCATCTACTCGTTTATGTCCAACCGAAACAATTTCATTTATTTTTAAAAACTGCTCTTTACTGGTTGCTTTAAATCGAATGATTACTTCACCTTTTTCTCTTAAATATTTGTTGGCCATTTCTAAGGCCTTCTCTTTTTGAGCGAATGAATAACTCGTAAATAGAAGAGTTATAAGTAGGGTTAGGGTAATTCTTTTCATAAAAATTGGGGTTTATTGGAAGCAAATCTATATAAGACCAACAATTTGACAAAATTATTTATCGATAAAATGCATTATACATCGATGAAATACATAATAAATAAATTATATTAAATAAAATCTTACAAAATCATTTGATTTCGATAGGTGGAAAATTGTGCTTTATGAATTGAAAATGAGGATGAAGTCCGATTGTTCTTATTATTTGTGAAGAAGTATATACAATATGGGGTTTTGTCAAATTTTTCGGAGTACAAGATATAGACTAGAAATTACATGAGAAAACTGAAATAAAAAATCCCAAACACAAAGTGATTGGGATAAGTAGCGAGAGGGAGATTTGAACTCCCGACCTCAGGGTTATGAATCCTGCGCTCTAACCGACTGAGCTACCTCGCCAAGTGTCGGCGCATCCTTGAATGCGGGTGCAAATATAAGACTAATATGAGACCTTGCAAATATAAAATGCAAAAAAAATATTTTTTTATACATGTTATTTTAAAATAAAAAATTATATATTTCGACCAAATTAGTTTCCTATGTCAGATAAAGTACGTTATGAAATAGAATTTCCAATAAATTCGTCTCCTCAACTTTTGTATCAATACATTTCAACTCCTTCTGGATTGCAAGAGTGGTTTGCCGATGTGGTTAATTCAAGAGGTGAGTTTTTTACTTTTGAATGGGATGATACTGAAGAAAACGCGCGTTTGGCATCTAAAAAAACAGGGGAAAAAGTAAAATTTAAATGGGTAGACGATAATAAAAAAGATACCGAATATTATTTTGAATTGCGCATTCTTGAAGACGAAATCACAAAAGACGTATCGTTAATGATAACCGATTTTGCTGAAAAAGACGAAGTGGAAGAGTCAAAATTAATATGGGAAAATCAAGTGTCCGATTTAAAACATGTCATCGGCTCTATTTAATCCTATTTTTTAAAGTTATATTTGTCCCGTCTCGTTCTAAAAACGAGACGGGATTTTTTTATGGTAAATTATAACGGAACTATTGATTCAGAAAAAGTAGTACTTTCCACCTCAAACAGAGGGTTTTTATATGGTGACGCTGTATTTGAAACGTGCAAAGTGATGCAGAACCGAATTCTTTTTTTTGAAGATCATTACTTCAGATTAATGTCGTCCATGCGGATTGTTCGCATGAAAATTCCGATGAATTTCACTCTAGAATTTTTAGAAAGCGAAGTACTTCGTTTACTCGAAAAACTGAATCCTTCCGATGCGTACCGAATTCGAATTACAGTGTTTCGAAACGAAGGCGGATTGTATTTACCTACTGACAATTCGGTTTCTTATGTCATAGCCGCTGAACCTTTAGAGCATTCTAAATATTTAGTTGGAAAAGAGTCGTACGAAGTAGATTTATACAAAGATTTTTACATCGCCAAACAATTACTTTCTTCCATCAAAAGCACGAACCGAACCATCAATGTGACGGGAAGTATTTTTGCAAAAGAGAATAATTTGAATAATTGTTTGTTGCTGAATAACGATAAGAATGTAATTGAAGCGTTAAACGGAAATCTGTTCATGCTTTCTAATTCTAAGTTGATTACGCCTCCTGTTTCAGATGGCTGTCTCAACGGTGTGATGCGCAAACAAATACTATCGATTGCCAAAAAAATAGATTCAATAGAAGTGGTAGAAGCTTCGATTTCTTCGTTCGAACTTCAAAAAGCAGAAGAATTGTTTATTACCAATGTGATTACTGGGATTCAACCCATTACACAATACAGAAAGAAAGAATATACAACCGAGTTGTCGGAGTTGCTGACTGCACAACTCAATGAGTTTAGCGGACTTTAATTCAGAATTGGATTCTCAGGTGCGTTCGACCAAATGACATATTCACCACCTAATTCCATGATTTTTGCTTTCCAAAACTCGGAACTCGGAGTGTCTAAAATTTTATTTTTGAAGTTATTGAGTGTAACAATCCATGAATTGGCTTCAAATTCATTTTCCAATTGGTTGTGATCCCAACCGGTATACCCTAAAAAGAATCGGATGTTTTCCTTGTGAATGGTTCCGTTGTTGATTAATTCTCGGGTGATGTCAAAATCGCCGCCCCAATAAATTCCGTCTGAAATTTCTATACTATTGGTAATTAAATCCGGAATGTTGTGAATGAAGTATAAATTGTCTTGTTCTACAGGTCCGCCATTGTATACCACAAACGACGCTTCCACATCGGGCACCAAATCATTTACCGTAAAATCTAAAGGCTTATTTAAGATAAAGCCCACAGAGCCACTTTCGTTATGATCGGCCAATAAAATTACCGAACGACTAAAGGACACATCGCCAATAATTGAAGGCTCAGCCAATAGTAACACTCCTTTCTTTATTTTTTCTCTAAACATAAACGATTGCAATTTTTAATAAAAATAGTAAAATTTTATGATGTAGAACAAATTCTAAAAAAAAATCGTTCCGATGGTTTCGGAACGATTTAATTATATTAGATACAATTTAGATTAGTTTACTGAACTATCTAAATCAGCTCCTGCTTTAAATTTAACTACATTTTTAGCAGCAATTTTGATTGTTTTTCCAGTTTGTGGGTTTCTTCCGTCTCTAGCAGCTCTTTTAGAAACTGACCAAGATCCAAAACCTACTAATGAAACTCTACCACCTTTTTTCAAAGTTTTTCCTACGTTTCCTAAAAAAGATTCTAAAGCTAATTTTGCAGCAGCTTTTGTGATTCCTGCGTCAGCAGCGATAGCATCGATTAATTCTGATTTGTTCATAATAAATAGTTATTAATTGTTGGTTAAACATTTTTTTTGTTAATCATAACAAATTTAGTAGAAAAAACAGACTGCACAAGCGCTTAGCGCGTTTTTTGACATTTTTGTTGATAACTCAATATATTTGTTGATAAACAAGTGGTTTTATCGAGAAAAAGTAAATAAAACCAATGTTTATATAGCCTTAAAGCGCTTTTGCCTCAGTTGAAAATGACATTCCGTTGAGTATTTCGGTCACACTCATTCGTTTTTTTCCCGGAAACTGTAAATTCAACACCTGAAGAAAACCATTTTGTACTGCAATTTTCATTTCTTTCTTTGTAGTAATAATAGTTCCGATGCTTAAATCATGTAGAGTGCGTTCTAACGAAGCTTCGTATAACTTTACATTCCATTCTTCAGCTCCATCTTTAAAATAACACCACGCGCTTGGATAAGGTGATAAACCGCGAATTAAATTGAAAATATCTTCCCCCGATGCACTGAAATCAATTTTACAATTTTCTTTATTGAGTTTGTAAGCGGTTTTGATGTCGTCTGAATCGGTTTGCTTTTGTGTTCTAACATTTCCTTTCTCTATTATATGTAGTGTTTTGATTACGGTTTCGCTTCCCAACACCATCAATCGGTCGTGAAGTTCGCCCGCACTTTCGGTTGAACCAATTTCAATTGCGTCGCTCAATATCATTTCACCGGTATCAATTTTTTCGTCAATAAAAAAAGTAGTCACACCGGTTTTGGTTTCACCATTTATAATAGCCCAATTAATCGGAGCCGCACCTCTGTAATTAGGAAGTAACGACGCGTGTAAATTAAAAGTACCATATTTCGGCATGCTCCAAACCACTTCGGGCAACATTCGAAAAGCAACGACCACGTGTAGATTGGCATTCAACTGTTCCAATTCGTGCAAAAAATCCGCGTCCTTTAAATTTGTCGGTTGCAATAACGTTAAGTTATGTTCCAAAGCATATTCCTTAACCGCCGAATATTTTAGTTTTTGTCCGCGACCTGCCGGTTTGTCCGCGGCAGTAATCACACCTACCACTTCGTACTTGTGTTTGAGAATGGTGTCTAAAATCCCCACAGCAAATTCGGGTGTGCCCATAAAAACGATTCGTAATTTCTCCATGTTTGCTGTATTTGTTATTTTTTTAAAGTATATAAATTGGAAAGATTGACCGAAACCTCATTGTTCTCTAATAATTCCTGAAGTGCAAAGATAATATCGTCGGAAGGATAATTTAGTTTTTTTTGGATGGCTCTTGAATTTAAAGTTTCTTTTTCTAATAAAGTAATTATTTTCTTCGCAATAGTTGCGCTGTCGGTAGGTTTGATTACCGTGATGCAATAGGAGCAAATACCGCAATTATGAGAATCCGATTCGCCGAAATAATTCAAAAGGAATTTACTTTTGCACTGTTGTTTCTCCTTTATATAGTCTAAAACGGCATGAAACTGCTGTTTTTTCAACGTGTTTTGGACTTCCAAATGTTTCGAAACCCGATTGATGGTTTTTTCGTCTTCGCGGATTTCATTCAACGTAAGTGTCGAATCGTTGCTTTTCGCAGTATATTCGATGATCTCTTTCGCTTTCAAAGTAGATAAAAGTTGCTCGACATTTTTTTCGGTTGTGCCCGATTTTTTTGCGATTAATGCAATGTTGATGGGCGTTTGCATTTCGTATACACCCGAATACGTTCGTAAAATAGTAAGCAGAATTTCCTCGTTGTTGGAGTGTAAACTCATGTAACGAATGACTTCTTTCGACGGAATAATGAACTGAATTGAAATCTTTTCTGAGAATTCTTGTGATAACGTAATCACGCCTTGTCGGTCTAAAAACTGTAATGTATTATAGACTTTCAACGCAGAGAAATTGTATTTCAAGCAAAACTGATGCATATTGAAGTTGAACTGCTCGTCAATGCCTTCTCCGTAAGCGATTTGAAAGTACGCGCACAACTTTTTAAACACTTGAATCAAATACTCTTTATCGGGCAACACCGAAATAAATTGCAACTCCGATTGGATCATGTCGGACGGATTGACCAACAACACCGCGAAGGCTTTTTCTCCGTTACGACCCGCGCGTCCTGCTTCTTGGTAATAATTTTCTAAATTCTGAGGTAAATTTAAATGAATCACCGTTTTTACATTGGCTTTGTCGATTCCCATTCCGAATGCGTTGGTGGCCACCATCACCTGAACTTTCTCGTCCATCCATAGTTTCATGTGATTGGATTTGTCTTTGGATGAGAGTCCGCCGTGGTAAAACGTAGCCGTAAATCCTAAACTCTCCAATTGCCGAACCGTTTCACTGCACGATTTTCGGTTACTGACATATATAATAGACGGCTGTGGATTTTTCCTCAGCATTTGTTCGGTCAGAAATAATTTGTCTTCGACTTCAAAAACCATATACGCCAGATTATCTCGGGCAAATGATTTGGTAAAAATGGTAGGTTCTTTCAGTTGCAATTGAAGCAAAATATCTTCTTGAACGCGTTGCGTAGCCGAAGCTGTCAAAGCGATAAACGGAGTTTTAGGAAAGTATTCTTTTAACGCAACAATTTTTAAATAGGCCGGTCTGAAATCGTGTCCCCATTGCGAAATACAATGCGCTTCGTCGATGGCAATCAGGTTTACGGGAAGATTTTTAATTCGGTCGACAATCCAATCACTTTGGAGTCGCTCAGGCGAAAGATAAAGGAATTTATAGTTGCCAAACTGGCAATTATCTAAAATATCAATGATGTCGTTTTGGGATATTCCGCCCGTCAATGCAACTGCTTTGATGCTTTTGTTTTGAAGATTGAGCACTTGGTCTTTCATCAAGGCCACTAAAGGTGAAACGACGATGCAAATGCCATCCATCATCAGCGCTGGAACCTGAAAACAAATCGATTTTCCGCCGCCCGTTGGCATCAACACAAATGCATCATTTCCCTCAACAACCGACGCGATGATTTCGTCTTGCGGCGTTCGAAACGCATCGTGGTTCCAGTATTTTTTTAGGATTTCTACTGCAGTTAGCATAGTAAAATCGGCTTTGGCGTTGAATTTAAAAGTATAAATATATAAAAAATATAATTAGGCACTTTTTAAGCGATGGCCAACTCAGACAAAATAAAAGAAATGCGTTCGTTTACCGTGCCGGTCGGAACTTCAACTAATTGATAGCCATAAGTTTGGTAGGTTTCTTTCAGGTGATCGAAAATGAGTTTGGCTTGCTCGAAGTTTTCGTAACGCGCTTCGTCGCTTTCGTAGATTTCTTCCCAAGGCGGTAAAATGAATACTTTGGAATAGTTGCAATCTTTACACGCTTGATCAAAAAACGACGGATAACTGTCGCCGATGTAATGCATATACGCCAAAATATCGGGAATTCCGCGGTCAAGAAAAACGGTTGAATCGGTTTCGTTTAGTGCCGATTGAAGTTGTTTTTTTCTTCCCTCCAATAGGAGTTCGCTGAACAAAAGTGGCTTTTCGAGAAACAACTGTTCGAAGCCTTCTTTCTTGGCTTCCAAAGTGATGGCTCGAGAAATTTCGGGGTAACACGTGTGACCTTGTTCAATCAGTTGATCGATGATTGTGGTTTTTCCTGTGCCTGGTCCGCCCGTAATGACAATAATTTCTTTTTTCAACATTATTGAGATAAGGCGCAAATTTAAGTAAAAGTTGGAAGTTAGAAGTTTGAAGTAGGAAGTTTTTTGTATTTCGATTAAAAAATATCATGAAAATAACACACTTTCCCTTTGGTCGTGAAGTGCTCTTTTTTTAAAGCTCCTCAAACGACTCCTGACTTTGCGGAATTTTTTTTGTAGTTTAGCTCAAAGTCAGGATACTTCGCGCAGCGGAAGGATTAATATTGACATACGAAGAAAGTAGCATTTTAGCTAGAGTGTATTTTAAAGCAAAATAATATGACAACAATAGATTTATACACAAATGGTTATTTAGGTGAACTAGAAACCACATTAATTGAAAAAGACAATCAAGAAAATATAGTTTTTAAATTGAGGCTCTTTAGTGCTATTTTTAGTGAATTTTTAGATTTTATTCCTTATGATGGCTCATCTCATCATGAAAGTATAATGTATCTTTTTAATACAGAGGTAAATGATTGGGGTAAAGATTTTTCATTAGCGCCAAGAGTTCAAGAGTTTTATGATCAACTTTTGTTAATTGAGAGTCAAGCAGTAGAAGATGGTTTGATGATTGATGAATATAATGCTTTAAAACAAATATGTTTATCAACACTACAAAATAACAATAAATTGTATATTAAAATGTATCATTAAAATGATTGCCAGCTCCGCTCCACGAAGTATTCTTCTGAAAAGCTCCGCACCCGAGCGAAGCGAACGGACGAATTAAATGTCTCCTGACTTTGTGGATTTTTTTAGTAGTTTAACAACATAAAATGCGCAACATGGTATCGAAATGTTTTAGATAACCGAAAGGCTTTTAGAAATTTTATTTTTTGGCAAGACGCTTACTGTCTAGCCCCGATAGAAGCGGCACGCAGTAGAGCGTATAGCGGGAAAATGGAAACCAAAAAAGCCCGAACCATTCGCTTCAAAAAATCTAACTTCTAAATTCTGCATTCTGATATCAAAATTGTATATTTGCTTTTATTTTTATTTAAAGAATGGACAAGAAGACCGAAGAATTTTACATCCGACTTCGCGAAGAATTACAAAATACTTCCGAGTGGCCCAACGAATACCTATTTAAATTTATTGTACCTACAGAACCAAAAAAAATTGAAGAAGTTGAAAATGCTTTTGACAATTTAGGTGCAGTTATTCATACCAATCAATCCAAAGCGGGAAAATACACGAGTATTTCAATAAATGTTATGATGGAAAATCCGGGTAGCGTTGTAGAGAAATACATTGAAGTATCTACTATTGAGGGTATAATTTCATTGTAATGAATCAGCAAAAATATTATAAAGAAAACGCCAACGACGTAGTTCACTTTTTGGAATACAACGCCGAGCGTACGCATTTGATCATTCCGGAATACGGAAGACATTTGCAAAAATTGATCGATCAAGCGACCGAAATTGAAAGTAGAGACGAACGCAACAAAGCGGCCAAATACATCATTCAGGTGATGGGAAGTTTGAACCCTCATTTGCGTGATGTTCCCGATTTTCAGCACAAATTGTGGGATCAGATTTTTATCATGTCCGATTTTAGATTGGATGTCGATTCGCCGTATCCAATTCCGACGCGGGATGTAATCAATTTGAAACCCGAGCGTTTGGATTATCCTCAGAAAAATCCGAAATACCGATTTTACGGCAACAACATCAAGTACATGATCAATGTGGCCAACAGTTGGGAAGAAGGCGAAATGAAAGGCGCTTTGGTCAAAGTGATTGCCAACCACATGAAAAAATCGTACCTAAGTTGGAACAAAGACACCGTAGAAGATGTGGTGATTTTTGAGCATTTAGTAGAACTTTCCGACGGAAAGATCAACTTGCTTCAAAGCTCTGAAGAATTGTTGAATACCACCGATTTGATGCGTACCAACAAAAAAGTATCCAACAAAAGTCAGATGGGTAATGGGCAAAAAATTCAAAAATCAAACAATTTCAAAAAACCACAAAATGGCAAAAAGCCGTTTGTAAAAAACAACACAAACAATAATCCAAAATAGTTGTCTGTTATCAGTTGTCTGTTGAAAATTTTGAGCCGACAACCGATAACCGATAACCGATAACCAAAACTATGGGAACTTTTAAAATTGAAGGAGGCATTCGACTCAAAGGTGATGTTACACCACAAGGAGCAAAAAATGAAGCATTGCAAGTGTTATGTCCTGCTTTGTTAACGTCAGAGAAAGTACGAGTTACTAATATTCCTGATATTATTGATGTAAATAAATTGATTACACTATTAGGAAATTTAGGCGTTAAAATTCAGAAAAACGGTCCGGGTGATTACACGTTTCAAGCCGATGAAGTGAATGTGGATTATCTAAAAACGGAAGCATTTAAAAAAGAAGGCGGAAGTTTACGTGGTTCAATTATGATTGTCGGTCCGCTTTTGGCTCGATTTGGTTGTGGATATATTCCGAAACCAGGTGGCGATAAAATTGGTCGTCGCAGATTAGATACTCACTTTGAAGGTTTCATCAATTTAGGCGCGAAATTCCGTTACGAAAGAGAAGACCATTTTTACGGAGTTGAAACGGATGGGAAACTAAAAGGTGCGTATATGTTGCTCGACGAAGCGTCGGTAACTGGAACAGCCAACATCGTAATGGCCGCAGTTTTAGCGGAAGGAACCACAACAATTTATAACGCAGCTTGCGAACCGTATTTACAACAATTGTGTAAAATGTTGAATTCTATGGGTGCCAAAATCACTGGTGTAGGTTCGAATTTACTGACGATTGAAGGTGTAGACAGTTTGGGCGGATGCGAACATCGAATTTTACCTGATATGATTGAAATTGGTTCGTGGATTGGCCTCGCGGCGATGACTCGAAGTGAAATCACCATTAAAAATGTAAGTTGGGATAATTTAGGTGTGATTCCGAGTGTGTTTAGAAAACTCGGAATTACCTTAGAACGTCGTGGTGATGATATTTATATTCCAACTCATGAAACCTATGAAGTAAAAACCGATATCGACGGTTCGATTTTAACCATAGCCGATGCACCTTGGCCTGGATTTACACCCGATTTGTTGAGCATAGTTTTAGTGGTTGCCACTCAAGCCAATGGCGATGTGTTGATTCACCAAAAAATGTTTGAAAGTCGTTTGTTTTTCGTAGATAAATTGATCGACATGGGCGCCAAAATCATGTTGTGTGATCCACACCGAGCGGTAGTTATGGGACACAATTTCCAATCCCAATTGAAAGCTACTGTGATGAGTTCGCCCGATATTAGAGCCGGAATTTCGTTGTTAATAGCAGCGCTTTCTGCCAAAGGAACATCAACCATACAGAATATTGAACAAATTGACCGTGGTTACGAACGCATTGACGAGCGTTTAAGAGCATTGGGCGCTAATATTGTACGAGAATAACATGACTATTAAAAAAATATTTTTAGCTACTTTTTTTGTAATCAGTGCTACGGTTCTTGGGCAAAAAGAACAAACAGACACCAAAGCAAAACCTTTTTTCGGGTTAAAAGCGGGTATAAATGCCAACAAATCAAGCCAAAGTGATGAAAATCCGCTTACTTTCGGATTTCAAATAGGAGCAACAGTTACGATACCCATGTCAAAGCGATTTTCATTTCAACCAGAAATTGAATTTCAAACCATTAATAGTTGTTCGGTAAATAATGATTTTTATTCAAATGGTAGTGTTTCTGAGGAGTATAAAACAAACAACACGTTAATGCTTTTTCCTCTAGTTTTTAAATATGCTGCTTCAAATAAGGTGTCGATTGATTTAGGCCCAACCATTGGTTACCAGCTTTCTAGAAAGGAAACTGTTAAGTTAACCCAAATTATTGATGGGCAAACAACGGTTTTTGAATTTGATCCTAGTGCGAATGCCTTTTTTAAATCAAAAGATAAAAAATTAGCGTTGGCAGCCAATTTAGGAACAACCTATAATTTTACTGAAACCATTTCTTTAGGATTTAGGTATTCGTTATTTATTAGTTCATTTCAAAACATAGACAGTACTTTGGACAACAGTTTGTTCGCTATTTCAATGGGATATAGTTTTAAATAGTCTTTAAGATACTTGCATACATTCCAAATTCCAATACTACAACTTTTGGAATTTGGATTTTTTTTGTGTTAAAATAGGTAGAGTAAAGTCAGACTGCAATCTGACCCTACGTTTTCAAAATAATTGATAGAACCAACAATGGAAACCTACATCATCATCCTGCTTTGTCTTGCTGCATTTCTTGCAGGTTTTGTCGATGCAATTGTTGGTGGAGGCGGATTGATACAAACTCCAGTTGCCTTAATTTTATTACCCAATGTAGCAGTTTCCACCATTATTGGATCGTTGAAAATTCCAGCTTTTAGCGGAACTTCTTTTGCCGCCCGACAATATTTAAAAAAAGTAGACCTGAATTGGAAGTTACTTTCCGTCATGGCTGTACTGTCGTTTTGCGCGGCTTTTTTGGGTTCGCATGTGTTGACGACGGTAAGTAATGATTTTATGAAACCGTTGTTATTGGGAGTTTTAACAATGATTGCGATCTATACCTTTACAAAAAAAAATTTTGGACAACATCAAGAGAAGAATTTTTCGTCAAAACGACAACTCGGTTTAGCGATACTAATCAGTTTACTTATTGGTTTTTACGACGGATTCATTGGTCCAGGAACCGGAAGTTTCTTAGTGTTGGCCTTTGTTTCGGTATTGGGATTTGATTTTCTCCACGCTTCCGCGAATGCTAAAATGGTGAATCTAGCGACCAATTTCGGTTCGATTTGCCTGTTCATTTTAAAAGGGAAAATCATTTGGGCGATTGCTATTCCAATGGCGGTTTGCAACGCGTTGGGTGGATTTCTCGGCGCGAAATTAGCGATCAAAAAAGGAAATGGTTTTATACGGATTTTCTTTTTGATTGTAGTAATTGGAACATTAATTCGCTTTGGGTATGATGTGTTTGTGAAATAATTGTTTTCAATTTAAGACATCTGCGTTTGGTGAAGAAGTTATGTTTTATAGTTGTCGGTTGCTAGTTGTCGGTTGCCGGTCGTTTTCTTAGTAATCTACAATCTGCTAATGCGTTCTGCTTTCTTTTTTTCTAGTTTAAAGTTTGCTCTTAATCAAAATTTATTTCCATTCGGTATACTTTATTTTTCCATCAATAGTCAAATAGGTGATGTGTTTGCTTGAAGTTCCAAACGGCGCTAATGACGTCCAGTTTTTGGCGTAATTCAGCACGACTTTTTTTCCGATGAAATCTTTTTTGGCTTGTGCTACAGTAAATCCGTTTTCTAATCCGCGGTTGATGTAATAGCTGATGTTGTCGTTTTTCAATTCAAAAACCAAATCGTTGGCACCGCCTTCAGACACAGCGGTTACGGTTCCGATTACAATTTCACTGTTTTCTTTTGAAGTGTCAATCGGTCGCAGTGCTAAAATTAGAAATACAACTAAAAGTAACACAAATAGGTAAGTAGCGTTCTTTTTCATCAGATAATACATTTGATTTTCTGTAATTATAAACGCACTTATAACTGATTTTATTACACAATAAAATTTTCAACACATAGAAACATAGTATAACAGAAGTTTAGATCAATTTTGTTTTCACAATAAAAATGAATGAGTAATTAATAATAAAACGACTGAAAAAGAAAGCTTAAAATCTATGTTTCTATGTGTTAAAATTGAAGTGATTTACTCTAGAATATCTAAAAATTTCAATCCAAAAATTACCGCATCGCTTTGATATCCGCCTTGATACGAACGAAGGTAATCCACTCGAAGTAATCTGAATTTCCCAAATCCTAAGTTATCCAAACCAACAGAAAATTCCTGATACGGTTTTTGATTGGGAATGGCCAAATTATGAAAACCCAAAACCAATTGCGATTGCAGTTTATTGAGTAACGGAATTTTATTCATCAAATAACCTTTATCATTATGTTCAAGGTGCGTTTCAAAATACTGATCATTCGTGCTCATCGTATAATACGGTAAGTTGTTGAACGTATTGGTATAACTGCCGCCATTGGCCACATGCGTTTGATTTCCGTTAAAGTGTTTGAAATCGGAAAACGCAATGTTGTCAGCATTGAAAAATTTCCCAACTTTAAAATTCATTTCTAGTTCACCTTTATTTCCAATCGACAAATTGTGACTCACACGCGCCGAAATAAAATCGTATTCATAACTTGTATCGGTAGCCGCAAATGCCTTTTCATATCCTAATGATAACGCAGGATATTTGTCGTTTCTCAAGTTGAATTTTCCGTCGGGACGTGTCCAATATTCTTGTCCGAAGCGAATTCGAGCGAAAAGACTTCCTTTGACCACATTGTGTTTTTCAAAAGCAGGCGTTTCAAAATCAAAAGGCAAAAGCGGATTATTAGACGTATACATATCTTCCGATTTTACCGAACGTTGGCCGTTGGTATTCCACAATGGCTTGCGTTCCGAATATTCTAGGTTAGCATTCAAATTCAGTCCGTTTACGATTTCCCTCCCAAAATTGGCTGAAACGAAATTATTCTCATATAATTTCATGAAGTTGTTTACAAAATACAAACTGCTGATCGAGTTGACAATACGCGATATCGGATTGTTGGCATTGAACTGACTCGCCACACTTCCACCGTTAATACTTAAAGTACTGTCGTCGGTATTGTTGAATTTCTTCACAAAACTACCCGTTGCACGAAACTTTCCTTCGGTTAATCCGTAGTTGAAACGCGAACCAATTCGGGTAAACGAGCGTTTTTCCTCGTTGTTTTTGGTGTACGATAATCCCACAATCGAATTCCAACCTTGAACCGTGTTGAACGAAGTAGAAAAAATCGGACCTTCATAACGCAATGCCCATTTTTTATACGAGTTGTTATACGTGTAACCGCTGATGATGTCGAGTACGCGAAATTTATTCCGTTTGGCATCAATGGAATCCAAATATACTTTTGATTTCTTTTTGGTTTGAAGCGCGTCTTTTTTCAAATAATCGGTTGTTTCTTCATTGGTTAAAGGAACAGGGCGAATGGTTTCCCAAAACGAATCTTCCTTTTTATTGGCATTTTCTTCAAATTTCAATACTTCGGCGGTAAACGTTTTTCGTTCAAATTGAGTAGGAAATTCGAAATTGGAATACACATACGTAAATTTCCCCGACATGTTGATTCCGAAAATTCCGGCTTCAAAATCGATCGTTTGCGTGTTTTTCGCCCAAATTTTATTCAGATTATTATAGCTAAAATTTTGTTTTAAGGTCAACGTGTTTAGCGCTGGATTTTGCATCTGACTTCCTTTGATGGATAGATCGACCGCATAAATCGCGTAACTGTCGTCTACAATATAGATGTAGCCGTTCATAACGGGTTCGGTTTCTCTTTTTGGAGTTACTTTTATCTTGTTAATGAGTTGGTTGTTTTCATCCGTAAACGAACCTTCAAACGTGTATTTGTAATAAGTAAACGCATTGTCGGCAATGGGTGAAATTACTTTTACATCAAAATCGAGGTAATTTTCGTAAAAGTCAAAGTTGGCTTGCGCCGCACTGTTGAAACTAAAACCGTTGTCGTTACCACTAACTTTGGATGCAACGATGATTTCCTTGAGTTTATCGGGTTTTTGAAAGGTGATTTTGGAAACAGTTTCGGATAAGTATAAAATACCGCTTCGGGTAGAATCGATTACATCATCAAAGAAATCTAATTTTTGTCCCAAGATACTTTTAGGAAGGTTTTTTACCCTAAAAATCCCGCGTGAGTAAAAATCGGCTTTATATTTTCCCGTCTTTTCCGAGTTTGCAATTCGGTTCTGAATGGCATTTCGGATGATTTCGTTGGCCGGATTGACGTTCGGATTGATGATGACTTCGTTGAGTTTGATTTCTTCCTCCAACAAAATCACATCAACGGATTGTGGAAAATTCTGAGCTTCCACTATTTTTTTTTCGGTTTTGTATCCTAAATATTGAAAGAGGATGATGTAGGTTCCGGGAGTTTTTACATTCAATTCAAATTTTCCTTGTTCGTTGGATGTAGTTCCGATATAGGTGTTTTGGACGTATATGTTTACAAAAGCCATCGGGTTTCCTTTGTCGTCTGTGATGGATCCTTTGATTTGTGCGAACGATACAATCGAACAAAAAAGGAGAGCGAACAATGTGGTTTTTTTCATGGAATGGAAGGAATAAAAAAGAAGATGTTAGATTTATAGAAAGGAGTGAAGGGCTAATTCGTAGCTTTTTAGTCCGAAACCAATGATGATTCCTTTCGCGTTGGGAGAAACATACGATTGATGACGAAACGTTTCCCGTGAAAAGGTGTTAGAAATATGAACTTCAATAACGGGAGTTGTGATGGCTTTTACGGCATCGCCAATTCCGATTGAAGTATGCGTATATGCGGCTGCGTTGAGAATGATTCCGTCGTAATTGAAACCGATTTCTTGAATTTTATCGATGAGTTCACCTTCAATATTGCTTTGAAAATAATCAATACTAACTGATGGATATTTTAATTTTAGGTCTCTTAAGTAGCTTTCAAAAGTTTGATTGCCATATACTTCGGGCTCACGTTTTCCGAGCAGATTCAAATTTGGACCGTTTATGATGATGATGTTCATTGTTTATTGTATTACTGCGTGAAGCAAATTATTCATTCGGTACTTGATTATTTTTTTTCTCAAAGTCGCAAAGCCGCGAAGTGAGTTACTTGACTTTGCGCCTTTGCGAGATCTAAAATCGGTTAATATACTTCATCATCATTATGCATAAAACGGTACCGATTGTTTTTGTAAAAATAAAAAAACCGCTCTATAAAGGTAGCGGTTTTAGAAAACATTATGCTTTTTTTTAAAACATATATCCGATTGAGCCTTGTATGACCGTGTTTTTGACATCGGCATCGCGTTTGGGTTCGGTTAATCCGATTCCGTATCGACCTTGAATAAAAAAGTGTTTACCTAATTTGTATGATAAACCTCCAGCAACGACAAAGTCAAAGGTGTTGGAATCTCCTGCATCTACTTCGTTGCGTTCGCTGAGGAGAAAGGAAGCCTGCGGACCCAATTCCAAACTCAAGTCGTCATTCAAATAAAATTTGAGTAATACCGGAATACTAATGTATCCTAATTCATTTTTGATCTGATTTCCAAAGTTGTCCAACTCGGCACCTTGAGTGGAGTAGAGTAGTTCGGGTTGAAGTGACATGTGTTTAAACACTTGAATTTCGGTGACTAAACCAGCGTGAAAACTGGTAATTGCGTCAGTGTTTATTTCAGAATTGGTAAAGTTGGAATAATTGAGTCCTGCTTTGAGTCCGATTTTAATTCCTTGACCATTCATTTGAACAAACAAAAGAAGTAAAAATAACACGAGTATCCTTTTCATAAATTTGATTTTTTATGTTATCATTATTTTAATTTACTTCTTAAACGTTGGTTTAATTGTTTTAGTATGACTTTTTTAAACTGCAAATTGTTAACAACTGTGTTGAAAACTCAATTCCGCCTAACGTTTGTAAGAAAAAGTAATAAGTTTATCTTTACACCATTAATTTTAAACAAAATAGACATGAAAAAAATTATTTTTGCAGCAGTAGCTGTTTTCGGATTCGCGTTTGCGAATGCACAAGAAGTTAAATTTGGAGCAAAAGCGGCATTGAACATTGCTACTTTAACAGGTGATGTTGAAGACGCTAATTCTAAAATTGGAGTTGCAGTTGGTGGTTTCGTTGAAATCAAAGTAAGCGACAAGTTTTCGGTTCAACCAGAATTGTTGTACTCTACTCAAGGTGCTAAAAGCGAATATTCTGAAGACTTTGGAGGAGGAATAATTGTGAATACTGAAGAGACTTGGAGATTAGCATACCTAAACTTGCCAATTATGGCTAAATATTATGTAGCTGAAAAGTTCAGTTTAGAAGCAGGTCCACAAGTTGGTTTCTTACTTAGTTCTGAGCAAGAAGCTGAAAGTTCAGTAACTTTTGGTGGTCAAACAGAATCTGAAACTGTAACAGTTGATGCAAAAGATTTTACAAGTTCAATCGATTTTGGTTTCAACATTGGAGCTGGATATGATTTTACAGAAAATTTAAGTGCTGGTTTACGTTACAACATTGGATTGTCTAACATCATTGATGTTGAAGGAAGTATTCAGATGTTAAAAACAGTGTATTCTCTGTATCATTAGGATATAGATTCTAATCTTTATTAATACAATACAAAAGCCATTCCTAGTGAATGGCTTTTTTTTTGGGCTATTATTTGATTTTAGCAGCGTTAAAATTGTTGATAACTTTGTTAATAACTCAAAAACAAAACTATTTGTAAGAAAAAGAATAGTTTTATCTTTGCGCCACAAAATTTAAACAATTTAAAAAAATGAAAAAAGTTATTTTAACATTAGCAGCAGTATTCGCTTTCGGATTTGCTAACGCACAAGAGGCTAAAGAATCTTCAGAAGGTTTTTCTAAAGGTGATGTGTTTGTAACAGGAGCTGTAGGATTTGGTTCTGAGTCAACAGGAGATGTAAAAAGTTCAGGATTTGAATTTTCTCCAGCAGTTGGATTTTTTGTAACTGAAAACATTGCTATTGGAGCTAGATTAGGTTTCAACAGTTCTAAAGAAGAAGAGCCATTCGTAGAGGATCTTAAACGTAACAGTGTAGGTGCTGAGGTTTTTGGTCGTTACTACTGGACTCCAGCTTCTAAATTCTCATTATTTGGAGAATTGGCTGTTGGTTTTGGTTCTGATAAAGTTGAGCAAGGTCCAGCTGAATTTACAGCTAACTTTTTTGGTGTAAATGCAGGAGTTGGTGTTAACTATTTCTTGTCAAGCAACTGGTCAATCGAAGCTGGTTGGGCTGGTTTAGGGTACAACTCTAACGATAACGGTGGAGACGGTGCTGAACAAACTAATACATTTGGTTTAAATGTTGACCTTTCTACAATCAAATTTGGTTTAAACTACAAATTCTAATCTAATTTTAGATTTAAATACACAAAACCTCACTTCGGTGAGGTTTTTTTTTATGCTTTTTTGTTTATCAATTCAAATAAATAGAAGCATTTTCTTGTGTATTTAATCATCTATGATATATTTGCATTTCACATAAAAACACACCATGAAACAAATTATTTTAGTAGCAGTTAGTCTCTTTGGATTTACATTTGGGAATGCTCAACTTAGAGAAAAAGGAACCATTGAGTTGATTCCGCAAATTGGTTATCTTTCCGCAAATTATTTTGGAAACGAAGTTGGAAATAATGACCCAGTTTCAAATGTAACTTTTGGAGTTGGAGGTGATTATTTTTTTAATGACCGTTGGAGTCTTCGTTCGGGATTATTGTATCAAACAATGGGAACACAATTTTTTAATTATGAAGAAAAACTAAATTATTTGACCATTCCTGTTAATGCCAATTGGCACTTTGGAAGTACTAGAAAATGGAATTTGAATTTTGGACCAAGTATTGGTTTTATAATGTCGGCTGAAGATAATAGTGGCAGAGATTTAAAAGATTTAGTTAATCCCACTCAAATAGGTTTGAATTATGGAATTGGATATAAAATTGAGGTTTCTGAACAATTTAGTATTTTAGTAGATTTTCAAGGAATGTCTGGTTTGACAGAAGTTGATAAAAGCGGAATGTTCAGTTTTACAAATGTTACAAGTTCGTTTAATGTTGGCGGAGTATTTAAATTGTAATATATTTTATAAATTAGTGGAACCATTCAAGCGATTGAATGGTTCTTTTTTTTAGACTTTATTTTTTTCACCAATGAATTGGAATACTTTTTTAAAAAGCTATCAGTCGTATCTCAAAATCGAAAGAGGATTATCACAAAATACTATTGATAATTATTCGTTTGATGTGGAGCGTTTGTGTGTTTTTTTAGAAGCAAATTCAATTGATGTTTCGCCTATAAAAATATCCGAAGAAACTATTCAGCAGTTTGTGTATGCTGTTTCAAAAGAAGTCAATGCGCGAAGCCAGGCACGTATCATCTCGGGATTGAAAAGTTTTTTTTCGTATTTGATTTTTGAAGATTACCGTTCCGATTCTCCCATGGAATTGATCGAAGCGCCACGTATAGGAAGAAAATTACCCGATACACTTTCGGTTGAAGAAATTGATGCACTCATTCAAGCTATTGATTTATCGAAAGATGAAGGCGAACGCAACAAAGCGATGCTGGAAACACTGTATGGATGCGGCTTGCGTGTTTCAGAATTAGTCGAACTTAAATTATCCGATTTATTTTTTGAAGAAGGATTCATCAAAGTAACAGGTAAAGGCAACAAGCAGCGTTTTGTTCCGATTGGTGCCATTACTCAAAAATACATCCTCATCTACAAAAATCAGGTTCGTTCTCATCTTTCCATTCAAAAAGGATTTGAAGACACGCTTTTCCTTAATCGTAGAGGTAAAAAACTTACTCGAGCTATGGTTTTCACAATCATCAAGCAGTTAGCCGTTGTAATCAATTTAAATAAGAATATTAGTCCGCATACTTTTCGCCATTCATTCGCAACTCATTTATTAGAAAATGGCGCCGATTTACGCGCTATACAATTAATGCTTGGTCACGAATCCATTACTACAACTGAGGTTTATGTTCATTTAGACCGAAAACACCTCACCCAAATCATAAATTCTTTTCATCCTCGAAAATAAATCCAAAAATTCGCGTTCTAATGTTAAGTGATTGCGTAGTAATAGTTTGACAGGTGTTAACTAACAACTATGCAATTAATTATTTTTCTTTGTAGAACAAACAAAATCTATGTTATTAAATCAATTGGTAGATAAGAAATATACTCCTTATTTAGAAAAAATTGTCGAGAGCGAATCGGATGGTTTTTTTGTCTTCAGCATTTCAAAAGATGAAGAATACACTATTGATTTTTGTTCCGATCAAATTCTTCGTCTGTTGGATTTGAATACGGTTCAGATTCACGACATAAAAGAATTATTTGCCACAGTCCGTCTTCATCCTCAAGATAGCGAAATTGTAAAGGAAAAAGTGGCAGAATCCTTTTTGAACTATTCGGAATGGACGTGTGAATTCAGAATAATTACCACAGAATTTGAAATACGGTGGCTAAAGGTAGTGGTTAAAACTGAGGTTAAAGAAAATGAGGCCACCGTATTTTTTGGTAAACTTTCCGATATTACCTCGTACAAAGTTGAAATCGAACAATTAAAAGTGTCAACTGCTCGCAATCAGTTTGCGAATGAAACATCAGGAGTAGGTGTGTGGGATTGGGATTTAAAAACTAATAAGGTGTTTTATTCTAAAGAGTCATTAAAGATTTTAGAATTAGACGATACCAGTAAACACTTAATTGATAGTCCAGAAAAATGGGACGAACGTGTGCATCCTAATGATAGAGAAATTTATTACTCCAACATTCAACAGCATTTTGAAGGGAAAAGTCCGTATTACGAAACCTGCCACCGCGTTTTTTGCAACAACCGCTACAAATGGATCTTAGACAAAGGAAAAGTAATTTGTAGAGATAATGATGGGAAACCATTGCGTATAGTCGGCACGCATACCGATGTTACCCTGCAAAAAGAAAAGGAAAAGTTAGCCTTTGAAACCTTACGCAGTGTAAACAACTATAATCATAAATTGGTCAATTTCACGCATATTGTTTCTCATAATTTGAGAAATCACACGGGGAATTTGTCGCTGCTGATCAAAATGAAAGAAGAGGGCGATTTCGAGACGGAAGAAGCATTTACCTTTATTAAATCGGTTTCGAAAGAGTTGAACGATACCATTTACAATTTGTTGGAGTTGGTCAAAATAGAGAATGCAGAAGTAGTGAGTTTGCAATTACTCAATTTAAATAAATCGCTTTTAAAAGTGTTCACGATCATTTCGGAAGAAATTTCAACTCGAAAAGTAGTGATTGACAATCGCATTCCGTCCGATTTAAAAATTCAGGCTAATCCGGCTTTTCTAGAAAGTATTTTATTGAATTTGACTACGAATGCCATAAAGTACTCGGTGGGAAAAAAAGACATTTCTATCGGTTATTACATAGAAGAAAAAACCGATTATGTGATATTATCGGTAAAAGATAACGGAATCGGGATTGATTTAGCTAAGCACAAAGAAGATATTTTTGGGTTGTATAAAACCTTTCACGAAACAGATAATTCAAACGGAATTGGACTGTATATTACAAAAAACCAAATTGAAAATATGGGTGGGAAAATTGAAGTAGAAAGTGAAGTTAATATTGGGTCAACATTTAAAGTATATTTCAAAAAATAACTGCCTAATTTTTAAGTGTTTTGTCTGATATTGTTTGGTTAAAAAAAAGCTGCTCATTTCTGGGCAGCTTTTTGACTATAGTGAGCATTAGTTTTACTTAGCAATATTTACTGCACGAGTTTCTCTAATTACCGTAATTTTAACTTGTCCAGGATACGTCATTTCAGTTTGAATTTTTTGCGAAATTTCAAATGATAGGCTGGAGGCCATTTCATCACTTACTTTTTCACTTTCAACAATCACACGTAGTTCTCTACCCGCTTGAATTGCGTAGGCATTTTTCACGCCATTGAACGCAAAAGCAATTTCTTCTAAATCTTTCAAACGCTGAATATACGAATCCAACACTTGTCGTCTTGCACCTGGTCTTGCGCCTGAAATCGCATCACAAACTTGAATGATTGGCGAAATCAAATACTTCATTTCAATCTCGTCGTGGTGCGCTCCAATCGCGTTGCACACTTCTTCTTTTTCACCGAACTTCTCCGCCCATTGCATACCTAATAACGCGTGAGGTAAATCACTTTCGGTATCTGGCACTTTTCCAATATCGTGCAACAATCCGGCACGTTTGGCCAATTTTACGTTCAAGCCCAATTCGGCTGCCATGATTCCGCACAACTTAGAAACTTCTCTCGAGTGTTGCAATAAGTTTTGTCCGTACGAAGAACGGTATTTCATTCGGCCAATGATTTTGATCAACTCGGGATGTAATCCGTGGATTCCTAAATCGATTACCGTACGTTTACCCACTTCGATAATTTCATCATCAATTTGTTTGGTGGTTTTTGCCACCACTTCTTCAATTCGCGCTGGGTGAATACGTCCATCGGTTACTAATTTATGTAACGATAAACGGGCAATTTCTCTTCGAACAGGATCGAAACAAGAAAGGATGATTGCTTCTGGCGTGTCATCTACAATAATTTCTACTCCAGTTGCAGCTTCCAATGCTCGGATGTTTCTTCCTTCACGACCAATAATTCTACCTTTCACATCATCCGATTCAATGTTGAAAACAGAAACGCAGTTTTCTACAGCTTCTTCAGTTCCGACACGTTGAATAGTATTGATGATGACTTTTTTCGCCTCTTGTTGAGCTGTAAGTTTAGCTTCTTCCATGGTTTCTTGAACAAACGCCATGGCTTTGGTTTTGGCTTCAGCTTTTAAACTTTCCACCAATTGCTCTTTCGCATCTTCTGCCGATAAACCTGAGATAACTTCTAATTGGTCAACCTGACTTTTGTGCAGTTTTTCAAGTTCTACTTGTTTTTTATCTAAGAAATCAATTTTGGTTTCGTATTCTTTGGTTTTAGCTTCAAAATCGTCATTTACTTTTTTAGCTTTTGCCAATTCACTCGACACTTGTGATTCTTTGTCGCGGGTTCTTTTTTCTACTTCGGCAATCTTTTTGTCTTTATTTAAAATCTCTTTTTCGTGTTCGCTTTTTAATTCTAAAAATTTTTCTTTTGCTTGAAGTAATTTGTCTTTTTTGATGTTTTCGCCTTCTAAATTTGCGTCTTTAAGTATTGAAGCAGCCTCTTTTTTTGCATTTTTAATTAGATTCGAAACATTGTTCTTTTCTAAATATTTTGCGACTCCAAATCCGGCTCCTAAACCGACTACAATTCCAATAATTATACTTAATATGTCCATAGTGTGTAAAAAAAATTATAAAAAAAACCTACATTAATTGCTTGAATAAACTCGTAAGGACAAGTTTTGAGCTAACTCGCTGTTCAAGTTTTCCACATAAAGCGGACATACTATAGTAGCGACGATTCACTCATTTTAATTTGTTAGTGTTGAGTTTACCAAAAATGAACTAATGTAGGCAGTATTTTTAGTTATGTAAAGAACGTGTTTTTATTGTTTATTTCGAAAGATACTCGTCTAATAAACTATTGAGTTTCGTGAGCCTATCTATGGCTTCCGTTCCGTCAATGGAATTATTAATTTGCTTTTGTTCTGATTGAGCTGCAAACTGTAATGCGCACATGGCCAATACATCTTGTTTGTCTCGCACAGCATAATTTTCTTCATATTGCTTAATCACCGTATCAATTTTTTTAGAGGCGCTTCTCAATCCTTCTTCCTGCGACACATCTACCGTGAGAGGATAAACTCTGTCGGCAATTGATATTTTTATTTTAAGCTTTTCATCCATAGTTTTAATCAGACAACTGAGCTATGCAGGAGTCAATTTCTCGAATTAATGAATTTATTTTAAGCTTGGTATCTCGTTTATAATCTTCACTGCCAAGCAATGCGTTAGTTAATTTGAGTGATTCGTAATCCTTTTTTAGCGTTTCAATTGCATTCAACTGATTTTGGTACGAAACGGCACTTTTTTTCAATTCACTCTCTAGAATATTATTTTTCTCTTCTAAACTGCTAATTTTGTTGAGAAGTGAACCTATTTTACTTTCAAGAGAATCAATTATTTGTACGATTTCACTCATTTATTATCTTCTTCACTACTTTATCCCACAAATTTATAATTCCTATTCTATTAAAGCAATTTTTTAGTAAAAAAAAACACTATTTAATTTTTAATTTTTTAAACGATTGAATAACATTGGTTTAGTATTTGCAGATAATTTTTTTAAGCCATAAACTTTTTATATTTTAGCAAAAACAGAATCATATTATGAAATTACTCGCCTTTTTACTTTTTACACTCGCTGCTTTTGGTCAGAAAAATTATCCCAAAGATTTTAGGTTACCACTCGACATTCCGATGCAACTTTCGGGAAACTTTGGTGAATTGCGTCCGAACCACTTTCACGCCGGTTTTGATTTTAAAACCAACCAACGTGAGGGTTTAAATGTGTATGCCGTTTACGATGGTTATGTATCACGCATCAAAATATCAACCTACGGCTACGGAAAGGCCATCTATATTACGCATCCAAACGGATTTACAACGGTGTACGGACATCTTCAAAAAGCTGTTGGATCCATTGAAGATAAAATCAGAGCAACCCAATACAAAGAAGAAGCATATGAAGTAGAACTGTTTTTAAAACCTGGTGAATTGGAAGTTAAAAAAGGCGACATCATCGCATTATCTGGAAATACGGGTGGTTCTGAAGGTCCGCATTTGCATTTCGAATTCAGAGAAACATCAACCGAGAAAATCGTAAATCCGTTTTTCTTCGGTTACGATCAATTCATCAAAGACACCAAAAAACCTATTGTCACGAGTTTAATGGTGTATCCTTTGGATGGTGAATCTGTGGCGAATAAATCAAAACGACCGATAAATCTCGGGTTGTCACTCCAAAAAGACGGCACGTTTATTTCTGAGAAAGTACAAGCGATGGGTAAAATCGGATTCGGAATCAATGCCTACGATTTAGACGATGCTTCGTACAATGCCAACGGAACCTACAAAACGTCATTACTTTCAAACGGAACGACCTTGTTCAATTACCAATTTGATGAAATGTCGTTTGACGAGGGCCGATTCATCAATGCGATGATCGATTACAATCGCTACAAAAAACTTAAAAGTCGGGTTCAAAAATTATTCATGAAACAACCCTTTGGATGGAGTAATGTAGATAAAAATGTCGACAACGGAATACTCACGGTTACTCCGAATTACGCGCAAACGAACAAAATTCAAGTTTCAGATTTTAACGGAAATACGACTTCCATCAACATTCCGATTGAATACTCCAATCAAGCGGCAATCATTCCATCGGAAGAAAAAACAACCAATTTTTCGGTTAAATCAGCCCGCGATTTTGTATTCGAAAAAGACAATTTTTCAGTGACTTTTCCGAGTGGAACTTTTTACGAAGATGTCTATCTAAATTTGGATGTTCGCAATGAAACTTTATTTTTGCACGAAGATGTAGTTCCGGCGCATAGCTCGTTTACGATTTCATACGATGCCAAAAACATGCCCGAAAACAAAAGAGAAAAATCGTTTTTAGCGTCTTTTAACGGTGCAAAATGGAACTACATCACAACAAAACGCAAAGAAAATACGTTTACTGCTTATTCGAAGTCGTTGGGACAATTTAAATTGGTAAGTGATTTTATCGCGCCAAAAATAACCATCGCCAAAAGCATTGAAGGTAAATGGATTTCAGAACAAAAAACAATTAGTTTGACCATTTCAGATGATTTTTCGGGTATTAAAACCTACAAAGGCTATTTGAATGGACAATGGATATTGTTTGAATACGAATCTAAATTAAAGCGGTTAACCCATCATTTCAGTGACGGATTGGTTGCCGAAGGAGAAAATAAATTAAAAGTAATAGTGACGGATAATGTAGGAAATTCTACTACCTTTGAAACTACCTTTTTTAGAAGTCAAAAAAATAAATAGATACCATTGAAGACAAAGCAACACTTATTCGCACTCTTATTTTTATTCATCACTACCTTTTTAAGTGCACAAACCAACGAAACAGCAACAATTGGTGGCGTTATTTCAGACGAATTTAACCAACCCGTTGCCAACGCCAACATTAGTTATCAAGGAAAATCAACTACTTCCAACAGCGACGGGTCATTTATTTTAGTGGTTCCAGCCAATAAAAAAGTAGTTCTTGTTTTTTCACATATTTCATTAAAGCGAATAACTGTAACAGTTGAATTGAAACCTGGTGAAAATTTCATGCTTAACCCAGTAATGAATTCTGATTCGGATATGTTGGGAGAAGTCTTAGTTGTAAACAACAAAAGAAGAGTAAGTGGAATTGTATCTTTAGAACCTGAAACAATAAAAAAAATGCCTGGCTTAAATGCAGGTGTTGAAAATATAATTAAACTTTTAGGTGGTACAGGTGGAAACGACGATTTGAGTTCGCAGTACACCGTTCGCGGTGGAAATTACGACGAAAATTTAGTATACGTCAACGAAATTGAAATCTACCGTCCGTTTTTAATTCGCTCCGGTCAACAAGAAGGATTGAGTTTTACGAATTCGGATATGATTCAGGTTGTTGATTTTTCTGCCGGTGGTTTTCAGGCCAAATACGGAGATAAATTGTCTTCCGTTTTGGATATTACCTACAGAAAACCAAAGGAATTCGGTGCAGCTTTTGAAGCCAGTTTTTTGGGTGGAAGTGCTACAGTTGATTTGATTTCCAAAAATAAAAAATGGTCGGCCATTACTGGCGTACGTTACCGCGACAATTCGCTTTTAGTGAACAGTAAAGAAACTGAAACCAATTTCCGTCCTACGTTCGTGGATGTGCAAACCAATATCAATTTCAACCCAAATGAAAAATGGAATTTTAGTTTTTTAGGGAATATTTCTCAGAACAAATACAACTATCAACCCTTAACGCGTCAGACGAATTTTGGTACGTTATCCGAACCTATTGCATTACAAGTGTTTTATGAAGGACAAGAAAACGATAAATATCAAACTTTATTCGGAGCTGTGAAAACAACCTATATCGCCGACGAAAACACTTCATACAAAGTCATAGCTTCGGCATATCACACACAAGAACAAGAACATTTTGACATTGATGCGGCGTATTTCCTTGGAGAAGTGGATTCGAATATTGGTTCAGAAACTTTTGGAGATGTAACTTTTTCACGCGGAATCGGTTCGCAGTTGAATCACGGTCGAAATGATTTGGACGCCGTAATTGTGAATGCAGAAATCAAAGGAAATCATAATGCCAAACGCAAATTTCAAATCGATTGGGGTGTAAAATATACCCACGAAAGCATCCGCGATCGAATAGTAGAGTGGGAAGTAATCGATTCGGCTGGATTCTCTCTCAATAATCCGATTTTAGATTTACCCGTAAACGATCAACCGTACAATCCGTATGTTGGGCCGTTGGTTCCCTATCAGAACGTTCGAGCCACTAATTTTGTAAACATCGATCGTATTTCAGGTTACCTACAATCAAGTGCCAGAACCACTCTTGGAACCAGTGATGTGTGGATTAATTTTGGGGTACGCGCTCAAAATTGGATGGTCAGTGGCGATAAAATTTCAAATGCTAAAAGTCAGACGGTAATTTCGCCGAGAGCACAATTTACCCTAAAACCCGATTGGGAGAAAGACATGATCTTCCGATTTTCGACCGGATTTTATTACCAACCGCCATTTTATCGTGAATTACGAGATGCAAGCGGAACGGTACAACCGAATGTTAAAGCGCAGCAATCGATTCATTTTGTAGCTGCCAACGATTATAATTTTAAAATGTGGAAACGACCGTTTAAGTTGGTTACTGAAGCGTATTACAAATCGATGAGCGATGTCAATACGTATACGTTGGAAAACGTTCGTATTCGTTACCGCGCCAATAATGATGCGGAAGCGTATGCGTATGGATTGGACATGCGTTTGAATGGTGAATTTGTACCGGGAACCGAATCGTGGTTTAGTTTTGGCTATTTAAAAACGGAAGAAAATCAAAACGACAAAGGTTTTATCGCGCGTCCAACCGATCAACGATTGAAATTCGGAATCCTTTTTCAAGATTATATGCCGGTTTTGCCTAATTTAAAATTGTATTTGAATTTAGTCTACAGTACAGGTTTACCAGGTGGTTCGCCATCGTATGCTGATGTATACCAATATCAAAGTCGTTTACGTGATTACCGCAGAGCGGATATCGGATTTTCGTATGTTTTTGTTGAGAAGAAAAACGAACTTCGAGAGAAACATTGGTTGAGAAAGTTTGAAGATTTATCATTAGGATTTGAAATTTTCAACTTGTTCAACAATCAAAATGCCATCACCAATACGTGGGTTAGAGATGCGTATACGAAGAATCAATACGGAATTCCGAACTACATGACTACGCGGGTTTTTAATTTGAAATTGACGGCAAGATTGTAAATGAAGTTTTTTAAGAAACATAGAAAGATTTTTTATGTTCCTGGAATGATTTCTTTGGTGGTGTTGCCTATTCTTTTTGTAGTTTATATTTCCCAAAATAAACTTTTGGATGAAGAATATTGTATTGGCTTAGGATTAGCTGATGATACATCTATGAGAGAACTTAGAAAGGACTATGGATTTCCTTTTCAAAGAAATTACAAAATCTTTAATTTCAATGGAACACTTGAATCCAATAAAGTTACTCTCAATAAATTCCAATTAGCACTCAGATATCAAAATAAAAATAGAGATACAATTAATGGTTTAAAGCTTCTACTTGGGAAGAAAATGAACTATGATGTTTATATTCGAATTTTAGATGTTTTGACAATAGAAAACACACCTACTTACATGGATTACAATAATGTAATTTGGGTAGTTAATGGCAATGAAAAGAAGAAGAAAGTTGCTAATGATACTTTAAATTACACAATGAATTGCGGAACGCCTTACTATACTTTTTTAGAAACTCAGCGATTCCTAAACGAAGAGAAAGAACGTGAAAGAAGAATCTTTATGCATTCGTATAGTAAAGGCAAATGGTTGCTTTTCGTTTTGTTTTTTGGTTTAGTTATTCTGAATATTTTTACATTAATTAAAATTAATACCATTACAAAATACGTTCAAAAATCATATCTTTGATAATCAATAAATCATTTCAAATGAAAACCATTTCAAAATATATACTTCTTGCTTGTGTAGCACTTTTTATTAGTTGTAAAGAAGAAGAAGCAAAAAAGCCCAAAGTAAATTACGATGCCAAAGTCAGTACACAAGAACCGACTGCTGAAACCGCAAATGCTATTTTAGTGGCCGATTTACCCGTGCAAATGGACGGAACATCAGTATTACTCCATCCTATTGGAGAGTTTACTGTTTTGGGTGGAAAAGGCAAATATTCTAGTGGTGGAAAGGAAAGTTTTAGAGTTTCGAATTACGGTGAATATGAAATTACAGGTTACTTGAGTAATCTAAAATTTCAAGAAGTAGGTTCTGATTCGTTGAAAGTGTTGACGGATAAACCCGTGATGATTGAACGGATAACGTACTTGAAATCGTATGCGGATGCCACCAAAAAACAATTTTTAGTGTATGTTTTAGTCGATATGGATTCGAATAAAGACGGAAAACTAGACAGTAGTGACATCAAAGATTTGTACATCAGTTCGATTACAGGTGATGGTTTTGTGAAGCTTTCTATCGATTTTCAGGAATTGATTGATTGGAATGTAATTGAATCTCAAAATCGTTTGTACTTCAGAACGATTGAAGACAGCAACAAAAACGGCGCTTTTGACAGCGACGACAAAGTACATTACCAATTTGTGGACTTGACTGCAAAAGTGATGGAAGTCAAAGAATACAATCCTATTTAATTGGGGATGAATCCACTTTTATCCAAGATTCCTGATTTGACGAGGTAAACAATGATTACAATACCTATCACTAAAACCAAAAAGAAAAAGATAAATAGATTAAAGAGGAATAGTATCATTCGTAAGATTACGCTTCCCAAATCTTGATTTTTATACAATTGGATGAATAACCAAAAAGTGTAACCAATTGTCGGAATCATGGTTAGAAAGCTGAATGTCATTAAAAAAGATGTGCCTCGCAATAAGTATTGAATTGGAAATAATAGTAATCCAATCATTAACCTCTGACTGGTTGCAAAACAATTAATGATGATGTTTTCGATGTAATTATAGCCAAATTTTTTGAATGCT
The DNA here is from genome assembly GCA_965284675.1 of Flavobacterium sp. Lineage (GTDB taxonomy): Bacteria > Bacteroidota > Bacteroidia > Flavobacteriales > Flavobacteriaceae > Flavobacterium. The sequence continues at coordinate 738,293 of OZ260109.1, forward strand.
AGCCACGAACAAAATGCATAGAAAGGCAAAACTAACAATTCATAAAGTGCATAGTTTTTACTCATCCAATCGAAAATTTTTCGCCCAAGTTCCGCTTGTTTTGCTGATGGTTGATTGGTTCCAGGATTGTAGATGAACTCCTCAACCGGAAGAAAGTGCATTGCCAAACCATTTAAACCCGCCAAAACGAATAATAACAATATGGGTTTGTAATGTTGCACTCTTTTCCCTTCAATAAATTCCCTTACTGTATCACCTGGCCTCGTAAATAATTGTTTGGCGGTGTATAAAAAACCTTTATTAAGATGAAGAAATGTATACTTGAGTTCGTCTTGAACATAATGCCAATTTAAACGAACCGTACTCGTTTTTTGCCCACAATTAGAACAAAAGTTTCCTTGAAATACGTGTTCGCAGTTTTTACATAGTTGTGGTTGCATAAGGTGGGTATTAATGATGTGTAAATTTAGCCATTTCAGAAATGACTCCCAAAAGAGTAAAAGTCAGAACGATGGCTAGTATTGATGCAGTGAAATAACAAAAAATTTCTCTAAAATTAAAGGCGATTTGTAGACTTTTTACAAATACAAATAACGATGTAATGATTAATAAATAGGTCAAAGGCGGAAAATGATTGATGCGTTTACCTTCAAAATATTCTTTTATCGTTTTTCCTGGACGCGTGCATAATTCTTTAATCGTAAAAAAAATTCCTTTGCTTAAATGAAAGGCTGAATGTGGAACTTCGTGTACCACAAAGTTAAAATCAATTTCATGAGTAGCGGTTTTTTGACCACAATTTGGACAAAATTTTCCTTGATAAATGTGAGTGCAGTTTTTGCAAAACTCTTGGCGCATAGTTATATTTTATAAAGTTGAATTATGAATTCAAAAATATTTTTTGTTTTTGTTTTTACAAAAAGTTCATCGCCATAAAGCAAATAAAAAATGACCAAATAATTTATGATGTAAAACAAATTTAAAATTATAAAGTTTATGAGGTATGTTTTCCGATTTTTTATTCCAAAAACTAAATTCAAATGCCAAAAGAGAAGAATATTGCCGAGAACTGCAACAATATTATCTAGCAACTCTTTATGTAAAATGAATATAAAATAAATGGGAGAAACAAGAATTTGAACCATAAAAATAAAGCCATGGAAGTACAAAAAGAAGACAATAATTTTAGCCAAATTAAATCTTTTATGATAAAACAACCAGATTATTAGAACATGAAATGGCAGCAGAATTAGTGTTTTGAATTTAGTCATATCAAACACATAGCGTCCCATTTCATTATAACCATTTGGATTATTGGCAAGTCGCACATAATCTTCATAATCATAAATTTTGTTTCCTATTAAAAGTAATGCAGTTGCAGTAATTAGGAAAAAAGTTGCTGGACTAAAATACGTTTTTCGCTTACCAGCAAAATAACCAAAATATACTTTTTTGGGTTGAATTAGTAAATCTTTGATGAGTTTTAAAATTCCTTTATCAGTATGCGTTACTGAATGCCATAACTCATGAAGTAAGTTGTGTAATTTTAGTTCTCCAACGCTAGATTTTTGTCCACAATTAAAGCAAAATTTGCCTTCAAATGGAGTTTTACAATTAGTACAAATCATATTTTATTTAAAAACAGTTTCAAGTTCGACAATTTCAAAATAAGGATGATTTTCAAAAAATTGACGCATTATATTTGTATGTGCAGCGCCAAATAAAACCAAAATAACTTTGTCTTTTTTTAGGTCAATATTTCTGAGAATGTTGTTGTAAATTTTTAAATTTCTATCATAAAATGACAATGTAAATTGCTCACCAGTAAAATCATCTTCTTCACCATAAGACATTGCATAATGCAAATAGTCGTATTGATTGGCTTGGCGCACATAAGGTGAATTAAGTTGAATGTAATATTCAGGTAAAGGTGTTTCTGAGAGTTTTTTTAATTTCTCGGTAAATGGATACGAAATTTCAAAAAACGAATCGGGATTTGGTTGGTCATCTTTGTGTTTTTGTTCATATTTTAAGAAAATAAATCCGCAATTTGTCTCACAAAACCGATGATGAAATAAAATGAATTTAGAATCAGATGAAATACAAAATTTACCATGACAAATTGATTAAAGTTTACTGTATGATTTAGTTCAGTGTAAATTTCTATTGTTTTTTGGAAATAAAATTGTAAAAATGGAACCTATCGTATGTACAGCCAATTTACTTCGCCATTTTCTTGAAGAGAAATGTTTTTAAAAAAAACTTTAGGAGTAAGACCGGTAAGCGATTTGAAATCTTTAATCAAATGGGATTGGTCGTAAAATAGCAAATCATAGCTCAAAGCAGTAAGATTGTTTTTTGAGTTTGTATTCATTTTAGATTTTAAGGCTTCTCTAAACCGCTGTACTTTTTTAAAATCGGATGGTGTTTTACATAAATGCTTCTCAAAATGCTTACTTAAATTTTGTCGGCTGGTTCCATGTTTTTTTGCCAAATCGTCAATTGAATAGTCATTTTCGCCCGTTTTTAAATCGGTAATAACCTCATTCAAAAACGGATGTTCAAATTTTGAAAGTTTGGATAACCAATAGGTTTCAATTAAATCTTGCTTAACGTCGAGGTTGCGTTCAAGCAAAATTTCTTTCATTTTATATTCGTAATCTTCATGCGGGAAAAAAAGCGAGAAAAAATTAGAAGTATAATGGAAAAGGGGTTTTTCCACAAATGCATTCAATCCTAGAGGTTTAAAATAGAAGGTTACTTCATTTATTACTCCTTCGTATTTGAGATTTATGGGTTTTTTATAGTGGCAAATTAAATCGGAACGGAATGAGTCATTTTGAGTCCCAATAAGTATAGCTTGGTTTTCAGAAAACAGAATTTCGGTATTTACCATGATCGAAATAATGCTGTAGTTATTTGGGAAAGTCAGGTATTCAATTGGTGGTTCGTCTTCTTTTTTAGTCAAAAAATAATAGCCCTCAATATAGTGTTGAAGAATTTTGCTTTTTGGTTTAAAGAATTTTAGATCCACTAGATGAAGAAAATGAGCCGTAAAAATAACTAATTACCCAATAACTTTCAGAAAAATCGTACTTATTAAAAGAGATTTTTAAATTAAAATATCACTTTCCAAATCGGATTTTTCGATTTCAAAATCAAATCCGAGTTTCGAAACCAATTCAATCACCAATTTTTTATACCAATTCTCCGATTTAGGATGGATGTAAATTTTTTCGATGAGTTCAGAAATGTTGACATCAATTTTTATTCCGTCGTTGATTTTTATTTGTTGATCGGATAAATCGGCTATGATGCGCACTTCACGCTCGTATTGAAAACTTTTTCGCTTGAATAGAAAAGGGAAAAACATATCGTCGAACGGAATGTATTCTTTTTTATAATCGATGTAGTTGACTTCACCAATGTATTGTTTGATGTCTTTTTCATCTTCCAAAGCATTTTGAATCCGACCTAAAGTGGACTGAATCGCCAAACCTTCGCTGTTTTGAGTGAAAATCTGCCACATCGCAAACGATTCGTATTCGTTGATGTGCCAACTGCTAACTACTACTTTTTCACGATGGGATTTATAGTAATCTAAAAATTCGGGATTGTTTTCGGAGAGTTTTTTTATTTCTTCAAATGTAGGTTCGCTGAACGTGCCTTCGTATTGGTCTTCAAATTTGTCCGACCGCGACAGGAATAGTTTTTTAGAAATTAGTAAATCTAAAAATTTTGATAAATCTAGGTATTTCCAAACGATGGTGTCTGGATTTTCAGGAAGCGTGATGTTTGAATTTTTGACGTACATTCCTCTAAATAAATTAATGTAAAGGTCGAGTTTATTTGATTAGGTTGTTTTAAGAAATTGTTTTTTTACGATGATTTTTTGACCGTTTGTTTTTTCAATAACACATTCGGTTTCCTTTGCGTTTTCTAATTTCCATAAAATGAATTCGCATTCGTCTTTAAAATCACTGGCTTTTTTTCCGTTAAGGGAAATAACTTGCTCATCGATTTCTAATTCGGTTGCCGAACTTTCTGTATTGGTCGTTTTTCCAACAACTGTTAAAGCTCCGTTTTTAAGGTAAATGTCGGCGTCAAAGCCTATTTTCAAAGAAACCGGCTGGTTGGAAAGTTGTAAATGATAGGTGCTGTCGCTGTTGTTCATGATTAAAACAGTCGACAAGGTTGAGAAGAATTTCAATCCGATTTTATTTTCGATATTTTCTCTAATATCTACTTTAACATCATCGAAAGTTGTGTTGTTGAGTTGCAATCCGTCAAAACTAAAAGTATGATTGGTACTGCTTTGCATACTGGTCAAGCCCATTGAGAAACGTTTGCTGGGAACGGTTGTCTTTTCATTTTGTTTTTGTAATTTTTTAAAGAAAGGCTGACTGTTAGAAACTTCAAAAAAATCATTGAATCCGGTATCAATCAAACAGTTTTTGAGTTTCTACTTTTGAATCGTAATGTCGGTAAAATGTCTATTTTTTTTGAATTTCACCTTCATTTCTAACATGTCATTAGTAATTTCAAAGGGTGTTTTCGAAACATAAAGCACTTTTTTTTCAAAATCAATTTTCCAGTTGAATCGATTGATGATGTTGGCACCCATCAGAAACAAGTCATTGCACGCTAGAAAAGGCATGTCGAAAACCACAGTACTTGCATCGGTAATTGTTTGCGAACCGATAGTAATCGTTTGAATTACGCCTCGTTTAACGCTGCTTTTGTTTTCATTACTGTCGTTAACAGTCTGATTACCCTCAAACTTCAGGTTCGTACTAACCGCTTGAGAAGAGGTCAATACGCTAGTGCCAGCGCCGGTATCCATGGCAAAATTGGTTTCATGTCCGTTGATTTTGGCTTTAAAAACCAATAGAGTCGATTTTGTGTGAAACGAAATAGTATCAACCACTGCTTTTTGGGCTGATAGATTTATGGTGAAGGCTAAATAGAGAAAGAGGAAGAAATTTTTCATAGAAATGACTTATTTAAATTTTCGTAGGGAACGGTTTATAAAAATTACACCAATAATTCCGGGTAAACTCCATGCCAAAACTGACGGAAGAAAGGTATTGTTTACTACTAAAAAAGCAGTAAAAGCGGCGATGTATGCACCTGTCATGCGACCAATGTGGTTTTTTAATCCAAACATTTTATCCGTAATTTTTCCGGTATACGCTTTATAATCGGTGTAACACAAACGCATACTTACAATTCCGAAAAGTGCAAAAACCAATCCAAATAATTCTTTTTCAAGAAAATCTACAACAGCTAGGTAGAAAAATGAAATACTACAAATCAGCATCAAGATGCTTAATGCAGTATCTGCAAATTTTGGTTTCTGACCCAGATGAACCTTTTTCAAACTGATCATTCTGTAACCTGAAATTGATAAGTAAATGGTAAAAATACCTACTATAAAAAGGAAGAAATTTGGATGAGTATACGAAAGATAGAATGCGCACAGTCCAGTTGAAACCATCGCTAGAGTAAAAATTTTCCCTGTTACTTTGTGAATTGTATCGCCTTTTTTTCGGAGTAAAATAATAGTTCCCAAAAGAAGTCCTAATGAACCAGAGATAATGTGCGCTACTAAGATGATGTTGAACAACATAATTTACAGTTTAAATGAATACTGAGTCAAATGTATTCAATCAACTTTGGGTTGAACTACATTTCTTACTGAACTGTAGTATTTGGATGATGAATTGAACCAACTAGTTAAAATGCCTTTGGGAATTTCATCGAATATTGTCCGACACTAAATCCGATTAGAACCCAAACAATGATGAATTTACTCAGCTTATCTGCTACAACTTCTTCGGTGAAAAAATAATTGCAAATGAAAATTGAAGCAACAAATACGACAAAAAATACGATGGCAAAATATTCTCTTTTCATAATTTTAATTTTTATTCAAAGGATTGTAAAGTAACTAAATTCGAGTACGTTCCGTTTAACGCCAGTAACTCGGCATGCGTACCTTGTTCCACAATTTCTCCTTTTTTCATAACCACAATGGTGTCGGCTTTTTGAATGGTCGACAATCGGTGCGCTATTACAATGGAGGTTCGGTTTTGCATCATATTTTCTAATGCCACTTGAACCAATTTTTCACTTTCGGTATCCAATGCAGAGGTAGCTTCGTCTAAAATCATAATCGGTGGATTTTTTAAAACCGCACGAGCGATGGATAAACGTTGTTTTTGTCCACCCGATAATTTTCCGCCAGCATCACCTATATTGGTGTCGATTCCGTTGGGTAAATCTTTTACAAATTCATATGCATTGGCCACTTTCAGTGCATCAATAATTTCATCATCTGAAGCGTTTGGTCTTCCAATGAGTAAATTGTTTTTTATAGTGTCATTGAATAAAATCGAATCTTGAGTCACCAATCCCATCAATGATCGAAGCGAATGCATGGTCATGTTTTTTATGTTGACTCCATCAATGGAAATGTTGCCTTCTTGCACATCGTAAAAACGAGTCAACAAATTGGCGATGGTACTTTTTCCGCTTCCCGATTGGCCCACCAAAGCAATGGTTTTCCCCTTCGGAATATCGAGCGTAAAGTTTTTCAACACGTTTTCATCTTCATATTTAAAGTTGATGTTTTCAATTGAAATTTTGCTGGTAAATGATTCTTTAACTAGTGCATCAGGTTCGTCGACAATCGTATTTTCAACCTCCAAAACTTCAAATACACGTTGAGCCGCTGCAACTCCGCTTTTTACCGCATAACTCGCTTTTGATATCGCTTTGGCGGGCGTTAAGATGTTGTATGCCAGTCCCATATAAGCAATAAATTGTCCGCCTGCTAACACAGGTTCTCCGTTGGCTAATGTTTCTACCAACACCATATTTCCTCCGTACCAGAGTAAAACGGCAATGACAACAATTCCCAAAAATTCACTAAATGGCGAGGCTAAATTATTTTTTCTACCGATGGAGTTGGCTAACCGTTGAAGACTTGTAGCTGATTGATCAAATTTGCCTTTGAAGAACGTTTCTGTGGTATAGCTTTTCACGACCTTTAATCCGGTTAAGGTTTCTTCCACTATAGAGATCAAATAACCCGCTTCTTGCTGACTCCGTTCCGACTTTGATTTGAGGGATTTTCCAATTAACGAAATGATGTAACCCGAGACAGGTATAAAAATAAATACGAATAAGGTTAATTTCACACTGATGTAAAACATTGCAATAATTGTAAAAATGATGGTCATTGGTTCTTTGACAATCAATTCTAATATTGAAAAGAATGAATGTTGTACTTCCCCGACATCACCCAGCATACGTGCCATGATGTCGCCTTTTCTTTTTTCCGAATAATAGGAAATGGGTAAGTCAATGATTTTGTTGTACATTTTATTGCGCAAATCTCGTAATACACCATTCTTTAAAGTCATTAAATGATTGGATGCCAAATAATTAAAAAGATTTTTAAAAAGAAAGGTAGAGATTACCAAACAAATAACAAGTAATAATGCGTATTGTTTTCCTTCGTTTTGACTTAAAGTAGTGATGTAATAGTACAAATAGTCTTTCCCGTAACTTGAAATCTCAGTGATGTCGGTGTAAATTGGTTTTTTCAAAACCTTTTCAGCATTACCAAATAATACATCCAACATCGGAATTAAGGCAACAAAGGAAAGTGTGCTGAAAAGCGCATATAAAATGTTATAAATTACATTCCAAATGACATGAAATTTATACGGTTTTATAAAAGGAAATATTTTTTTTAAATTTTCATCCATTAGTTTAAATTCATTGCTGCAATGATGGTTGCGATTTTTTTATCTAATTGTGCTTCTGTTTTTTGAGCCTCTTCAACCGAGTCTAAAGTTGTGTTTACACTGAAATAGAATTTAATTTTAGGTTCGGTTCCACTTGGTCGTGCGCATATTTTTGAGCCATCTTCAAGGTAATAAATCAGTACATTCGATTTCGGAATGTGGAGTGTTTCAACTTCGCCTGTAAACATGTTTTTTGAAGTCGAAAGATCGTAATCTTCAATACAAACTACGCGTTGTCCGTCGATTTCGGCAACGGGATTTTCACGTAAATCAACCATCATTTGATTGATTTCCGCCAATCCGTCGATACCTTTTTTGGTGAGTGAAATTAAGTATTCTTTATAAAATCCGTGGTCCACATACAAATTCAATAATTCGGCATATACCGAACTACCTGAAGCTTTTGCTTGAGCTGCGATTTCGCACATTAATAACGTAGCGCCAACTGCATCTTTATCGCGCACTGCATCGCCTACCATAAATCCGAAACTTTCTTCGCCACCGCCAATGAACTTCTGATTCGGAAAATCTTTAATCATTTTGGCAATCCATTTGAATCCAGTCAAGCCGATTTTACATTCGATTCCGTATGCCGAAGCCAGTTCTTGCATCATCGGAGTCGAAACGATAGTGGAACCAATAAATTCGGTGCCCGAAATTTTTCCGGCGCGTTTCCATTGTTCAAGTAAAAAAGCCGTCATGATGACCATGGTTTGATTTCCGTTGAGCAATACCATTTTTCCTTGGGTATTTCGCACCGCCACACCCAATCGGTCAGAGTCGGGATCGGTTCCTACGACAATATCTGCATGCGTTTCTTCGGCCAAAGCCAAAGCCATAGTCAAGGCTTCAGGTTCTTCTGGATTTGGAGATTTTACAGTTGGGAAATTTCCGTTGGGTTCGGCTTGTTCCGCAACGATATTAACCGAAGTATATCCAGCTTTTGACAACACACTTGGAATTGATTTAATCGAAGTTCCGTGTAACGAAGTGAATACGATTTTTAAATTTTCTTTCGCTGAAGCAGGCGTATTAAAACTGCAATTTTCAATGGTTGATTGTTCGAAAGCAGTATCGACATCCGTATCAATGTATTGGATGAGTTTTTCATTACTGTCGAATTTAATTTCGTTGTAATTTAAGGCTTCGATGCGTTGAATGATCTCATGATCTTGCGGTGGAACTAATTGTCCGCCGTCTTGCCAATACACTTTGTAACCGTTGTATTCGGGCGGATTGTGCGACGCGGTTAGTACAATTCCGGCGTGGCAGTTCAAATGTTTCACCGTAAAGGATAATTCGGGTGTGGTGCGCATATCAGAAAACAAATACACCTGAATGCCATTGGCTGAAAAAACATCGGCCACAACTTTGGCTAAGGTATTACTGTTGTGACGGCAATCGTAGGCTATAGCAACTTTTAATGATTCGTTTGGAAACGTTTGAATCATATAATCAGACAAACCTTGCGTATTTTTTCCTAAGGTATATTTATTAATTCGGTTGGTGCCAACGCCCATGATTCCGCGCATTCCTCCGGTTCCGAATTCTAAATTTTTATAAAAACTTTCTTCTAATTCTTTCGGGGAAGAAGTCATCATTTCTTTGATGGATTCTTGCGTTTGAATATCGAAAGTTGGTGTTAACCACTCATTTACTTTGTCTAAAATGTTTGGATCGATGTGCATATTCTTATTTTTTATAACCAATTTTTGGTCGGTCTTGTGTAGTTGTGATTTGTTGGTTTTTATCCATCAAATGATTTAATATTTTATAAATGTCGGGAAAATGTTTTTCAATTTCACTTACCCGTTGTGTTATTTCTTCTAAATTCAAGGGGAATTTCGTAACACTACAAAAGTTCGCATTATTGCACTATTGATGTTGATGACTTTTTCAGAGTTTAAAACACTGGATAGCATCGCAATTCGTTGTTCGGTAAATGCAAAAGGTAGATACTTAGAGTGTTTACCTCTTCCTTTTTCTAAGGTCACAAATTGTGACCTTAAAGATTTGTATTCTTCTTCAGTGAGTTCGAACATGAAGTCATCAGGAAATCGAATGCTATTTCTTCGGACAGCTTGTTTTAAAGCTCTTGTTTCAATTTCGTAAAGCAACGCTAAATCATAATCGAGCATTACTTTTTGATTTCTAATACAATGAATTTTATTTGTAATTAGTTGTACATCATTCATTTGGCGTGTAGTAATTAAAAAGGAGTATATGTTTTATAAATTGACTTCGGTGGCGATTTTATAGCGTTCTTCGTTGTTTTTCGTTCGTAGAATTATTTCTCCCAAAAATCCAGCAAGAAACAATTGTGTTCCTATGATCATAGCGGTTAAAGCGATGTAAAACAATGGGTTATTCGTTACTAAAATGGTTTCAAAACCCCAATACAATTTGAATAATTTAAAAAATATGATGAAACCTGTTGATACAAATCCGAGTAAAAACATCAAAACTCCAAAGGCTCCAAATAAATGCATCGGACGTTTTCCGTACCGTGATAAAAACCAAATCGTAATCAAGTCTAAGAATCCGTTTACAAACCGACTCATTCCAAATTTCGATTCACCGTATTTTCGAGCTTGATGCTTCACGGTTTTTTCGCCAATTTTACCAAAACCAGCGTTTTTGGCTAAAACCGGAATATAACGGTGCATTTCTCCCGATACTTCAATGTTTTTAATGACGATATTTTTGTACGCTTTTAATCCACAATTGAAATCATTTAATTGAACGCCAGAGGTTTTTCGGGCTGCCCAATTGAATAATTTTGAAGGTAAGTTTTTGGAAACTACTGAATCATATCGTTTCTTTTTCCAACCTGAAACCAGATCAAATTTTTGACTCACAATCATGTTGTAGAGTTCCGGAATTTCTTCAGGACTGTCCTGCAAATCGGCATCCATCGTGATAATTACATCACCCGAAGCTTTGGCAAAACCCGCGTGTAACGCTTGCGATTTACCATAATTGCGAAGAAAGCGAATGCCTTTTACAAATGGATTTTCATGTGAAAGTTGTTCGATAGTTTGCCATGAATCATCAGTGCTTCCATCATCAATGAATAGAATTTCATAGGAAAATTGATGTTCATTCATGACTTTAACAATCCACGAATGCAATTCAGGTAACGACTCTTGTTCGTTTAATAAGGGAATGACTACGGATATATTCACTATTCTTGCTGAGTAGATTTAGATTTGAAAATTGCAGCTAAAATCAAACCAATAAAGCAATAAACAGCGATGTAAACAATAGTGCTTTTTAATAATTCTACGGTAGAAAATGGATTACTTTTTTCCATTTCAACAATAGTTTTATTGATTTGTGAACTAGGAACATCCCATTTTTCCATAGCTTCAACCGTATTTTTAATGGTTGTTTCCTTAATGATATCTTGTGCTTCAATGTCGATATAATTGAACAAAATTATGCTGAAGAGTACAGAAATTGGAATTCCAATAATGATTGAAATAAAATAGGTTGTAAACCCTTCTTTGAATGTCATTACGCCTTTCAATTCTTTTTTGGTTGTTCTTAAAAGTACAACTCCAATTACGATATAGGCTAGTAGTAAGGTTAGTCCATATTTCATTGAGGCAAACAAAGACAAATCTATGGCGTACGCAACAATGGTAGCTAAAACTGAAAAAACTCCAGTATAAATTCCAAATTTAATTCCGTTTTTCTTAATAATTTCATTCATAATTTTCAAAATTAAAATTAATGTACAAATATAGTAATTCCGTGATTACATCAGTTAGTTCACTTCAATTAAAAAAAGTTACACTTTAGTTTGTAAATTAAAAAATAGTTGTATTTTTGCACACTCTAATAAAAATAGAAATAATTAAAAGTTGTAGCTAGTTTATACCTTTTGAAATAAAAGCTTCAAAACGAACTACTTCATAAACAAATAAAAGATTTACACAATGAAAAAAGGAATTCACCCAGAAAATTACAGATTAGTTGCTTTTAAAGACATGTCTAATGAAGATGTATTTATCACTAAATCAACTGTAGAGACTAAAGAAACAATAACTCACGAAGGTGTAGAATACCCAGTTTTCAAAATGGAGATTTCTAGAACTTCACACCCTTTTTACACAGGTAAATCTAAATTAATTGATACAGCTGGACGTATCGATAAATTCAAAACTAAATACGCTAAGCACGCTAAATAATTATTTAGGTGTTCAAATTTTATTAAGACCTTCCAATTTTTTTGGGAGGTTTTTTTATGAGGTAAACTTTTGTAACTTTGAAAACCAATAGTTACGGACAAGTCGCGACTTGTCCCTTCAATATATACCTATGAATTATATACTTTTTGACGGAACCGTTCGCAACGCTCTTTTGCCCTTTACCTTCACTCGCCCCGTTGCAGAGATTAGAATTGGGATTTTAACCATTCGCGAAAAGTGGGAAAAACACCTGGGCTATACCACAACAACACTGACCGAAGAATATTTGTCTGAGAAATTTCCAATGGTCGAAATGGAGCATAATGTGATGATCAACGCTTCTTTTTTACCCAATGATGTTTTATCTGAAATGGTAAAAAATTTAGAAAAGAATCAAGCCATTTTCAAAGGGGAAGAAGTGATCGCTTTCTACACTAATGACACCCAGGATGAAGTCGATTTTGATACCTATGAAATTATAGAATTTGCTGAAGATTGTTTAACGGTAGAACATACGTGGGATATTTTCGCAAAGAATGATCCTGCGCTCCGGGAAGATTTCGAGCTGTTGACTGAAGATCGAACCTCGCAACCCATTCCGAAATCAGTCAATGTGATTGCGCCAGAACACGTTTTTATAGAAGAAGGAGCAAAACTCGAATTTGTAACATTAAACGCCTCAACTGGGCCAATTTATATTGGGAAAAATGCCGAAATCATGGAAGGTTCTGTGATACGCGGACCTTTTGCTTTGTGTGAAGAAGCCCAAGTAAAATTGGCCACAAAAGTGTATGGAGCGACTACTGTTGGTCCGCACTGCCGTATTGGAGGCGAAGTGAATAACTCAGTGCTTTTTGGTTATTCTAATAAAGGTCACGACGGATTTTTAGGGAATTCAGTTTTGGGAGAATGGTGCAATATTGGCGCAGACAGCAATAATTCTAATTTGAAAAACAATTACGAAGAAGTCAAATTGTGGAGTTATGAAACGGAGAATTTTGCTAAAACAGGTTTGCAATTCTGCGGACTAATGATGGGTGATCACAGTAAATGTGGCATCAATACCATGTTTAATACTGGAACCGTAATTGGTGTTTCCACAAATATTTTTGGCAGTGGATTTCCACGTAATTTTGTTCCGAGTTTTTCTTGGGGTGGAGCAGCCGGTTTTTCAACTTATTTAACTTCCAAAGCTTTTGAAACGGCAAAAATAGTAATGTCGCGTCGTCATGTAGAGTTTACGCAAGAAGACGCGAAAATATTAGAACACGTTTTTGAGGAAACCAAAAAATATAGAAAAGAGTAGTCAATTACTGACTACTCTTCATTTCTCTTACTTCGGGTGACGGAATAATTTCGGGCTCAACTGTTTTCATGTTTTTGCCCGCCTGACTTTCGAAATTCATTTCTTTTTCGACTATTTTCAGTTCTCTGTTGAGTGGTTTGAATCGCATATCTGAATATTTAGAAATATGTCCAGCACGCTCTTCGTCGGCTCTAAATGCTACAATTTGATACGAAAACGAAACGTTTGAATTACCGCTTTGTAGTTCTTTTACTTCAAAACTAGTCGCGGTTTTATTGAATACATACACACCTTTACAATCACCTTCCAATTGGATAAATACTTTCATAGGATGCGTTTCATCGACACGAATATTTTTTGTGAGTACAGGATCAATATCGATTTTAGCATAACCATTGATTAACTTTCCGATTCCGTAATCTTGAAATAATGCTTCTGGTGCTTCTGGAGCAGCCATAATGCGTTCTTTTCCTTCGTTATCTTGAACTAAGGTGTTTACTGTTCCAAAACCCAAAATTTTGTAGACCACGTTATCAACTACCGAACCTACAGTAGCTACAGCATTTACACCGCCACCGCTTACATAAAATAAACCACCCATTCGGTCAATAGATGCGGATGCTCCATAATTTGATCGGCCTTCAACGCCTACATATTCTCCTGCGCTAGTAATTCCCTTACCATTTTCGGGTATTGCCGTTACGCCACCGAGGGAAAAGAAGGCTATATTTGTTCCATGTCCACCACTAACTACATTTAAAGCAGTTGCAGTGGGATTGGTATAATAGAATGTTGAGCCTAAATCTCTGTGAACGGTAAGTCGACTAACAAATGCGCCACCAACTATATTTCCAGCTACAGTATTGGCTGTATTATTTAATGAGAATTCAAATTGCCCACCCGGATTGTAATTAAACATGGCAGGATAATTAGCATTAGACATTTGGCGCGTTCCACCATTATAATAGCTATTGAAATAAATTCCTGGCCAATCTGAAACCATCGCCATTCCCAATGAGTTTGCTGCTAAGTTAAACGTTGCAACTGTATTTCCAACCGCACCTTGTGTTTGTAATTTCGCTCTGTCGGGTACCGTAGTGCCGATTCCAGTATTTCCATTAGCCACAACAAGTCCGTAATTATTGGTTCCGCCCAAAGCTTCAAAATATCCACCATAATTAAAGGGAGCTCCATTTGCATATCCATACACTCCGTAACGTGTTCCAGCAGTTCCTGAAGTAGTGAAATAACCACCAAATGCTCCACCCGCGTAGGCTCCGGCTGGGTTGTTTGCTCGGACTCCCATATAGGCTCCTTCAAAAGAACCACCATATCCAAAACCAGGATTGTTCAACGCTCTTCCGTACAAACCTGCACCGTCTGCGTTACCGATATAAGTATTTTCAGAATAAGTGGCAATAGCTCCAGAATTTGGAGTGGATACATGAACTCTATATAAAGGATTGGCTGTACCAAAACCAGCAAAACCGCTCGTTTGTTTTAATCGCATGCGTTCGATGTTGTTGGTTCCAAATACAATATCATTGGCGTCGGTTGTTCCTAGAAAATTTTCTGTAGCTAATAGTGTTGATGTTCCGTAAGTAACAGGAATTGCAGGATCATTAATAGAAGTATTTCCATTCAAACTCCAATCTCTTGAGTTGTTTCCCGTGAAAGAAACCCAACGCGCTCCGTCCCAATAGTGATAACCAGTGCTCACACCATTTACGCCCGCAACCGGATTAGTGTTGTACACCATAGTTGAAATCGCCAAAGCTCCGCCTTGCGGATTTACAACAGGTGCGGCAACATTATTAGCTGTTAAAGCAACTCTTGGTATCAACAGACCATTTGTCGTTGAACTTACGTCTAACATTCCGCTTGGTAAGGTTGTATTTACCCCAATTTGTGCGAGTGCATTAATCGTGATAAAAAATAGTAAAAAAGTAGTAAAATTCTTCATAATAGTATCATTTTCATTTTGTAACTATTAAATGTAGATATTTTTTGTATTCAATTATAATGTTGTCGATTAGGAGTAAAAATATCCGATAAACTACTGATATTTAAGTTGTAATCGATTTATTTAAGTTTTTTAATAGCTTTTTTCTTAGGGGAAAAGGCTTTTTGTACTGCAAATAATTACTAGACAATTTTAAGTGGATAAAGTAGTAGATTTTAAAACAATATTTTAATACTACAGATATTGTGCGTAAATTTGTCCACTCAATTTCTTGACAACGATTTCATCAATTGAGTTCACTTATGGAAAACAAAAAAAGAGTAGCCTTTTATACCTTAGGCTGTAAACTGAATTTCTCTGAAACCTCTACGATCGCACGAAATTTCAAAGACGAAGGATTCGATCGCGTCGACTTTGAAGAAGTAGCCGATATTTACGTCATCAACACCTGTTCGGTTACCGAAAATGCCGACAAACAATTCAAACAAGTAGTTAAAAAGGCAATGAAACTAAACGACAAAGCGTTTGTTGCTGCTGTGGGTTGTTATGCGCAATTGAAACCCGAAGAATTGGTAGCTGTAGACGGCGTTGATTTAGTTTTAGGTGCCACCGAAAAATTCAAGATTACCGATTACATCAACGATTTGTCTAAAAATGATAGGGGCGAAGTACATTCGTGTGAAATTGAAGAAGCCGATTTTTACGTCGGTAGTTATTCCATCGGTGATCGAACGCGTGCGTTCCTCAAAGTGCAAGACGGTTGTGATTATAAATGTACGTATTGTACGATTCCTTTGGCACGAGGAATTTCAAGAAGCGATGCATTGGAAAATGTATTGAAAAACGCCTTTGAAATTTCACAACAAGGCATCAAAGAAATTGTGCTTACTGGAGTAAATATTGGTGATTACGGAAAAGGCGAATTCGGAAACAAAAAACACGAACACACTTTTCTCGATTTAGTAAAAGCTTTGGACGAAGTAGAAGGAATTGAACGCCTGCGCATCTCATCAATCGAACCGAATTTACTCAAAAATGAAACCATTGAGTTTGTAGCGCAAAGTCGCACGTTTGTTCCCCATTTTCACATTCCCTTACAAAGCGGAAGCAATGAAGTGTTGAAAAAAATGAAACGCCGTTACCTTCGCGAATTATATTCAGAACGAATTGCTACCATTCGTCAAGTTATGCCTCATGCTTGTGTTGGAGTAGACGTAATTGTTGGTTTTCCGGGTGAAACCGATGAACATTTCTTAGAAACCTATCATTTTTTAAATGATTTGGATATTTCGTATTTACACGTTTTTACGTATTCTGAACGTGATAATACCGAAGCTGTGTTAATGGATGGAGTAGTGCCTATGAATGTGCGTTCGAAACGAAGCAAAATGCTACGCGGATTGTCGGTTAAAAAACGTCGTGCTTTTTATGAAAGTCAAATCGGAACCCAACGAACCGTGCTTTTTGAAGGTGAAAATAAAGAGGGCTATATTCACGGATTTACCGAAAATTACGTGAAAGTCAAAACGCCTTGGAATCCCGAATTGGTCAATACTTTGCATACCATTCAATTGACGCACATTGATGAAGATGGATCAGTGCGAATGGATTTTTTAAATGTTACAATATAATTTAAACACAGATTGCACAGATTAGCACAAATTCATTCTGTGTATTCTGTACAATCTGTGTTTAGTATTTCGAGTGAAACCTAATTTTAGTAATGCGAAATACACCCAAACCGTATTGTTCAATAAATTCAAATTTGTGGCGACCGGGTTGTTTCAGTTCAATGATTTTGTCAGCCGAAATTTCGTAATAGCGGTTGGCGCCTTCCATCATAAATTTCAATCCTTTCTTGCGGTACGCAGAACGAATCAAATCAAACTCCGATAAACTCCAAGTAGTTAGATGGCTATCCAAATTATCGATTTCCGAAAATAAACCTTCTGTAATTTCAGTTTTACAGCCGTAGTATTTTTCAATGTTTTCGAAAAAGGCAAGAACGGCTAAGTTTAGGTCTTCAGCATTCATTTGATAAAGATAAATAAAATCTCAAAAGAAAAAATTCCAAATTCCAATTTGTACACGATTGGAATTTGGAATTTAAGTAATGGGATTGTACCTATTAAATTTTTATACCCGGTGGCAATAAATCTCTATAGGTTGTATGCTTTCTCATGAACGCCGCGATTTTGGGTAAAATCGGAACCACTTTCAATTTGCGTTCGTACGCAATTTCCATGATGTTTTTGAGTAGATCTTCTATGAATTCCTCGTTCGTGAAGTTTTCAGGTACATTAATTCGCGTCAGAAAAATTTTCTTTTCTTGGAAAGAATATTCGAGGGAAACCAATTTTCCGTCAACCAAAGTCTCAAATTGCCTAGCAAATGTGTTGTCTTTAATTTCCATTTTTTCTAAAATTAACGCTGTGTTCATAGTGGTGTTAAATAAATAAATTAATTTTAGGCAAATTTCGGAATAAATAATGGATAAAGCCACCGAAATTCGTTAAAATTATGAATAAGATTCCTGTTTATTTTATGCCTGGTATGGCAGCTAATACTACTATTTTTGAGAACATTACTTTGCCTGAAGACCAGTTTGAAACGCATCTCATTTCGTGGCAACTGCCCAAAAGCAAAGAAACCATTCAGCAGTACGCTAAAAGAATGGCCGCCGAAGTACGTCACGAAAATGCAGTTTTAATTGGTGTTTCGTTCGGAGGTGTGCTTGTGCAAGAAATGGCTCCGTTTTTAAAACTCAAAAAATTAATCATCATTTCGAGTGTGAAATCAACTTCAGAAATGCCACGCCGAATGAAAATTGCCAAAACAACCAAAGCGTATAAATTATTGCCGACCAGTTGGTTAAAAGACGTTGAAAAGCTAGTCAAATATTCGTTTGGCGATAATTTGAAACGCAAATTAAAGTTGTATGAAAAGTATTTGCACGTGCGCGATAAAGGCTATCTCGATTGGGCAATTGAAAACATGATGTGCTGGGAACGAACAACTTGCGATCCCAATGTCATTCATATTCAAGGTGATGCGGATGAGGTTTTTCCGGTCAAGCACATCAAGAATTACATCGTCGTTAAAGGCGGAACCCATGCTATGATTCTCAGCAAATACAAATGGTTCAACACTAATTTACCAAAAATAATCCTTGAAGAATAGGCTTTTCGGTCTGGTTTTTGTACATTAGCTTTTATAAAGAAAAGAATATGAAAAGAGTTAAGTATTTTGGGCTTGTTGCCCTCGTAATCGCCTTGAGTAGTATGCTGATTTACAGCGTAAATAGAAAAGAAGTACATTTGGGTTCGTCGATGTACGTGCCAGCAGATGTGAGTTTTTCTGATGAAAAAGCGCCTTTGGAAGTCTATGATGTAAAAGAGCGTTTCGAACGCGAATTGCTCGTCAATGCCAATTTGCATTCGTCTACCATTTTAATCATCAAAAGAGCCAATCGTGCGTTCCCGGTAATTGAACCCATTTTAAAACAGTACAACGTTCCCGACGATTTCAAATATTTAGCCGTAATCGAAAGTGCCTTAACCAACGCCGTTTCATCGGCTGGAGCGCGAGGTTTTTGGCAATTTATGGAGCCTACTGCCAAGGAAAGTGGCATGGAAGTAACTCCAGTAGTTGACGAACGCTATCATTTAGTAAAATCAACTCATGCGGCTTGTGCTTATTTATTGAAAGCCAAAGAAAAATTTGGAAGTTGGACGTTGGCAGCTGCTTCGTACAATGCTGGAATGACCGGAATTTCCAATCAAATGGAAGCACAAAAAGTATCGAATTACTACGATTTATTGCTCAACGAAGAAACTTCTCGCTATGTTTTCAGGATCCTAGCCTTAAAACAAATTATGGAAAATCCACAGAATTTCGGATTTGCCATCAACAAAGACGATTTGTACCAATTGCTTCCCACCAAGAAAATCGAAGTCGATTCGACCATCAACAATTTAGCCGATTTCGCCAAAGGACAAGGAATCAACTACAAAATCCTAAAACTACACAATCCGTGGTTACGTGATAAAAAATTGCCGAATCCAAGTAAGAAGGTGTATGTGATTGAAATTCCGACGGAAGGATATTAGCAGTGTTCAGTGTTCAGTTTTTAGTGTTCAGTACTGTGCTAATTACAATTAGATATAAAAAAAAGTCTTGAATTATTTCAAGACTTTTTTTTTGACCAATGATCACTGTTTACTGACCACTATATTTTCTTCAGCTGATCCTTCATCATCACAATCTGATCCTTCAACATACCTTGTTTGTCTAGTTTTTTTACTTCATTGATCAAGTTGATCGCTTCTAATTTCCGTCTTCTCGACATCGCCACTCCCGCTAAATTCAACTTCGCAACGGCCAAATCCATGTCCATGTTCAATCCCAATTCAATGGCTTTTTTAAAGAATTTTTCAGCTTGCAATAAATTCGTTTGCGAAACCATCAAGCCTTGTAAATAGTTATAATATCCTTGTTGTTTCTGCACCAAAGCCGTTTCTGGATTTTTGATTTTTGACAACCATTTTTTGGCACCTTCAAAATTTTGCTTTCTCAATTGTAAAAAAGCCAATAAGATAAATTCGTTTTTGAAGTACAAAAACAACGGAATCAACGATAAAAAAATCAGGAAAATTCCATTTCCAATGTTGCTTTCGGTAAATTGCCAAACGGCGGCCACAAGTATAAGTGCGACTAAAATTAATTTGATAAATCTATGAAACATAATAGTGTTTTTTTTGAGTAGGCAAAGATAATAAAAGCAATTTAAAATATTTTTAAAAAACTACTTGCAAGTAATAAAAATCGTTGTATATTTGCACTCGGTTTTAAAAAGACCTCTAAACTGATTATTATACGTTTTAAAGATAAAAAGCAATGAGCAAAAGAACATTTCAACCATCGAAAAGAAAAAGAAGAAATAAACACGGATTTATGGACAGAATGGCTTCTGCAAATGGAAGAAAAGTCCTTGCGCGTCGTAGAGCTAAAGGAAGACATAAATTGACCGTTTCTTGCGAACCAAGACACAAAAAATAATGATTAGCAACTAATCAATATCAAGCCGTTACTTTTATTAGTAGCGGCTTTTTTTTAGGTCATTGCGAGGCACGAAGCAACCTCATTTATATTGTTCATAAATTTTAATAATTACTAGAAGCTATTTCCCGCTATCCGTTGCAATCTTTTTATTTTTACGCTCCGCAAGCTCCGCATAAAAATAAAAAGAATTTCCACTGCTATCGGGGCTAGAATGAGTCAATAAGCCAATGAGGCAATTAGTCAATGAGGCAATTTGAGAATTAGCCAATTAAAAAAAATAATGAAGAAAAGTGCAATAGATAAGTAGAACCCATTGGCAAATTGACACATTGCCACATTCAAAAATTGCCACATTATAAAAACAACAACACGATAATTTGAAAAGAATCTGAAATAAATTCAGATTAAACAACACACAACAAATAAAATGCAACGTACGGACAAGTCGCGACTTGTCCCTAACACAACACACAATGCCAAAAGACACTTCCATCAAATCGGTTTTAATTATTGGTTCAGGTCCAATCGTCATCGGACAAGCGTGCGAATTCGATTACGCAGGTTCGCAATCCGCTCGTTCCATCCGCGAAGAAGGAATTGAAGTCATACTCATCAATTCCAATCCCGCAACCATCATGACCGATCCATCCATGGCCGATCATGTGTATTTATTACCGCTTACGACCAAATCCATCATTCAAATCTTAAAAGAACATCCACAAATTGATGCCGTTCTTCCCACTATGGGCGGACAAACCGCACTGAATTTGTGTCTAGAAGCCGACGAAAAAGGAATTTGGGAAGATTTTAATGTAAAATTAATTGGTGTCGACATCAACGCCATCAACATCACCGAAGACCGCGAACAATTCAAACAATTGTTACAGCGAATTAACGTTCCTACCGCACCCGCCAAAACCGCAACGTCTTTCTTACAAGGAAAAGAAATTGCACAAGAATTTGGTTTTCCACTGGTAATTCGTCCTTCGTTTACATTGGGTGGAACTGGAGCAGCATTCGTTCATAGCAAAGACGAATTCGACGAAAAGCTAACCTACGGCTTAGAAATGTCGCCCATACACGAGGTCTTAATTGACAAGGCGTTAATCGGTTGGAAAGAATACGAATTAGAACTCTTACGCGATAAAAACGACAACGTAGTCATCATCTGTTCCATCGAAAATATGGATCCAATGGGAATCCACACCGGAGATTCCATTACCGTCGCGCCAGCGATGACGCTATCCGATACAACCTTCCAAAAAATGCGCGACATGGCCATTTTGATGATGCGTTCCATCGGGAATTTCGCCGGAGGTTGTAACGTGCAATTCGCCGTTTCACCCGATGAAAAAGAAGACATTGTGGCGATTGAAATCAATCCGCGTGTGTCGCGTTCATCCGCCTTAGCATCCAAAGCAACAGGTTATCCGATTGCAAAAGTGGCTTCGAAACTCGCACTGGGATATCATTTAGATGAATTGCCAAATCAAATTACCAAACTGACTTCCGCCTTATTCGAACCGACTTTGGATTACGTAATCGTAAAAATTCCGCGTTGGAACTTCGACAAATTTGAAGGCGCAGACCGTACGTTAGGACTTCAAATGAAATCGGTGGGTGAAGTTATGGGAATTGGGCGTTCGTTCCAAGAAGCGCTTCACAAAGCTACTCAGTCGTTGGAAATCAAACGCAACGGTTTGGGTGCCGACGGAAAAGGCTATAAAAACTACGAGCAAATCATCGAAAAACTCACATTCGCGAGTTGGGATCGTGTATTCGTAATTTACGATGCCATTCAAATGGGAATTCCGCTGAGTCGCATCCACGAAATCACTAAGATCGATATGTGGTTTTTGAAACAATACGAAGAATTGTATTTCTTAGAAAGAGAAATTACGCAATATAAAATCGATTCTTTACCCAAAGAATTGTTGCTAGAGGCCAAGCAAAAAGGCTACGGCGACCGACAAATCGCGCACATGTTGGGCTGTTTGGAAAGTCAAGTGTACAAACTGCGCGACGACATGAACATCAAACGCGTGTACAAATTAGTAGACACGTGTGCGGCCGAATTCAAAGCGCAAACTCCGTATTACTATTCCACTTTTGAAGCCGAAATTCAAACGCCTACCGGCGAGCGATACGTGCACAATGAAAGTATTGTAACCGACAAGAAAAAAGTAGTCGTTTTAGGTTCAGGTCCGAATCGCATTGGCCAAGGAATCGAATTTGATTATTCGTGTGTACACGGTGTGTTAGCAGCCAAAGAATGCGGCTACGAAACCATCATGATCAATTGCAATCCGGAAACGGTGTCAACCGATTTTGATACGGCGGATAAATTGTACTTCGAACCTGTATTTTGGGAACACATTTACGACATCATCCGACATGAAAATCCGGAAGGCGTAATCGTACAATTGGGTGGACAAACCGCATTGAAATTAGCAGAAAAATTATCCAAATACGGAATCAAAATACTAGGAACTTCGTTTGATGCCTTAGATTTAGCGGAGGACAGAGGACGATTTTCAGATTTATTAACCGAACTGAAAATTCCGTTTCCACAGTTTGGTATTGCAGAAAACGCAGACCAAGCCTCAGCTTTGGCGGATGTTTTAGATTTTCCATTACTCGTTCGTCCGTCGTATGTATTGGGTGGACAAGGCATGAAAATCGTCATCAACAAACAAGAGTTGGAAGAACACGTTATCGATTTATTGAAAAATATTCCTGGTAATAAATTGTTGTTGGATCACTATTTGGATGGCGCGATTGAAGCCGAAGCCGATGCGATTTGTGATGGAGAAAACGTGTACATCATCGGAATCATGGAACACATTGAGCCGTGCGGAGTACATTCGGGCGATTCCAATGCGACGTTGCCACCATTTAATTTAGGTGAGTTCGTGATGCAACAAATCAAAGATCACACGAAAAAAATCGCCTTGGCCTTGCGAACTGTAGGTTTAATCAACATACAATTTGCCATCAAAGACGACGTAGTATATATTATTGAAGCCAATCCAAGAGCTTCGAGAACCGTGCCTTTTATTGCTAAAGCGTACGGCGAACCGTATGTGAATTATGCAACCAAGGTGATGTTGGGTGTCAATAAAGTAACCGATTTTACGTTCAATCCGCAGTTGAAAGGATATGCGATTAAGCAACCGGTGTTCTCTTTTAGTAAGTTCAAAGATGTGAACAAAGCACTCGGACCCGAAATGAAATCGACGGGAGAAAGTATTTTATTCATCGACGATTTAAAAGACGATCAGTTTTACGAATTGTATAGTAGACGTAAAATGTACTTGAGTAAATAATAAAAAATCCCGATGATGAGTCGGGATTTTTTTTATTGTTTTATCACGGCTTTAATACCTTCTGCAACATCTGCCCAAGCATCGCTTTCATCTCTAAATTTATCACTTTTTAGGTGAGATTTACTGGGTAGCCAATTATTTTGACCAAACGTAATTGATTGGTCATTTCCGTCATTCCCAATAGGCACGCTATACCAATCGGGAGTATTTTTTAAAATTACTGGGATAACACAAGTTGCGTTTTCTTTTATTTTTTCACATATGATTGGAATTTCAACATCCCAGATATACGATTTAGTTTCTTTAAAATAATCAGGAGATATGAGGCATAAAATAATATCTGCGTCACGCATGTTTTCTTGAATTTCTTTATTCCAATTGCCACCTGGAAGTATTCTTCTGTCAAACCAAGTACTAATTAAACCTTGACGTTTTAAGGTAGATAAATAAGCATCCAAAATGGCACGTTGAGCGTTGTCTTCTTCTGCATAGGAGATGAATATTTTTTTCATTGGAAATTTATGTGTTAAATATTTGTTGAAATCGGATAGTTTTAATAAAACACCATCAACTTCAAATTGCATACTATTATTTTGTGATTTTTGGTTTAACAATTCCAAACTAACAAAATTCTCTCCGTTGGCTGTAACTTGTTCATATACTTTGTATCCCAATGTGATTTTTTTAATACTATTGATAATTTCATTTACAAATTCATTACTTCCATTATTACTCAGTTGATATACTTCGATGTAGCATTTACCTTTAATTTCTCCCTTTTCTGTTTCAATTTTTTGTGTATTGAACTTGATGAATACTTTGGTGTTGTTCTCATTGGGTTTTGAGATTATTATGCCATCTTTCCAAAAATAATGAAACAAACTTTGTCGGTCTTTTAAACTAGAAAAAGTATCGATGATAATGGTTTTATGAATGTAGCCTGTAAACAAAAATCGTCGAATAGGTAAGGGTAATTTGTCCAACAAAATGCTTACAACAGGCTGAGGTTGAGTAGGCAAGTATATCGGTGCTATAAATTCCTTTTCGTCTACTTCAAAAATTAATTTAAAATGTTTCAAAAACAAAACGGCTTCACTAATGCCTTTTTCTTCAATCAGTTGGTTGGTGAAAACTCCATTTTTATCTTTTACATCAATAAAAAACTCGTGCATTTTTTTTCGAAACAATTCGGGATTGATGATTACCAAATCTTGAATCTCAGGAGCAATGTCTTTATTTTTAAAATAGTTTGACAAATAAATGATGATGCCTTTTGTTGCTAAATAATCAAGCATTTGCTCTTGTTCAATTTCTTTATTGAGTAATTCGAATTTTTCGGTTTTGAGATAAATTTTCATGCATCGATCAAAAAAGTCTGTTTTTTTGATCAAATACGATTCAAAATTTTTATGATCGGATAGTATTCCTTTTACAATTTTTTCATAGTAACCCGGCAATTCCTCAGCCGTTGGGTTTAATTCTTGTAAAACATCGGACAAAGTATTTTTAAAATGATTCATTCGCGCATCGTTTTCCAAGCCGACGCTTTCAAAAGCAAAAATGTTGATAGGATAATCATCATATTCCAACTGATTGATTCGTGTGGCTTTTTGATTTGGATTCAAATCAATTTTGTTTTCAACAATTACAACTGGCGTTTTGGTTGAGCTTGAATGATGTTTGTAACTATTTCTAATTCCAACAATTTGCTCATCCATTGGTAGGTTACTTTGTTCTAAATTTTCATCAAGAGCAAATCTATCATCTAATTTGGGTTGCAATAAATAGGAAATACTTTCCAACCAATACGACAAAGGATAATGCTGAATTTGCTCAGTGGAGTTGGTTCTACACGATTGTAATTCGATGTAATTGTTGGTTCTATTTTCCCAAAAAAGCAAGTACAGTGTTTTGTGTGTAAAATACAATTTGTGTGTGTCGTGATAGTATTCTTGACCTCCAAAATCATATACAAAAGCTACGGCATCGTTATCAATTGGTAAGGCTGACGAAATTTCTTTTTTGATGTCTTTTCCTTTCCATTCTTCAATTTCTAAATAGTGAGTTGAACTGTTAGCGCTTTTTTTCTTATTCACAAATCGTTTGATGAATGCCGATTTTCCGGCTTCGCTATTTCCAATTAAGATGATTTTAAAAAACTTGTTTCTGTAAACGGAAGCTTCTTTTATGGAACTCAAGTAATTGTCAAGAGCTTCTTTTCCTTGTTGGATGATCGAAATTGGAGGAAAAGTCAATGGATTATCAGCAACAAAAAGTCCAGTTTCTTGTTCGTTAAAGCTATAATCACCCGAAATTGGAATTTTATTTTCTTCAGTAAAATCTAAAACAGATTGTAAAGTAGTTATTTTATTTCCCGTAAGTAAAACACGTTTTAGATTGGGCAATGACGCAAGAAGTGAAATGTCTTCAAACTGATTGCGCGCTAGGTATAATTTTTCTAATTTTTTTAAATGCTCAATATTCTCCAGTATTTCAATTTTGTTGTCGGATAAACCTAAAGTTTTGAGTTGGGTATTTTTCTCTAAATTTTCAATTTTGGTGAGCACATTTTCTTTAAAATCTAAGTTTTCCAGTTTTGTGAGTTTATGGATGTTCTCAATTTTTTGAATGCCATTGGCAATGCAAATCAATGAGGTTAACCAGGTCATGGTATTGACTTCGGCTGGAATGGCTTCTAAATTACACCGACTTAAATTTAAGGTTCCTGTTTTTTCTTTGAGCTCTTTATCAATGGCTTTTTTCCATTTTGGGATGGAAGCAAGGTATTCTTTTACTACTTTTATTTGATAATCAAAAGAAACATTTTTTTCGATTTTATTTCGAAAAGAAACTTCAACATCATTCAGTGGATTAGCATTAATCCTTATATAATTTAGGTTTAATAAATCTTCAAGATTTTCAATTTGATTAATTTCATTTGAATGTAGATATAACTTCTCTATTTTTATTAATTTATCTAAATTTTCAATTTTTTTTATTTTATTAAACCCTAAATCTAATAATGTTAATTGTTTTAAGTTATCAATTTCTTCAATCTTTTGTATTCTATTATCATGTAGAAGTAAATACTTTAAAAAAATCAATTTCTCAAAATTTTCAATTTTAATAATTTTATTTCCTGCAAAACTAATAGATATTAAATTAACTAGATCAGCTATTTGGTAGGGTATTTTCCTAAATTGATTAATGTGTCTTTTATTTTTGGATTTAACAAGGTTGCCTTCTTTTTCATAGAAATAAGAACCTAAATTCAATACTTGTATATGCCCACAATATTTAAGTGAGTCCAAATAAGGGCTGTTTTCATTTAAATCACAATTGCCTAAATCTAAGGTTTTGTTTTTAGTTTTAATGCATTCTTGTATGAGTTGGTAGGCAAGTGAGTTTTCCATAAAAACAGTTTGTAGTGTTTGTTATTACTCAAATGTATAAAAAAAAGTAATTTAATTACATAACGTTCTACGAATTATACAACCGTCGTAAAATGTACTTGAATTAATAAAATAAAGAAATCCCGCCTTTTTGAGACGGGATTTCTACTTGATTACAAATCATTTTAGGTTAATTTACAATCGTTTTCTTGGTAAAGACCGAACCGTCTTTTTCTATTTTGATGAGGTAAATTCCTCTGTTTAGATAATGGATAGTTGAAGTTGAATTCAGTTGGAAGTTCTTCGCTTCTTTTCCTAACACATCATAAATTATGGCGTTGGAATCGATCAATTCTGCACTGACATCCAGATGCAATTCATTTGATTTAGAATAAATGGAAACCGCTGTATTCCAATCGAATTCGGTATTCGCCAATGGTTCACAAAAGAGAAGTGTGCTTGCAAATCCCCAACCTGCGCCACTGATTCCTGTGATTTTAAATGATGTTACTCCAGTGGTAGTAAGTTGAATGTCGTTGTAGGAATAATTTCCTTGTACAGGCGTATTCGCACCCATCAGGTTTCCGTTTGAAAACGTAACTCCGTCTGGACCAGGTGAAATTCCGCATACTACTTTAGGTAAAATAGTTGCGCTTGCGGAGTTTAAAGCATAACTCACATTATTGACCATCATAGAAGCAACATCGTCTGTGTTCATTCCCCACACTCTAAAACGAGGATAATCTTGCGGAGCAGAAAATGTAACTGTAACCGATGGTCCGCTTCCTGCTATCCAATACGTTGGGTCGATAGGAGCACAGCCATAACTTTGAAAAGAACCACCCGAGAAAGTATACGTCAGGTTAGTTGAGCCAGAATTTGCTGGAACGTTCGAACATTGTGCTGAACTTTTTAGTGGAGAAATTACAAGTAAGAGAAAAAGTAGTTTTATTTTCATAATCGTTGTCGTTTAGATTACAAAAATACCTCTACATTCAAAAGCAAAAAATACGCTATTTTACGTATTTTGAATGCGTTAGCTTCAAAAAGATTGAAAAAAAAGCGACTCAAAGTCGGTCGCTTCTGTAAAGAAGTGTTATTTTAATTTTTGGTGGAAGAAATCGATGGTTCTTTGCCATGCCAAATCGGCTGCGGGTTTATCATATCGTGGCGTAGTAGTATTGTGGAAACCATGATTGACACCAGGATAAAAATGAGCCGTATATTCGACCTTGTTTTGTTTTAGAATAGCTTCATAAGCAGGCCATCCTTCGTTTACTCGGGTATCCATTTCAGCAAATTGGAGCAGGAGTGGCGCTTTGACTTTTTGAGCGTCTTCAGCAGAAGGTTGTCCGCCGTAAAATGGCACAGACGCTGGTAAATCCGGAATCCGAACGGCCATCATATTCGCAATTAATCCACCAAAACAAAATCCGACTACGCCCACTTTTCCGTTGCAATTTTCGTGTGAAATCAGGTATTCATAGGCGGCGATAAAATCTTCGAGCATTTCTTCGCGGGTGCGTTTTTTTTGTAATTCGCGTCCCTCGTCGTCATTGCCAGGATAACCTCCTAAAGGCGATAAGGCATCGGGCGCTAGAGTGATAAATCCGGATAGTGCCGCATTTCTTCCTACATCTTCAATATACGGATTGAGTCCGCGGTTTTCGTGTACCACTATAATTCCAGGAAGTTTTGATGTTCGTTTTTTGGGTTGAGAGAGCAATCCCTTAATGGTTCCACCACCTTTGGGAGAATTGTAATTGATATAACCTGAGTCCAATTTAGGATCATTGGGTTGGGTCAGTAATGTATCAGAGTAGTTGGGTGTTAAAAATCCGAGTAAGGCCGGAAGGGTTAATGTTCCCACGGCAAACACTGACAAGCGTTCAACAAATTGACGTCGGTTTAATCGATTGTGTGCGTAGTCGTCGTATAAATCAAATACTTCCTGACTGATGTCTTCTTTGCGAATCTTTTTCATAGTAATTAGTTTAAGCACACTAATGTAATGAATAAAACAAAGTTGTACGGTTTTCTTTATCAGTATTTTAACAGTGGTTTAGTGGTTTGAACTACTGAACTAATCAAAAAAGTTTCGGTCATTTTAACAAACTTCGGTTGTGTATAGTTTATTTTATCTTCAAGGATTTTTCACAAGTAAAGTTTGTCCACAATATATCTAGACTTTGGCATATATTCTATTATTTTCTAATCAGTTTAAGTGCATAATCCTTTACAGTATCCACTTTGTTTAAATAATCATCTATACTTTGTGATACGTAAAAATCAGGTAGAATTCCTATTTCATCTGGCAACTTTGTGGCTGTAGATACATGCGTATTATTGGCCGAAGAGACTACTAATTTTGTATTACTCAAGCGAAACAGCGTTTGTCCAGCCGTACAGAATTGATTGGAACCTAATTCCTCGCCAATTATTGTACCTAGATTGTGTGCTTTCACTAAACTCATGAAATGTCCAGTGGTAGAATTTCCCTTGCCATCAATCAGAAAATAGACCTTACCTTTAAAACGATTTTCAAGAGGATGAAAAATTTCTTCTCCATATGACTTGTCTGTTTTTCCTTCAGATTCTACCTTTGAATAATACGTAAAAGGTTTATTCATGAGATGTTGTAGCAAGTAGATACTGGGATATTGAGAACCGCCTCCATTGTATCTCACATCAATAATTAGATTTTTTATCTTTTTATTTTCGATAATCTTCATACTGTTATCAAGGAAAGATTTGAATTCAGTATAATTGTTCCACTCATAGTAATTAAAAGACGCGATCGTTAAAACGGCTGTTTTTTCCTCTAAAATCTCTAAACACAAATCATTTGAGCAGCTGTTAATAGAAGGGTCATAAAGTTCAGTTGCCAATTTTTTGGCTTTGTGCAATTTAATTGATCCGTTTTTTCCCTTAACAACAATTTCAAAATCATCTGGCAAACCCAACGCATAGGGTAGGAAAGCGGCAAAATAGGTGTTGAACTTCTGTGTTTTATAGGTCTGGATATTCGCCTGTGCAACAATATGATTATCAATATCTGACATGAGAGTTGCTGTTTCAATGCCATTTATACTCAAAATTTCGTCTTTTACTTTCACCTTATCAGAATTATTCATCGGATTTACCACAAACAACTGCTTGTTTATCCATCTAACTTGCATCGGAAAACTTTTTTCCAAAGGCAATATCGACAACTCATGGTAGTCATTTTGCATCGTAGAAGAAGCTGTGTGGGAGCAACCTATACTTGCAATAATCGCATTACAATGCCAAGCGAATTCAGCATAGGTGGTTTTTGCAGTAATCAATGATTTTTTACTTTCAATATTTTTAAAAAATTGGTCTTTCGTTATAAATTTAAAGGCATGCGGATGAATGGCTTGTAGTTTTTGACCCAATTGGTCTAGATCTTCTATGTACTCTTTTTTGGAATACACTTTTGAGAATTTTTCTCGAGCGGTTAATGGTTTACTATTTGGAAACTTAATTTTCTGAATCACATCTTCTGCATAAAAATTATCAGGGTTCATCTGCAATGATTTCTCATAATTTTGAAGTGATTTAATGCTATCTTTTGCTTGAAGATAGGCTTCACCCATACTGTCATAAGCATTGGCCGAATTGGGAAATTCAGAAATAATGAGTTTGAAAACAGCAATAGCATCAACTAAATTGTTTTCCCATAAAAAAGAGTAACCGTAAAGTGTTAATTCGGTCTCGTTGCCAAAATCATATACCGTCGGATGCTCCTTTTTGAGTTGATGATACAAGGCTATTCTTTCATCAATAGATAAGTGATTGTTTTCTTTAAGCTTGGCAACAATCGATTTTTTTTTAGTTTGAACTTCAGTTGGGAATTGACTGACTGAAGTTGTTGAAAGGGACTTGTTTCCGCAGGATGCCATCAAGCAGTAACTTAAAATTGTCAAACAAATTGCATAAAAATTATTCATATATTGATGTATTAAAATGATAGTAGTGGGATCTATATTGTTCAACTGAGGCGTTCTAAATTGGACAAAAAAATAGTTCATTACTATTTGATAAAGCGAATTTACTTTGTTATTTTCGAGTTAAAAGTTTTGGATTGTAAATAAAATTGTAAACTTTGTAAATAAATACAGTACGCTATGTTTACTATCCGAAATCTTTTGTTTGGAAAGGGTAACTATCTTTTCGGATTCATGATGATTTTTTTCATTTCTATAATCTTTCTAGCTTTTAGTAGGACAGATGATGACGATTTCGATAGCGCCAGAAGAGAAGTTTTACTGCGTAGAATCGGACATGAACTACTTTTACAGTCAGGCGACAGTACATCTAGAGTGCTTCCAGTAAAAAAGATTGATGAGAATGAGTATCAAATCAGTTTTGAGAAAGAGCTTACTTTTCAAACGGAATCATTAGTGAATATTACTCAGCGTTTGTTATCCAAAGACCCGTTAGCACATGATTATGTTGTGAACGTTATTAACTGTGGCGACTCTAGTGTAGCCTATGGATATGCTGTATCCAAAAACAAGAAAGATGATATCGTAGCTTGTTTGGGAAGAAAGCAACCCGTCGCCTGTTACAGGATTAACGTTAAATTTAAGCCAGCAGGAATAAGTGTAGCAAAGAATGTATATCTTCTGGGTAGCCTTCCATTATTAGCAATTGTTGGTTTTGTTTTTTTGAGATCTGTCAAGCCGCGAAATCCTTTACCTAAAGATGAGTCTGACAGAACATTCACTTTTGGTTCGGTGTTTTTTGATCCGCAGAAACGACAACTGCTAATAAATGAAGAAACTATAGAACTGACTACAACTGAAACCCGTCTGTTGCGCATTTTCGCATCATCTCCTAATGAGATTATAGAGAGAAGTCGGCTACAAAAAGAGATATGGGAAGATGAAGGAGTTATTGTCGGACGTAGTCTGGATATGTTCATATCAAAACTTAGAAAAAAACTAGAACTAGATCCGAATAGTAACATTGTTGTGATACGCAGCAAGGGATACAAGCTTGAAGTTAGTTCTTAAGAAAGTCTTTCCTCTCCAAAAAGATGTTGTGAAAGTGCCTGAAACTAAGATGTTTTAACAGCAGTCAACAGGTAAATCCATTGATATAAAGAGTTTATTCATAAAAAAAGCCTCTGCAATTGCAAAGGCTCTTTTCTACTTGTTTTGTATGGAATTATCTTCCGATTACCAGTTTGTGGTTTTCAGTAAAATCCTCTGAAACCAACTGGATGATATAAACTCCGGTAGCCAAAGTATCCAAAGAAATTTGACTTTCTGAACCGTTGATTTGGAATTGCGTAACTTGTTTTCCAGATCCGATTTCAAAAATGCTTCCCGTTACCGTTGAAGTTGTATTTTCATTCAGACGAATGTTTACAAATCCACTGTTTGCTGGATTTGGATAGATGGATGTCACGCTTCCGTTGAAGGATGCTATACTTAATAAATTCGTTTGCGATTCAAAAGCACCGATGTCTCTTCTTGCATCGAACACACCATTTCCAATTTGGTCGTTGAACGTATCAGCCAAATCTCCTGCATTGTATGCCGGACTTCCCGCTAATAAAGCGTGAGTCAATGTCATTCCGCCATTATTAGCTAATGGAGCAAGTAACGGATCTACAGGTGCAGCATCGGTTCCTACTAAATCACCTGTTCCAGCGATGAAGGTTGTAGCCATCGCTTTTCCAATTAAGTTATAGCCAGTTGAAGTCAAAGCTCCTGTTGTCGACGAAACGTCTGCATCTGTAGTAGCTGTATTAATTGCTACAATGGTGTTTTTCAATGAAGGAATGGATGCGCTTTCGTTAGCAACTCCACCGCCATTTACGGCAGTATTGTTGGCAATCGTTGACGCATTACTAGTGAACATTGCGTTAGAATACACTCCTCCACCTTTAGTAGCTGAAGTATTTCCGGATACTGTTGAAGTCAACAACGCAGCCGATCCTGTTTTTACGTGGATTCCACCACCGTGTCCGCCAATTCCGTCAGAAATATTGTTTGAAATGGTAGATGAGTTGATGATTACATCTCCACCATTTACGAAAACTCCGCCACCGCCAAATAAAGCTCCAGCGCCACTTGCCGTATTGTTGTCGATAGTAACATTAGTAACTGTCATAGTACTTCCAGTTTGGTTCCATAACCCACCACCTTCACGACGGGCATCATTACCCGAAACCATTCCACCTACAATGGTTGTAGTCGTTACACCTGTAATGTGTAGCGCTCCACCATTTCCTGGACTCGGAGTTCCTGCAGTTCCGTCTACATCGTTGTTGATTAAGTTGGAATTCGTAATGTTTAACGTTCCGTTTACTACTTCAATTCCACCACCAGCACGATTAGCCGAATTCGAATCTAAAGTCGAATTGTTAATGTTGATGGTTCCGGCCAAACCGAAGATTCCACCACCAGAACCTGCCGTTCCCGTTGCATTGTTATTGGTTACTGTTACATTGTTTAAGGTTAACATTCCGGCATTGTTGAATAATCCAGCACCACCATCATCAGCAGCATTTCCTAGAGCTGTGTTTCCACTTACCGTTGTATTAGTAACGGTCATCATAGCCGAACCATTCCATAATCCGCCACCTTCTAATCCAGCTGAGTTACCGTTTACAGTTCCGCCTACAATTGTAGCATTTCCGGCACCTGTGATGTGAAATCCACCACCATTTCCTGGAGTAGCAGCAGTTGATCCTAAGGCAACAACACCCGTTACGTTATTGTTCAATATAATATTTGTCAAATTGGTAGTCGATCCAGCAGCAGCTTCAATTCCGCCACCCGCTCTATTAGAAATATTTTGTGTAATAGCTGTTCCGTCTGCGTTGAACGTTCCCGCAAAGTTGAACACACCACCACCAGAAGCACCGCCTGTTATAGCTGTATTGGAGTTGATTGAACTTCCCATAACCGAAACAGTTCCAGCACTGATGTAGATTCCGCCGCCACCTTCAGTAGGAGCAATGGCACCTAAAGCAGTATTGGCATTCAAAGCAGAATTATTTTGAATCATGATCATTCCGTTGTTGGTAAAAATTCCACCACCATTAAGATTTGCAGTGTTGTTATTTAAAGTAGTAGCATTCAACGTAACGGTAGCTCCGTTGTTTAAAAGTCCACCGCCAATTCCCAATGTACCGCTTGCCATGTTATTGGCTACAACTGCATTCGAAACCGTTAACGTTCCCACTTGATTATATAATCCACCACCACCACTAGTTGCAGCATTTCCTGGCACCATATTTCCGTTGATTGTTGTACCGTCAACGGTTAACGTTCCGGCACCATTCCACAATCCACCGCCTTGATTTCCAGCTAAGTTACCATTGGCTGTTCCACCTGTTACCGTAGCATTCGCCGTTCCAGTTAGGTGCAATCCGCCACCATTTCCTGGATTGGCTGCCGTTGATCCAGATGCGATTACTCCAGTTACATTGTTATTTAAAGCAACTCCCGTTAAATTAGTAGTTGAACCACCCGCTGCTTCAATTCCGCCACCCGCTCTATTGGCAATATTCTGACTGATAGATGTTCCATTGGCTGAAAAAGTTCCAGCGAAGTTGAATATTCCACCTCCAGAACCTCCGCCTGCAATAGCTGTATTACTGTTGATAGCGCCACCGATTACGTTCACCGTACCCGCAGCAACATATATCGCACCTCCTCCATCAGTTGGAGCAGTTGCACCCATAGCTGTGTTGGAGTTGATGGTTGAATTGTTGTCGATAGTGATTGTTCCATTATTAGTATAAATTCCGCCACCATTTAAGTTGGATGAATTACTGTTAATTAGTGTATTATTGATCGTAACTGTAGCGCCATTATTTAAAAGTCCACCGCCATTAGCTAAAGTTCCGGTTGAATCATTATCGTTTACAGTAGCATTCGATACGTTTAATGTACCAACTTGATTGTAGAGACCGCCACCACCGCTTGTCGCAGCATTTCCAGAAACCATATTGTTGTTGATAGCGGTTCCAATTACGTTCATCGTACCCGCACCGTTCCATAATCCACCACCTTGATTTCCGGCCATATTGTTGGTTACTGAACCTCCGTTAATGGTTGCATTTCCTGAACCAGTTATGTGAAATCCGCCACCATTTCCTGGAGCAGCAACAGCAGGAGCAACTCCGGTATTGTTATTGATTAAATTTACATTATTTAAAGTAGTAGTAGAACTCGCAACGGTTTCGATTCCACCACCAGCGCGGTTGGAACGATTACCTGAGATTGTTGAGTTGGTGATGTTTAAAGTAGTTCCAACATCTGAAAGGATTCCGCCTCCAGAACCAGCCGTACCGTCAGCAATATTATTAGAAATGGTTGCATTAGAAATGTTCAATGTACCATTATTTAAATTGTAAATTCCGCCACCGCCATTATCAGCGGCAGGACCAGAAGCGGTATTTGATGTAATGGTTGTTCCTGAAATGGTCATCATTCCCGCTCCATTCCACAATCCACCACCTTCAGCCGCCGCAATGTTATTCGCAACAGTTCCACCTGTGATAGTTGCCATTCCGGCTCCAGTAATGTGTAATCCACCACCATTTCCAGGCGCTGCAGTTGCAGGAGCCATTCCGGTATTGTTAGCGATTAAATCTACATTCGTAAGTGTTGTAGTGGTTCCGGCTATTGCTTCAATCGCACCACCGGCGCGGTTTGAAATATTACCCGAAAAAGTAGTTGCCAAAGCCGTTAGAGTTGCATTTGTTCCTACAAAAACTGCTCCTCCGCTACCGCTTGCTCCATTTGCTCTATTGTTGGATAGAACAGAACTATTGATAACAACGTTCGCACTAGCAATTTGAATGGCTCCACCATTATCAGCTAATCCGTTTGTAAGTGTTAGTGCATTAAGAGCAAAATCGCCTGTAGTAACATTGAAAATTCGGCCGTTAGCATTACCGTTTATGGTAGTGTTTGCAGAGCCGTTTCCTGTTACTATTAATGATTTGTTGATTGTGATTTCACCTCCAGTTAAGATAACGCTAGTTACCGCTGGGGCAAATGTAATGGTTCCGCCGACTGCCGCTGCAGCGATTTGGCTTCTTAGAGTTCCAGCAGATCCATCGTCTGCACTGCTCGTTACAACTTGTCCGAATGAATTAATCCCTGTAAAGAGTACAATCATTGTGAGCAACGTTGTGAAGGTAATTTTTCTTCTCATTGTTTTCGTTTTTAAGTTAACATCAATAGTATTTACGGAAAACAAAACGATGTGGTTTTAAAGTTTCTGTTTTTTTTTATTTTTCAATCATTCTTTCAAAAAGATATTTCTAATTTTGGAAAAAAAATAAATGAAGATAAACCCCAAAAACGGTATAGATCGCCTTCTATTTGGAATGAAGGAAAACGATGTGGTAGCTTTATATGGAACTCCCGATAAGCAGTTTGATGATGATGATGCGAATCGTATTTTTCTCTATTATAAAGAGCAATTGCGGTTGACTTTTTACGAGGATGAAGGATTTCGATTGGGTTATTTGATTACGTCCAATCCAGATTCTGTGGTGTTAGAAAAGAAAGTAATCGGAAGAAATGTCGAAGAAGTAAAGAAAGAACTTCCTTTTAAAACATGGGAAGTCGAGGAGTTTGATTCGACCGAAAATCATTTTAATGAAAGTAATTGGCTTATTTTTCAATCGGAATACGGTATCGTTATTCGAGTTGAAATTGGTGCTATCATCAATGATGATGATGATGAGGTGGAATGGAAGTTTAAAAGTAAATAGATTCAATAAAAAACCCTCAAATTAATGAGGGTTTTTTTATAATTATTATTGATTGATTTTGATCAACTCGACTTCAAATATCAAATCGCTTTTCGCCGGAATCACTCCGCCCATCGCTCTCTCGCCATACGCTAAGTTATATGGAATGTAAAATTTATATTTAGATCCTTCAGGCATTAATTGCAAGCCTTCTGTCCAACCCGGAATTACTTGGTTCAATCCAAAATCAATCGGTTGACCTCTTTGCACACTACTGTCGAATACTTTTCCGTCAGTAAGTATGCCAGTGTAATGTACTTTAACATTACTTGTCGCTGTTGGTTTAGCTCCAGTTCCTTCTTGTAACACTATATATTTTAAACCACTTGCTGTAGTTTTACCGTTTTCAAATTCTTTCAACGCTGCAGCATTTTTAAGCGCTCTTTCTTTGGCTTCTTTTTCAAGTTGCGCTTTTTCTTCCACATCTTTATTGGCGAAATAATCTCCAAATAGTTTAGCGGCATCGAATTTTTTTGCATCAGCGCCTTTTCTAACAATGACAACCGAATTGATTACGTCGTCTTTTAAGATCGAATTCACAACTTCCATTCCCGATGAAACAATTCCGAATACCGTGTGTTTTCCGTCTAACCAAGGCGTGTCTTTTAATGTAATAAAAAATTGTGAACCGTTGGTTTTCGGACCCGAATTGGCCATCGATAAGATACCTGCTTTGTGATGTTTTAAATCGGTGAATTCGTCTTTAAACGCATAACCTGGACCGCCAGAACCATTTCCGAGAGGATCACCACCCTGAATCATAAAGTCTTGTGCATCGCCATTTAATTTAGAAATTACTCGGTGAAATTTCAATCCATCATAGAATTTTTTTCCTTTATAATTTTCTCCCACTTGAGGGTTTGTTCCTTCAATTAGCGAAATAAAATTGGCAACCGTGATAGGCGCTTTTTTGTACTCCAATTGTACTACTATTTTTCCTTTAGTAGTGTTGAATTCAGCAAAAATTCCCTCGTTTGCATTGACAGCAGGCAGCGCTGCTGGTGCAGTAGCTACTGTAGTTGTTTTTGTTGCAGATGCCGGCTTGGCTGGACTTGGTTTCTTTTGACCTTGAGCAAAAGCAAAAATAGTGCTCAAAAAAAGAAGTGCTATTACTTTGATTTTCATAATTTTAAGTTTATGGTTTACTAGTTATTACATTAATTATTTTACAATTTCAAGTTCAAAAATAAGTGTTGCATTCGGAGGAATAACTCCTTGGTATCCATTTGGTCCGTATCCTAAATCAGGCGGGATTACAAAAACCCCTTTTTCACCTATGGATAACAGTTCAATGCCTTCAATAAAACCCGGAATCATGCCTTCTTTTGTTCCCATTTGAAACGGAATAGGTGCATATCCATTGTGCTGGTCTTTTTGCGGGTTGTATTTTCCAAATACTTCTTCAATCGATTTGATGTTGCTATCAAATAGTGTTCCATCTTCAAAATAACCCGCATAATTTATGTTTGCGGTTGTTCCGACTGCCGGTTTTTTTCCGCTTCCTTTTTGGGTGATTTTATAGATGAGTCCGCTTGCCGTTTTTGTTCCGGTTGCCTTGGCGTTGTTGATCATTTCCAAATAAGGCTTCTTGATTTCGGCTGCTAAATCAGCTTGTTTTTTTAGTTTTTCGGCCTCTAATTTAAATTGCTCGTCAAATATTTTTACAGCATCAAATTGTTCAGCATCTTTTCCTTTGCGGATGATGGTAACCGATTTGATGTAGTCGTCCACTACAATTTTATTCACAACTTCCATTCCGTTACCTGTAACCTGTCCAAAAACAGTGTGTTTTCCGTTGAGCCATGGAGTAGGAACAATAGTAATAAAAAACTGACTGCTGTTGGTGCCTGGACCCGAATTTGCCATCGACAAAACACCTTCTTTATCGTGAATTAAATTAGTTATTTCATCGCTGAACTTGTAACCTGCATCACCCGAGCCATTGCCCATTGGGTCACCAGTTTGAATCATAAAATCTTCTGCATCACCGTTGGCTTTCGAAATTACACGGTGAAATTTTAATCCTTCAAAGAATTTTTTTCCTTTAAAATTTTCCGAAACAAAGGTGTTTTTTCCTTCCGCTAAAGAAACAAAATTGGCCACAGTCATAGGCGTTTTTTTATAAAATAATTCGGCGACAATCGTTCCTTTACTGGTTTCAATTTCAGCATATAACCCATCCGGTAAATCGTTGTGTGCTTTTTTACACGCAGTAAAAAGAGTAGTAAGTAGTACGGCAACAACGATAATTTTGAATTTCATAGTATTATTTTTTTTCAGGTTCAAAATTAGTTAAAGTTACGGTACACATCAAGGGTTCGTTGGTGCCTATTCGGTCGTTATCACCGTGGTATCCGAACGCCATGTGTGAAGGAAAAAGAAAGGTTACTTTCTCTGTTTTTTTCATCAGTTTGATGCCGTGACGCAAGCCCATCATAATGTTTTGACGGTCGACTAAATACGTTTGCGGTTTTAAATCGGCTTGTGTATAAATCACGCTTCCGTTGAGGTCTTTGATTTCGTAATCAAAAAAAGCAACATCTCCTTTTTTAGGATGAAGTGAATCGGTTTCATTTTTAATTTCGTAATGATACCAATAGCCTTTTTGAGAGGCGAAGTATTTGATTTTAGGATTGCTTTTGATGATGGAATCAATTTTGCGCTCTTCGTTTTTAATTAACAATTTATTGCGCTCCACCGATTCATTCATAAAAGCAGTGCCCGAAGATTTTGATATGGGATTCCGCGCTTGAGGTTCTTTACAACTGGTACAGCTCAAAAGCACTAGGAAAAGGGCTAAAATGTAGATTGGGTATTTCATTTATAACGTTATTTTTTGAACGAGTTGTTCGAATTTTTTAATTGTTTTATCCAACGAATCGTATGATTTTCCACCTGCCGCATTAATGTGTCCGCCACCATTAAAATGTTCTCGTGCGAATTTGTTGACATCAAAACTTCCTTGTGATCGGAATGATATTTTGATAATGTTTTCATCACGATGTTCGATAAATATTGCTGCAAAAACAATACCTTTTATAGTTAGGCCTTGATTTACAATGCCTTCGGTGTCACCTTTTACGTAATTAAATTCGTCTAATTCCTTTTGGGATAATGAAGTATACGCTGTTTTATGTTCTGGAAAAACGGTCATGTTCTGCAACGCTCTTCCTAATAATTGCATTCGCTCGAACGAATTATTATCAAAAATTAAGGTCGGAATTTCGGTATTTTCTACTCCCAAATCGATGAATTCTGCCACAATTCGGTGGGTTGTTCCCGTTGTTTTTGGGTAACGAAATTGTCCGGAGTCGGTCATGATTCCGGTATACAAACAAGTAGCAATCGTTTTATCAATGAGTGCTTTTTGATTTAAAAATCCGATGAAATTGTATATCATTTCACACGTCGATCCAAAAGAAGTATCCGAATACGTGAAGGCAGCATAGGTTCCAGGCAACTCATGATGATCGATCATAATCATCGGAACGGTCAACTTATTCAACAGTTGTTCCATTTCTCCCGTACGGTGTAACGCATTAAAATCCAATGTGAAAACCAATTCAGCTTCTTTTAAAATTGCTGCACTTTTTTCGCGGTCATTTTCATAGATCAAAACCGTTTCAGATGCAGGCAACCACCCTAAAAACTCGGGAAAATCATTCGGTGCAATTACGATAGGTTGGTGGTTCAATTTTAGTAAAAAATGATACAAACCCAAAGTAGAACCCATGGCATCGCCGTCGGGACTTCGGTGCGGAATAATAGCAATTTTTTTAGGCGTAGCTAACAGTTGTTGAATCGCTTGGATGTCTTTTTCATTCATAGGGTGCGAAAATACTAAAAATCGAACACAGATGATACAAATTAACACAGATTTTTATGTGTTCAAGGCTCAACACAGATGGCATAGATTGACACAGATTGCTTCGCCACAAATTCGCAGGAATAAAAATTATTTTGAAAGAAACAATCCTAAACCAACTGCCATGATGCCAACAAAAATGCTCAAACCAATATAGGCAAAGGCTAAAAAGGAATTGTTGCTTTGAAACAACGAATAATTTTCATATCCAAAAGTTGAAAAGGTGGTGTAACCGCCGCAAAAACCAGTAATTAAAAACCACTTTAAATTGGAATTGGCCAAGTTGTTTTTTTCTAAAATTCCGATTAAAAGTCCAATCAAAAAGCAACCTAAAATATTAGCGATAAAAGTGGCCAGAGGGAAATTACTCGACCAATACTTGGAAACCAAAACCGTAGTAAGATAGCGTAAAACACTTCCGATGGCGCCGCCGATTGCTATATAAAGTAAGGTTTTAATCATCAGAACTGAAAATTATTACTATTCATAAGGTGCGCTTTTACTAATTCGTAAAAGCTATAGATCATGTAGATTACCGAACCAATTATAAAGATGATTTTCAATTTCCGATTCGGAATCATCATCGATAAAAACAAAGGGAAAAACATCCACAATGAATTGATGACTTCATTGATAACATTAAAACTTGGGTTTTTGTAATAATCGTCCCAGAATTTAGTGATAAGTGCCCAGTAAATCCGATTCATAAACATCCAAAGCAAACTAATACTGAGGATAATTGTATTGGTCTTAGCGTCGGTAATAAATTCAGCAATTTCACTGTTTATTGGTTTTTCACCGTAATCGTTTTCGTCGTCATCACCTTTTAACAGAAATAAGATAAGCAGCCAAATTGCACCGAGAAAAGGTAATAAAACAATAAGAATAAATGATCCTTTTCTTCCTGTGTCGTGCAATCTACGCACAGACAGAGCTAAACCCGGAATAAGAGCGGCCAACGTATACAGTATATAAATCGGACCAAAACCTAACGATTCAATAGTAAGATTAAAAATTAAATCTAACGTATACGCTGCAATTGAAAATGCCGTGTTGAATACATAAAACATCCAATATTCGGTCCGACTGGCGCGTCCGTAGAAATCGGAAACTTTTTTAAATGCATGTAAATACCATTTCATATCCTCTGAATTTGTGTTTGATTTTCAAATGTAATAAAATTGTAACATTGGTTGGTATTTGGTATTAATTATTATTGATGATGGTGACACCTGACAGGTTTTCAAAAGAATTTCACTAGAGACGGACTTTAGTCCGTCTACAAAAAAGGGCTGAATACTAATATTAGCTCCTTTTTTTAAAAATAGTTGACGAAAAATTTGCGCAACCAAATAATTGCATATATATTTGCAACCATATAGTAGCAAATAATTTAAGATGGAAATAAGACGTGATGTTTTTCAAGCAATTGCCGACCCGACCCGACGAGCAATTATAGGTCTTATTGCTATGCAAGCGATGACACCCAATGCTATTGCAGCACATTTTGAAAATAGTAGGCAAGCAGTTTCCAAACATTTGCGCATACTGACAGAATGTGAATTAGTAAAGCAACACTACAGAGGAAGAGAAATATTTTACTCTTTAGAAATAGAAAAAATGAAAGAGATAGATATATGGTTGGAACAGTACCGAAAAATTTGGGAAATCCGATTTAATCAACTCGACAATGTATTAGCAACAATTAAAAAAAATAAAGAATGAAAAACAATTTGCTATTTGATTTTACCGTTGACAAAGCAACAAAAACGGTATTCATAAACAGAGAATTTGAAGCCGAACTTCTCGTGGTTTGGGATGCTTTTACTAAACCTGAAATACTGGACCAATGGGTTGCACCTAAACCTTGGACATCCAAAACAAAATATATGAATTTTGAAGTGGGTGGACGAAGATTTTATGCTATGGTAAGTCCCGAAGGACAAGAGCATTGGTCAATTCAGCGCTATACGTCCATTACTCCAAAAACCAATTTCAAAATGCATAATGCTTTTGCAGACAAGGATGAGAATCCTGAATTGCCAGGTTCTGATTGGGATTATAAATTCAGCGAACTAAACGGCATCACTAAAGTGAGTATTGTTATTTACAATGATTCTCTTGCACGCCTAGAGAAAATGATTGAAATGGGCTTTAAAGAAGGATTTATAATGTCTATTGATAACTTAGAAAAAGTATTGGCAACTTTATCGCAAAAACAGTAGAAAAAACTACTGATAAAATGAGTTTTACTCCGTGTTTACTGTTGATGAAATAATTTCAAATTTAAAAGGATTTCAATAGAGACGGACTTCAGTCCGTCTTTACAATGATTACGT
Source organism: Flavobacterium sp. (assembly GCA_965284675.1). Classification (GTDB taxonomy): domain Bacteria; phylum Bacteroidota; class Bacteroidia; order Flavobacteriales; family Flavobacteriaceae; genus Flavobacterium. Next base: position 781,360 of record OZ260109.1, read on the forward strand.
AGTACAACTACCACGCGTTTTTAGCCCAGATCGAAGCGAAAATCCTTTTGTAAAGGAAGTTTATTTTTTTCTGGATGTAAAGACGCGACCAACGGAAGCGCTCTTTATGGCCTAGAAAAAAGAACTGACGCACAAAAGATTGAAACGAAGAGCTGGAATTGCTATAAAACGAAAATAATTTCCAAATTCTAGTTTTTATTTTCAATCGAGAATAGTACTTTTGCGCATGCAACACAACGTACTTATTTTAGATTTCGGCTCGCAATACACACAACTAATTGCTCGCCGCGTTCGCGAATTAAATATATTCTGCGAAATTTTTCCTTACAACCATGTTCCCGAAGATTTGTCGTCGTACAAAGCAGTTATTTTAGGCGGTAGTCCGTATTCGGTGCGCTCTGAAGATGCTTTGCAAATCGACTTATCGGCCATCCGAGGTAAACTTCCTTTGTTGGCAGTTTGTTACGGTGCGCAATATTTGGCTCATTTTTCGGGCGGAGAAGTTGCCGCGTCCAACATCAGAGAATACGGAAGAGCGAATTTGTCGTACATCAAAGAAAACGAAGTCTTTTTTGAAAATGTCAGCCTCAATTCGCAAGTGTGGATGAGTCACAGTGACACCATCAAACATTTACCAACGAATGGCGTAAAATTGGCTTCGACGCACGATGTAGAAAACGCAGCCTACAAAATTGAGGGTGAAGCGACGTATGCCATTCAGTTCCATCCCGAAGTATATCACTCGACCGACGGCAAACAAATGCTCGAAAATTTTCTAGTGAAAATCGCTGAAGTGCCTCAAAATTTTACTCCGAATGCTTTTGTAGACGATTGCGTGCGCGATTTGAAAGAAAAAGTACAAGGCGACAAAGTGGTATTAGGACTTTCGGGCGGCGTAGATTCGACCGTGGCGGCGGTTTTACTTCACAAAGCAATCGGGAAAAATTTATACTGCATTTTTGTGAACAACGGATTGTTGCGCAAAAACGAATTCGAAAGCGTGTTACACCAATATAAAGACATGGGCTTGAATGTAAAAGGAGTAGATGCTTCTGAACGATTTTTGAGTGAATTGGCGGGTGTTGACGATCCAGAAACCAAACGTAAAATCATCGGTCGCGTATTCATCGAAGTGTTCGACGACGAAGCGCACCAACTCGAAGACGTTAAATGGCTGGCACAAGGAACGATTTATCCCGATGTAATCGAATCGATTTCGGTTAAAGGTCCGAGTGCAACGATCAAATCACACCACAACGTAGGAGGTTTACCCGATTTTATGAAACTGAAAATAGTGGAACCATTGCGCATGTTGTTCAAAGACGAAGTGCGCAGGGTGGGCGCTACATTAGGTATCGACGCCGAACTTTTAGGACGTCATCCGTTTCCAGGTCCGGGATTATCGATTCGGATTTTAGGTGATATTACTCCGGAAAAAGTTCGTATCTTGCAAGAAGTCGATGCGATTTTTATCAACGGATTAAAAACCCACGGATTGTACGATAAAGTATGGCAAGCAGGAGCGATTTTGCTTCCCGTAAACAGTGTCGGAGTAATGGGCGATGAGCGTACTTACGAAAAAGTAGTAGCGTTACGAGCGGTTGAATCGACCGACGGAATGACCGCTGATTGGGTACATTTACCGTATGAATTTTTGATGAAAATCTCCAATGAAATCATCAATAAAGTAAAAGGTGTAAATCGAGTAGTGTACGATATCAGTTCGAAACCGCCCGCAACTATTGAGTGGGAATAAAACTAGTTCTACACTACATTTTGGTTTTTGGCATTGAAATTGACAAGAATATTAAAAAAATAAAATCATGGTTAAAAGAGGATTTTACATTGTTGTCGTGCTGTTGTGTTCGTTTATGAACGCACAAGAAGTGACCAAACACACCGTTGTGGAAGGAGAAACCGTTTCTAAAATAGCTCAAAAATACAAGATTACTCCATTTGATATTTATAAGTTAAATCCGGATGCTCAAACCGGTGCAAAACCCGGAATGGTGTTGATGATTCCAAAATCGGTTTCAACTCCAACATCTTCTGAAACTAAACCGATTGAAACCAAACCCGTTGCGATCAAACCAGCCGAGACCAAACCTGTAGTTAAATCTGCGGAAACAAAACCTGTTGTGAAAACAACTTCCCAACAAACTCATACGGTAAAAGCCAAAGAAAGTTTGTACGGTATTTCAAAACAGTACAACATCAGCATCGACGAATTAGAAAAAAATAATCCCGTTTTAAAGGAAGTCGGATTGCAACCCGGACAAGTTTTAGTCATCAAAAAAGGTGCGAATGGTACAAAGCCAGCTCCGGTTATAAAACCATCTACGCAAATTGTATCCAGTTCCGGAATCATAACGCATCAAGTCCAACCCAAAGAAACCAAGTACGGCATTGCGACGAAATACGGAATCACGGTGGAAGAATTAGAACGTCAAAATCCGGATGTGGTAACCAATTTGCCGATTGGATTCGTACTAAAAATCAGTAAGAATACTATCAAACAAGCACCGCAAGCTGCTGCTGTTGAACCTACAAAACCCAAAGAAGTAGCCGTTTCTAAACCGCTGTTTGATTATGTGGTGAAGGATGGCGATACGTTTTACAGTTTGACAAAGTCGGCCGATGTGACGCAAGAACAGTTGGTTCAGATGAATCCTGAGTTAAGCGACGGATTGCGCGAAGGAATGACGATTAAAATTCCGATTGACTTATCAGTCTCACGTTCGGTTACCAAAAGTACATCTGACTTAACCGCAACACTTTCTAAAAAAAACAAAAAACATTTGGTGTTGATGATTCCGTTCAATGTGGCTAAAATTGAAATGGATTCGTTGAAATCACTGAATTCGAAATTTAAAGACGATAAATTCTTAAACATGACACTCGATTTTTATTCGGGTGCGTTGATGGCAATTGACTCAGCCAAAACACTCGGATTGAACGTAGACGTGAGTATTTTCGATTCGGAAGAAACCAAAAACACTACTTCTGCAATTGCCACATTGGAAGAAAAAGCGTCCGATGCTTCGGCAGTTATCGGTCCGTTTTTTCAAGCCAACGTAGAAAAAGTTGCCGCTGCTTTAGAAGGGAAAAACATACCCGTTATTTCTCCGCTATCCAAAGACGACTTAAAATCGAATAGCAATTTGTTCAATTCCATGCCTTCAGACGATTTCCGGAAAAAAGCCATTTTTGATTATATGAATGGCAAAAATGGAAATATTATTGCGTTAGTAGAACCCGAAAAAGCCGAGGTTTCTCAATTTATAAAAAGCAATTATTCCAATGTGCAATGGGTTGGCTTGTCCGCTAAAAACACCTTTGTGTCGGATAGCATCAAAAAACATTTGGTCAAAAATAAAACCAATTTTGTGGTAATGGAATCGGAGAAATACTACACGATTCAGACTACAATTTCAGCCTTGTTGTCGGCGATGAAAGATTTTACCGTACAATTGGTAGTCATCGAACCCAACAAAATGTTAGACTTCGAAGAGATTTCACTAAATAATCTCATCAAATTAAAACTGACCTATCCTTCATTGAGCAAAGAAATTGATTCTCCAAAGGGAATTCAATTTGAAAAAGAATACCGAAAAATCAATAAAGTGACGCCCAATCAGTTTGCGATCCGCGGTTTTGATGTAACCTTCGATGCTTTGTTGCGATTGTCACAAGAAGTATCGTTTGAAGAAACAGCTCAAGCAACCGCTTCGGAACAAGTAGAAAGTAAATTTGAGTACGCCAAAAATTCAAACGGCGGTTTCCAAAATAAAGGCGTTTATATTTTGACGTATCAACCCGATTTAACGATAAAACAAGCACAATAATGGCTACTTCAAGCATAACCTATGTAGGCGAATTACGAACGATTTGCATTCACCTGCAATCGGGAACCCAAATTTTAACCGACGCACCGACCGACAATCACGGTAAAGGAGAAGCGTTTTCTCCCACCGATTTAGTGGCAACCGCTTTAGGAAGTTGTATGGTTTCGATTATGGCAATTAAATCAAAAGATGTAGAAGTTGATTTAAAAGATTCTACCGTTTCAATCACCAAAATCATGCAAGCCGAACCCCGAAAAATTGCTAAAATTATAGTCGAATTGAATATGTCGATTGATACATCCGAAAAAAATAAAACGATTTTAGAACGAAGCGCGATGACGTGTCCAGTTTTACTAAGCTTGCATCCGGATATTGAGAAAGAAGTAACGTTTAACTGGAAGTAGTGAGAAGCAAGACCGCTTCGCTGAAAGAAACAAGACCGCTTCGCTAAAAGATAGATAATGTCTTTCCTCTTTCTTCTTTCTTCTTTTCTCTTAAAAAATGAACGACCAACAACAACTCCTCATCAAACTAGCCCATACCAAAATGCCTTTCGGAAAATACGAAGGGCGTTTTCTAATCGACTTACCCGAATATTACTTGGTATGGCTCAAAAACAATCACCTTCCCAAAGGTCAGTTGGGCGAACAACTGCAACTCATCTACGAACTTAAATTGAACGGTTTGGAAGAATTGGTGCGGAATGTTAAAAAGCACTATCCTAAATAATGTGTCAGTTGGTCAATTAGCCAATGTGTCAATTAGCAAATTATTCAAATAGCCAATTAAAACAGACACATTGATTCATTGGCACATTGCCACATTGACTCATTCCAAAATTGCCGCATTGCCAAATTAATGTATTGCCACATTCCCAAATTGACACATTGATTCATTGCCATATTGACAAATTAATGTATTGCCACATTCCAAAATTGACAAATTAATTTATTGCCACATTGACGAATTAATCGTACTTTTGCATCGTTTTTTACAACAACTACAACAACACAACAACAAGTACGGACAACTCGCGAGTTGTCCAAAAACAACAAAAGATGAATCAGACGAAATACATTTTTGTTACGGGTGGTGTGACTTCTTCTCTTGGAAAAGGAATCATAGCGGCTTCACTAGCAAAATTATTACAAGCACGAGGTTACCGAACGACCATTCAGAAATTTGATCCCTACATCAATGTCGATCCAGGAACGTTAAATCCCTACGAACACGGCGAATGTTTTGTAACGGATGACGGAGCCGAAACCGACCTCGATTTAGGACATTACGAACGATTTTTAAATGTTCCCACGTCTCAAGCCAACAACGTTACCACCGGAAGAGTCTATCTTTCAGTAATCGAAAAAGAACGCCGCGGTGAATTCCTCGGAAAAACGGTTCAAGTCGTTCCGCACATCACCAACGAAATCAAAGAACGCATGCAATTGCTCGGTAATACAGGCAATTTTGATATTGTAATTACCGAAATCGGAGGAACTGTTGGTGACATCGAGTCGTTACCGTACATCGAATCCGTGCGACAACTCGTATGGGAATTGGGCGAAAACAACGGAATCGTCATTCACTTAACACTCGTTCCGTATCTTTCAGCGGCGGGCGAATTAAAAACAAAACCTACACAACACTCGGTGAAAACCTTGATGGAAAGCGGAATCAAAGCGGACATTTTAGTATGCAGAACCGAGCACGAATTATCCGACGAATTGCGTCAGAAACTCGCTTTGTTTTGCAACGTAAAACGCGAAGCCGTAATCCAATCCATCGACGCCAAAACCATATATGAAGTCCCGAATTTAATGCTCGAAGAAGGTTTGGATGTGGTTGCTTTGAAAAAATTAAATTTACCCGAGAAATCAACACCCGATTTAACGCAGTGGAACGATTTCTTACACCGACTCAAAAATCCGAAACACACCATCAGTATTGGTTTGGTCGGAAAATACGTGGAGTTGCAAGATTCCTACAAATCGATTTTAGAATCATTCATCCACGCTGGTGCGGCCAACGAAACGAAAGTTAATGTGGTCAGCATTCACTCGGAACACATCGACGCCGATTCGGCAGCACGTATGTTTGAAGGAATTGACGGCATATTAGTGGCACCCGGATTTGGCGAACGCGGAATCGAAGGTAAAATCGCCACCGTACGCTATGCACGCGAAAATAACATTCCGTTTTTCGGAATCTGCCTCGGAATGCAAATGGCGGTAATCGAGTATTCACGAACGGTTTTGGGCTTGAAAGATGCCAATTCAACCGAAATGAATCCCGACACCAAAAACCCAGTAATCGATTTGATGGAAAGTCAGAAAACCATCACCGATAAAGGCGGAACCATGCGTTTAGGCTCGTGGAAATGCGACATCAAAGAAGGAACTTTGGCACATCAGATTTACGGAAAAACCCAAATCGAAGAGCGTCATCGCCACCGATATGAATACAATAATACGTACGCCACTCAGTTGGAAAATGCGGGTTTAATCAGTTCCGGAATCAATCCAGATACAGGTTTGGTCGAGATTGTAGAAATCAAAAACCACCCATTTTTTATCGGTGTGCAGTACCATCCCGAATACAAAAGTACCGTTGCCAATCCACAGCCAATTTTTGTTAGCTTTGTAGCCGCGGTTGTAAAAGAAAAGTTGGCGCGTGATTTAGAAACAGTGTAGAGACAACTCGCGAGTTGTCCGTTCAGGAGCGAATCAGTAGTAATTTTTGTAAACCATATTCCTGCTTTCCGCTTTGCACGGCATCGCGTCAATCAGGGCTAGTCAGCAAAGGCTCGGGTTACTAAATCAGTAGTTTTTTACAACTATTGTGCTAAAAAAGAAACAAAACAGTCGGAAAGACGACACATATATAAATTGATAAAATTCCTGCAAAGGAAGTACACTATGGAACAAAAGAAATTTGACTTAAATTCTATCATCGGATTTGCCTTGATTTTTGGTATCGTCATGTGGATGATGTACAACAATCAAAAAAGCAACGAAAAAGAACAAATCGAAAAGGCAAAGCAAGAAAAAATTCAGAAACAACAAAAAGCAAAAGAAGTTGCGACTAAAGAAATTACCGCAGTTGCCGCCGATACAACGGTTTCCGACACCACCAAAATAAAACAACTTCAAGCTACCTTGGGTAGTTTTGCGTATTCGGCTACTTTGCCCACCGCAAAAGATGGTTTTACTACTTTAGAAAACGACGTGTTAAAAGTAGTTGTGGCCAATAAAGGCGGAACTGTTTCAGAAGTTACGCTCAAGAAATTTGAAAAAATTAAAAAGAATTCGGGCGAATGGGTGTCGTTGATCAAAAACAAAAACTCCAATTTCAACATCGAATTGCAAACGGCTGACAACCGTGTTTTAAATACAAAAGATTTGTATTTCGAACCTACGTTGAGCAAAATAGGCGACAGTCAAGTACTATCGATGAAACTGAAAACCGGTGCCAACGAATTCCTGGAATACAAATACGTTTTGAAAGCCAAAGAAGAATACATGCTCGATTTTGACGTGCGTTCACAAGGATTAGGCAAAGCGATTAACGCTAGCAAACCTGCCAATTTATCGTGGGATTTAAAAACCTACCGTAACGAGAAAAGTATTTCGTATGAAAATCGCTATACCGAATCGGTTTTTGAATACGAAGACGGAAAAGACGACTACACAGGTCAAGGTGCTCAAAAAGAGGAAACTGCAGAAAAAGTAACGTACATCGCTTACAAGCAACATCTTTTTACTACCGTTTTATTGACCAAAACGCCTTTAGAAAGCGCTTCAATTAAATCCATGGATTTAGTTAAAGACGATAAAATTGATACCGTTTACACCAAACAATTCAAAACAGTAGCGCCTTTAGCGTTTACCAACGGCGAATTAGATTATAAAATGAATTGGTACTTCGGACCAGCCGATTATAAATTATTAAGCAGTTATGATCGCAATCTTGACGAAATCGTTTCGTTAGGTTGGGGAATATTTGGTTGGATCAATAAACTGATTTTTGTTCCGTTATTCGGGTTCTTGAGTTCGTTTATGGGCTTGGGAATCGCCATCATCATCTTTACGGTGTTGATTAAATTAGCGATGTCACCAATTACGTTCAAATCATTTTTATCACAAGCTAAGATGAAAGTCTTGCGTCCGGAAATCATGGAATTGGGTGAAAAATTCGGAAAAGATCCAATGAAAAAACAACAAGAAACCATGAAGTTGTACAATAAAGCCGGCGTGAATCCGATGGCAGGTTGTATTCCGGCCTTGATTCAGATTCCGTTTATGTATGCGTCGTTCTTGTTCTTCCCAACTTCAGTCGATTTAAGACAAAAAGGATTTTTATGGGCAGACGATTTATCGTCATTTGATTCCATTATGAAATTGCCATTCAATATTCCGCTATACGGTGACCACATTAGTTTATTCGCTTTGTTGGCTTCTGTCGCGATTTTCTTTTATATGAAAATGACTTCGGGAGATCAAGCCATGGCACAACCGCAGCAAGAAGGTATGCCAGATATGGCCAAAATCATGAAAATTATGATTTACCTGTCGCCGATTATGATGTTGATTTTCTTCAATAATTACGGATCCGGATTGAGTTTGTACAATTTAATTTCCAACTTAATCACCATCGGAATCATGATTGTAATTAAGAAGTACTTCATCGACAGTGATAAAATTCATGCGCAGATTCAAGAAAATAAAGCCAAGCCCAAAACAGAAAGCAAGTTCCAAAAGAAAATGCGTGAAATGATGGAACAAGCCGAAGCGCAAAAAGCATTAAAGAAGTAAGTTCAAATAAAGTACTACAAGAGTTCTGATAAAAGTTAGCTTTTTCAGAACTCTTTTTAAATACACTACGTATGAAAGTGATGATCATGGGTTTTGGTAATATGGGTAAAACCTATGCCAACAGTTTTATAAGTTCCCGATTTATAAAGCCTGAAGATATTTATGTGTTGAGTCGGAATGAAGTCAAAGGCGATGGTCAATTCGGAATTCCTACATCCAACTTCTTTACACAACCCACTTCAATTATCACTGAATTGGATATCATCATCCTGTCGGTTAAACCGCAAGATTTTACTTCTTTGGCTCAAGCCGTCCAACCTTATTTGAACAAAAACCAATTGGTGCTTTCGGTGATGGCGGGTGTAACTATTCAGCGTATTCAAAGCGAACTACAAGTGCAAAAAATCATCCGTTCCATGCCCAACATCCCGACACAAATCGGAATGGGAATGACTGTTTTTTCGGCTGCGCCCGATGTTGATCGCAAGGAATTATTTATCGTGCAAAACTTAATCAATACCACCGGAAAATCAGTGTATGTTGAAAAAGAAGAACTACTCAATGCAGCTACGGCCATTTCAGGTAGCGGTCCGGCATATGTGTTTTACTTTATGAACGCAATGATTCAAGCAGCCGTCGAATTAGGTTTCAATGAATCAGAAGCCGAATTACTCGTAAATCAAACCTTTATGGGTTCGGTGGCTATTCAGAATAGTTATTCACTTTCCAGTGAAGAGTGGATTAAAAAAGTGGCTTCCAAAGGCGGAACCACCGAAAGTGCTTTGCGAATATTTCAGGATACTCAAGTGAAGGAAGCCATTGTTAAAGCCATACGTTCGGCGAACCAGCGCGCCATTGAATTAGGAGCATAAAAAAAAGGCTCATCTTAGAGACAAACCTTTTTAAAAGTATAGTGTAGTTTTTAGTTTAAATTCGGCAACAACACTCGATCTACCATATGAATAATTCCATTATAACACTGAATATCTCGTGTTGTAAAATTGGATAAACGATTATTAAAATCAATTAATCTAAAATTGGCCGGAGTTAATTGAATCGTCAGAGCATTACCTTGAAAGGTGTTGATCACATCGCCATGGTTTAAACTACCAGAAAGTGTATTCGAAGTGATGGCTACATGATATTTTAGTACTTGAGCCACAACAGCAGGATCGATTACATCCAAACTAGGCTGGTTTAATTCGGTTAATAATGATGGAAATGCAGAGTCAGTCGGAGCGAATAGCGTATAGGGTCCGTTGTTTATACTCGACAATTCTCCAATAAAATCATATTGATCATTAGTATTCATAGCGCTAAAAAGCGATTCAAGATTTGGATTGGCAACAATATGGTCAACGATCGTTGGTAGTTTTAGAACGGAATTGAAATTGTAAATAATTCCATTTGAAGCGATTACATTCGTTCCGTCAAAAGTGGTTGCTCCATTTATCGAAATGAGGTCGTCAGTTTTTCTAAAATATAAACTCAAGTGGTTGGATGTAGAGGCAAAACCCGTAGCTAACGATTGCAAATAGCCACTTGAAGGAAAATTTTCTTTTTTGATTTTTCCCTGAATCACATGGTTTAATAAAAGCTGTTTTAGATAGTCAACCGGAACTTCGTTTATAGAATTCAAATTGTTTTCTGCTAAAAACGCTGAAAAAGCTGCGTTAGATGGCGCAAAAAGTGTGTACTCATCATCTGAATTTAGCGTATCGTCTAAACCAGTGATTTGCAATGCATTGGCTAAACTACTCCAGTCTTCTCGTTGAGAAACTAATTCATAAAGTGTTTCTTTTTTTGCATTTACACCTTCCTCTGTTTCGCAAGATGAAAATGTTAACACAATTAGAAGTAAATAAAGAAAACGGCTTTTTTTTAAGTGATTCATTTCGGTTTTTTTAAAATGTTATATTTTTTTGGCAAATATATAAATTTATTGGGATTACCATAATTTAATTAGAATTCAATTCTATGATTTATAACTGATGGACTAATAAGTAAAAAACCCTCAACCGAAATTGAGGGTTTCAAACAAACCAATAATAATCAATAGATTAGGATGATGAGGAAATCAACCTAATGTACTCAAAATTATAGATTAGGTTGTAATACTTTATCCACAGCATGAATCACACCATTCGCGCATTGTACATCAGTTACAATGATGTTACTTGGTGTTGCCGAAGTATCAATTAATTTTGCACCACCTGTTAAATTAACAGTTAAATTTTGTACTGGTGAGGTAACTGTTGGAATCACTTGGCCATTAGTCAATGAAGCTGCCAATACATTTCCAGCTCCTGTAACGTGGTATTGTAAAACAGTAGTTACTTGTGCAGGTGTTGCGCCAACTGCAAATCCTGATCCAGTTGTTGCAGCAGTAAACGCTGCATTAGTTGGAGCAAAAACAGTTAAAGGTGTTGCGTTGGTAGTTAATGCAGTAGCAACAGCAGTTTGATCTCCAAATCCGTTTCCGTTGGTAGCTGTGCTTGTTACTATGGTTGCTAAAGTCGAAAAGTTCGGGTTAGCAGCAGCATGCGTTACAATAGTAGGCAAACCGATTACTGCATTAACGATGTGAATTACACCGTTTGAAGCAAGCACATTTGGAGTAGTAACAGATGATACCCCATTCAAACGCACACCACTAGTAGTATTCACATACATACTCAATGTATTCGTTGAAGAAGCAGAACCTTTCCCTAACGTTTTAATGTAGGTGTTGTTTACCAATCCAGTTGATTGAACCGCACCACTAACCACATGGTTTAATAAGATTTCTCTCAAAGCCGGAACCGGTACATCATTGATTGTTGCATACGGTGTTGTAGCTAAAAATGAAGTAAAGGCTGCATTAGTTGGAGCAAAAACAGTAAACGGACCTGAGCCTTGTAATGTGGTCGCTAAATCAGCTCTTGTTAACGCTTGAACTAAAATGGATAAATCAGCCGAACGGGAAGCTATTCCTGTAATGGTGTTATCTGGTTCTACTGTTGTGTTGTCGTCATCGCTACACGATGAAAAGGTTAATGCAAAACATGCAATTAACGCCATGATTTTTAATTTGTTTGTTTTCATTGCTTTTTTTGTTTTTGTTTGTGATGTAAATTTATTATATTTTGTTTAATGAAAACTAAAATAAGTTAAACATTATTGTTGTTTGCATTTAAATTAACTCTTTTGTTTAAGCTGAATTGTAACAACTTAGCCCGAAATACTGAAATTTATTTTCAATAGAGTTCTGAATTCGTTAAACAGTTCAAAATATATTTTTGTAGTATTTTTACTTGAAATAGGATTGTGCCGAAAATGAACTATTTTTGAGCAATAAAATGGCACTATTTTAGTTATTCATCTGTACATCAAAAACAATTTAAATGAAATTCGTATACCTACTACTACTAATAGTTTGCTCGAGTAGCGCTCAAGAAATTAATAAGTTGGATGATAAAGGTCTTAAACACGGCTTGTGGAAAGGCTATTATGAGTCTAAACGTCTTCGTTATGAAGGTGAATTTGCTCACGGTAAGGAAAATGGGATGTTTAAATTCTTTGATGATACCAAAGCCAATACGGTTATTGCTACACGAGAATTCAATTCAACCGATAATTCGTGCTATACTATATTTTACAATCAAAAAGGGTTTAAAGTCAGTGAAGGAAAATTAATAAATAAGGTATACGAAGGAGAATGGAAGTACTACCATTACGATTCAAAAGAACTGATGACCTCTGAATTTTATGTAAAAGGAAAATTAGATGGTGTTCGAAAAGTATACTATAAAAACGGAGTGTTAGCAGAAGAAACATCGTATAAATTAGGCAAAAAAGAAGGCGTATATAAAAAATATGCTGAAAACGGAATCGTTTTAGAAGAGTCAATTTATAAAAATGATATTTACAACGGACTAGCCATTTTCAAAGATGCCGATGATACCATTACTGCAAAAGGAGTTTTTACTAACGGTAAGAAAACCGGAATGTGGGATTTTAAAGAAAACGGGAAGTTGGTCAAAAAGAACATGAACCTGCAAGGAAAGAAATTTCAAAAGAAAAAAATCACCAAAGATCCACTAGAATAAATTATATAAATTATCCGTTGGTTGCAATTCATTTTGTTCTTAACACACAGAAACATAGTTTTTATTATTGCATCAAGACGTTTCACTTAAACATAGTAAATCACAGTTATGATAAACCAAGAATTGGTCTATCTAACTCTTTTTTTCTATAATTCTATGTGTTTAATTTTTTAAAATTCTGAATTATTACTAATTCCCACAAATAGATATAAATACTATTTACAGAGGTATATGTTTTTATAATCAAAAGCATATACCTTTTTTTATTTATTAATGTAATTTTGCAAAAAAAAAAGTAACTGTCGTATGAAACGAGTTGTAGTCGGACTTTCTGGTGGTGTAGATTCGAGCGTTGCAGCCTATCTTTTAAAAGAAGAAGGCTACGAAGTGATTGGCCTTTTTATGAAAAATTGGCACGATGATTCCGTTACCATTTCCAACGAATGTCCATGGCTCGAAGACAGCAACGACGCCTTGTTAGTCGCTGAAAAACTAGGCATTCCGTTTCAAACCGTCGATTTATCGGAACAATACAAAGATAAAATCGTCGATTACATGTTCAAAGAATACGAAAACGGACGCACACCCAATCCTGATGTCTTGTGTAATCGCGAAATCAAGTTTGACGTGTTTATGAAAATTGCGCTGAGCTTGGGAGCCGATTTTGTGGCAACCGGACATTATTGTCGAAAAGGGGAACTTGATGTAAATGGAAAAAAAGTCTATCAATTACTCGCAGGAAAAGACGGCAACAAAGACCAATCGTATTTTCTATGTCAGTTGTCGCAAGAACAATTGGCCAAATCGTTATTTCCTATTGGCGAATTGACCAAACCTCAAGTGCGCGAAATTGCCACACAATTGGATTTAGTTACTGCCGAAAAAAGAGATTCGCAAGGTTTATGTTTCATTGGAAAAGTGCGCTTACCCGAATTTTTGCAACAACAACTTCAACCGAAAGAAGGACTGATTTATGAAATTGGTCCTGACAATGAAATCTATAACCGAATTCCACGCACATTTCAATCGCTCGAAGAACAACTTCAATACGAAGCTACTTCCATTGAATACAATTCGCAATCGGGAAAGATTGTTGGAAAACACCAAGGTGCGCATTATTTCACCATCGGGCAACGTAAAGGATTGAACGTAGGCGGAACCAAAGAAGCGCTGTTCATCATCGCTACCGACGTAAAAACGAATGCTATTTACACCGGTCAAGGTGCGACGCATCCGGGCCTATTCAAAAAAACACTGCGCGTTCAACCTTTTGAAATTCATTGGGTTCGAGAAGATTTAGCACTCAAAGATGGCGAATCTATGGAAGTTTTAGCCCGAATTCGATACCGTCAAGAATTGCAAAAAGCAACTTTGTTTCAATTCAGCAGCGGATTGTATGTGCAATTCGATACTCCGCAATCGGCCATTACAGAAGGTCAGTTTGTGGCATGGAATATCGGCGATGAATTGATTGGTTCGGGTGTGATTTCCTAATGTAGATTTATTCTTTATTTTTTGTATTTTTGATGAATCCAAATTGAAAATGCTATGAAATCGCCACTAAATTTTTATCCAATAAAAATAACAGCTGTAAAGGCGATTGCATATGTGACCTTTAAAAATTAAATTTTGCACATATGAAAAAGTTATCCTATTTACTGCTTTTTATTTTACCTCTTGTCTCTTTTTCGCAAGAGGAAGATGCATGGATTTATTTTACTGATAAACCCAATGCCCAATTTTATCTCGATAATCCGCTAGAAATGCTTACACAACGCGCGTTGGATCGTAGAGCTGCACAAGGAATTGCGTTGCAAATCAACGATGCGCCCATTGAACAATTATATGTAGGTCAAGTAGCTGCTAGCGAAGGAATTACACTGAAAGCAAAATCAAAATGGCTGAATTGTGTTCACGTTCGTGGAAACGCTACCGACATCAGTGCTTTAAGTGATTTATCATTTGTGCAAAGCATAGATTTTGCAGATGAATCACTGAATGTTTCTGGAAGACAAAGAATGAACCAGCCGATTATCCCAGTCAACAAATCGATGGATGTGACTGAAAATTTCAATTACGGAAATTCTCAAAATCAAATTCAAATGCTCAACGGTCATTTGTTGCATCAAGCGAATTATACCGGAGTGGGAAAAATCATTGCCGTTTTAGATTCTGGATTCATCAATGTCGATTCAACCGCGCCTTTCCAACGTTTGTTTGACAATAATTTAATTTTGGGGGGATACAATTATGTTAACCAAAGCACCGATGTATATTCACTTCATAATCACGGAACTTTAGTATTATCCTGCATGGGTGGTTTTGTGGAAGGAGAACTCGTAGGAACCGCACCCAATGCGCAGTACTATTTGTTTGTAACCGAAGATGTAAGCGAGGAAAATCCAGTTGAGGAAAGTTATTGGGTAGAAGGCGCAGAAGAAGCCGACCGATTAGGAGTAGATGTGATCACTTCTTCATTAGGATATTTCGGTTACGATAATCCGAATTATAGCCACACCTACAGCGATATGACTGGGAACGTAGCGTTTGCTTCAAGAGGAGCCAATGTTGCTTTTTCAAAAGGAATAGTTGTGGTGGCAAGTGCCGGAAACAATGGTAATTCGTCAGAGCCACATGTAGGTGTTCCTGCCGAAGGTACAAATGTGTTGGCAATCGGAGCGGTACAATTTAACGAACAATATGCTTCTTTTAGTTCCATCGGACCGAGTTTTGACAACCGTATTAAGCCCGATGTGATGGCACAAGGACAAGCTTCAGTAGTTGCAAATACTTCGGGAAACATTCAAACGGCGAGTGGAACTTCATTTTCAGGACCGATTATGGCCGGAATGATAGCCAGTTTTTGGCAAGCGGTTCCGAGTTTGACCAACCAACAAGTGGTTGATTTTGTTAAAGAATCTGCCGATCGATTTACCAATCCAAATGAACAATATGGATACGGAATTCCCGATTTCCAATTGGCTTTACAAAATGCGCTATTATCAACCAATCAGAGTCAGATAGAGCGTTTTCAATTTTTTCCTAATCCTACGAATGGTGCTATAACTTTTGTCATTCCGTCGCAATCTTCGCCCAACGAGATTAAATTATATAACAGTTTAGGTCAGATGGTTTTCACTTCAAAAGTGGAAAATTCCATTCAAAATATAGCGTTAGATCAATTAAATTCAGGAATTTATTATTTCACTTTAGACACTTCCGATCAAACCTATCAAGGAAAAATCATTAAAAATTAAAGGCTCTACTACATAGTTATATAGTAGAATCTGAAACGAGTTCAGATTAAATGAATAAAATCACACAACTTTTCAACATTCAATATCCAATTATTCAAGGTGGGATGATTTGGAACAGTGGATACAAATTAGCGAGTGCTGTCAGTAATGCTGGCGGATTGGGATTAATTGGCGCAGGTTCAATGTATCCCGATGTACTTCGCGAACACATTCAGAAATGCAAAAAAGCTACCGATAAACCTTTTGGTGTGAACGTGCCGATGTTATATCCCAACATTGAAGAAATCATCAATATCATCATTGAAGAAGGTGTGAAAATTGTCTTTACTTCAGCGGGAAACCCAAAAACATGGACGTCCTTTTTAAAGGAAAAAGGCATTACAGTGGTTCACGTAGTCAGCAGTTCTAAATTTGCTTTAAAAGCCCAAGAAGCCGGAGTAGACGCGGTCGTAGCCGAAGGTTTCGAAGCTGGTGGACATAACGGTAGGGAAGAAACTACTACGTTAACGTTGATTCCGATGGTTAGAGAAAATATTTCTATTCCGTTGATTGCGGCAGGCGGAATTGCAACAGGACGAGGCATGCTTGCGGCCATGATTCTCGGTGCCGATGGTGTTCAAATGGGTAGCCGTTTTGCGGCATCTACCGAAAGTTCGGCGCACGATAATTTCAAAAAAACAATTATAGAAACCGGAGAAGGCGATACGCAATTGACCTTAAAAGAATTAGCGCCTGTTCGTCTCATTAAAAATAAATTCTATAACGACGTACAAGAATTGTATGCCAAGTGTCCGACTAAAGAAGATTTAGAAGAATTATTAGGAAAACGCCGTGCGAAACGCGGCATGTTTGAAGGCGATTTAGTGGAAGGCGAACTAGAAATTGGTCAAATTGCCGGATTAATTCACGAGATCAAACCCGTTGAAGACATTATTAAAGAAGTCATAGCCGAGTTTGAAATGGCTAAAAAAGACATGCAAAATTTTAGTTTTTAATTGGCAGCTGATGTATTGATTAGCAATCGTTAAAAGTAGTTCTCTATAAAATCTATGCTAAAATGAAATGTTCTTTCTTCAATTTTTAAAATTCTATGTTTCTATGTGTTTAAAAAAAAACTACAGAGTTTATTTTTGATAGTAATTCTTACCAATTTCTTCACACCCATTCCCAATCAAAATACTACTTTTGTACAAATAATTTATCTTAAATGAAAAAGTTAATCTGGATTGCATTCTTCCTTTTTTTCATCCCTAACCAAGCACAAGAACGTCCGAAATTGGTAGTCGGTATTGTTGTCGATCAAATGAAAATGGAGTATTTGTACCGTTTTCAAAGTGATTTTTCTGAAAATGGTTTCAAGCGATTGATGACTAACGGCTATACATTTCACAACGCGCATTACAACTATATGCCCACATACACGGCACCCGGACACGCATCGGTTTACACCGGAACGACGCCTTCGATGCACGGAATTGTAAGCAACGAATGGTTTCATCGAACCTTAAAAAAAGAAGTGTATTGTACAGACGATGCTTCGGTTTCTACTTTGGTTCCGGGAACTGAAACGGAAGGAAAAATGTCGCCGAAAAATCTCCAAAGCACGACCATTACAGATGAATTGAAGCTATCGACCAATTTTAAAAGCAAGGTAATCGGAATCAGTATCAAAGACCGAGGCGCGATTCTTCCGGCGGGACATTTTGCCGATTGGGCTTTTTGGTATTGCAAAACAGGCGAGTTTATTTCGAGTTCGTTTTACGGTTCAAAATTACCGACTTGGGTGGATGATTTCAACAAAGAAAAAAATTACATCGCCTATGCGAATAAAGGTTGGGATTTGTTCAAACCGAAAGAAACGTACAACGAAAGTCTTCCTGATGACAATCCGTACGAGGGAAAATTATACAAAAAGACGCCTTTTTTTCCGTATAATATGAAGGAAATGTTAGACAACAATGATGCGGGTGTGATTCGTGTGAGTCCGTATGGAAATAATTTAGTAGTCGATTTAGCGCGGCGAGCCATCGAAAAAGAAGGAATGGGGAAAGACGAAATCACCGATTTTCTCGCGATCAGTTTTTCGTCTACTGATTACATCGGACATACATTTGGACCGCGATCTATCGAAATTCAAGATGTATATTTGCGACTGGATCAAACGATAGCTGACTTTTTAACTCATCTGGATAAAACCGTTGGGAAAAACAATTACCTCGTTTTTTTAACAGCCGATCACGCGGGTGCGGAAAATGTAACGCATTTAAAAGACAATAAGTACCAGGTCAATAATATCAATTATAAGAATGTAGAATCGGATTTAAAAGAGTTTTCAAAAGCTACTTTTGGAGAAGATCTGATTTTGAAATACGATAGTTTTAATGTGTTTTTTGATAAAGACATGATTAAATCAAAAACATTGGATTTGGTTAAAGTAAAACAGTCGTTCAAAGAATTTTTATATACCAAAGAATATGTAAAGCGCGTCTACACCGAAGAAGAAATTTTAGCTGCTTCACCTAATGATGAATTGCTTGGATACATTTCGAAAGGCTACGATCCGACACAAAACGGCGAGTTGTATTTTGTGTACAAACCCGGTTATATGGAATATTCGGCAACAGGAACAACGCACGGTTCGCCGTATACCTACGACACACATGTGCCCATTATTTTTTACGGATGGAACATTCCGAAAGGAGCGTCACACGACAAAAAAGTGATTACTCAAATTGCGCCCACTGTTTCACAATTGCTGAAAATTACGTTGCCCAATTCAACCAATAGCGAAGTGTTGACGGAAGTTTTTGATAAAAAATAGTGCCACAGATTCACAGATTTTAATAATTTTTAATCTGTGAATCTCTGGCTAAAGTAGATCGATTTTAGCAATTATACCTCAATCATAATCTGGTTTCTAATCAAATCATCGAAGGTTTCTCGTTTGCTGATTAAGTGGCCTTTTCCGTCTTTCCACAATACTTCTGCGGGTTTGAAGCGCGAGTTGTAGTTGGACGACATCGAATAACAATACGCACCAGCGTTTCTAAAACACAGGACGTCGCCTTCTTTTATTTCCGCTATTCGGCGGTTGTTGGCGAACGTATCGGTTTCACAAATATAACCTACAACCGTATAAAAACGCTCTTTTCCTTTTGGGTTGGAGATGTTTTCGATGCTGTGTTGCGAACCGTAAAACATCGGTCGAATTAAATGGTTGAATCCGCTATCGATTCCGGCAAAAACCGTCGAAGTCGTTTGTTTTACCACATTGACTTTAGCTAAGAAAAATCCGGCTTCACTCACCAAAAACTTTCCGGGTTCAAATGC
Source organism: Flavobacterium sp. (assembly GCA_965284675.1). Lineage (GTDB taxonomy): Bacteria > Bacteroidota > Bacteroidia > Flavobacteriales > Flavobacteriaceae > Flavobacterium. The sequence goes on from OZ260109.1 coordinate 800,691, forward strand.
CAAGGTAAGTGTTCGTCCGTATTCTTTTTCGAACGCTAAAAAACGTTTGGTTAGTTTTTTTCCGAGTTCTTCGATGTTGGTTTCGATATCGCCTTTTTTGTACGGCACTTTGAAACCCGAGCCAAAATCAAGGAAATCCAATTCCTTAAATTGCTTGGCAGCGTCAAATAAGATTTCGGCTGCATAAAGAAACACTTCGATGTCCAAAATATCCGAACCCGTGTGCATGTGAATACCGTTGATGTGCATTCCGGTGTTTTCTACGATTCGCAGAATATGGGGTACTTGGTAGATGGAAATTCCGAATTTACTATCGATATGACCGACCGAAATATTCTCGTTTCCGCCCGCCATGACGTGCGGATTGATGCGAATACAAACCGGAACTTTCGGATGTTTGGTCCCGAAGTGTTCTAAAATCGAAAGGTTGTCAATGTTGATTTGTACACCCAATTCGGCTACAGCTTCAATTTCTTCAAACGAAACGCCGTTGGGTGTAAATATGATTTTGTCTGGAGTAAATCCGGCGTGTAAACCCAATTGTACTTCTTGTATGGAAACGGTATCTAATCCCGATCCGCACTTCTTCAGCAACTTCAAAACGGATACGTTGGACAATGCTTTCATGGCGTAGTTGATGCGAAGTCGCTCTACCTTAGAAAATGCAGTTGTCAAACGGTTATACTGATGCTCGATGGTTGTAGCGTCATACACGTACAACGGACTGCCAAATTCTTCGGCAAGCGTGAGTAACTCTTTGGGTTGCATAATTATTAGTTTAAATGTTTAAGGGTTCAAGTCAAAAGTCAAAAGTCAAAAGTCAAAAGATTTGCAAAGATACTTTTTGAAGCAACGAATTCAAAGTGCGTTAACATTTCTACGGAATTGTTATTTTTTGCACTGATTTTTTTTCAATACCACAACAAACTAGCCCTGATCTCGTCACCTGCCTGCCGGTAGGCAGGTTGTTGAAGCTCTTGACTTGTTTTCAAACAAGGCAAAGCGACTGACGAGAGTAGGAATAGGGATTACATAAAATGCCCAAGCCATTAGCTTCTAAAAGAGATAAGATTGCTTCGTTTCCCGAAAAAACGGGACAAGCTCTCGCAATGACAATAAAGTTACTAAATTGATATACATTTCTTTTAGGATTCATTCTAATTAATTACTTTTGTACAATAGTTCGCTGAATCAAGTTCAGTACCTACAATTTTCAAACTAACTCTTTATTATGAATATACACGAATATCAAGGAAAAGAAATTTTAGCCAAGTACGGCGTGCGCGTTCAACGTGGTATTGTTGCTAATAATCCGGTTGAAGCAGTTGCTGCAGCAAAGCAATTAACGGCAGAAACGGGTACGAGTTGGCACGTAATTAAAGCGCAAGTTCACGCAGGTGGAAGAGGAAAAGGCGGCGGAGTGAAATTGGCCAAAAACTTGGAGCAAGTAAATGAAATTTCGGAGCAAATCATCGGAATGCAATTGATTACACCACAAACACCACCTGAAGGTAAAAAAGTACACAAAGTATTGATTGCTGAAGATGTATATTATCCTGGTGAGGCTGAAACAGAAGAGTTTTACATGTCGGTTTTGTTGAACAGAGCGACAGGAAGAAACATGATTGTATATTCGACAGAAGGTGGAATGGACATTGAAGAAGTAGCGGAACACACGCCACATTTAATTTTCAACGAAGAAATTGATCCAGCGGTTGGATTGCAAGGTTTCCAAGCGCGCCGTATTGCATTCAATTTGGGTGTAACAGGAAATGCGTTTAAAGAAATGGTGAAATTCATCGATTCGTTGTACAACGCTTACATTGGTTCGGATGCTTCGATGTTTGAAATCAATCCTGTGTTAAAAACATCTGACAATAAAATCATGGCAGTTGATGCCAAAGTAAATATCGACGACAACGCTTTGTTTCGTCAGCCCGTGTATGCAGAAATGCGCGACGTACGAGAGGAAAATCCAATTGAAGTTGAAGCAAAAGAGGCTGGTTTGAACTATGTTGACCTTGACGGAACGGTAGGTTGTATGGTAAACGGTGCAGGTTTGGCTATGGCCACGATGGATTTAATTAAATACGCCGGTTTTGAGCCAGCGAATTTCTTAGACGTAGGTGGAACAGCGGATGCAAAACGTGTGGAATTGGCGTTTAGAATTATCTTAAAAGATCCGAACGTAAAAGCAATTTTAATCAATATTTTTGGTGGAATTGTACGTTGTGATCGAGTAGCACAAGGAGTTGTAGATGCCTATAAAAATATGGGTGACGCGATTAAAGTGCCGATCATTGTACGTTTACAAGGAACCAATGCTGAAATTGCAAAAGAATTGATTGACAATTCGGGTATGCCAATTTTATCGGCTACACAATTTCAAGAAGCAGCAGATCAGGTGCAAAAAGCACTTTCTTAATTAGATTATAAGAAGAGACGAACCGCAGTGCGTCTTTACCATAAAAATCAATCCCGAATTAGTTCGGGATTTTTTTATGCTGATTTTTATTATTTCTTAATGGCACACGTGTTGATTCCGATTAGAGGATACAACGGACAAAAACTAACGAAACTGGTTAAGACAAAAACTCCGGCTACTACCAAAGACACAATGCCTAAAGTTCCGGTAATTGTTCCATTATAGAATAAGAAAGCCAAAACTACAGCGATGATTACACGAATCACACGATCTGCTGAACCCATATTTTTTTTCATAATGTAAAGATTAATTGGTTATTATGAAACAAATTTAGGCAGTATGAGAAAGGTGTACAGTGACTTTAGTCACTAGTCCAAAACTTCAATGGTGGTTGGACATTGTTTTACTTTTCCTTCGAGTTCTAATTTTTTGACAATTCGGCTGATGACTTCACGCGCCGTGCCCAATTCACTCGCAATTTGGCGGTGCGAAATTTTCAACGGATTGTGTTGCGTAACCGCCACTTTTTCTTTTAAATAATCGTAGACGCGTTTGTCTAGTTTATCAAAAAGAAGTGAGTTGATGGTGTCTAAAAGATCAGAGTAGCGTAGGTTGTATTGAAGAAAAAAAAGCGAATTGAAATCGGGGAATTGTTTGGTCCACCGAATTAATTTCTCAACCGGAATTAAAAGTAAATGCGAATCTTCTTCCGTTTCAGCATATATTTTACTGGGTTGGTTGTTGATTCCGGCCGAAAACGACATGATGCAACTTTCGTTGGGTTTGATGTAGTAGAGTAGTAGTTCTTTGTCTTCGTGACGGGTGAAGACGCGAATCAATCCGCTAAAAACCAACGGAATCACCTTGATGTACTGGCCTTCACGCAAGAGTTCGGTTTCTTTTGGGATTTCTTTCTCGATGGCAAATTGTAGCATTTCCGAAATCAAATCCGAATTAAAATGGGGAAATTGGCGCTTAATTTGTATGGCTAAATCCATCTGAATTTATTTTTTATTCTTCCCGTTTTTAAACTGAACTTTTTCTACGATAGGTTCTTTTTTGATGGTTTTTTTAGCGGCAAACTTCTTTTTTGGAGCATCAGAATACGTTTTGGGTTGGCTCTCTTTCTTCACTTCTTTTACAAAAGATTTCGGTTGCGCTTCTTTTTTGTGAACGGCTATCACATCCATTGGGTTTTTCGGACTTTCTTTCGTTCCACGCAAGTGAATCACCAATCCGTTTAAGAAATTACGCAACACTTGGTCGCCACATTCTACAAATTTAGGATGATCGGCATTGCGGAAAAAATTTCCGATTTCGCCTTTCGACATACGGAAGTCAACCAACATTAAAATTTCTTCGATTTGGTCGTCGCGAAGCATTAAAGCCACACGTAGTTTTTTGAAAATATCGTTGTTATTCATGGTTTATAAGTTTATAGTTTGTTGTTTGTGATTTGTTGTTGAAGCTATTAAACACGAACAATAAACCAAAAACCACCAACTGTTAGAAAAGCCAAAGATACGCGTTTTTAAATCCTTCGCGCCATAATTTTTCGTTGTGTTGTCCGCCTTTTACAATCACTTTTTTGTTTAAATTTTTGCAACTGCAGCGTTTCGAATTGACTTGAAGTTCCATTTGATTGAGGTCGCGCACCATATCGTCATCGCCTTCATTATCGCCACACAAGAAGTATACTTTAGTTTTAAAGGAGGAAGTTCGATTCATTAATTCAAAAATCTCTTTTCGATTGAACCAAAACGAAGGTGAAAAGCATCCGACTTTTCCAAAGACTTTGGGATATTTTAAGGCGCCATAAAACGAAACCAATCCTCCCAGCGAACTACCAAAAAGTGCTGTATTAGAAGCGGAAGTTTTGGTTCTGTAGTTTTGATCGACATAGGGTTTTAACGTGTTCACAATAAAATCCAGGTAATTATCAGCGTTTCCACCGCCGTGTTTGGCGTGTTTGTAGGGCGTTAATTCTTCCATTCGTTTGTCGCCACCATGTTCAATTCCGACAACAATGACTTGAGCCGAAATACTGTCTAAGGTTTCATCAACGTTCCATTCGCCTACATACGAAGTGCTCGCGTCAAATAGATTTTGTGCATCGTGCATGTAAATAACTGGGAATTTTTTGGAGTTCTCAGCATAATTTTTAGGAAGATATACCCAAATTTTTTTACTCGTTTGCAGTTGCGGCGCATCGATGATAAACGTCGAAACTTGCGGGCTAGCCGTGCTGTTTTGAGCAAAAAGACTTCCAAAAAAGAAGAACAATAAAAGGGACAAAATAAATTTCAAATGCATTAATTTTCAAATTTTAACAAAAAAGTATATTTTAGCTAAAAATAATAATTTCATGAACACGCGAGCGGAAAAAGTTAGTTTATTGTCGGATATGATTGCGTTTGCTATTGTTGACGGCGAATTGCACGAGAGAGAATATCTTTTTTTATCTCTTATTGCAGTAGAATTAGGTATTTCGAAAGAAGAACTGAATCAGCTTTTTCATGAAGAGCACCGCAGTGAAATCATAAAAAGTGAGTTTGAGCGCATTCAGCAGTTTTATCGTATGGCGTTGTTGATGCATTGCGACGGAATTTTACACGAGCGCGAACACATCAAAATTCATGAAATTGGAGTGAACATGGGATTGAATCCGTTTGCCATCAAAAGAGTACTCAAAGCGATGCAAGAATCGCCTACGCGGATGGTGCATCCCGATTTTTTATTGGAAGTTTTTCAAGAGCAACATAATTAAAAAAAGGACCGATTAAGGTCCTTTTTGAATTGGTTTATTTTCAATTACTACTGTATCACTACATCGGAGAAGTTTCCTTTCATTAAATTGACACTTGGAATTCCGGTTCCGCCTTTAATATCAAAGGTTCCGTACAATAATCCGCCTGAATTTGTAGTAATCGTAATCGTTCCGATCAATCCCGTCCAAGGATTTGCAACACCTGGTTTTCTGTATACAAATTCATTTCCAGTTCCACTTCCGAGGGTGTACGTTCCGACTGCTAATGAAGTTAATTTGATGTCGATCACTGCACTACTTGTGGTTGATTTTCCCGCAATTTTTTTTGCTAAAGCACTTGCCTCGGGATTATCCATTAAGATCATGGTGGGCGAATTGTTTTCCGCATAATTAAATACTTCGAGTCCGGGCGGTGGTGGCGGACCACAAGAAATAACGGTTGCAACAAAAAATAAGCTAAGAATGGATTTTGAAAGAATTGTTTTCATGGGTTATTGTTTTAAAGATTATGAATTAATAGAGAAATTTTTTAGTTTAAACGATAAGCGATAATGTTGTTTTCTGCCCAATACGTGCTGCCGAATCCGGTTATGTTCTGAGTAGTATTAGCGCTAACGCAATTGCCGGCTACATAGTAATAATTTTTGCTAAACGGACCTGGATTGTTTATGATAACGGTTCCAGTAAGCATCGAATAATAGCTGGTTCCAGGATGATTTCCACTGATTAAATTGGAACCTACAATGTCGCCAGACGGAAATGGATTTGCTAATGCGCTATCAGAAAAAGTAGAACGTACCCAAAAGGATGAATCATTTGGAGAAATAACTAATGAAGCTCTTGCCATTAGCATATTGACATTCACAGCAAATCTTCCCGGAGGCAATGAAATGTAAGAACCCGTTTGCAAAAAAGGACCAGTATTATAATTAATACTCACTCCGACATTGCTGATATATCCTACCACATTATTAATCCCGATTTCTTGCCAAGTTCCCACTCCGGTTGCATTGGAAGTCAACACTCTGCCCGTAGCTTGTGTGCCATCTACAATTCGAACCGCTCCTGATGTGGCACTGTTTACATGGAGTAGATTACTAGGAGCTGGAGCACCAATTCCAACATTTCCATTTCCAGCAATGGTCATTCTGGTCGGAACTGCGGCAATTGCTGTTCCTGATGCCGGATTTCCAACATTGGTCGTTTGGAATACTAATCCGCCCGTTGCTTGGTCAGTGTTGATGATCGAAGTAAATCCCGATCCTGCCATCGAGCGAATCGCACCATTGTAATAGGAGTTAAAATAAATTCCGGGCCAATCGGCAACCATTGATATTCCTTGGCTTGTGGTAGAGTTCCCTCTGAAAAGGGCTGTTGTATTTCCGACCATTCCATCAACTTGTAATCGAGCTAAAGTTGGAGTTTGTGTACTAATACCAACATTTCCTCCCATAAAAATACCAGCATTCCCTAAACCATTTCCATTGGCATATAACGCTTGATCAGAACCTGGTAATGTTGGAGCTGTTGTTCCTAAATGGGCATAAACTCCAGTTGCGAAGTAACTATTAGCAACATCTCCAATTCCCATAACACCATTTCCAAAACCCCAAGTTGGTAAAGCTCTTCCATATCCTTTTATGGCAATATTGTCATAATCTGTTCCAGTTGTAATTTGGCGAGCTTCACTGAATATGGAACTTTTATTGGCATCTGAACTATCAAACACATGAATTTTTTCAGATGGATTTATTGTTCCAACTCCTACTTTTCCGTTGGTTATACTCATCGCTCGCAAAGAGCCAAATTTGTTTACAATTCCAGTTCCATTGGTAAAAAAGTCCATTCTTCCTGTAAAACTTCCATTGTCTGCACTTTCGATAAATGTTGGACGCCATTCATCAGGAAGTTCTTTATCACTAATCATAGAAAAACGAGTTGGACCAAAAAAGGCACGCGAACTTAATTTTAATTCGGTCATTCCACCACTCACAATTTCTAGTGTTGAAGACGGATTTGCAATTCCAATTCCCACATTACCAGTTGTGTTTTTAACACGCATTCTTTCGATATTATTAGTTCCAACTGTTACATCATTATTATCGGTAGTCCCAATAAAATTCTCAGCTGCACCAATAGTTGAGGTTCCGTAGGTTGCTGGAATAGCCGGACTAGTAATGGTCGTGTTTCCGTCCAATTCCCATCCTGCAGTGGCTGCAATCGGAATCCATCGCAAAGTCGTATTGTTCCAATAGTAAAATCCGGGTTGCACGTTATTCGGACTCATACCTGCCGCCGTAATGTTGTAGACTAAAGTTGATGTAGGTAATGCTCCGCCAGCCGGATTGACAATGGTTGTATTGTCGGTGAGTGATGTTAGTTGGACGCGCGGAATCAGCACTCCGTTTGTAGTCGATTGTACATCGAGCATCGCGTTGGGTGCAGTGGTGTTGACGCCGACTTGTGCAAAAATCAAACTGGGTAAAAAGATCAGTATACATAAAATCTTTTTCATGACTATTTTTTTTTAAAAGTTGTTTTCTTAATTATTTTATTTTGATGAAGTATATTGAGCTCGTAGTCGCCTTTCTCCATATGATTTACGTTGATGTAAATTTTGTTGGAAGGCAATTGATCGATTTTTGACTCGTACATAATTTTCTTTTGAGGCATATCATTAGAAATTACATTTGTCTGTAATAGGTTGATTGTTTATCTCTAATAAAACAGGTTTTCTCACCAATTTTGACTAGAATTGAAGTTGTTATTTGAGATTCATCTTCAGGTTCTAAAGCATTCACTTTAGTATCAAATTCAAATTCATATAGTGAAACAGAATTGTCAGAAGCGGTTTCCAAATTTTGATTTCTCATTGAACTAAATAACACTATTTGCTGACCTTTCCAATTCAGGTTGAAAAATTTGAGTTCACATTTATTTTTATTTTCAAAATCAATTAGTTGCAGTTTGTACGTTTTCTTTGTTTTTGTAGTACTAAGTTTTGTAATTCTAACTTTAAAATCAATTGAACTGCAATCACAGGTCGCAGTACTTACTTTCGGAGGAACTTTTAGCCCTTTATTTACCGTAGCTGTTTGATTGTTTTTTTGTGAAAAAGCATTTGACGTCATCAACATGCAACTGAGGAACAAAAAAAGGATTGAGGTTTTGGTATTTGTTTTCATGACTATTATTTTTTAAGTTTTTTCATCATCTCTTGCATCATTTCTTCGGAAACGCCCGATTCTTCCTTTTTGAAATCGGCTCCATTTAACGAAACATTCACAGATTCAATCTTGTTTAAAGTCATACTCATTCCATTATTTTCTATTTGAAGATTTAAGACCGTTTTATTATTCAACTGATAAAATCCAATTCCGGCGTAGCTTAACTGGTTTTTGTATTCGTACTTTCCTGTGGCATTGTCATCGGTTAAATACATCACTACTTTATCTTTTGCTGTGGTTTTGGAATTGTTATATCCAAATCCGTTGATCTTTAAATTGGTAAACTTTTTTGGAGCACCGCTTTCCTTTTTTATGGCGACGTTGTTCATTTTGAAATCGTTGTTTATACCAGAAGGCATCGACATAACCGATTTTTTTCCTTTTTTATTCGAATTGTAAACAAAGAATTGCATCGAGTTTGAATACACCATCAGTTTGAAATTGGCCGAATTTGGATTGAATGAATACTCACCATTTTGAACATGTAGCACTCCTACATAACCGTGTTTGGTATTCATATAGGCACAAACTTCCTGTTTATTTCCTTTTTTGTCGATCATCGAGTAGATCAGCCTCACATTGAACGATAGCTTTTGATTGGCAGTAATGACCTTAGGTTTGAACTTGTTAAAAAGTCCTTTAGTTCCTATTAATGTGTCCATTTTAATGGATTGGCTGTACGTAATATTGGTAGTGAAACCAATGATTAGCAGTAGTAAAATGATTTTATTTTTCATGATTTTATTTTTTAGATTAATCGATTCCTTGGTTGATGCATGTAATTCCTTTCGTGGCAATTTTTTCAAAACGGATGTCTTTCAAAGCATAGGCTTCTTTGACCAATTTGACTTGCCTTTTTGTTCCCGAAAAAACAATTGCTACAATAGTTTCATCCGGATAGGCTTGCTTTCTGGAACAATCGGTTATTCGAACTTCATCGTTTTTTGGAATGGAACTTATTTTCAGCACATCGATGATGCGGTATTCATTTGAATTTGCTTTTATCTTTTTGCTCAAGATAATAATGGCAGTACTTCCTTTTCGGTAGACATCAATGGTTGAAAAGAATTTGCCTTCTATGGCTTCGCCAACAACCGTTCCTTGTTCGTAGCTGAAGGTTTTCAGCGCCTTAATTCCCGATTCATTGGTGTAGGTTTGACCGATTAGCGATTTAAAATCAGCGGCCCATCTGCCTTGAGCGAAAACCGAGTTAGTAATAAGAAAAAGAAGAATTATTTTTTTCATACTGTTATTCTACTGTGAAACGTTTGATTCTTGTGTCGCCGGTAAACATGTGAATGGGTGCGCCCACTCGGTCGACTAAAACTCTCGACACTCCGTTTTTAGTAATGGTGATTTTGATTTTATCCACGTGCCAATTATCAGCAAACATTCCGCCGCCGCCCGTATGACGAACTTCAACTTCTTTGATGTCATTAATGTCGATGGTAGCCGAATTCGGAATGCTTTTAGTAACCGTATTTTCCGTGAAATTGTTCCATTTTGCTGTGTCGTTTACGTTGCTTAACGTGATTATGTTATTCGAACTTTTGAATTTAATTCGGATGTCGACGTTGTTACCGCTTCCGCCTTCCAAATTATCGCCACCCGTTCCGAAAACGCAATTCAGTGAAGCGTTCGTTGGAGTAGAAGTCGTTGTCGAATTTGTGTTTGATGAAGGACAAATCGAACCCGTTTGCAGCGTTAAACTCGTTCCTGTGTTGACATCACTGTCGCGGTTTTCATATACAAATCGGTACAACGGATGACCCGAGCCACTCGGACTCATCCAATTCATTGTTCCTGTTTTCATCGTACCATTCGTTTTTATTCTAGTGGTAACCGTCACTTTGTCCAAATTCCAATTGTCACCCACTATGGCCGTCATGTTGTTTTTGGTGCCACCTTTGGTATCTCTACTCAGTACAATTTCATGAATATCGCTGCACACCACATCGGCTGGAAGATTTATACTGACTCTTCGAATCGAGTTGTTCGGCCATTCTCTACCTTCGTTCGCATTTTCTTTTACCAAATCGGGTTTGTTTTTGATTTTTACAGTGACTTTCAATCCTTCCATAAAATCTTTAGGATCTAAATTATCGCCGCCTGTTTTAAAATCGATATCGAGTTTATTGTCCGATTTGGGTGCAACAATAACAGCTGGACTTGTGACCACATCGCTTACAACTCGTGATGGACCAACAATCACGCCTCCTGAAACTTTTTCTAAAGAAAAAAGTAAGGGTTCATAGGATATCTTTTCAGTATCTGCACCATTATTAAAAAACAATTCTAATGGGCAATTGTCCCAATTCATACTCGATGCTCTAGCTCCAAAATAGTATTCTTTTGCCATTGTTGGATTACTGCGTGAGTAGGGTTGAAAAATGTATCCGGCAACAGTTCGATCTGGATTTCTTTTTTCGATGATGTTAAAATATTGTTCGTCTCTTTGCGATTGCGGTTTTATAGGTAACAATTTAACATACATAGAAAAAGAAGTACCAGCACTTTCAGTAGTATGTGTCAACAGCAAGTTGTTTTCTGTATTTGAAATAGTGTAAACTCCAGTTCTATTAGGAACACTTTTTAGTTCCCACACTTGTTTTTTGCACGCAGCCGCAAGAGGATTTTCGCAGATTGGATTGAGTACCATGCTATTAGAATATAATTCTATAACTTTTTGACTAGAAACAAGTTTTATTTGGTATTTACCAGAGGGTAATTGTGCATGATTCTGATTTGTAAACATCAGTAGGACAGCAATGATAGATATGATTTTCATTTTTTTCATTTTAATATTATCGTCTTACTAATAAAGTTTCGCCCGACGCATAATAGCGAACAAAGGGTAAACCACTTCGAGTAGCCAAATTGATCCGGCTTCCCGATTGAGTTACGTAATCGAGCGTAATGTTGTCTACATTCCAATTATCAGTGCCATCCCATTCAAACTGTTTGCCTGAGGTGAAAACTAATTTGCATTCTTGAATGTCCGTCATAGCAATTCCATCGGGTATGGGAACTGAAACTGTATTTCTCGAGTTATTTCCCCAACCATTTCTTTTATTTAATGAAATAGAAGAATTGGTTACTGCTCCATTTCTAAATTTCATAACTAATTTTGCGTCACTATTTACCCTCAAATCATCTCCACCGGTTACAATTGTCACTTCCAATTTGTTGCTTCTAATTGCTCCATTAGGATAAATTATTTTTGCAAATGCCTTGTCCGTTTCTGAAAGTTGTGTATTCCAATCGATGGCATAATTTCCAATTGTAAGTTCTTCTGGAACTGCATAATGCATAATAGATGTAGGATCGTATTGCGAAAATTGTGTTTCGTTTCTTGAGGATTCTTCAAATACATTTCTATCTACATCTGCACGATTCCAGCCATCGGTATTTGCAAAAGACTCATACACTTTTTCTCTATCCCAAGGAATTCCTGCTTCGGGATGTGATTGTTCATGTTTAAAACCTAACGCGTGACCAAATTCATGAAGTATTACTCTTCGATATTCTTCTTCCGATGTATTTTCGTCAAACCAGCCAAAATGAGTTGTTCCTTGTTGTGTAAAATTCCCTAGTAATCTTCTACCCGGATCGATACAATCTGTACCTACATACGACCACGATTTACCATCATTTCCGAAAGTAACGATGATTTCAGCATCGCCATTTGAAACAAATTGAAAACGAATGTTTGCATACCTGGTCCATTCATTTGCATACTGTACTACTTTTGCCCGCATAATAGTTGAACCTCCATCAATTCTTACTCGTAATGTGGATCCTGCTTGCCACATTTTATCCGTTTTAACGGTAAGATTTTCAGTTGAAACTCCTACTTCACAACCCACACATTCTGGATTGGTAACTTTGGATGGAAGTGCAACAGAAGTGCATAATTTTGGTTTTTGTGAAGGTTGATACACCTTTGGATTTGTTACAATTGTTCCGATTTTGGGTTTAAGCACTGTTTTTTTTAATGGTTTCACTTGTCCGACTACAGAAAAACTAATAGTCAAAAGCATAATTTGAAGACTGTTAATGATATATTTTTTCATGATGTTTATTTTATGGGTTTACACATTCAATTACAATTCAACTTTAATGTCATTATTTTTCACTCTCAAATAGAAATAGCCGTCTAAGCCTATGTAATACAACTGACTACCAAAAACGGCAATCGATTTGGCTTTGGCGTTCATTGGAGTTGGAGTTGGTTCTTCGGTTGATAATTGATATACCATATTGTCAATTCCAACGTACCACAAGGGTGTACTCAATCCAACATCAGTGGTGAGGTGTTTTGCTTTTATTGCGCCCATTTTTTTCCATTCGGCGAAACCGGGTTTCCACATCAACAAGTTGTCTTCCATGTCAATCATAAAGAAACGTCTGTTGTAAGCCGTAAACATTTTGGCTGCTTTTTCAGGTGGAATGTTGCTAGAGATTGTTCCTGCAGTAGCCGACTTGATGTAGTTTTTTTCACTTAAATACCAGTGTCTGTCGGTGCTTTCTACATCGCAATACACATATGTAGTAGTTGGCATGGGGAAATCGGGAATTCCGACTTGAATTTTTCTAACGTGTTCAGGATCGGCATGTCCGCCCGACATCATTCCCAATCCGTCTTTACTGTGCACCAAAACGGCTCCAAATGATGCAGTTAAATTGTCGACTTTACTATTATTTGTGATGGTTGCTGTTCCTAGACTTTGATAATGAAAGTGTGTTCCGCGCAATACATCGTTTTCATCAATCAGCCAAACTCCGCCATTTCGTGTGTTTAATGCAATAGATTTGAATTTGGTCGTCCCTTTACTTGGGTATTTTGGTTTGCCCGAAATTTCGCCCATTACTGTAGGATTAATAACATTTGGTTTGGATTGCGATGGGGTAATAGGTCTTAGCCCATCCACTTTGGTGCTTTGGTTTACTGGAACTTGTCCGTAACTCATCAATTGTGTTGCTGCCATTAGTAGCAGAAGGAATACTTTTTTCATACTGTTTTGGTTTTTAAAATTTATAATGATTCATGTTAATTAGCAAATCGTATTTTGATAGGGTAGAAATCGATTCTTATTATTCGTGTGTCATCAGTGCAGTCAGTATCAGAACTAATATCATCACCAGATGTATCACCAACAAAAGTTAAACCTGCAATAAAGTTGTTAGGTGGTGGAAGAATCTCTACATTACCTGTTCTTTCGTTTCGGATGAATTGAGTTCCATCACCCGAATTAAGCACATCGAAAGTTGTTACTCTAGGAGTAAGTATTTGTGCGATTCTTTTGCTATTTGGGGCAGTATATATTATTCTTCGCCAACTTTCCTTAACTTGACTAAAGTCGGCAACAGTTTCAGTGGCCGTAAAATCGATTGTAGCTTCTATTTGTCGTTCGTTTATCACATTTAAAGTGACGATTATCACTGTTCGTGGTCCGTGACCGTCAAACTCGCGATCGCCTTGTGTTAATAGGTGTGGGCAAAAAGTTTCTCGAATGGGTACTGTAGTAATATGTACTTCATTGTCGGTGTTTGTGTAACCCGGACTATTTAATGATAAAACAAAATACTTACCATTTGCAGGCATTGCCGCTCTATTCTGATTGTAAATATTCCATTTGTTTTTGTTATACCAAACTCCAGTTGGATTTACGCTCGTAGCGGCTCCTTGAAATATCGGAGTGGTAAATAGTAAGTTATTTCTTCCGTCATTGGTTGTGGGATTGTTTATTGTAAACCAATTTGATATGGGTGCTGTTGCTGTGGCTTCGAATAGATTGTCATGTATCAGCACATTATAACTGTAGGCATTAAATGGAGAAAGATCTAGGTTAAGAATAGTCCATCTATTAATTGATGGAGCATAGGCAATACCGACTTCTTTAGAGTTGTACTGTGAGGCTTTAGAAATCAGAAATTTGGCCTCGGGACGATTGTTGAGCAACGGATGATTAAGAACGGTATACGTTGCTGATGAAGCTGTTGCAGTATGCACAAAAGCTCGTTCTCCAATTGGAACCGCAAACACATTAACTTTGGTATTTTCTTGTATTCCAGTATACGAACTAAGTCTCCATTTTCCTTCCGAATAGAAAACGCTGAACGATGCATTATGATACGGCCCAGTAATTCCATAATCTGCAGTAACAATTAATATTAAATTCGGATTGTTGTTTATCAGTGAATTGTCAATTGTGCATTTGATAGGTATTCGTCCTATATTGTCTCCAATTTCTGCATCGGAATACGTGACAACATGTTTAAAAGCAATTTGACTTTGCGCCATTGAACAAACTAATAAAATCAAAAAGGTTATTTTTTTCATAATGGATAAATTGTTTTGGTTGAACAAGGCAAAGTTGCTCAGAACCAAAAACAATCATTATGAATAATGTAACAACAATCAAGACTCATGTAACATGGTGTTACACGTCAATGAAATCAAGGGTTTAAGAGAAGTAAATTTCTATTTTTCGATGTATTCAGTTGGCGTGCACTGATACATTTCTTTGAAGCATTTAGAGAAATACGACACATCACTAAAGCCAACGGAGTATGCAATTTCGGATATGTTTCCGTTGCCTTTTTTGAGTAATTCGGCGCCGACTTTTAATCGTTCGTTGCGTAAAAATTCGGTTGCCGAAACACCTAAAAGAGACTTTAATTTGCGGTGCAACTGCATGCGACTCATGCCAATTTCAGCAGCAAAATCTTCGGCGGTGTATTCGGAGTTGGAAAGGTTTTTATCTAAGATGTTTTGCAAACGTTCGATAAATTTTTCTTCTGCCGAATTGATCACGATGTCAACCGGACGCAATACCAATTCCTGACTGTAACGACCGTGTAGTTTTTTGCGTTCGGAAATTAATTGTTGAACGGTTGCTTTTACAATTTCGTTGTTGAACGGTTTAGTTAAAAACGCATCGGCTGTACTTTTCAAACCTTCTAAATGCGCTTCGTCGGAAGTTTTAGCGGTTAATAAAACTACGGGTATAAAAGAAGTCAATTCGTTGTTTTTAATTTGTTTGGTAAATTCAAATCCGTCCATTTTAGGCATCATCACATCCGAAATAATACAATCCGGAATTTGTTTTTGTGCCAATTGTAAAGCTTCTTCACCATCTTGCGCTTCTAGAATTTGATAGTCGTTGTTAAACAATTCTTTTAGAATCGAACGAATTTCGGCATTGTCATCCACAATCAATACAATAGGAAGTTCATCTTTAGTAGTAATTGAATTTTCAATGTTTGAAGTGGAGACTTTTGCCGGAATAACCACAGCATTTTCATTCGAAGCTTCTAAAGGCAAAGAGACCACAAACGATAATTCGCCGTTTTCTAGCGCAGTTGTAATCGTTCCTTTGTACAATTCGACCAATTCTTTGACCAAAGCCAAACCAATTCCGACGCCTTGTTGCGTTTCATTTTTCTGGTAGAAACGCTCGAATAATTTGGGCACATCTTCTTTTTTGACATCGCTTCCTGTATTGGAAACTACGAGTTTCAAATTTGAATTTTCAACCGAAGAAATAAAAGTAATTTGTTCGTTTTGAGGCGCATATTTGAAGGCATTCGAAACCAAGTTGGTCACAATTTTTTCAATAACATCTTTGTCAAATGCATTATTTTCAGTTGTTTTCTGAATGTCTAATGTAAAATGAATTCCTTTTTCTTTCGATTGAAATTGAAAAGGTTCGATGATGGAAGTTAAAAACGAACTGATGTTTCCTTCTTTCAAAATCAGTTTTAAGTTACCACTATCAATTTTGGAAAGTTCGAGCAGTTGATCCACCAATTGTAGCATTCGAGTGGAATTGGTGTCGATTAAGTGTAATTTATTCTTCTGATTGGCATCTGAAATTTCGTTTTGTAAACTTTGCACCGGACTTTTAATCAGCGTCAAAGGCGTTCTAAACTCGTGCGAAATATTAGCAAAAAAACGCGATTTGAGTTCGTTGAGTTCGTTGAGTTTTTGAGCGGTTTTGATTTTGTTACGGTAACCGTAGAACAAACTTCCTCCAATGAGAGCGAGCAATCCTAACAAACTGATGTAAATGTATTTTTGTTTTTGGGCTAATTCGTTTTGGGTGGAAAGCAGTTTGATTTGTTGTTCTTTTTTTTCGGTTTGGTAGATGATATCTTGCTCGTTGAGGTTGGCTAAATTTGTTTTTTCGTTATATTTATTAAGATAGAAATCTCTTTGGTTTATCGATTGTAAGGCAGCTTCAAAGTTTTTAGTTTTTTTGTAGTATTCAATTTCGGTGTTGTACACCTCTAAATAATCTAAAGTGACTTCTTGTTTTTGTAATAATCTTTTGGCAAAATCGATGTCTTTTTTGGCCGATGGATAATCGTTTTTCTTGATATGAATTTTTGCATTATTTGTTAATGCATTAATTAAATACACAGAATCTTGTAACTTAGTAAATTCTCGAACAGCCATTTCAGTATACAAACTTGCTTTACTCAAATCATTGACTTCTTGATAGGTCTGTCCCATTAATAAAGCGATATCGTATTTATATGGTACCGTTTTAGCGGTGTCTTTTGGATTTAAAATTTGTGTGAGATAGCTCAATGATTTATTATAATTTTTATTCTTATACTCTATTTCACCCATTTTAAAGTTTGTGTTTACAACAGTTATAGGATGATTTGTCTTTTTTAATAATTCTAAGGCTTTTTTGATGTAAAGGTTTGCTTTTTCTTTGTTTTTTAAATCGGTGTAGAACGACGCAATCTCTAATAGATCACCAATTCTAATAGAAATATCATCAGAAAATTTATACTTAAAATATTTATCAGCTAGAATTAAATTTTTAAGTGCTAAGTTATTATATCCTTTTCTTTTGTAAAGTTTTCCGTATAGGTAATAAATACTATTGTAATAATCGGTATAGTTGATTTTTTTGGTAAGTTCAAAGTACTTTTTCAATTCCACTTCCGCCTCGTCCATTTTATTTTTATTGACGTAATGATTGATAAAGTGCATCATGGCGGTAGAGTAAAAATCATAATCTTTAATTTTAAAAGAGCGATCGGTACTTTTTTTATAGTAGATTATTATTTTGTCGGAACTATCTAACGACATGGAATAATACCTTGCTTGTAAAAAATCGGACATCGCCTCACATTTTTCACAGGAGTTATTTTGATTCAGATTTTTTAGCTCATTAATTTTACTTTGCGCCTTTGGTAAATCGGTTGTAATATAAATTTGGATTAATTCTCGATAACTGTTTACTTTTATCTGGATGTCTTTAGTTTCAAGTATAAGTCGACTTAAAGAATCAATTTCTTTTTCATATTGCGCAAAGGAAAGAATCGGAAACAATAATAGGAGTAGAAAATTCTTTTTCATAAAGACTTTTTAAATTAAGCTTATTTGTTTTCCATGTATTCAGTAGGCGTACACTCATACATTTCTTTAAAACATTTAGAGAAATACGACACATCACTAAAACCAACTGAGTAGGCAATTTCGGATATGTTTCCGTTGCCTTTTTTGAGTAATTCGGCGCCGACTTTTAATCGCTCGTTGCGCAAAAATTCGGTTGCTGAAACTCCTAAAAGCGATTTTAATTTGCGGTGCAACTGCATGCGACTCATGCCAATTTCGTTGGCAAAATCTTCGGCGGTGTATTCGGAGTTGGAAAGGTTTTTATCTAAAATGGCTTGCAAACGCTCAATGAATTTTTCTTCAGCCGAATTAATTACGATGTCCACCGGACGCAATACCAATTCCTGACTGTAACGCGCATGTAGTTTTTTGCGTTCGGCGATTAACTGTTGAACCGTTGCTTTTACAATTTCGTTGTTGAAGGGTTTAGTTAAAAACGCATCGGCTGTACTTTTTAAACCTTCTAAATGCGCTTCATCGGAAGTTTTTGCGGTTAATAAAACTACGGGTATAAACGAAGTCAGTTCATTATTTTTGATAGCTTTGGTAAATTCAAATCCGTCCATTTTCGGCATCATCACATCCGAAATAATACAATCCGGAATTTCTTTCTGTGCTAATTGTAACGCTTCTTCACCATCTTGAGCTTCCAAAATTTTATAGTCGGTTTTAAACAAATCTTTTAAGATGGAACGAATTTCAGCATTGTCATCCACTACTAATAAAATGGGAAGTTCAGCTTCGTTATTAATTGGAGTTTCGATATTTGAAGAAGAAACTTTGGCAGGAATAACAAGAGCATTTTCATTTGCTGCAGCTAAAGGCAAATTCACTACAAACGATAATGTGCCATTTTCAACCGAAGTGGTAATCGTTCCTTTGTACAATTCAACCAATTCTTTAACCAAAGCTAAACCGATGCCAACGCCTTGCTGCGTTTCGTTTTTCTGATAAAAGCGTTCGAATAATTTGGGTAAATCGTCTTTTTTGACATCGCTACCCGTATTGGAAACTTTCAGTTGTAAAGTAGAGTTTTCTACCGATGAAGTAAAACTAATTGTTTCTTTTTCCGGTGTATATTTGAACGCGTTCGAAACCAAATTCGTCACAATTTTTTCGATGACATCTTTGTCAAATGCATTGTTTTCGTTGGTTTTTTGAATGTTGGATTTAAAATCGATTCCTTTTTCCTTCGATTGAAACTGAAAGGGTTCGATAATCGAAGTTAAAAACGCACTGATGTTTCCATCTTTTAAAATCAGTTTTAAATTACCACCGTCAATTTTGGAAAGTTCCAAGAGTTGATCCACTAATTGCAGCATTCGAGTTGAATTGGTGTCGATTAAGTTCAGTTTATTTTTTTGATTGGCGTCTGAAATTTCACTTTGTAAACTTTGCACCGGACTTTTAATCAACGTTAACGGCGTTCTGAATTCGTGCGAAATATTAGCAAAGAAACGCGATTTGAGTTCGTTGAGTTCGTTGAGTTTTTGAGCGGTTTTGATTTTGTTTCGGTAGCCGTAGAATAAACTTCCCCCAATTAAGGCAAGTAATCCGAGTAAACCAATGTAAATGTATTTTTGTTTTTGGGCTAATTCGTTTTGAGTGGATAGTAGTTTAATTTGTTGTTCTTTTTTCTCAGTTTGGTATTTGGCTTCTAAATCCTTCATTGAGATTGCAAGAGCATCTCTACTCAAATTTTGCTCAATGGTAATGTATTCATCTAAATATTCGAAAGCCGATTTATAATCACCCTTTTGATAGAAAACATCAGATATTTCGCTTGTAACAACCGACAATGCTCCGTATTGAACGGGTTCATCTTGTTTAAAGTAAGAAATCGATTGTTTATATTCTCGTAACGATTCATCATAATTTTTGAATTGACTGTATAGTTTGCCAAATGCCCAATGAGCTTTAGCTAAGCCATCGGTATTATTTTCTTTTTGATAAATTTCAAGGCATTCTGTATATGCTTTTTTGGCACTTGCGAAATCTCCTTTACTTGAATATCGTTCACCAAGACCAACAAGAACATTAGGAAGTTGCAATTTGTTATTTACACTTTTATAGTAATTGTAGCATTTTAATTCCAACGCAATAGACTCGTCAAACTGACCTCTTTCTGCTAGAATTCGGCTGTAATTTGAATATCCTCTAATCTCAGTTTCTTTATTTTTAATTTCGATAGAAACATCGATTGCTTTTTTGAAATACGTTTCGGCTTGATTTAATCCTTTATTTTCAGGATCATTATTTCTGAATAAAAGAGCACCAATCTGTATGTAACATTTTGCTAAAGTTGCATTTTTTTTCTTCGTTTTTTCAGCTATTAATTCAATTTTTCTGTAAAACTGAAGGGCTTTGTCTTCGGCTCCATTGAAGAAAGAAATGTTTCCAAGAATTAAGTTAGCAAATTGCATGTTTTCATAGTCATTATTTTGTGTAGCAATCTTTAATCCTTTTTCTGCAAATTTCCCAGATTCATTTTTATCACCTTTATTAAAGTAAATGTCTGAGAGCAAAAGGAGAGATTTTGTCTCTAAAATGCTGTCATCTATTTTCTTAGATGCAATTAAAGATCTATTAGCATAGAAATAAGCACTGTCAAGTTGAATTAATTGGACAAAATTTCTTGACTTTACTAAGTCATTGTTTATTGATTTTACATCAGTTGACTGTGATAATAAGAGAAATGGAGTGGCCAAAAACAAAAGAAATATCTTTTTCATAGTAAAAGTATTAGTAAGTAAATTTATACAATTTTAGGTAATAAAAAATTTTTACTTTGTAAGAAATGTAACATTTTGAAGTTACATAGTGTATGCTGAATTTACTTATAAATTCAATTAAGTACATGAAGATAAGTCAGTTAAAGAAGTGTTAAACAAGACTTTTTTTCAGTTGTGTCCACAAAATT
This sequence comes from Flavobacterium sp., assembly GCA_965284675.1. Taxonomy (GTDB): domain Bacteria; phylum Bacteroidota; class Bacteroidia; order Flavobacteriales; family Flavobacteriaceae; genus Flavobacterium. The sequence continues at coordinate 821,448 of OZ260109.1, forward strand.
CTACATTTTAAATGTCAAAATGACCTGATTTTTCCCTTGGTATGCAATTTGTTTTTCACCAATCGTAATTAAAAATCGTTTAACATTAAAACATAACAATTATGAACTTAATTAAAAGAAACACAGTGCCTTTTCCATCCATTATCGATGAATTATTAAAACCAGATTGGTTGGGCGGAATGCAAAGTTTTAACGCCAACATTCCAGCGGTAAATATTAAAGAAACCGATGCAAGCTTCGGAATCGAATTGGCCGCACCCGGAAAAACTAAGGATGATTTTAACATCGAAATCGACCACAATGTATTGACCATTTCTTCTGAAACCAAAAGCGAAAACGAAGAAACTCAAGGAAAATACACACGCAAAGAATTCAACTATTCATCGTTCCGAAGAGCATTTACATTGCCCGAAACCGTGAACACCGAAAACATCAACGCGACATACGAAAACGGCGTGTTGAACGTAGCGCTTCCTAAAAAAGAAGAAGCCTTACCAAAACCAAAACGCTTGATTGAAATTGGTTAATTCTCATCATAGTTAGGTTGGTAGAAAACGCATCTAGTTTAGGTGCGTTTTTTTTATGCTGCCACCTGTTAAAACATCCAACTCTTAAATGTTCTTATATTCCTTATATGGTTAGTTTTTACCATATAAGGCATATAAGAAATATAAGAATGCATCAATGAACATATATTTCTTATGTGGTAAAGGAAAAGCGAATTGTCTTTTATGTTTCTAGGCATTATATTTTAAAAATAAAGAAGACTTTAATGAACTTATATGCCTTATATGGTAAAAAAACCTACCAATTTTCTATTTTTGCACGACAATACCACCAACTATGTACAAACTGCTTATTCGTCCGATTCTTTTTTGGTTTGATCCCGAAGAAGTTCACTATTTCACTTTTTCCTTAATTCGAATTCTTTCCAAAATACCCGGATTTACTTCCCTTTTTAAATCACTCTATTTAGTAAACGACAAACGGTTAGAACGCGAAGTATTCGGATTGAAATTCAAAAATCCAGTGGGTTTAGCAGCCGGATTTGACAAAGACGCCAAACTCTACAACGAACTTTCTAATTTTGGCTTCGGATTCATAGAAATAGGTACGCTAACTCCAGTCGGACAAGAAGGAAATCCAAAAAAACGTTTGTTTCGTTTGAGAGAAGATTCGGCCATCATCAACCGAATGGGTTTCAATAATGGCGGCGTAAAAGAAGCGGTTGAACGACTCAAACAAAACAACGGCGTACTTATTGGCGGTAACATCGGTAAAAACAAAATCACACCCAATGAAGAAGCGGTGAACGATTACGAAATATGCTTTGAAGAATTATTCAATTATGTTGATTATTTTGTGGTCAATGTGAGTTCGCCTAACACGCCCAATTTACGCGAGTTGCAGGATAAAGAACCGTTAACTCAATTGCTTCAAACGCTCCAAAATAAAAATCTGTCAAAGCCCAAACAAAAGCCAATCCTACTCAAAATAGCACCCGATTTAACCGATTCACAATTGCTCGACATCATCGATATTGTAAATGAAACCAAAATCGCCGGAGTAATCGCAACCAATACCACTTTATCACGCGAAGGTTTGCGATCAGAAAATAAATCCGAAATGGGCGGATTATCAGGCAAACCATTAACGAAACGTTCAACTGAAGTCATTCGTTTTCTCTCTGAAAAAAGCAATAAATCATTTCCCATTATCGGTGTAGGCGGAATCCACTCAGCACAAGATGCCCTCGAAAAACTAGATGCTGGCGCAAGCTTAGTACAATTGTACACGGGTTTTATTTACGAAGGCCCAAAATTGGTACACGACATCAACAAACAGATTCTGTTAAACCCAAAATAAAAATTTCGCGACTTCGTGCCTTTGCAGCAAAAACTTTTTATATTAGCAACTTATTATGAATAAAATCAAAATCATCGAATGCCCACGCGATGCCATGCAAGGCATCAAACCGTTTATTCCCACCGAGCGAAAAGTCGATTATATTCAGGCGTTGCTTCGCGTAGGTTTTGATACCATCGATTTTGGGAGTTTTGTCTCGCCCAAAGCCATTCCGCAAATGCAAGACACGGCCGAAGTCTTGGCGCAACTCGATTTGTCACAAACCAAAAGTAAATTACTTGCCATAATCGCCAATACACAAGGTGCCGAAATCGCTTCGGTTCACAAAGAAATTAATTATTTGGGTTTTCCGTTTTCGATTTCCGAGAATTTTCAAATGCGGAACACACACAAAACTATCGCCGAGAGTTTGGTAACCTTACAAGAGATTTTAAACATCGCCGACCGTTCCAATAAAGAAGTCGTAACCTATATTTCTATGGGTTTCGGAAATCCGTATGGCGATCCTTGGAACTTAGAAATAGTAGGCGAGTGGACGGAAAAATTAGCGAATATGGGCGTGAAAATTCTTTCGTTGTCGGATACCGTGGGAAGTTCAACACCCAAGGTGATTGATTATTTATTTTCCAATTTGATTCCGAAATACCCCAACATCGAATTTGGCGCACATTTGCACACCACACGCGATAAATGGCATGAAAAAATCGATGCGGCCTACAAAGCCGGTTGCCGTCGCTACGATGGCGCGATTCAAGGTTTTGGTGGCTGCCCAATGGCCAAAGACGACTTAACAGGTAACATGCCCACCGAAAAATTACTTTCCTATTTTACCACCGTCAAAGAGAACACCGATACGAGTCCGATGAGTTTCGAAAGCGCGTACAACGTGGCTTCGCGGTTGTTTGGTGAGTTTCACTAATTTTTTACAATAAAACTTTTCATTTTTTTTTCTTTACCATATAAGGCATATAAGTTCATGTAAGCTTTCTCTTTAATGTCCCTATATGCCTTATATGGTTTAAAATTTGAAGCTAATCCAGCTTTTCGTTGCAAGTCCGCAGTAAAAACAAGCATTTTGTAAGCAAAAAAACAGCTTCTATGGTCGCTTTTTTTTTGCAACAAAATTAGCTTGTTTTTTCTTTACGGGCTTTTCACTTCAATCTGGGCTAGTGGTCAGTAGTCAGTATCCAGTGTTCAGAAGGCAGAAGGCAGAAAGTTCTACTGAAATACAAAATTTCTAAACTAGCCCCGATTGGAGGAAGCACCGCGTGCGACGGAAAGCGGGACGAGACGTGATTAGAAATACTAAATAGCTGCTTCAAATAAAAAAAATCCGTTGCAATCAGCGTTTTGCTCCAGCAAATCAGTTTAATCCGCGTTCTAATTTTTCCTTCTAAATACTTTATAAATCTCAATCCACATCACAGATACAAATCCAACTAAAACGGCAATTCCGAGTTGCGTCCACGTTACTGAATCAAACAAAAAGAAAGCCGTAAAAGCCGGAACAAATAGCAATAGCGATGTCAGTACAATCGTGATTCCAATGATCAGCGGTACCAAATTGTTTTTATACTGAATCGTAGTGAAAATTGAGTAGTAAAACGAGCGGTTGGCCAGTGTCAGAAATACATTCGACACGATTAGCGTGATGAAAATGACCGTGCGGGTGACTTTTTCCGAACAGTTTTCGGCCACACAATACTGATACATAAATAACAATCCTGCGGTAATTACCAAACCTTGAATGATGCTGATGGCGATTTCTTTTACATTGAAAAAAGTAGTCGTGAGCGGACGTGGTTTTTGGAGCATTAAATTGCGTTCCATGGGTTCGTTTTCGTAGATGATGGAACACGTCGGACCCATAATAATTTCTAAGAAAATGATGTGAACCGGCGTAAAAATTGAGGGAAAAATCCAGCCCAAAGCCAGCGGAATAAACACAATAAGTATAATCGGAATGTGAATCGAAATGATGTACTGAATGGCTTTTTTGAGGTTGATGTAAATTTTTCTTCCCATCGCGATGGCGTCGGTCATTTTAGAAAAATCATCGTCGATTAAAATCAAATTGGCGGCTTGCTTGGCGATTTCGGTTCCTTTTTTACCCATCGCAATTCCGATGTGCGCCGATTTTAGCGCCGGACCGTCGTTTACGCCATCGCCGGTCATCGCTACAATTTGGTTGTTGTCTTTTAGAGCCTGAATGATTTTGAGCTTGGCTTCGGGAAACATTCGGGTGAAAATGGCAGTCTCCATTACTTTCACTTGTAAGGTGGCTTCGTCCATTGCCATGAGTTCGTCGCCATTTAAGACTTTGTCGGCATCTTTAAATCCGACTTGTTTGGCAATAGTTGACGTGGTCGCCGCATTGTCGCCCGTCGCAATTTTCACCTGAATTCCGGCTTTGTAAAATGTTTCAAACACCTTTTGAATATTGGCTTTCGGCGGATCGTAAAACGCGACCAATCCTTTAAAATCAAATTGTAGTTCCTGTTGCGTTTTGGGATAATCACTTCCTGAAAAATCGGACACGCCCACACCTAAAACGCGATAGCCTTCGTTGGCCATGGTTTCCATCGCCGTTAGAATTTTAGCTTTGTCGGTTTCAGAAAGCTGACTTACTTCAAGCAAGGCTTCGGGCGCGCCTTTGGCAGCAATGATTCGGTTTCCACTGGTAGCCTCAAAAACATGCGTCATCATCGGCGGTTTTCCGCCCAAAGGATATTCGTGAACTAGTTTAAAATTGGGTCGTTCATCGGTCGATTCTAAATTTGTGTAGGCATCGTGAATTGCGATTTCCATGGCGTCAAAAGGCCTAGGTTCGCTCGACCACATGGCAAAGCTTAAGACTTCTTTTGCTTCGGGATTCAGTTTCTCGTTAGTATTGACAATGGCGTCTGAGTTAAAAAGATACAACTGCGCCAACGTCATTTTATTTTCGGTAATGGTTCCGGTTTTGTCGGTGCAAATTACGGTCGCGCTTCCCAAGGTTTCAACGGTTTTTGTTTGTTTGGTAATGATTCCCATTTTCAACAAGCGCCACGAACCTAACGCCATAAAAGAGGCAAAAGCAACAGGAATTTCTTCCGGAATCACACTCATAGCAATGGTTAAGGCTTTGAGCAAACTGTCTAGTATACTTTGTGATTGGTAGTAATTGATGGCCCAAACGATTCCGAATATAATCAATCCAGTGATCGACATTTTTGTCACAAAATTCGAAATCTGAATTTGTAAAGGTGTTTTTTCTTCGGCTATTGTTTCGATACTTTTACCGATTTTTCCTAAACTGGTTTGGTTTCCGATGGCAGTAACTTGGCAAATGGCCATTCCTGTTGCGACCGTTGTTCCTTGAAATACGGTGTTGTTTTCGACTGTTTCATTCTTAAAAACCGAAAGTGATTCACCAGTTAAAATGGCTTCGTTTACTGAAAAATCATGCGATTGAAGTATCATCGCATCAGCTGGAATAAAACTGCCTTCTTCCACCTGAATGCAATCGCCCAGAACTATTTCTTCACTTTGAATTTCGATGAGTGCGCTGTTTCGTATGACTTTACTTTTGGGTTGCGTCATTTTTTTTAGTGCATCAATGGCATTCCGACTGCGAGATTCCTGAAATAATGATATGGCTGCTACGAGAACAATGGCAAAAGTCATGAATACCCCATCGCCATAATCGCCTGAAATATAATAAATACTGGCCGCGGCAACCAACAGTAAGAACATGGGTTCTTTAATCATATCTAACAGTGAATGTAGAAAATGATTCTTTTCTTGGTGTTCCAAGGAATTTGAACCTCCTGTTTTTCGTGCAGAAAGTACTTCTTGATCGGATAATCCTGTAATCGACGGTTCAGATTCGCTCATGATTAAGTGGTTGTTGTACTCTAAGGTAGTGATTTTTATTGGATTTATGAGGAAATAGGTGAGTTAATTTTGATAGTGTTCAGTAAACAGTGTTCAGAAGGCAGAAGGCAGAAAGTAGTGGTCAGTACTCAGTAATCAGTGTTCAGTAATCAGAAGGCAGAAAGTGCTACTGAAATACGAAGCGTCTAAACTAGCCCCGATTGCAGCGGCACGCAGTAAAGCGGAAAGCGGGACGAGGCGATATTTGAACTACTATACTTCTGCTTCAAATAAAAAAAATCTGCGACACGAGACCAAAGGTCGAACTGACGAAGTAAAATTTCTTTAATCTGTGTCATTTGTGTTCCAAAATGAGCTACGCGAATGCAATTTTTTTACGACGCAAAAAAACTTCCAACTTCCAACTTCCAACTCCCAACTTTTACTTATATTTGCACGCAATTTAACTACAACACTGAATCAAGTTCAGCGTAAACAACAATTGCACCATGAAAGCACACAACTCTAAAATCGTTGGAGAAGGTTTAACCTACGACGATGTTCTGCTGATACCAAATTACTCTGAAGTTTTACCGCGCGAAGTCAACATCCAATCGAAAATATCGAGAAATATTTCATTGAATGTTCCTGTCGTTTCTGCCGCTATGGATACCGTGACCGAAAGTTCGATGGCTATTGCTATGGCGCAAGAAGGCGGAATTGGCGTGTTGCACAAAAACATGACCATCGAGCAACAAGCGGCCAAAGTGCGAAAAGTAAAACGCGCCGAAGCTGGAATGATCATCGATCCGGTGACATTGCCGTTGAACTCAACCGTTGGTGATGCTAAACTATTGATGAAAGAGCACGGAATTGGAGGAATTCCCGTAGTTGATGAAAACGGAATTTTAAAAGGAATCGTGACGAATCGGGATTTGCGTTTCGAAAAAATCAATTCGCGTTCTATTTTAGAAGTGATGACTTCCGAACATTTAGTTACGGCTGCCGAAGGAACTACTTTGCAAGAGGCAGAAGGCATTTTGCAGCAAAATAAAATTGAAAAGTTACCTGTAGTTGATGCGAATTATAAATTAGTCGGATTAATTACATTTCGAGATATTACTAAGCTGGCTCAGAAACCAGTAGCCAACAAAGATACATTTGGTCGTTTGCGCGTTGCTGCAGCGATCGGTGTTACTGCAGATGCGTTGGATCGAGCGACAGCTTTGGTGAATGCCGGAGTCGATGCAGTGATTATTGACACGGCACACGGACATACCAAAGGTGTGGTGGATGTGTTGAAAGTGGTGAAATCAAAATTTCCGAATTTGGATGTCATCGTGGGAAATATCGCTACCGCAGAAGCCGCGTTGTATTTGGTTGAAAATGGTGCCGATGGCGTAAAAGTCGGAATTGGTCCGGGTTCAATTTGTACCACGCGTGTCGTGGCTGGAGTTGGTTTTCCGCAATTTTCGGCCGTATTGGAAGTCGCAGCTGCGTTGCGCGGAAGTGGAGTTCCGGTGATTGCTGATGGCGGAATTCGGTATACGGGTGATATTCCGAAAGCGATTGCAGCGGGTGCTGATTGTGTAATGTTAGGATCGCTGTTGGCCGGAACCAAAGAATCGCCTGGGGAAACCATCATTTTTGAAGGAAGAAAATTCAAGTCGTACCGCGGAATGGGTTCGGTGGAAGCGATGCAAGAAGGATCGAAGGACCGTTATTTTCAGGATGTGGAAGACGATATTAAAAAATTAGTTCCCGAAGGAATTGTAGGTCGCGTTCCATATAAAGGCGAATTGAATGAAAGCATGCAACAATTCATAGGCGGTTTACGTGCCGGAATGGGTTATTGTGGCGCGAAAGACATTCCGACGCTACAAGAAACCGGTCGTTTTGTGCGCATTACAACGAGTGGAATCGGAGAAAGCCATCCGCATAATGTGACGATTACTAAGGAAGCACCGAATTATTCTAGGTAGTATACAAACCTGTCAGGTTTATTATTTATTTTTATGAGTATTAAATTCAACATTCATGAAATAATAGAGTCAGAACTATTTTATGGTTCATATGTTATATATATTTTGGGTGGACATCATATCGAAACTAATCCTGATTTTTATGTTCAAATTGTAAATATAGAAACTAATGAAGACATTTGGCTAACTGAGTTTAATAGTAAAGGAAGAGATTTTAAATACGGCAAAAAAGCTATAAAGTTTTACACTTTTGATCTCAATAACTACGGAAAATTCAAAATATCTGTACACAATTATAAGGATATCGTTTTGAAAGATTCAATTTTAGAATTTTTCCCGTTTCCATTTAATATTCCAAATATTGTACTATCCAAAGTATTAGGCAGAAGTAGGCAAAACACAAGTCTTGATGATATTGAAATTTTAATTCAATAAAATTTTGAAATAAATATTTTAGGACTTCAGAAACTCAGCTATTTTCTTCCGTTCGCCAGCAATCCACAACACATCACTTTCTTCGAGAACCAAATGCGATTCCGGATTGAGAATACGTTTTCCGTTGCGTTCAATTCCGACTATGATGCCATGTGTTTTCTCCCGAATTTGAGATTCCCGAATGCTTTTTCCGATGCAAACACGGTTTTTTAACTCGAGTTTTTGCAGAATAATGTCGGCTTGCTCGTCTTCTTCGGGTGCGTCGATTTCGTTTTTATCCAAATACAGTTTGAACTCCTTTACTTGATCATCAGTTCCAATTACACTGATTTCATCACCCGGAAATAAGCGTTCGGTTCGGATGGGAATATTAATCAAAACATCACCTCGTCGTATCGAAGCGATGTTGATGCCAAATTGCTCTCGAATCGATAATTCCTGTAATGTTTTGCCTGCCAAATTGGATTCTTTGGCAATATCAAATTCGGCCATGTGTCCATCCCAAGGCGATAAGGTGTTTTGTCTTTTGTTTTGTTTTATGATTTCTCGGTCGTTAAAATTACTCAAGAAATGACTCTCAATTTTGTGGTAAATCTTGTGTAATTTTTTTGGAAAAATAATGTACACGCCAATCGCAATCATAAAGGCAACAAAGGCAACTCCGGACGAGAAAAAGGTGTTTAATACAAATCCGACATAAAATAAGGAAAGTAGAATTCGGAATAGCACTAACATAACAATCGGACCTTGGTGTTTTTTTTGGCGCATCAATTGTTCGACTTCTTTTACAGCCACTCTCCGCAGTGACAATGCCCACAAAAAAGGCGACAAAATAACGATGGTAATTAAAGCGGCTATCGCGTTTCCAGATCTTGAGTCTTGCACCAAAGGCAGAATGTATTTGGAAGAAAGTAAAATGATGGCCACAATAATGATGGAATGAATGACAACTTGAATTAGGTAGCTTTTTAATACGATTTGCCAATTGCTGATGGACTTGATTTCTTCGGTATTCGCGCTGTATCGTTGGATTCTTTTTACCCATTTACGAGGTAGTTTTTTCTCAAGAAAACCTGAAAAAGGAACGGCAAATTTTACCATGAAAGGCGTTGTAAATGTGGTTACTGCAGATACCGCAACCACAATTGGATACAGAAAATCACTGGTCACTTTTAGCGTGGTTCCGAGTGTTGCAATGATGAACGAGAATTCGCCTATTTGCGACAAACTCATTCCAGTTTGTATGGATTGTTTGAGCGGTTGACCCGATAACAAAGCGCCTATGGTCGAACTGATGGATTGTCCGAAGATAACCACTAAAGTTAGTAACGCCACAGGAAATGCATATTCTACTAAGGTTTCCGGATTGATAAGCATTCCGACTGATACAAAAAATACAGCGCCGAATAAATCTTTTACAGGTTTGACTAAATGTTCGATGTGTTCGGCTTGAGTCGTTTCAGCGATGATGGAACCCATGATAAAAGCACCTAAAGCGGGCGAGAATCCTACGTTCGCGGCAAAAATCACCATCAATAAACACAGTGCTAATGAAATAATAAGCATCATTTCATCGGTGAGTAAGTGTTTGGCCTTTCGTAAAAGCGACGGAATAAAAAAGATGCCCACCACAAACCAAATCGTTAGGAAAAAGATCAGTTTTAATACTGATTGTACCAATTCTACTCCCGAAAACTGCTGACTCACGGCTATCGTTGACAGCAATACCATCATCAGAATAGCGAGTATGTCTTGCACGATTAACGATCCGATTACGTTGCGCGCAAATTTTTGCGTTTTTACACCCAATTCGTCAAAGGTTTTGAGTATGATGGTGGTCGACGAAATCGATAAAATTACGCCTAAGAAAACACTATTCATTTTATCCCATCCCATCAATTGGCCCACAAAATACCCAATAGTGACCATGACGATGATTTGCGTAATGGCTGTGATGGAAGCCGTTCCGCCGACTTTCATGAGCTTTTTAAAGCTGAATTCTAATCCTAAACTGAACAGTAAAAATATCACGCCAATTTCTGCCCACACTTCAACACTGTGCATGTCTTTTACGGTAGGGAAGAAATCGAATTTACTTCCTGCCAAAAAACCAGCCACCAAATAACCAAGAACCAAAGGTTGTTTTAAAATTCGGAAGAGTAAAACGGCAATGGCGGCGGTAATTAAGATCAATCCCAAATCACTGATCAAATCAGGTAAGTGTACATTTGTTGCAGCGGTAGATAAAGAAATCGGCATATAATTTTTTTTGTCTAAAATAGCAAAAAATCTGCCTTTTTCAAAGTTAAAAAGGCAGATTTAATTAAATTATAACAGATTTTTCGATGTAATTTGAAATTAGATTCCCAGATAATTACTCGGAGAAATCGCTAACAATTCGGCTTTTATTTCTTCTGAAACTTCGAGTGTTCCGATAAAAGCATGAATCGATTCTTTATTGATGACCGAATTGGTTCGCGTCAATCCTTTTAGGGCTTCATACGGATTCGGATAACCTTCTCGACGTAAAATAGTCTGAATGGCTTCGGCTACAACGGCCCAGTTTTTTTCTAAATCTTCGGCGAATTTATCTTCGTTTAAAAGTAATTTGTTTAATCCTTTTAAGGTGGCTTCAAAAGCAATTAGCGTGTGACCCATTGGCACTCCGATGTTTCTCAACACCGTGCTGTCGGTCAAATCGCGTTGCAATCTGGACAGAGGCAATTTCGCTGAAAGGTGTTCGAAAATCGCATTCGCCATTCCGAGATTACCTTCACTGTTTTCAAAATCAATCGGGTTAACTTTATGTGGCATGGCCGATGAACCGATTTCGCCTGCTTTGATTTTTTGTTTGAAATAATCCATTGAAACATACGTCCAAATATCTCGGTCTAAATCGATGATGATGGTGTTGATTCGTTTTAACGCGTCAAAAAAAGCAGCAAAATGATCGTAATGTTCGATTTGAGTCGTAGGAAATGAATGGTGTAATCCTAAGGTTTCTTCTACAAAATGGGTTCCGAATTTTTTCCAATCGATATTCGGATACGCCACGTGATGCGCATTGTAATTTCCGGTCGCACCACCAAATTTAGCTGCAAACGGAATGTTGAATAACTGACGCATTTGTTCTTCCAAACGTTCCACAAATACTAAAATTTCTTTTCCTAAACGAGTAGGAGATGCCGGTTGACCGTGTGTTCGTGCCAACATCGGAACGTCCTTCCATTCAATGGCTAACTCTTTTAATTTAGCAATAACAGCAATCAAACTCGGTAAATAGACTTGTTCAAATGCTTCTTTAGTAGAAAGCGGAATCGCGGTATTGTTGATGTCTTGTGAAGTCAATCCGAAGTGAATGAACTCTTTGTACTGCGACAAATTCAACGCTTCAAATTTATCTTTAATGAAATATTCCACGGCTTTTACATCGTGGTTGGTGATTTTTTCGGTTTCTTTGATCTGTTGTGCATCTGCGGATGAAAAATCAATATAAATGTTGCGTAAATCGTCGAAACGACTCGTGTCTAAACTTGAAAGTTGAGGCAAATTGGCTTCGCACAACGCAATGAAGTATTCCACTTCAACTAAAACTCGGTATTTGATGAGCGCTTCTTCAGAAAAATAGGGCGATAAAGAAATCGTTTTACTTCTGTATCGTCCGTCGATGGGAGAAACGGCGTTTAATTCGGATAGTTGCATGTGTTGTGTTGTTTTTGAAGATGCAAAAATAAGAAATAGTGTTCAGTGTTCAGTGATTAGTGTTCAGTTTTTATCCTAAATCTAACAACTTTCTTTTTAAAATCGGCACACCTTCTGTTGCATTCATCGGAATGACTTCTAAGGAATGAGCCAAATCATAAATCGTAGCCGGATTCGGATCGATGTAAAAAATAGGTGCGTTAAACGGAGCATAATGTACCAATCCAGCGGCAGGATAGACTTGTAAGGATGTGCCAACAACGGCAAAATAATCGGCTTGTTGAGCAATTTCGACGGCTTCTTCAAGAGCTGGAACGGCTTCGCCAAACCAAACGATATGAGGTCGGAGTTGGTTTCCCTTGCTGTCAACATCACCCAAAATTAAATCAGTCGTCCAATCTAAAATTTGAATGGGCGGATTCCGATCACTGCGTACTTTTAACAATTCACCATGCAAATGCAGCACGTTCGAGCTTCCGGCTCTTTCGTGTAAATCGTCTACGTTTTGAGTGATGATGTGTACGTCGAAATCTTCCTCTAGTTCCGCCAACGTGTAATGTCCGAGATTGGGTTGCACTTCGAACAATTGCTTACGGCGTTGGTTGTAGAAGTCCAACACCAATGCTTTGTTTTTGAGCCAGCCGTCGTACGAAGCTACTTCCATAACATCGTGACCTTCCCATAATCCGCCCGAATCACGAAAGGTTTTGATGCCACTTTCCGCCGAAATTCCGGCACCCGTTAATACCACCAGTTTCTTTTTCATGCTCAAAAATAAATAAAAAAACCTCAAAAGAAAAAATCAATTGAGGTTCTAATTAATAGGGTAAAATTTAAACTTTTCCTAACGTATATAATTGTTCCATGGTTGGAGAAGCGCTTCCACCTGCAGGTTCCAATGTAATTCCGAATGCTTCCGCACCATCGGCATTATCCACTTTAAATACACGCGTTTCTTCTGCGGTGAAATTTTCCAATAAACCGATACTCGTTGGAGTCAACACGGGTTGTAATTTCAAGGCCCAAATTTGGTAAACTTTTCCTTCTGGTGGTTCGGGTAAACCCGCCGCATCGATGTACACTTCTTTGGTTTGCTTATTGTAATACGCTTTCGCATACGATGTTGGCGCGACCGCTTGTCCTGCAAGGGCAACAACGGTATTGTTTTGATCGCGGATTACGTCTAAAAGCGATTCAGTTGCTTTCTTTTTAGCATCCAAAACAGTAACCGAATTTTGCAATTCTTTGTTTTGATTTTCCAAAGCCGATTTCGACGAGTTGAGTTGGAAGTACATGATTCCAGCGCCTATCAACACGGCTACTGAAGCTGCCCAACCCAAATACGAAGGTCGTGAAGGTTTCATCTCAATTACTTTGTGTTTCAGAAGTAACTTTTGACGAATTTCCTCGTAATTTTTGGCCGACAAATGCGGCGCTACACTTTGCGAAAGATTGATGACTGCCTTTTCTATGGCAATGATCTCTTCGCTGACATCACTGTGTTTGGATGCCATGTCTTGAACCTCGCTGTTTTCTTTTTCGGTAAGACTACCAAAAACATAGAGTTCTAAAATTCCTGATTCTATAAATTCTTTACTATCCATTTACAAATGTTCTTAAATCGTTCATGCAATTTCTATTGTTCGTTTTCACGGTTCCCAACGGAATATTTAATTCTTCCGAAGCTTCTTGTTGGGTATACCCTTGAAAAAACAACAACTCAATCAGTTCAATACACTTTGGCTTTAAGCGCTTCAATAAAGCCTTGATTCCGATCGCATCAATTTTGCTTGTCTCTTTCGAATTGTCGTCTAATAGATTTACGAAATTATCTGTGGATAGGTTTTGGGCACTCTTCTTATAATTTTTGGAACGAAGCTTGTCGATGGTCGTATTGCGAGCAATATTAAGCATCCACGTGTACAATCTTCCTTTTGATTCGTTGTACGAATCGATATTATTCCAAATTTTTACAAAAACTTCTTGAAGCACATCTTCGGCTTCTTCTTTGTTTTTAATAAGGTTAAAAATCACGCCATACAAACTTTTCGAGTAATGGTCGTATAAATAGGTAAAAGAATTTGAATCTTTCTTTAGAATTTGAGTTACTATTTCTTCCTGTGTCATGCTTGTTTGTTTTGTGCTAATATAAAAATTTATTTCTCAAATAATTATATTTTTAACAATTGTTGAACGGTAAGACCATTTAATTTTTTTACTTTCCAAACAATATTTTATTTTTGAGGCATGGATTTAGAATTATTACAGTATCTCGAAGGATTTTTAACGGATAACCGAAAAGAACGATTTCACCGCATTTTAGAGAGTCGGACTAATCATTTTACAATTGCCATGGAAGATGTGTTTCAGTTGCACAATACGAGTGCTGTGATGCGTAGTTGCGAAGTTTTTGGAATTCAGGAGCTCAATGTTGTAGAACAAAAATTTGGTAAACGCATCGATACCGAAATTGCGATGGGCGCTCAAAAATGGGTGGATGTAAACCGATTCAATTCGATTCAGAGTTGTATTGATGCGATGAAGGAAAAAGGATATCAAATCATTGCGACGACTCCGCACAACGATTCGTGTTTGTTGCATGAATTTGATGTTACGAAACGCAGCGCTATTTTTTTTGGGACGGAACGCGACGGACTTTCACCAGAAGTAATCGAACAAGCTGATGGCTATTTGAAAATTCCCATGGTCGGATTTACCGAAAGTTTGAATATTTCAGTTTCAGCGGCAATCATCATTCAGGATATTACCAATCGGTTACGACAATCGGATGTGAATTGGAAGTTGACTCCAGACGAATTGTTGGAAAGACGTCTGACGTGGGCGCGGAATACCATCAAAGACATCAAACGAATCGAAGAACGATTTTACACCGAAATTAAACCAAATAAATCAGTTTAGTCTTTTACGTACTTCTGATTTTTCTTGGTCAACACCTTGTATTCTTCATAACAACCACTGATGGCGTCCATGATTTGCAAATCGTTTGCGGTCTCAATGAAGGTTTGCGAATAATTGCATTTCTGAAGAATTTCGGGAATTTCATCTTTGTCAATTCCCAATAAAACGGCTAAGGTTTCTCGATCAAATTTCGATTCTAAAAGATTACGAACCGTATCGTCTTTACGCATTTCTTTGAGCTTTTTCAACTCTTTGGGTTTATTTCCGAAGAAATTGTAGAGCATGTCAGCCGGATTAAAAATCGAGTTCATCACACGGCTAAACGCTTTGGGAGAATTTTCACCTACTTCATACGATTTTGATAAGCCCGAAATACTGTAAGCGTAATTTTCACGGTACGGAATCAGTTTGGTGTCGACTTCCAAATAACCCGTAAGCATGTATTTTCGAACCAATACTTCTTCCAAAGCAATCGCTCTTTCGGTCAGTAATATTTTGGTAGTTTGATTTTTTATCCAGTCGTTGGTAACACGAACACGCAACGATTGATACCCGATACACGTAATATGAATGGTGTCGTTTACTGTAGCTTCAATCTCAAATTGACCTCTTCCATTCGTAACTGTACCTTTTACTTTATTGATGTTAATGATGTTTACATTCGATAACGGCAATAAATTGGCATTGTTGAGGATGGTTCCCGATACACTACTTTTCAAGGCATTGTCTTGGCTAAAGGATAAGCCACTTACGAGAGAAAATAAAAAAAGTAAAAGATATCTCATGTTTCGTTTTGATGGCTTAAAAGTACTAAACTCGTGTGATATTTAGGTTCAATTATAAGAAAATTAACAAAAAACGGAAATACTACAAAAAACAAATTCCAAATCCCAATTGATTTTCATTGGAATTTGGAATTGTATTATTTAGAATTTGACCCTTCGACTGCGCTTCGTCTGCGCTCAGCATAAACTTCTCAGGGTGACAAATCATTATTTAACTTCTACGTGGTCTTCTGCTTTTTGCTGCATCAAATGAGCGACTTGCTGGTCGGTCAGAACTTCCTTCTGAACGGCGTGGAGCTGGACTTCCTTCTCTTTGAGCCGAACCTGGTTCTCTTCGTGGAGCCGAACTTTTGAATCCGCCTTCTCGTGCCGGACGATCCGATGAAAATCCGCCTTCACGTCGTGGAGCATCAGAACGATCGCTTCTTGGTCCGAATCCGCCACTTCTTGGAGCCGAATTTCTGTCGCCATCACGTCTTCCACCAAAACCACCACGTCGTTCACCGCCACCGCTTCTACCGTTATGGTCACGTCGTTCGCGGCTTCCGCCATCGTTTTTAGAGATTTCAACGTTGATGCGTCTTCCGTTAAGGTCAAATCCGTTTAGAACTGACATCACTTTATCGGTATGCTCACCATCGGTATTGAAGAACGAGAAACCTTCTTTAACATCCACTTTAAATACGTCGTCACGACCTAAATCAAGTGTTTCTTTTAAGAAATCTTTCAATTGCATCCAATCGAAATCGTCTCTTGAACCAATGTTTACGAAATAACGAACCGGATCACCTGCCCTAATTTCTCTTGGTTCAGAACTTCTTTCGCCTCTTTCACCACCTTTTTCACCCGATAAATCGCGTTTCTTTTTGTAGTAATTGATGAATCTGTTGAATTCAACCGAAACCATTTTCTTGATCAATTCTTCTTTTGATAAACCGTCAAGCACTTCGTTGATAGCAGGAAGATAACTGTCGATTTCGTGATCAACTTCGGTATCTTTAATTTTATTCGCTAAGTGCAACAACTGAATTTCGCAGATTTCGATTCCGGATGGAATGGTTTTCTCTTGAAATTTTTGTTGGATGATTCGTTCAATGGACGAAATTTTACGCAATTCACTTTTGGTGATGATTACGATGGATGTACCTAATTTTCCAGCACGACCGGTACGACCCGAACGGTGATTATAGGTTTCAATTTCGTCTGGTAATTGATAGTTTACTACGTGAGTAATGTTGTCAACGTCGATTCCACGAGCCGCAACATCCGTCGCAACTAGCATTTGAATTTGACGACCTCTAAACGATTTCATTACGCCATCGCGTTGTGCTTGCGATAAATCGCCATGCAAAGCTGCCGCACTGTAACCGTCTTCAATTAATTTTTCGGCAACCGCTTGTGTGTCGCGTTTCGTTCTACAAAACACCACCGAAAAGATATCCGGATTGGCATCGGCTAAACGTTTTAACGCTTCGTAACGATCGCGAGCATTTACACAATAAAATTCGTGTGAAACGGTAGCTGAACCTGAATTTTTAGTTCCCACGGTAACTTCTGCGGGATCGTGCATGAATTTTTTAGCAATACGCGCTACTTCAGCAGGCATGGTTGCAGAGAATAACCACGTGTTTTTCTCGTCTGGAGTATCGGATAAAATCGATACGATGTCTTCATAAAAACCCATGTTCAACATCTCATCGGCTTCGTCAAGAATACAATAGTTGATGTTTTTGATGTTTACAAGACCACGATTAATCATGTCTTGCATTCTACCTGGAGTGGCTACAATGATTTGTGCGCCTCTTTTAATGTCTCGGGCTTGTTCTGTAATGCTTGCACCACCATAAACTGCCACTGTATTAATACCTTTTACGTATTTCGAGTATTGTTTAATTTCGTTGGTGATTTGTAAGCATAGTTCACGCGTTGGTGATAAAATTAACGCTTGTGTGCTTCTGTCTTCAGCATCTATTTTTTGGATTAGCGGAAAACCAAATGCTGCTGTTTTCCCTGTTCCTGTTTGTGCTAAAGCGACTAAATCGGTGTCTTTTTCCAATAAGACTGGAATCGCTTTTTCTTGCACTTCTGACGGATTCTCAAATCCTAGATCTTTGATCGCCAGCAGTAACGACTCATTCAGACCTAATTGTTCAAATTTATTCATAAAGTATTTTAAATTGGGTGCAAAGGTAGTTTTTAAATACGATATAAACTAATTTGTTTTTAATTGATAATCAAGCAGTTGTAATTTTTGGTAATTGAACTAAAAAATGATTTGGAATACAAGTTAGGTTTTTGAGTAAATAAAAAGGTTGTTTTTTAGTTATTGCATTCAGATATAATTTTTAGTTTTGCAGGTATTGAGCCCAAAGATTCTGCTCTTTTAAAGTTATAGCAAGCCTTTTCCTTATCATTAATGAGTAAATAATTAATGCCAAGTTGAAAAAAGGCATTGGTATACTTTGGGTCTTTTTGTACAGCAAGCTCAAAATTTTCTATTGCTTTCAAATAATCTATTTTTTCTGAATAAATTAAAGCTAAATTATAATAAGGAATTGCACTGTTTTTGTCTGCTTTAATTGCTTCTTTATTTGCATTTATGGCTTCTTCAAATTTTAAGGTATACGAGTAAGAAACTGCCATTGCCGTCCAAGCGTCGACATTTTTTTTGTCATACAGAACCGCTTTTTTATAATCAAGAATTGCATCTTCATGTTTGTTTAATTCTCTTTTTATTTTCCCTCTATTGTAGTATAAAAACGAGGAATCAGGAGCTATTTTTATCATTTCATTATATTTTAAAATAACCAAATCAAGTTTGCCCACTTTATAAAGTTCAAGTATTTCAAGATTTAAATCTTGTATTATAACATCTTTCGGGTCTAATGTATTTCTACATTTTGTGTATAAAAAATTATGCGCCCTAACGAATTCTTCGGACAACTTATTTTTAATGAGAGAATAACCTTTTTTTACATCTTTACAAGCTTGATCATTATTGTTTAGGTTATCTTCTTGAATACCTTTGTTGATGTAATGTTTGTATTCTTTTGGTTCTAAAGTTATTAGAGTATTGAAGTCATTAATAGCTCCTTTAAAATCTCCTAATTTTGATTTGCATCCAGCTCTATATTCTAAACTTGAAATTGTATTTGGTTTTTTTTCTAGTATTCTATTAAGTACTTCAAGAGCTTTTGAAAATTGATTTTTTAAAAAATATACTTTTCCTAATTCATTATAAGTAAATTCCACATTAGGTCGTATGCTTATCGCTTTTTCGTAATCTGAAATTGATTTGGTTTCTTCACCAAGAGAGTCATAAACATCTCCGCGCATAACATAGGCTTCAAAATAATTTTCGTCCAAAGAAATGGCTTTATTACAGTTTTCTATAACATTTTCATATTTCTTTAAATCGTAATAGCTACTACTTCTTCCATAGTAATATTGTGCTGAATTAGGGTTTATTTCAATGAGTTTAGTATAATCTGCAATAGCACCTTTTTCATCGCTCCAATCATCTTTTAATCGAGCTCTTTCTAGTAAAATTTCTTCATTTTTGCTATCTAAAGAAACTCCAATGTTTAATTCTTTTATTGCTTGAGCATAATCGCTAATTAATGTATAATAAAAATAGGTTACGATGCAAAATTCTGGATTGTTGGGAATTTCTTTTTTTAAATTTTCAATTATTGTTTTAATTTCTTCTTGTTTGTTTACTATAAGTAAAGCTCTTAATTTATTGATGTATGCTTCATAATAATTTTTGTCAAGGTTGATAGCTTTGTCGTAATTAGCAATGGCTTCTGTATATTTATTTTGAAATTTTAGAATCAAACCTTTGTTATGGTAGGGTATCGAATTATTTGGATCAATTTTTATAGCTAAATCCATATCAACCAAAGCTTTTTCATATTCCTTTTGTGCCAAATAGGTATTGCCTCTATTTACATATGCTGCGCTAAAATTTGAATCAATTTGTAACGCTTTATTGAAGATAGTAATCGCTTCCTCGTGATTTAAGTTATTATACTCTTTTAATCCTAAATTTACAAGTTCTTCTTTAGTTTCTTGGCTGTAGACAGTAGATAGTACTAGCAGTAATAATAGCGTTATGGTTTTCTTCATTTTTGAAAAAATAGATTATAATTTAATGTAAATGTAGTTAAAAAGAGAAATTACGATAGAAATTCGATTAACTGCCGCACCGCAATTCCGCGATGACTGATCTTAGACTTTTCTTCTATAGTAAGTTCTGCGAAGGTTTTTGTGTAATTTTCAGCCACAAAAATTGGATCGTAGCCAAATCCGTTAGTTCCGATTTTTTCGTTGATGATGTTCCCGTTGATGATTCCAGTGAAAAGATGTTGTTCACCTTTACTATTCAAACAAATTACCGTTTTGAAATTGGCTTTTCGATTGGTTGTGTCGTTTAAATTTTCAAGCAATTTCTGAATGTTTTTGTCGTCGTCTTTGGGTTCGCCAGCGTATCGTGCTGAATATACACCAGGTTCACCGTTTAAAGCATCTACTTCCAATCCCGAGTCATCGGCAAAACAATCATAACCATAATTCGCTGTTACATAATTTGCTTTCAGAATCGCGTTTCCTTCGATTGTTTCTGCTGTTTCGGGAATTTCTTCGGTACAACCAATGTCTTCTAAACTCAAAATTTGTATGGTAGTGGGAACCAAAAGCTGGATTTCTTTAATTTTATTTTTGTTGTTGGAAGCAAAGACCAATTTCATAGGAAGGTTTTTTATTTTTTCTAAAGTACTAAATTCAAAATAAGTTGAATTAAAAAACACGTAAAACTACGCTATTTCAATCTATCGTAACGAACTAATTTTACACTGTTACTAATATAGTAGTTAGGTTAGTTGCTGATTTCTGAAAAGGGTATTACGTTCTTCATGTAAAATTTCAGAAATTTTTAAGCTGTAAAATTAATCTCAAAGAACATAATTTCTAGTTAATAATTGTTTGGGGCAATTCTTATTGTAAACTTTGAGAAAACATTTTAAGCACAAATTCTACAGAGCAGTCATACTTTATGGCTGCTTTTTTTGTTGTTTGTTTTTGTAGAAATTATACTAGTGAGATAAAATTATACTTTCATACCTTTATATTTCTTTACTTTTAGCAAATACTATTTCGTAAAATGAAAATAAAATCAACGTTTTTCGTAGTCTTTTTTAATGTGCTTTTAGGATATGGTCAGGATTCTAATCCACCATACGAAACGGTCGTTACTCAACTTTTTCGTCAGTACAATGCTGATTCAATTTGTAAAACGAATGATGTTTTTTTAGAAAAAAGAGCGGTTGGTTGGAACGTAACCACTATTAATCCGAGTTCAAAGGATACAATTACTGAATTATTCTGGAATAGTCAAAAAAGCGCATACCAATCAATCAATTTCCCACCTAATCCTACAAATGAAGTTGACGAAGACGCTGTTTCAGATTTTTTAAACAATTCATCTTCTGCTCGATACAACAGTTTGTGGTATTATGGATATGTAGGTTGGGATCAAGATGTAATCCAATCCTATGAAAATAAAAAGTCTCTTACCGATACAGAATTGTATGGCTTAGGATATGCGTATTCCAACTATGCTGCAGGATTGTTGAATGATAACTTCGAGTTTTCAAATCCAAAAATAAATTTCAATTTAACTATTTCTAACAATTCGATGAACGCCGATCAGTTACAGACGTATTTGTCTTTCATCAATAAATCAATCGCTTGTTATCACGAATTGTATAAAAGGAATCCAAATTTTGAAACAATTCCAGGTCAAATCGGAATAAAATATTACAACGAAATAGCTAGCAATTACCTGAATCTAAGAATTTATCAAAACGAAGAAGTTGCGCAAAAAGAAATTCAAGGTTTGGATTTATACTCGGATAATTTTAAAATGTATGCGAAAGACATGTTGGATTCTTGCGAGAAAAATGCGATTTTATTCACTGCTGGCGATAACGATACGTTTCCGTTGTTGATGTATCAAGTTCAAAATAATTACAGAAAAGACGTACTTGTTGTTAATACCAGCTTGCTGCAAGATGAACGTTATGCTTTGCGGATGAAAGATGCAGTTTTAGATGCGAAAGGAATTCCGTTGTCATTACCAACTGATTTTATAAAAGATATTGCCAGTGAAGCCGTAGTATTTGATGTTTCGACCGAGGATGAAATTGCTATACATAATCTGAATATAGTAATTTCCGATGAATCCAATTATATAGCAACTCAAACCAGAAATTATAAAACCTTTCCCTCACGGAATTTTTCATTTGGCGAAGGAGTAAAAAAAATGAAATGGACGATCGATCGACAAGCTATTTACAGAAGCGATTTGATACTGCTTGACATTATCGCTACGAATAATTGGGAACGCCCGATTTATTTTGCCGACAATAATTCGCATGAAAGCTATCTTGGATTATCAGAATACCTACAATTTGAAGGTTTAGTCTATCAATTGGGTTGGAAAAAAGGAATCGTCGCTGAATCAGAATTGGGCTATCTCAATATTCCTAAAGTGGAAGGCAATTGTAAAAAGATGTTTCAATTTAAGAACAAAATAAATTTAACCATTGAAGAAAGGCAAATGGTGATGAATTATCGGCTTATATACAGAAGATTGGCCGACTATTATATTGACAATAAACAATTGGAAAAGGCCAAATCAGTTTTGAATGAATGCCTTGTTTTATATCCCAATGAAATGGCGTATTATAGTTTTGATGTAGTATCGATAATCGAATGTTTTTATAAATTACAACTTTTTAATAAAGGAAAAGAAATAGAACTGCAGTTACGAAACAACTTTAAAAAAAGTTGGGACAATTATAGTTTTCTAACGGAAGCTGAACGAAAAAGCAAATATGAGCGAACCAAGAAAAACCTTGAATACCTTACTTCCTCCTATGATAATAAATAAATTGTACACCAATACATGACACTTTCAAACCTATACAAAAAAATAAAACCCTTTGTCGTTCCGTATAAAAAGTTAGTGTTTGCCACGCTTCTGCTGACTTTTTTAGGTTCGTTTGCCGCTCAGGTGAATGCGTTAATTTTGAAATATACTGTCGATTCCATCAGTGATTTAATGGTGGCAGGCGAGCCGTTATCGAAAGGATTTTATTTGCTAACCATCATCAGTATTGTGTTATTGGTTAAAGAATTATTGTATTCGGTGATTCAATTCGGACAAAAATTTTACGGTGAAAAATTACGCATTTACGTCACCCGAGATATTTCGCAAACCATCGTAGAAAAAATCTTAACCTATCGTATGGAATTTTACACTTCCAATGAAAACGAAAGCGGTAAGTTGCAAACCCGCATCGATATGGGAATAAGTAGTTTAACGCGTTTGGTGCAAAATTTCTTCATCGACATACTGCCGTTGTTTGCCAATGCTTTTGTGGCTTTGATTATTATGTTTTACGCGAATGTGTATGTCGGATTGGTGAGTTTGTGCATCATTCCGATTTATTTTTACATCAGTCAGAGGCAAGCGAATAAATTAAGTGGATTCCGACGACGAATGCGTACATACCGCGAAACCAAAAACAACGGAATCATCAGTTTAATTGAATCGATTACCGTCATAAAATCGTTTGTGCGTGAACCTATGGAAGCTGAACGGCATAAAAAAATACAGTTTGACATGACCGAAAATCAGATGCAAACGCGCAAAACAAGTTTTATTTTCGATAGTGTGAAAGGTTTTGTGGAGCAAATCGGAGTGGTAGTCATCATCATTCTCACGGCCTATTTTGTGTTGAACGGCTCGATGACCATTGGTGCGATTATGTTTCACATTATGTTGTTTAATAATGTTTCGGCTCCGATTCGACAGTTACACCGAATTTACGATGAGGTCAACGACGCACTAATTTACTCAGAGGGTTTCTTCGATATTTTAGAATCGGAAAAGGAAAAGGAAGTCAGCGGCGGATTTATCCCCGAGAAAATCAAAGGTTTCATCGAACTGAAAAATGTATCATTTACCTATCCCAACGGAACTCAAGCCTTGTGGGATATTAATTTTGATATCAAACCCAATCAAACCACAGCTTTAGTCGGATTGAGTGGCGCCGGAAAAAGTACGATCATCAATTTACTCGATAAATTTTATTTGCCGACTTCCGGAACTGTTTTTTTGGATGGAGTTGATTTGCGTGAGTACGATACTGATTTTCTTCGGAAAAACATCGGATTGGTACTGCAAAAAAACCATATTTTTAAAGGTACTATTTCGGATAATATTCTATACGGAAAACCCGAGGCTAATCAGTTAGAAATTGAAGCCGCAGCCAAACAAGCCTATATCCACGATCAAATTATGCAATTGCCCAACGGATATGCTTCCAATGCGCATTTGCTTTCAGGCGGACAACAGCAACGTATAGCTATTGCGCGGTTGTTTTTGAAAAATCCACCGATCATCTTTCTCGATGAACCCACGGCAAGTTTGGATGCAATTGCGACCGAACAAATTAAAAAATCGTTAGATGCCATCAAAAAAGACCGAACAGTAATTATCATTTCACACAGCATTTCGCAAATTATCGATGCGTCGCATATTGTAGTGTTGGAAAAAGGAAAAGCTCTTGAAGTCGGTAATCACGACGATTTATACCAAATGAAAGGTGTGTATTTTGAAATTTTTTCTGCGATGGCCAACAGTTTGAACATCGAAAAAATCACGCAAACTTTAGAGTAAAAAAAAATTAATCCAAAATAAAACCATCTTTTTTATTTTTTCGTACATATAAAAGCCTAACCCCAAATGAACTAACTAATATGTCAAAAAAAATTACCCCGATTTTTGCATATGCGCTCTTATTTTTGTTATCTCACAACCTACTTCATGCGCAATTTGTAATCAAGAAAAACAACAGCGACTTTGAGCAGCAATCGCTTCACAGTCAGACTTCAATCATCAACTTAAAGCAAAGAAATGCCACGATTGAAGAAGTGCTGAAAATCAGTAAAACGGATTTCAAACCGCTTCAAAATGCCAACACCGATCTCGGATTTACCACGGATAATTATTGGTTGTATTTTGAAATTGAGAACAAAATTAATGACGAAATTCAGTATTACATTGAAACATCTCGACCTATTGTCGACGTCGCCACGTTTTATAAGATCAACGACGATGGCAGTATTTCGGTTCAGAAAAGTGGTGACATCATTCCGTTTAAAGAGCGAACCATTCAACAGCGAAAAACGCTTTTTAAAATTCATTTAATGCCTTCCGAAAAAGGAACGTATTACATTCACTTGAAAAGTGATGGAGAAGTGATTAACGCGCCTGTAATCCTGAGAACTTCAGAAAATTTAATCAAAGAAACGTCGTTTGAACAAATCGTATTTGGATTTTTTTATGGAATATTAATCATCGCCTTTATACTTTACTTTTTCTTCTTCTATGCGATGAAGCAAAGGGTATTTTTGTTTTACAGTTTGTATGTGCTTTTTATAGGCTTGCTGCAATTTTCGCTTGACGGATATTTTTATCAGTTTATTACCCCAAATTCGGGTTGGCTTTCCAACAAATCAGTACTGCTATTTGCCGTTATTTCTGGTTTTTTTCTGGGAAGTTACGCACAACATTATTTGAATATTAAACAAGTGAGTGCACGGCTTTACAAAACCTATATGTTCTTGTACTTCGGGTTTGGGGCTTTGTTTTTTGTCATTCTTTTTGTGCCGAAATGGTTCAAATATGGATATCCAGCGATGAATGTTTTAGGACTATTTTTACTGGTTTTGATTTGTGTTTCGTTGATCGTGATTTATTCCAAAACCAAGCAAGTCTATCAGTTTTTCACCTTAGGTATTTTATCGTTGGTGACGGGTTTTGTGATCTTTATTTTAAAGAATTTTAGTTTGTTGCCGTATAATTTCATTACCGAAAACAGCTCGAAATTAGGAACCGGATTTGAAATTATCTTCTTATCGCTCTCGATGGCAAGTTTAATTAAGAAACTCAAAGAAGAACGAGAAAATCTGCAAAGTATGGCCTTACAAAAGGCAGAGGAAATGAACGAATTAAAGACGTATTTCCTTTCTAATATCAGTCATGAGTTGCGTACGCCGCTCAATACCATTATGAATTTTATCGAATCGATTAATGGCGAAACCGACAGTAAATCGATTCAGGAAAAATGCGAGGTAATTAAAAGTTCGTCATCGAGTTTGCTGAGTTCAGTCAATGATATTTTGGATTTTTCTAAAATTGAAAAAGACGAAATCAAGTTAGAAATTGCAGAATTTGATGCGCATAAATTGTTTGAAGAAGTCCGCAGCAATGTAGCCATCCGAGCACAAAATAAAGGATTAGATTTTCAATATACTCAGTCGCCCGATTTACCAAAAATGCTGAAAGGCGATGGCAATCGAATCCGACAAATTGTAATGAATTTATTGTGTAATGCATTGAAATTTACTTCGGAAGGAATTGTAAAATTTAAAGTGGAAACAAAAATCATCAATGAACGAGTAGAATTGACATTGATTGTTTCCGATTCGGGAGACGGAATCGCTAAAGATAAAATGAGTTGTATATTCGATTCATTTTCCCAACAATCGATTAATAATACCCGAAAATATGGTGGTTTAGGATTGGGATTGTACATCGTAAAAGCATTAGTAAACTTGCATAAAGGTGAAATTGACATGCAAAGTATAGTCAATCAAGGAACGGTTTGTAAAGTGAAACTTGCCGTTGCTAAAGTTGCCATTAAGGAAAATACCTTGCAAGAAGGAACGACAGAATACAATCTGTTTGGAAAACGAATTCTTGTAGTTGAGGATAACGCAATGAATCAAATGGTGCTCAAAATGATTACCAAAAAATGGCTGAATACCGAAGTAGATTATGCGAATAACGGTGAAGAAGGCCTTGAGTTTTTGCAAAACGCTAAATACGATGTGATTTTGATGGATTTGCAAATGCCCGTTATGGATGGATATGAGGCGACGATTGCCATTCGCAGTGGTCAATCTGGAATCAACGATAAAAACATCCCAATCATTGCGGTAACGGCCGATGTAATGGAAGCTACGAAAGACCGAGTAAAAGAAATCGGAATGAACCATTACCTTTCAAAACCAGTGAATAAGGATACTCTTTTTCAAACGATTCAGAATTGCGCGTAAGATAAAACACGTAAAACTACGTGATTTTTAGTGTAAGGACACCTATATATTTGTACTGTAAAAAAATATTTTAAAAAAGGGTGTTTTTCCTGTATTCCATGAAAATGAATTAGTATATTTTTGTCAAATAGCCAATTCATTGCTAAAAATTACGTTTGCTATGAGGAGTAAACGAAACAACAAATTAATAAAATATTTTATTTATGAGCTATGATTTAATGGTGTTCAGTGCACACAAAGCACCACAATCAGAAACTGAATTTTTAGAATGGTACGACGAACAGATTGAATGGAGTGAAAACCACAATTACGTTGATCCAATAGTCACTTCTAAAGAATTAAAAGCTTGGTTTTTGGAGATGATTGAAACATTTCCGGCGTTAAACGGACCGTATGCGCCTGAAGATGACAGTGCTGTTTTCAGTGAGTACATAACCGACTACGACATCGGTGAGAGTGTGATATATGCTTCTTTCAGGTGGTCTGTAGCAGAACAAGCGTATGATAAAATGTATGAATTGGCGGAAAAACACAAAGTTGGTTTTTTTGATGTCAGCGGAAGTGGAGATATTTTATTTCCAACTGAAACAGGTTTGGAATCCATCATTAAACAATTATCCACAAAAGCATGGTGGAAAATTTGGTAAGAAAAAAAGGTTAAAGAATAAAATTTAGTAGGTAGTTATTTTTAGTTAAGCTTCGAAACTGCTGTGTGTACAACGCAGCAGTTTTGTTTTTATATAGAATCGTCTTAGCTTAATTTCAATCGAACCCACACATGTTTGATGCCTTTTTTATCCGATTCACGTTCGTCAATTTCTAAAATATCAGAAAGTGATTTCAGCATGGGAGTTAATTTTGTAAATCCGTAATTACGGGGGTCAAATTCGGGTTTGTTCTTTACGATTAAGTTTCCTACGTCGCCCAAAAATGCCCATCCATCATCATCACCAATGGCATCGAGAGTGGCTTCAATCAATTCGATGGTTTTGGCATCAATTTTATTTACCACTTCTTTTTCTACCACTTTTCCGACTACTTTTTTAGCGTCAACGGGAGTGTTTTTTGGTGACTTTTTCTTCACAGCACCTTCCAAAACTTCAATATAAATGAATCGGTCACAGGCAACAATAAAAGCACTCGGCGTTTTCTTTTCGCCAATTCCGATTACTTTCATTCCCGATTCTCGCAAACGAATCGCCAATCGTGTAAAATCGGAGTCGCTCGAAACAATACAAAATCCGTCTACTTTATCCGAATATAACAAATCCATTGCATCAATGATCAAAGCAGAATCCGAAGAATTTTTTCCAACGGTGTAGCTGTATTGCTGAATCGGAGTAATAGCATGTTCCAGCAAAACCGATTTCCAGCCATTGGCATTGGGCTTCGTCCAATCTGCATAAATACGTTTGGTGGTCGGCGTACCGTATTTGGCAATTTCTTCCATCATCCCTTTTACGTTACTATACGGAACATTATCGGCATCAATAAGGACAGCTAATTTTAATTCTTTTGGTGACATATGGATATGATTTATTGGGAAGTAACTTTTGTCAACATCTAATTATTTCTAATAAAATGCGCTCAAATATACAAAGTTTCGTTGTACAGTAATTGATATTGAAGAATTATATTCTTCAGAAACTAGAATAAATACAAACGAGACTGTGATACAATTCAGTCTCGTTATAAATTTAGTTGTTTGTTGTTTAAGGAGTTATAGTGAAGACAAAACCATTAGCATTGGTTTCCCAAAAAGTATAATCGGAATTGTCTACGTTTCCGTCACCATTTAAGTCAGTGGCAAAAACGCCAAACTCAAAGTTGTTGCTGTCGGTTTCCCATAATGTATAATCGGAATTGTCTATGTTGCCATCTTGATTGATATCGCCAGAATAGAACGCCCAAACTCCGGGTCGAACTTCTTTCATGTTGCTTCCAAAAGCCTTGTTGGCAGCATTACTAAAATTATAATTCAGCGGAATAACCCCAATAGTTTGTGGTGTAGCCGACCATGTTTGAATTGCATTGGCGCCTTTTACAACAATATAGTAAAGTCCGGATGGAAGGCTACTAAAGGAAGCTTGCATTGAACCATTCGTTTGTAATACTCCATTCGTAGAAGTTACTAGTGCGAACGTTGACGGATGACGCAATTCGACCTGCATTTCTTCCACAATCGATGAATCTCCAGTTCCAGTTCGGTTCCATTGTACGGATCGCATGAAATTTCCTCCTGCATTCGTATCGTCAAAATAGCCTTCTAGAAATAAGTTCAGGTTCACGATCACATTTGATGAAACTAGATTGACCGTGTAATCCTCTACTTGCCCGTAATCAAAGCTTTCGCACGATGTAGGTATGCCGTTGTATTTCATCGAAACCCGCATCCGCGTTGTACCCAAAGTTGCCGTTGAAGGAACAATAAATGTACCTGAAACGGGTGAATTGGTTGTCGCAGGTAATGTCCAAACGGTTTCGTTGCTTTCATCAAAATCACCATCTTTATTGTAATCGATAAACACGGCGTAGGCTTCATTATAAATGGTGCCCGTCCAAAATGGAGTAATGGTAATGGTATTTGTACTTCCCACAGTTAAATTGGTAGCAATGGACGTAAAATCGGTGTAACCCGTTCCACCTGTAGACGAATTGTTAATACTTCCCAATTGAACATTTCCTATGAGTTCGTCGACCACACTATTTCCTTGCGAAGTACAGTACTGTAAGGCTCTAACTTCGTACATGAATTTGTAGGTTTCAGAAGTGTCGGCATCCGAACCTGTAGCAACCACTTTAAAAAATACCTTCGTCCCGACAGGGAAATCAGGTAACGGAGTGGTAGATTGCCAGATTGTTCCCGAAACGAGTGTCATCGGAATTACATCCGTGGTGTTGAAAGTAGGAGCGTTGATGGCCCATTTTACATGAACATTGTTCAAAGTGCCAGAATATTCAATTTTGGAAGTTACGTATTGATTTATAGTAGCTTTTGGCGTTGAAAAAGTAGGTGGATTAGTGATGCTAGTTTCTACAATTGCTGGAAAAGTGGTTCGGTCGGCCAACGAATATTCCCATAAACCTCTTCCCCAAGACGCTGCTTTGATGATGTTCGATCCGTAATTGATTTCTAAATCTTCAATCGCAACATTGGGTAGATTTTCGTTGTACAATGCCCAAGTTGTCTCACTCATTGCTTTTTTGTAGATACCAATGGCCGCTCCAACATAAATTGTTGAGGCATCGGTTTGATCTATGACAACACAATATATAGGCATATTTCCTAAATTATACGTTATGTTTTGCCATGTTAAACCCGAGTTAGTAGTGATGTAAATTTTTTGTCCGTTGTTTTGATAGCTATCATACGTCACAATCATCGTTGCATCATCATTTGGATCAAAAGTCACGTCGGTAATGGTGTTGTTGGGTAATCCGTTTTTGATGTTGGAAAAACTAGTGCCGCCATTCGTAGAAATTTCTATTGCACTTCCTCGAGTTACCACCATTACGGCACTATTGTTTTCTGCAATAGCTGCGGTTTCAATCGATCCGCCCAAAGTAGCTGGCGTTCCTAAATCAACCCAAGTGGTACCAAAATTATCACTTCTATGGACTTTAGTTCCATACGAATACACCCGCATTTGATTGTTCGGGTCGTACAATAGCGGAGCAACCCAAGACGCAACTTGACCGGGCGGAGTGATTCCAGTTCTACTAGCACCAGTTCCGTCAAGATATCTTCCACGACCACCATTTTGTGTGCTTCCAATCATGTAGTTTGGATTTAATGGCAAGATAATTCCTTCCATTCCATCGGCGCCATAGGCTTCTATCCAACCATTTTGATTTTTTATACTAGTTCCGTTATCTTGAGAACCACAAATAGAGACGTGTGTATTGGATTGCGAAGTTCCCACGCAATAATTCTCTCTTATTCCCACCGATAAACTTAGTTTTTGCCATGTGACTCCATTGTCGGATGATTTACATAAAAATCCGTCGGTACACGTGTAAAAAACCCCATTCACGCAATCCAGGTAATTGGTGTCTGCATGAACGTATTTGGTTGATGAATTAAAGTTTTGTTGATTGTTTCCGCCGCCGTGATTACTATTTCCCAAACTCCAATACGTACATTGATTAAAGGTAGCACCCGAATCCACGCTGCGGTACAAATCGACGTAGCCGCAAACAAACTTGGTAATGTCTAAGTCGTTGGGCATTGCTTGCCATAGTTCGATTCCGGCTGGAGGCGGATTTTGAATGGTCGTGTAAGTTGCACCCGCATTGGTAGATTTCCAAATACCATTGTCTGATGAGGCAAAAACACAATCGGGACAAGTAGGTGAAACCGAAATTTTAATTCTTTCATTGTTGTTTCCTGGCAAGTCTATTGTTCCTGCATAAGTAACTCCTAAATCGGTTGATTTTAATACTTTGTTTTTGTTCGCTGCAAAAAATTCATCATAAATATATATTATGTTTGGATTTGTGGGATGGAAATCAACATCAAAGACGTCACCTCCAATAATTTGACGCGTCCATGTTTGTAAATTATCAGTCGAACGATACAAACCTTGACTCGTTCCTACAAAAACTAAATTGGGAACGGTGGGATGGTATTGAATTGTGTAGACTTTAAAGTTAGATCCCAATCCACCATATCCGATATTTGCTGGAAGAAAAGCCGTTGGTGTAAAAGTTAATCCGCCATCATTTGATTTGTACACACCAAATGAAGTTCCGTTTCCAGCGTTTCTAACATTGATTAGAACCGCATCAAAATTAGTGGGTTGAGCCGCAATTGCATTCACTCCAGAAGCAGGAAGATAATCGGTGTTATGACTCCACGTTGCACCGCCATCACTAGTTCTCCATAAACCGCCGCTTCGTGAACCGATGTAAATTTGTTGGTCATTGTTTGGATTGACTTCTACAAATTCTACACGACCCAATCCAGTAGAATAATGTCCTGTTACTGATGTGATAGTGTCAGGTCCGAGCGAGTTCCATCCACCCGTTTCAAAAAGACGTTGTTGCGTAGGTTTATTTTCTCTTTTGATTCTCAGGTATTCTTTATAGGGAATTTCATGATCAACCATTCTATTTCCTGATGGAGAATACTTTGATTCGTTTTCGTGTTTCCAGCGTAAGAACGGTTTGTAACCCGATCCTTTTCCTTTATCTCGGTCTTTAAAATAGGCTTCTGCAGAATCGCATACGGTATAGAAATTAATTTTCATATCGTACATCATCTTCCTGTAGGTTGGGTTTCTCGGGTTTCTTTGCGGATGGGCGAGAGTAAACAGCAACGAAAAGAAAAGAATACAAAGCAATCTTTTTTTGAGTAGAAATATCATGTGATTAGGAAAAAAGGGAATAGTGTTGCGGAACAAAAGTGAAATGGCTTGTGTACTAGGTAGAAAAAAAAAGGATACTCCTATGAATATCCTTTTTTATTTTTACTTAAGGAGTTATAGCAAAGACAAAACCATTAGCATTGGTTTCCCAAAAAGTATAATCGGAATTGTCTACGTTTCCATCACCATTTAAATCGGTTGCAAAAGGACCAAAGGCAAAATTATTACTATCAGTCTCCCACAAGGTATAGTCGGAATTGTCTACGTTTCCATCCTGATTGATGTCTCCAGAATAGAACGCCCAAACGCCTGGTCGAACTTCTTTCATGTTGTTGCCAAAAGCTTGAGATGCAGCACTAGTAAAATCGTAAGACAAAGGAACCGCTCCCATAGTTTGAGGTGTCGCCGACCACGTTTCTATAAAATTGTTTCCTTTTACAACGATGTAATATTGACCCGGAGTAGTTGCTGGAAATCCAACTTGTATGTTCCCGTCGGTATATAAAGTACCCGTTACAGAAGATACTAATGCTAATGTTGTGGGGTGGTGTAACTCAACTTGAATTTCTTCAACATTAGCAAAGAAGCCTGAACCTGTTTGGTTGGCAAGAACTGGATTCATGATGTTTCCTCCAACAGCTGCGTAATCAAAGTAACCTTCAATGAATAAGTTGAGATTAACGATAGCCGTTGACGACACTAAATTAATAGTGTAATCTTCTACTTGTCCGAAATCAAAAGTTTCACACGATGTAGGTAAGCCGTTGTATTTCATCGAAACTCTCATTCTTGTTGTTCCTAAAGTCAATGTTGACGGAACGGTAAACGAACCCGAAATTGGTGTTGCAGTGGTAGCCGCTTGTGTAAAAACAGTTTCACCCGCATCAATAAAATCGCCATCTCTATTGTAATCAATAAAAACAGCGTATGCTTCGGGGTAAATAGTTCCGGTCCAAAACGGAGTGATGGTAATCGTATTGGTGCTTCCAAGAGCCAAATCGGTAGAAATCGCTGTGAAATCGGTATAACCCGTTCCACCTGTTGAGGTATTGTTTATACTTCCCAATTGGACGTTTCCGATCAGCTCGTCAACCACGCTATTTCCTTGTGATGTACAATACGAAATCAACGTAGTAACGTTAACTACATTACTCGGAACCGAAACATTACCCGATCCGTCTTTGGCACGTACTGTAAAGGCATAAGTAGTAGATTGCGCTAATCCAGTAACCGGAAAAGTGGTTAATGAAGTGGTTCCGATTAAAACGCCATTTTGATACACATCATACTCGGTTACACCAATGTTATCTGTGGCACCCGACCAAGAAAGATTAGTTGTAAATGCCGTTGTTCCCGATGCGGTTAGCGTTGGCGCTGTTGGCGGAATCGTATCGCTAACTCCACTAGTTATTGTGAAATTAGCATTGGATACATCGTAAAATAGGTGATTGGTTCCTCGAATCATGATTCGGTTGTTGGAGCCAATTAAATTGGGAATGGTCACAGATTGAGTTCCATCATTTGGAGTTGCAGAAACCAAAACATTGGTGAACGAAACACCTCCATTGGTTGACAGTAAAATATCTACATTGGCGCAGTTGATGCCGTTTGCCGTTGTTCCAGCAACATCCCAAGTTATGGTTTGAGTGGAATTTCCAACATAAGATATAGGTGCATTTTGACTCGTAACTAAAAACGGTCCAACACTTGCAACGGTAAGTACCATATTGTCGCGTTGCGTTTGTCCGCCAGTTGGTGTGGCATTATCGCGTACTGTAAAAGCAAAATTCATCGTACGTGCTACATTCGGAACTACTTCCCAAGTTGGCGCCAAGTTTCCAGCTACAACACTTGCCAAAGGCGGCATGTATCGATCAGGAGAAGAAGAAGGTGTAAGTGATCTAAAATTCGGTCCTGTGGTTGCTGTTTGGGTTGGAGGTTGTGTACTCGTTTGGTTGTTGGTTTGTTCCCAACAATACGTCAAAGTATCGCCGTCTGCATCGGTAGAAGTTCCTTTTAAGACAAATGCAGTTCCGCGAGGAATTGTAAAATCCAAGCCTGCATTGGCAGTTGGCGCTGCATTGCCATTCGGAGTCGCTACTGCACAGGTTCCGCCTGTTCCACTCACAAAAGCAATCATTTCTGAAATACTTACGGTGTGAAAATACGCGTCTGAATTACTTTGAACATTCGGCGCACAGATTCCGGCATATCCCATAATAGTAGAAGCACTTCCTGGTTCAACTGCGGTACCTGCATTTCGGTTACACGCATTGTTTTGCGTGTGATTCGCACCCCATTGGTGTCCCATTTCGTGCGCTACATAATCGATATCAAATGGATCTCCGACGGGTGAACCCTGACCTGTAATACCGCGTGCTTTGTTCGTGGTACAAGGAGAAAAAAGTTGAGCTAATCCGCCGCCGCCCGTACTCACCGTATGACCGATATCATAATTTGCGGTACCAATATTCGCATTGATTACCGTCTGACTTTGGTTGATTAACGTCCCAGAATTAGCATTGTCAAAAGAATCAGAATCGATAAAAATTACTAGATCGTTGGTGGCGACTAAATTCATACGAAGCGACATATCCTTTTCAAAAACACCATTAACACGTGCCATAGTTACCACCATGGCTGATAAAACGGCTGCTTTTTTCTGAGCTGTTGTTCCGCTAGCTAATCCAGCCGCATTTACGTGAAAGGCCGCATATTCAATCGTACACGCCATGGCTAAACGATACGTTCTGAAAAAACTATCACTAGCTCTGTATTGATTGGAGGTTTCAATGTCGTTGATGATTTCCTGCGATTCATCGGTTACCGAGCAATGGAAAAAACTGCTCGCCGTAATGTCTTGTTTTTTGTAAACGATATAACTCGCTAAATCTTTGGTGTACGTATCAATATAAAAAGTACCATTTTCACCCGAAAGTGACATTACGTGGAGTCCGAATAACGTAACACTAAACCGAATAGTTTCTGCAGGATTTGTAATGCTTCTTCCTGAATAGGTTTTTAAAGTTGGGTATTTCGCCGACAAACCTGCTTCCATAACCGGAGCTTCATAAATTCGGTAGTTTTCCAATTCTCCTTTCGGATTGGGAAAAGGAAGTATCAGTTGCGAAAAACGGTTTTCTGAATCCAATGGCGCTTGAAGTAATTGCGATTGTAGTGCCGCAAGATTCAATGAAAACAATTCGTATTTCACCGGAATGGATGAACGTTCCATTTTGATGGATGAGCGGGTTTCTTCCTCTGAAGTTTTTCTCCAAAGTGGAGTTTGTCCGAAACTATTGGCAAAAAAAGTAAGGGTAAATAATAGAAGTAAATTGTTTTTCATGGGTATCGTAGAAGTAAATTTTAAACTAACAAACGAAGTTAAAATTTTTATTGAAAAACAATTCATTACCCAGTTGAAGATACGATGTACTGCAAAAAAGAAGGCTGTTTTTAAGAAAAAACTTAATAATTTAACATAAAACAAATTTTATTTTTGCTTGTTTGTTTCTTTTTTCGCCAAAATTTTGATGGATATATCATTAATCAATACATCTTTTACAACGGCTTCACCTTCTTTCACTGCGATTAATGCGTAGGTGGTTGTATTAGGATTTCGATTGGATTCGGCATACACCGTTTCTGCTGGTTTTGCCTTATATTCATTCATATAAAAACGATTGAATGGATATTCGATAGAGATTAATTTTCGTGGACTTAACTGATCCACCCAACCGATTTTGGCTTTTACATAATCACCCGATTTTGGCTGTGTTTTAGTTATGGAAGTTACCAAGGCATAACCCGCAGAATCTTTCAAGAGTACAAAAATGTCATCATTGGAATTGTATTTTTTGAGGTTGGGAACTGAAACCGTTGTTTGGTCGTAATTCAAATAAATGTATTTGCCTCGAAATGCATCATACGGATCAACGGGAGCTGTTTTGAATTTGAATACTTTGCCCGTTGCCACAATATCTTCCTGGTGGTAAATCATTTGAATCGGTACAAACCATTGAGCAAGAACTGCTGCTACAAAGAATAGGACGTAGGTAATTTTATTGTTTTTCATGGCTATTTTTTTTTCGAAGCATGTAATAGTTTAAAGTAAAAAATCCGATACCAACCAAAATGAATAAAACGCCTCGTACTACAAAGCTCATGTTCGTGTCGAAGAACCGGCAAGTGACGAGCACGGCAATAATCAAAATGCCGAAGTTCATTCGGGCAATACTTCTTTCTTTATTCCCTCTATTGATTTCTTTGATTCCAATAAAAAGAAGGTAAAAATTGGTTAGAATTACGGCAAATAAAGTACTGACTTCATTAACGAAAAACAATACAACCAACACTAAAAAACTATATTGAATAAGAGGTTCAATCGCGAGTTGTTTTATTCTTGATAATTGATACAATCGAAAGAGCAATCCCAAAAAAAGCACTACCGTAATTCCGAAAAAAATAGTAAACAAATCGTATGTTGAATTCAGAATTTCTTCCCACATCCATTTAAAACTCGCCATGTACAACAAATACAACCCGCCAAGCTTACCAATAACTGCATAGCTATTGGCGATGGTTTTTAACGGCAAAAATAATTGAGTCTTTCCAATGAAATAATAGAGTCCGAATAAAAATATATAGTTGAAAAAAATCAGGGTTTCATTGCTGTTATTGTTGGCTACGCTTCCCCAACAAATCGCAATCGAAATGGCTATAAAATAATGGTGAAAAACGGTAAAATTACCATTGATTTTTTCTTTAATTAACGTGAAATAATTCGGAAT
The DNA here is from genome assembly GCA_965284675.1 of Flavobacterium sp. Taxonomy (GTDB): domain Bacteria; phylum Bacteroidota; class Bacteroidia; order Flavobacteriales; family Flavobacteriaceae; genus Flavobacterium. The sequence continues at coordinate 858,338 of OZ260109.1, forward strand.
AACCGCCAAAAGCATCAACCAATACCAATGATTTTCCAATCTTGGATAGCCCAAATAATTTTTTGAAACGCAAAAAGTAGTAATTCCGATGAGGTACAGTAACGAAGCGACTTGCGATTTTAAAATGTACACCAAAGGCACACCCAGTATACACCAAGTGAGCATGAACGAGCTAAAATCACCCGGAATATTATACGTTTGTGCAATTAAAGCTATGGAAGCGCCAATCGATAAAAATAAAAAGGTCGCGCTCGATTCCCGCCACATCTGTGAATCAGGTTTTTTGAAAAGAGTGTAGGCACACAACAATTGACCCAATGCAAGTGGTAGCACCGATAAAATGCATTTGACTGTGATGGAAAAATCATCCCAATTATGAGCAAAGACTAATATAATTCCTAATCCGCCCAACAAAGCACCCAATATTCCAAAAACCAATAACAATTTGGAAGGCGAATCCTCTTCCTTGTTTTTGTAATAGTTTTCGATGGCCGCCGCAGTTTCTGTAGAAATAATACGATGCTCAATCAATTCTTCTAAAACGGTCTTTTCTATTTTAGCCATATCGTCTGAGGTATAAAGAGTAAATGTAGTAAAAACATCTTTTTTAGTGTCCAATTTGATACAAAAATAATTCGTAAAGTCAAGAAAATTATTACTACTTTTGCATCGTTTTTTAATAGCAATTTTATCATGGTAAAAGATTTATTTGAGAGAATACAAAACAACAAAGGACCACTAGGAAAATGGGCTTCTCAAGCCGAAGGATACTTCGTTTTTCCGAAGTTAGAAGGTGAATTAGGTCCGAGAATGCAATTTCAAGGAAAAGAGATATTAAACTGGAGTTTGAATGATTATTTAGGATTAGCCAATCATCCAGAAGTGCGTCAAGCGGATACCGATGCAGCCATTGCTTACGGTGCTGCGTACCCAATGGGAGCGCGAATGATGAGTGGTCACACCAATTATCACGAGCAATTAGAAAATGAATTGGCTGCTTTTGTAATGAAAGAATCGGCGTATTTGTTGAATTTTGGTTACCAAGGAATCATGTCGACGATCGACGCGTTGGTGACAAAAAATGATATTATTGTGTACGATGTGGATGCACACGCGTGTATCATTGATGGTGTGCGTTTACACATGGGAAAACGTTTTACCTACAAACACAATGATTTAGAAAGTATGGAAAAAAACCTGCAACGTGCTACCAAAATGGCTACGGAAACAGGCGGTGGAATACTTTTCATTACCGAAGGTGTTTTCGGAATGAGAGGACAACAAGGAAAATTAAAAGAAATTGTAGCCCTAAAAGAAAAATACAATTTCCGTTTGTTAGTGGATGATGCGCACGGATTCGGAACTTTAGGTAAAACCGGAGCTGGAGCAGGAGAAGAGCAAGGTTGTCAAGACGGAATTGATGTGTATTTTTCAACCTTTGCCAAATCGATGGCCAGTATCGGAGCATTCATTGCCGCTGATAAAGACATCATCGATTATTTAAAATACAATTTGCGTTCTCAAATGTTTGCGAAAGCCTTGCCTATGATTCAAACCATCGGTGCTTTAAAACGTTTGGAATTGTTGAGAAATCATCCGGAATTGAAAGATAAATTGTGGGAAAACGTTGATGCGTTACAAAACGGATTGAAATCAAGAGGATTTAATATCGGTGACACGAATACTTGTGTAACTCCGGTATATCTAGAAGGAAGTATTCCAGAAGCGATGATTATGGTGAACGACTTGAGAGAAAACTACAGTATTTTCCTTTCGATTGTGGTGTATCCAGTAATTCCAAAAGGAATTATTTTATTGCGTATGATTCCAACTTCATCACATACTTTGGCCGATATCGACGAAACCTTGTCGGCGTTTGAAGCCATCCGTGAAAAACTAGTAAACGGAACTTATGCAAAAATTGCCGCAGCAACTACCGTTGATGTATCGTAAATACTAAATACTTAAATTATCACTTAATTAAACCATCCAAATTTAGGATGGTTTTTTTTTATGTTTCTTGTATTATAAATTAGACAAAACAGATTTAACAAATTTTACGGGAAATCTGTAACTGTCAATTTTAGCATGCAAGTACTTTTGATTATCAAATAATTTGCAAATAATTGTTAAGTTGAAGGTAGAAATCCATAAGGAAAGAAATTGCTAAAATCAAAGACTACCTAAAAAGTGAAAGAATCACAATTGGAGATTGAAGCAAAAAAAAATTAAAAATATGAAGAAATTAATTTTTAGCTTTTTAGCGATACTATTTTTATTTACATTTGGTTTTTGTCAAGATGGACAAAGGATTGGGAAAGTAATTGGTGGAAAATATGTAATTACAGAAAACATTGATAACATAAAAATTTTATGGAACAAAACATTAAAAGATAAAAAAATTGATGGTGAACTAACAAGTTTTGCCATTGAAGTAGGTGTTGATGACGATAACTACACTTATATTTATTTATCTGGTAAAAATTCACAATCTAATGTTACAACAGTTCAATTGTTAGTTTTTGATTCTAATAGAGAATATCTATATTTGGCTATGGATGATGGTGCTGGACATACTGTAACTTGTAGTGGATGTACAGTTGGATGTTCACCTAAATATTTTAAAAGAACAGATTCTTGGGCATGTATCAACGGTTGTGTTGGTTGTTCAAAATCTGAAACTACCACCTACTGATTTAAAACTTGATTTAAATTATGAAAAATTTCGTATGGCTTATTTTGTTGTTATCATTAACTTCGTCTTGTGGTAAAAACACAAATTTGATACAGGTAGGTTATCAAAATAAAAATAAATTTATTGTTGATAGTTCGCACTATGATTTAGTTGATAGTTTAAACTCTTTTATTAATAAGAATAATTTAAATTCTAAAATAAGTAGCTATGAAATTAAAAGTGATGTGGACGAAGTAAACAATAAAAAATATTTTTATATTGTTGGAATAAGTTCTAGCGATTCAACAAAGATTGCTACACTTTTAATAAAAAAGGCGCAAAAATTCTATTTTGATAGAAAGTCAAACAGTATAGTTATTTGCCACAATTGCTCAGATTCTAATCCGAAATATCAATTTAATGATTGGGGTTGGACTTGTGAAAGTGATAATTTAGACGATTGCAAAAAAATTATAATTGTGAATTATTAAATAACACTAATTCTGTTGAATACATACAACCATTCAGTAACATGAATGGTTTTTTTGTATATTTATGTTTCTAAAAAAGAACGGTATGAGAAACAAAATTTTGGTATCAGTAGTTATGGGTGTTTTATTTTTTTCGTGTAAAAAAGAAGAAAAGCAACCCGAAGAAGTGCAACACGAACCTCAAGTTCAAGAAGTAGCAACCAACGAATGTTACGAGTACATAAAAGGAAAAGACACTATAAAAGCCAATTTCATCATCCAAAATAAAACGGTGAGTGGTGCATTGACGTATGCGTTTTTCGAAAAAGATAAAAATTCGGGAACTATTGTTGGAACGATGAACGGCGACACTTTAGTAGCCAATTACACCTTCAATTCGGAAGGCGTTGAATCGGTGCGGCAAATAGCTTTTATTCGGAAAAACAAGACCTTAACCGAAGGCTATGGTGAAAGCGAAGAAGTAAACGGAGCCATGGTTTTTAAAGACCTAACTCAACTGAATTTTTCCAATTCTACTGTTTTAAATGAAATTCCGTGTAAGGAATAAATAAAAAATCCATCCGTACTAACCGATGGATTTTTTTAGCAAGCTATGTTGATCCACACGAAATGAACAACCGCAGACGCGCTACGAAAGTTAGTCGGCTTCGGTCGAAAATTCGTTTGGGTGAAATGAGTAAATTGGGTTTTAAAGCGTGTCGATTAACGCCAAAAATTCTTCTTTTTTCCGAATGGCGAGTGGCACTTTGTTTTTGTTTTTCATCACGATCGTATTGCCACCATCGGTTTTGATAAAATGATCAAAATACAACATGTTGATCAAGTGCGATTGATGTGCTCTGAAAAAATTAAACGGTTTTAAAAGTGTTTCGTATTCTTTTAAGGTTGTGGAAACGACTAGTTTAGGCGCATTTATAAAATAAAAGGTGGTATAGTTTTTATCGGATTCGCAGTTGACAATATCTTGAATGTTAACCGAATATATTTTTTCTGCCGTTTTTAAAACTAGTTTTTGTAAATTTTTAGGACGTTCTAAATTAGAGAACAGCGTGTTTAATTTTAGCTCTAACACGTCTTTGTTTAGCGCTTCTTCGGCTTTGTTTACGGCTTCAGTTAAATCGGCTGGATCGAGTGGTTTTAGTAAATAATCAACGGCACTGAATCGAAATGCACGAATCGCAAAATCTTCATAACCGGTAACAAAAATGACTTTAAAATTAATGGGTTTTAACTTTTGAAGTAAGTCAAATCCCGTTCCGTCGGGCATTTCCACGTCCAAAAAAACAATATCGGGAACAATTTGCTTGATCAAAGTCACGCCGCTTTCCACACTATTTGCCTGACCAATAATGGCAATGTTCGGGCAATGTGACTTGATTATTTCAACGTTTTTCTTTCGAATACTGTCAATGTCGTCAATGACTATAGCTCTTAACATAGTTCGTTAGTTTTCGTAAATATACGGAATCTCAAAAGAAACTTTCGCACCGACGGTTTCGTTTTGGTTGTTGAGAAGGTTTTCGGTTCGGACCTCAAAATCACTTCGTTTAAAACCAGTTTTCAACCGTTCTTTGGTAATTTTCATGGCGAGCGACTTGTTGTTGCTCAACTGAGTTTCATTGATAAATCCGGTTCCGTTATCGGTAATCTCAAAAAACAAGTGCTCATTAGCAAACGAAAACCGAATGTGTAAAACGCCTTTTTCGGTTTTATTTTTGAGTCCGTGTTTGATGGCATTCTCAATAAAAGGCTGCGTTAACATCGGTGGCACCAGAATTTGTTCGGTATCCAAGGTTTCATCCACAGCAACGGTAAAATCAAATTTATTGTTATACAAGAGTTGTTGGATGGCCAAATAATTATCAATCATGACTAATTCTTCGTTCAACGTGATAAAGCTTTCGTTTGAATTTTCGAGAATTTGGCGGGTTAGTTTCGAGAATTTAGTCAGATAATTGACGGCTTCCTTGTCTTGTTTGTTGTAAATTAAACTCTGAATATTATCAATCGAATTGAAGATAAAATGCGGATTCATCTGACTTAACAACAATTTCTGATTGAGTTCATTTTTTTCAAACGCACTAATGGCTTGCTTTTGTTTGTAATTTCGATAGAGGAAATAGGCGCCAACCAGTAGCAATACCACAAGCGAGGAAAGAATGATTAAAATGTTGTTTTTGGCGGCGTTTTTCTTTTGCGTGGCCAATTTGTAATTGAGTTCTTTTTTCTCGTAATCGTATTCCAATTGTTGTCGTTTCAATTCGTTTTTTGCTTCTTCGGTGTTCGCAGAATCCCTAATGGAATGGTACAATTCGAGCATTTGTACCGATTCTTTGTAGTTGCCAATTTCTTTGTTGGTTTTATACATTAAATCGTAATAACGTTCTTTTAAATCGTTATTTCGGGAAATTTCACTAAAAACATATCCTTTATCCAGTACTGCTTTTGCTTTTTGGTATTCCTTCTTTTGAAAGTATACTTCTGCTAAATACCCCAATGTAAAACCTTTGGAAACATCGGTTTCGGATAATTCGTTGGCATCTAATAGTTTTTTTTCAGCCTCGTCATAGCGTTTGAAATGCAAATCGATGACTCCGAGTTTCCCCAACGAATAACTAGTGTACGAATTTTGATTGTGTTTTCGAGATAACCCGAGTGCACGATTCAAATTTTTTGTTGCTTCGGTGTAATTTTTCAACGTGATGTAAGCCGAACCAATATTGTAGTACATGGTGCATTTCTGTAAATCATCTTCAACCGTTTGTTTTTCTGCTTTTTTATCAATGAATACGATTGATTTTTTCAAATACTTTATCGCAACTTCCCATTGACCTTGTTCGCCGTATAAAACACCTAAATTGGAATATACATACGAAATTCCGTCTACATTTTCCGCTGGATTTTTTTCAAAATGTTTCAAGGAAGAAAAATAACAATCAACCGCTTCTTTGTATTGTTTTCTTCTGGTAAGCAGTAATCCTTTACTTACAGTAGAGGTGTAAACTTCGTCGTACGCTTGAACCGATTGGTAGAGTTGGATGGATTTATTCAAATAGTCCAATGATTTTGGATCGCCTTTTTCATCCAATCGAAAGCTAATATTGTTGTAATAAGCCGCCAGATACAACGTGTATTTTTTGTAGAGAATCTGATTTTTGCTGCTTTGGGAACGATTTTTTTGCGCGATTTTACCCATCAAGTGGTTGTAGTAATTGACTTCTTTATTTTCGTATAAATTGTCAATCAGAAGTGCAATGGTGGCTAGTTTAGTCGTGTCGTGAATGGTTTTCTTTGAAAGTATTGTTTTCAACGAATCGATGTTATATTGCCCATTTGCCTGAAATGTCAAAAATAACAGTACAACTAAAATACATTTTGAAGGTCTCATAACTCCCATAAAACACGTTTTCGGCTAGAGTAACCTATACCTCTTTAGTGGTACAAAAATACACTTTTATACGAGATGTTTTTTGGAATGAGGAGCGAATCAAAAGGCGAACATTCAAAAAAATGGTTGTCGATTTAGAGATTTTTTCGGTACGTTCTTCTGCGTTTTGTGGTCACCGGATTGAAATGTTTCCACAAATTATGAACGGCAATATTGTCTTCTAATTCGGGAGTTCGAATGCATTTTACCACGCCTTTTTCTACAAATGAATTATAACATTCGTTGAAAATAATAGCGGTAACTCCTTTGTTTTGATAGTACGGATCCACACCAATTAAGTAAAATAAGACTTCTTTACATTCTTTTTTTGCTTTTAGGAAATGGTAAAATCCGAAAGGAAACAGACTTCCATTGGCCTTTTTTAATGCCGAAGAAAAACTCGGCATGACGATACTAAAAGCCACCATTTTATTGTCTTTATCCATCACAAACTTGATGAATTCGGGGTTGATAAAACTGATGTATTTCTTTTTGAAAAATTCTTTCTGGGCTTCAGTTACCGCCACAAAAGACGACAAACTTGCATACGAAGCGTTGAACAAATCAAACATTTCATCGACATACGGCATGATGTCTTTGGTGCGCGTAAAATTTAAAGGTTTGAGTTGATAGCGCTTTTTAATCAATTCTTGCGCTTTGTAGAAAAACTCGGGTTTTATGTTTTCAAAAAGCATTTCGTTTTCGAGGTATTCTTTTTCTTTTACATAACCCAATTGTTCCAAATGATTTTTGTAATACGGGAAATTATACCAAGTAATCATCGAACCCATTTGGTCGTAGCCTTCGGTTAGAACGCCGACTTTATCCAAATTGGAAAATCCCATCGGACCTTCGGCATACTCAAGGTTGTTTTTGTGTCCGAGTTCGTATACTTTTTCGAGCAAAGCTTTGGTGACTTCAATGTCGTCAATCACATCCCACCAACCAAAACGAACTTTCTTTTTGTCTTGGTTGTTTACTTCGTCCCAGTTGATGATGGCGCAAATTCGTCCCACCATTTTACCATCTTTAAACGCCATAAAAAAGTAGGCTTCTGCCGATAAAAAAGCAGGGTTTTTAGTTTTGCTGAACGTAAGTAATTCATCATCAATTAAAGGCGGAATCCAATTGGGATTGTCTTTGTATAATGAAAAAGGAAATCGAATGTATTGTTTTAATTCTGATGGAGTAACTGCTTCTGTAATAGTAATCATTGTAGGCTACGGAGTTTCAATTTTAATTTCATCTACGCGTTTCTTTTTGCTTTTTTCAGCTTTTTTCTCCACTTTTTTGTCGGTTTTGCTTTTGTCTTTTTCGACTCTAATGCGGACTTCCTGATAATTAATATCCGAACGCCACGAAACTCCGAGTCCAGCATAAAATAGGTTAGGCGTGTCTTTAAAGTTTTTACTGATGGAAAAATCAACTTGCAAATCTTTTCCTAATAAATACGCCGCGCCACCCGAAAAAATTCCGTCGGAATAGTACGTGCTTTTGATGCCTTTGTTTTCAAAAAATACCGACCAATTATCGTTGATTCCTTTTGTTAACGTAATCAAGTACACAAATTGTTTGTATTCGGTTGTGATTTTGTCCATAGCAAAATTCGTAATCAAAACAAAAGCATTTCCGAAGATGTTTTGTGTGATGATCATGGCTTTCGGACTAAAATTTGAAGGTTTTTCGTCGCGTAATAGAAACGGATTCGAGAAGTTTAAGTTCAACCCACCATAGACTGAAACGGCCGGAATGAATTGATTCCACTTGAATTTATGATTGGCTTTCCAACTATAGAGATTTACGGTTTCTTTGCGGTTTTTGTATGGATCGTACACTAAGTATTTGGCACCCATATTCATTGATCGCATTCCGGTTCTCTTGAACGATTCTTCGTCTTCTAATTGATAGCGATCCATCTGATAACTGATTTCTGCGATGGCTTCTAATTGTTCGCGTATCAGTCCGTAACGCGCTGTAAAATCTATAAATAATCCACTCGATTGATACTCCAATAAAGAGTGTTTGTCGTTGATGTAATTCACGCCCGATTCCAATTGGATTACATTTTTACCCACTGCAAAAGCCGACTGTGATTCACTCGGACGATTGGAATTGATGACATCGGTATGTTGACTGAAGCTAGCTATCGAGCAAAAAATAAAAAAAAGAGCAAATCGATTTTTAAAATTCATAGGACAGAATTTGATTTTTAACTATTGGTTGTTCAAATGTACTATTTTTATTATTTATTTAAGAAGTGAATCGAACTTTAAATATCAGAATTTAGTATTTTTGACAAAAATAGTTTAAAAATGCAAGAAGCATCAGTTCCTGGTTTCGTTCGAACGCTGTTTTGGATAGTAGCCATTTATTTCATCTTAAAGTTTTTAGCCCGATTGTTTTTTCCAATTGTCATGAAGAAAATGGTCCAAAAAGCCGAAGAACAAATGAGACAACAGTATCAAAATCAGCAGGATTATACCAATACTACATCCAAAACATCTCATGCTGATAAACCTAAAGAAACTAAGAAAGTAGGCGAATACATCGACTATGAAGAAGTTGATTAATTCCTCAAATAGTACTTTCCATTCTAATTCAAACTAACACAATGAAGCAATTTCAGAAATTTTATCCTCATATTTTCGCCCTTTTGGGTTTTGTTCTTTGTTCGCTTTTCTACTTTTATCCCGTACTTCAAGGAAAAAAAATCCTACAATCCGATATTGTTCAATACACGGGTATGGCCAAAGAGCAAAATGATTTTAGAGCGACAGAACATGCAGAACCGTATTGGACGAATTCGGCTTTTGGTGGAATGCCAACCTATCAATTGGGTGCACGTTATCCGAATGATTTTATCGGACATTTAGACGATGTGTTGCGGTTTTTACCACGTCCGGCCGACTATTTATTTCTGTATTTTCTAGGATTTTATTTACTGTCATTGGTATTAAAAATTGATCCACTTAAAGCCTTTTTCGGAGCATTAGCGTTTGGATTATCGACCTATTTAATAGTAATTTTAGGTGTCGGACATAACGCGAAAGCACATGCCATTGCGTACATGCCGATGGTAGTTGCCGGTGTGATTTTGGTTTTTAAGAAACGGTACATTTTGGGCGGATTGCTTACGATGATTGCGACGGCTTTAGAAATCAACGCCAATCACTTTCAGATGACGTATTATCTTCTGTTTTTGTTGGTTTTTATCGGATTGTATTATGCCTACAAATTGATTAAAGAAAAAGACTTTCAGTCGTTGGGAAAGATCGCCTTGGTGTTTACGGGTTCCGTATTATTGGCCGTGGGGTCTAATGCGACCAGTTTGATGGCGACCCAAGAATACGCCGATTTTAGTATGCGGAGCAAAAGCGAATTGACGTTCAAACCCGATGGTTCTAAAAAAACAGACAACTCGGCTTTAGACCGATCGTACATCACGGAATACAGCTATGGGATTGGAGAAAGTTTTAACCTGATCGCTCCGCGTCTTTTTGGAGGCGGAAATAACGAAACCTTAAACGAAGATTCCAGCGTTTACAATTACATGATTCAATACGGCGCTTCGCCCGATGAAGCGATGCAGTTTACAGAAAGTTACGGATTGACGTATTGGGGTAAACAGCCTATTGTTGCCGCGCCAGCGTACATCGGAATTATAGTTTTCTTTTTATTCGTATTGGCGATGTACCACGATAAACGAAAAATTAAATACGCGTTTTTAGCCGGAGCCATCCTTACTTTGATTTTGTCATGGGGAAAAAATTTCTCTGGATTGACCGATTTCTTTATCGATTATGTGCCGTTGTACGATAAATTCAGAGCGGTTTCATCCATTCAAGTAGTATTGGAATTGTGTATTCCGGTGCTGGCAGTGATGGGATTGCAATCATTTTTCACCACAAACAAAGAAAAGCAATGGTCAAGTTTGTGGAAAGCAAGCGCTACGGTATTCGGATTGCTCATTCTTCTGTTTATATCAAGAGAAGCGTTCGATTTTACCGGTTCGATGGACGGACAATTGTTGCAAATGTTTGGGCAACATCCTGACAAATCTTTCGGATTTAATTTTTTAGATGCATTGAAACAAGATCGTAAAAGTTTGTATGCAGCCGATTTATTAAGGTCTGGATTTTTTGTGCTATTAGTGTTTGCGTTACTCTTTTTGTATGTAAAAAACAAAATGCAACACACCACAACTGTGGTTTTAGTCGGATTATTATTGGTAATGGATTTGTTTTTTGTGGATAAAAAATACGTAAGTAAAGACGATTTTGTAAGCGCACGACAAGTTGACGTTCCGTTTGAAACTACGCCTACCGATGATCAAATTCTTCAAGATAAATCGAATTACCGTGTGTTGGATATCGAAGGATTTTTAAATGCGAGAGCGTCGTATTTTCATCAATCGATTGGTGGATATTCGGCCGTACGACCAAAACGAATGCAAGAACTTTTTGATTATCAAATTAGCAAAAATAACATTGGAGTATTAAACATGCTCAATGTAAAATACCTGATTCAAACTAACGAAGAAGGTCAGGAATTCCCCGTTCAAAATACCGATGCCAATGGAAATGCGTGGTTTGTAAGTGAGTTGAAACCCGTTGCCAATGCCGATGCTGAAATGAGAGCGTTGGATAAATTGGATACAAAGAAAGCAGCTGTTATTCAGTCGGGCTTGGCTTCAAAATTAGCTTTGCCAAAAACATTCAACACCGATTCGACGGCCACAATTACCTTAACGAACTTCAAACCCAATCATCTGAAATACGTTTCGAATAACAAAAATGATGGTTTTGCAGTGTTTTCAGAAATGTATTATAAAAACGGATGGAAAGCCACTGTTGATGGCAAAGAAACCGATATTTTCAAAGTAAACTACACTTTAAGAGGCATCGAAGTTCCAGCCGGAAAACATACCATCGAATTCAAATTTGATCCACAAGTAGTGAAAACAGGAAGTGCCATCGCATTGATCAGTTCGTTGTTGATGTTGGTTTTGATTGGTGGAGCAGTGTATGTGAGTAGAAAAAAGAAAATAGAAGAAAGAAAATAGAAAATAGATTAACTTATAACTATTGACACCAAAAAAACTTTTGATCATCACGTATTATTGGCCTCCAGCGGGCGGACCAGGAGTGCAACGTTGGCTCAAATTTGTAAAGTATTTACCCGATTTTGGTGTGCAACCTATTGTGTATGTTCCCGAAAACCCTACGTATCCTATTATTGATGAAGGTTTGCAAAAAGACGTTTCTGATACGACCATAATTCTTAAAAATAGAATTTTCGAACCGTATCAATTGGCGTCATTTTTTTCGAAAAATGCTACTCAAAAAATCAGTTCTGGAATTATTCCAGCCGAAAAAAAGCAAACTCTTTTACAAAAGTATTTACTTTGGATTAGAGGAAATGTTTTTATTCCCGATGCCCGCTATTTATGGGTGAAGCCATCGGTGCGTTACTTAAAAAAATACATACGGGAAAACCAAATCGATACGATCGTAACTTCAGGTCCGCCACACAGTTTGCATTTGATTGGATTGCAATTGAAGAACGAACTCCAGATTACGTGGTTGGCGGATTTCCGGGATCCGTGGACAACCATCGGCTATCACAAGGCGTTGAAATTATCGTCGTATGCTGAGAAAGAGCATAAAAAGTTAGAAAAAGAAGTGCTCAATTCGGCCGATACAATTATTGTTACCAGCAAAACGACCAAAGAGGAATTCAAAGTTTTAACCTCAAAACCGATTGAAGTCATAACCAACGGCTATGATGTAGAAAATGTTGCGAAACAAACGTTAGATGAAAAGTTTACCTTGGCACATATTGGCTCGTTTTTGTCCGATCGAAATCCGATAGTCTTGTGGCACGTTTTGAGTGAATTAGTGAATGAAAGAGCTGATTTTAAAATGCATTTTCAACTGAAGTTAATCGGAAAAGTGAGTCAGGAGATTTTGGATACGATTGCCCAATTCAATTTGCAGGATTACGTGCTTAATTTGGGTTATGTTTCGCATCAGGAAGCACTGGAACACCAGCGAAAATCACAGGTTTTGTTGCTCGTCGAAATTGATTCACCCGAAACCAAAAGCATTATTCCGGGGAAAGTTTTTGAATATTTAGTTTCCGAACGACCGATTGTAGCGATGGGTCCGAATGGCTCTGATTTTGCCGAAATCATTACTTCTACTAATACTGGAGTTTTCTTTACGTATGATGAAAAAGACAAATTGAAGAAAACTATTTTGTCGTATTTTGAGCTGTATTTGGAAAATAAATTAGTGGTTCATCCAGTTGGTTTGCAGCAGTATTCCAGAAAAAAGTTGACAGAACAACTTTCTAAACTTCTAACTTCCAACACCTAACTTCCAACTTCAACATGGGTATCGTAATCAACCAATCGATCAAAAATACCATCATTACCTATATTGGTTTTGTGATTGGTGCCGCCAATACGTTGTTTATGTATCCGCATTTTTTGGGTGAAACCTATTACGGTTTAACGGGCTATATTTTATCGACGGCCAATGTAATCATGCCGTTGATGGCGTTTGGCGTTCACAATACGTTGGTCAAGTTTTTTTCGGAATATGCAACGGAAAAGGAAAAAGAACGATTTTTATCGTTTGTGATTGTATTGCCTATTTTGTTTTTGATACCGATAGTGGTTCTGGGCACATTTACCTACGAACATATAGCTTCTTTTTTATCACGTGAAAATCCAATTATTTATGAGTATGTATGGCAAATTCCGGTTATCGGACTGTGCATGGGCTATTATGAAATTTTCTATGCTTGGGTTAAAGTCCACTTACAGTCGGTTTTTGGAAGTTTTGTCAAAGAAGTATTACTCCGCGTTTTTATTACTATTTTTCTTGTCGCGGTATATTTGGGTTGGATGTCGCCCTTGGCTTTTATAAATACCTTGATGGGAATTTATTTAGTAACTACTTTGGTGATGTTTTTTTACGCGATGCATGTAAAAAGGGTTGCTTTTTCGTTGCAATTTCCGTCCAATACACGACAAATATTGACCTATTCAGCTTTTATTATTCTATCGGGAAGTATTGCGACTATGCTCTTGGATATTGACAAAAACATGATTGGGCAATACATTAAAATTGAGAACATTGCGTATTATTCGGTAGCCATTTTTATAGCAACACTGATTTCAGTTCCCAGCAGAGCGATGCACCAAATTACGTATCCGATTACGGCTAAATTGATGACCGAAAACAAGCACGATGAACTGAATGATTTGTACAAAAAAACTTCAATTACGTTGCAGATTGTTGGTGGATTGGTTTTTTTAGGGATTTTACTCAACATTCATCAATTGTATTTATTACTGCCTGAGAATTATAGAGGCGGAGTTTTTGTTGTATTTACCATTGGTTTTTCGAAGTATTTCGATTTAATTTTGGGTAACAACAATGCGATTATTTTCAATTCGAAGTATTATAAAATGGTATTGTTTTTAGGATTGTTACTAGCTGTTTTAGCGGTAACGTTGAACGTGATTTTTATTCCACTATACGGAATCAACGGTGCGGCGTTTGCTACATTAATCTCAGTTCTATTGTACATTACCGCTAAGTTATTGTTTGTAGTGGTAAAAATGAAATTGTTTCCGTTTACGAAGAAAACAATTACTTCGTTGTTGGTATTTACAGTATTCTTTTTTGCTTTTTATTACTGGGATTTTCCGTTTCACCCCATCACCAACATCGTTTTGAAATCGACACTTATTACTGCTTTGTATGTTTTGGTAAATTACAAATTGAAAATTTCGGAGGATTTTAATGGTGTTGTGAATACTATAGTTCAAAAATTACGGAAACGCTAGCCCAGACAGTAGCGAAAAGCGTTACGGGCAGTACGACTATTTTTTCTTGGCGTACCACTGCGACCGCAGGAAGCACGTGGAACGACCTAGAAAAAAAGGAGGAATGGTTGTAAACTTGTAGCGAATGGCTGGATTGGCTTCTGATTTTAATCCACACCTTTTTTTTCATACAGTAAAGACGGACTGCTTACAGTTTTATAATTTCGATTAATAATTATTCTAAATGATTTGATAATCATAACGTAATCTTTTAAAAAGGTAAAGACGGACTGCAGTCCGTCTCTACAATGAAAAACTCAATAGGATTGTTCATTGAAAATAGGAATACATAAAAAAATCCTGCTTCCTCTTTTCAGAATCTGCAGGACTTTCAAACAAACCAACCAATCTAACTAACCAATCAATCTTTATTCTGAACTAGATTCAGAATCTATTATTTTTTTTCTTCAATTCGTGCTTTGGTGCCATCGGCTCTGTAGTAGTAGAAATTCTCATCGGCGTTGTAGGCATACGTATTGTGCACGTTGTTTTGATATACTGCCGGACCGTAATAGGTCGTTGTGAATCCGTTATTTCTATTTCCTTTCACTGTTCCAATCATATCTACTATTGCACCTCTGCGGTCGTACACGATGCGTAATCCACCAATTTGAGAAAGAGCAAAACGGTTGTATTTCATGTATACAGAACCAATTCGGGTTACTCTGTCTTTGTAATCGTAGTTGATGAAGGTGTTTCCCACTCTTCGTACTCGACCAAAACTATCGTGCTCAATCAATACACCGTAATTTATTGGACCTCTGCCTTGTGAACCTCTATTTTGCATTTCGGCTCCTTTTTTTCCAGCTCCTCTAAAATAAAACTCGCCTTGACTGTCACTTGGACGTGTGTTGAAATCAAAGTCGCCATTTGGAAAAACAAAGAATTCAATTCCTCTTTCTGTAAACGAGATTGGCTCATCAAAGCTAAATCTGTCTCTTCTTTCGTCATCGTTAGATGCATTCGCAGTAGTTACTACCAGTAAAATACTTGCTACTAAAAGGGTAAAGTTTTTCATAATCTTGTTATTTTTTCCGACGCTTCGGAGTTGCGCTTACTCTTTCGATTTTCAGCTTTTTCGACCAGAAAATTGTTCTGATGTTTAGACTATTTCAAGTTGTGTGCCAAACCACCTTAAATGAGTTGTCAACGATATGTTAATGATTTTTAACTACTTGATAGACAGAATTTAAGAAGTGTTTAAGGCAGTAGTTAGGGTTGAAAAAAAATATTTGAAATCTGCATTTTTTTGTTACTTTTGTTGCAGATATCCAAATCGCAGAATAATTTTTATATGAATTTCGTAAGAAACCTTTTTTTAGTAGGCTTTTTTTTTCTTTTTTCGGTGGACACTTACAGCCAAACCTACATTCAAGCGTATCAAAATGCCGTTGATCAATGTTCACAAGACAACATCACCAATTATTTAACTGAATTTGAATCCTTTGGTGTCAAGCGCAGAGGAACTGCTGCTTTGCAAAATACGTTGGATTGGTTGAAAAGCGAATACCTGAGTTATGGGTATACCGCTTCACAGTTAGTGGAAGATTCCTATAGTTATTCGGGTTTTACGTGTAAAAATTTGGTTGTGACCAAAATGGGTACGGTTTATCCCAACACTTATGTTATTGTGTGCGGACATTATGATTCGATTGTAGGAACCGGAACCAATGATAATGGAAGCGGAGTTGCGGCTATTTTAGAAGTGGCTCGAATTTTAAAAGATATACCCACCGAATATTCTATCAAATTCATCAATTTTAGTGGAGAAGAAGATGGTTTACGCGGAAGTCAGCACTTTGTAAATGCTATTGTAAACGGAACGAGTCCGAAAATGGACATTCGATTGGTGTTTAATTTAGATGAGGTTGGCGGTGTAGCCGGATTGACTAATGATACGATAACTTGTGAGCGCGATACAGGAAGTCCGACTTCAAATAATGCCGCGTCGAATGTAAAAACACAAGAATTGATAGTGTGTACCGAATTGTATTCGCCTTTGAATACTTTTTTGTCGTATGCCTATGCTTCAGATTATATGACTTTTGAAGACAACAATGAAATCATCACCGGTTTTTTTGAAACCAATGAAACCGAACACCGCCACACCGCCAGCGATTTGTTGGAAAATATGGATCCCGAATACAATTACAATGTTGCCAAAGCGGCGATTGGTGCAACGATGCATTTTGCTGTTGCCAGTACAAGTGTGTTGGACGCAACTACTTTTCAAGAAGATTTTCAGGTGAGTTTTTTTCCAAATCCAGCTAAAGATGTTTTGACTATTAATAAAGGTATACTTACGGAGGCTAACTACACATTCTCAATAGTTGATATGCAAGGGAAAACAGTGCTTACTCAACAATTCGAAAATACGAGTTTATTGCAACAGGTAAATGTTCAGCAACTTAATAAAGGAATATATCTTGCACTTATTGAAACCACTAACCAAACAATTTCAAAGAAAATTGTCATCGATTAATACTATTAAAAAACTATGAAAAAAAGTATTTACAGTCTATTGTTTTTATGCACGACGACTATTTACAGTCAGGAATTCATTCAGGCCTATGCCGATGTTGCGAATCAAACCACACAAACGAATATTACTACCAATTTAACTGAGTTTCAATCGTATGGTATAAAACGAAGAGGCACAGCAGCTTTGCAAAACACCTTAAACTGGCTAAAAGACAATTATTTAAGTTATGGATACACGGCCAGTCAGATGGTTGAAGACTCTTTTTCATACTCGGGTTTTACGTGTAAAAATTTGGTGGTGACCAAAATCGGAACGGTTCATCCCGACACTTTTGTAATTGTTTGCGGACACTATGATACCGTATCAGGAACAGGAACCAATGATAATGGTAGTGGAACTTCTATTATTCTTGAAATCGCTCGTTTACTCAAAGACATTCCAACCGAGTATTCGATACGATTCATTCACTTTGCTGGAGAAGAAGACGGTTTGAGAGGAAGTCAACACTATGTCAATAATGTGGTAAACGCGACCAATCCGAAAATGGACATTCGACTAGTATTCAATATCGATGAAGTGGGTGGCGTTGCAGGTGAAATAAATGATACCATTACGTGTGATGTGGATCAAGGAAGTCCAACTTCAAATAATGCAGCTTCGGCTATTATCACAGATGAGTTAGCCACTTGTGTGGGTTTGTATTCTCCGTTGAATACTTTTATTGATTTTGCAGCAGCATCCGATTACATTCCGTTTGAGAACAATAACGAAGTAATTACCGGTTTTTACGAGACCAATATTTCGTCACATCCGCATACGACGTCCGATAATTTAGCCAATATGGATCCTGTCTATGTTTACAATATTTGTAAAGCGGCTATTGGTGCAACGATGCATTTTGCCATTGCAAGCACATTAAATAATCCTGAATACAACGAAGATTTTCAAGTGAGTTTTTTCCCAAACCCAGCTCAAGACGTATTGAACATTAATAAAGGATTACTTACCGATTCCAAGTATACTTTTTCATTAATTGATATTCAAGGAAAAAAGGTGTTAACACAGCACTTTGAAAACATGAATTTGTTGGAACAGATTAATGTAAGCACTTTAGCAAAAGGAATGTACTTGGGCGTTTTGGAAACCAATACCACTACCATTACTAAAAAAATTGTGATTGAATAATTAGGAGTAGGAGCCAATGGTTCGGGCTTTTTTGTAATCCATTTTCTCTCGTCTTTTGGGACGAGAGGCTAGGTGAGAAGCGGATTGAATTTTTGTAAGCTATAATTTCTCCTTCAAATACTTTGCAGTAATCGAGTTTTTGTTTTTTACAATTTCTTCTGGTGTGCCTACAGCGAGTAATTTCCCTCCGTTTTCTCCGCCTTCCGGACCTAAATCAATAATGTAATCGGCACATTTGATCAAATCTAAATTGTGTTCAATCACAATAATGGAATGACCTTTTTCCAATAAAGCATCGAAGGAAGCTAATAATTTTTTAATATCGTGAAAGTGCAAGCCCGTTGTGGGTTCGTCAAATACAAATAACGCTTTGTCTTTGGTTGTTCCTTTGACTAAAAACGAGGCCAATTTAATACGTTGTGCTTCTCCGCCCGAAAGAGTGGATGACGATTGTCCCAATTGCACATATCCTAAACCAACGTCTTGGAGCGGCTGTAATTTCTGAGTTATTTTGGTTTGTTTGTGTAGTTTGAAAAATTCAACGGCATCATCAATGGTCATGGTTAGGATGTCATCGATGTTTTTTTCTTCAAAACGCACTTCGAGAATTTCTTTTTTGAATCGTTTGCCACCACAGGTTTCGCAAGGCAATTCGACGTCGGCCATAAAGACCATTTCGACGTTAATTGAACCATCACCTTTACACGTTTCGCAGCGACCTCCATCCACATTGAACGAAAAATGCTTGGGTTGATAACCCCGAATTTTAGATAATTTTTCTTTGGAAAATAAGTCACGGATATCGTCGTAGGCTTTAATGTAAGTTACCGGATTGGAACGTGAACTTCTCCCAATCGGATTTTGATCCACATATTCAATGTGCTTGATGTGAGCGTAACTTCCGGCTAATTCAGTAAACTGCCCGGCTTTTTCACCTACACCATCAATCTTCTTTTGGAGTGCTGGAAACAGTATTTTTTTGACTAACGTACTTTTTCCACTTCCTGATACACCAGTTATAACGGTTAAACTTTCCAATGGAAAAGCAACGTCTATGTTTTTTAAGTTATTTTCTCTTGCGCCTTTAACTTCAATATAATTTTTAGTAAGGCGGCGTTTTTTCGGAACGGCAATTTCTAGTTCACCATTCAGGTATTGGGCTGTGAGTGAATCGCTTTGTAGAATTTCATCAAACGTACCTTGAGCGACTAATTTTCCGCCAAAAGTACCGGCTTCTGGACCAATATCGATAATCATATCCGCGGCTTTCATGATGTCTTCATCGTGCTCAACTACAATTACGGTATTTCCTAGATTTCGGAGTTCTTTTAAGACTTTGATCAGCCGTTCGGTATCTTTTGGATGCAAGCCAATACTTGGTTCGTCTAAGATGTACATCGAGCCTACTAAACTACTTCCTAACGAGGTTGCTAAATTAATACGCTGTGATTCGCCACCCGAAAGCGAAGCGGAATTCCGATTCAGAGTTAAATAATCCAATCCAACGTTGCTTAAGAATGCCAGTCGGTTGTTGATTTCAATGAGCAGTCGTTTGGCCACTTTTACATCGTATTCCGACAGTTTTAAATCGGTAAAAAATGTAATTAAGTTTTTAATTGGCATGTCTACGAGTTCTGAAATCGTTTTTTTACCTACTAAAATGTTATTGGTTTCTTGACGAAGACGTTTTCCTTTACAGGTGTTGCATTTTGTTTTTCCGCGGTAACGCGAGAGCATTACACGATTCTGAATTTTATAATTTTTCTCCTCTAATTCTTTGAAGAAATCGTTTAAACCCGAAAAATACTTGTTTCCTTTCCATACCAAATCCTTTTGATCCTCACTCAATTCGTAAAATGGTTTGTGTATCGGAAAGTCAAATTTGTAGGCATTGTTGACCAATTGGTCATTGTACCAACTCATACTTTCTCCGCGCCATGGATAAATGGCGTTTTCATACACAGAAAGTGACGTGTTGGGAATGACTAATTCTTCATCAATTCCGATGATGTTGCCATAACCTTCGCACGTTGGACAAGCACCATAAGGGTTGTTAAAGCTGAATAAGTGTACATTTGGTTCGAGGAATGTAATTCCGTCTAAAGTAAAATTGGCATTGTAACTGATTCGTCTCTTACTGTCCAATTCTTGTAAAAAACATTCGCCTTTTCCTTCAAAAAAAGCAGTTTGAACGGCATCAGCCAATCGATTGTAGAATTCTTCTTCCTCTTTAACTACGATTCGGTCAATGATGAGAAGTATGTCTTTGTGATCTAATGTATGTTGTTCGATGGTATCCAAACGCACCATTTCGTTCTTTACTAAAATACGGGCAAAACCTTGTTGAAGCAGTACTTTGAGTTTGTCTTCTAACGCGCGTCCAGCTTCCAAATGTATCGGTGCCAACAACAACCATTTACTATCGATTTCAAATTGTTGTACATCGGCAATTACGTCAGTAACGGTATCTTTTTTTACTTCTTTACCGGAAACGGGAGAATACGTTTTTCCAATTCGTGCAAAAAGCAATTTGAGGTAATCATAAATTTCGGTTGAAGTACCAACAGTCGATCGCGCGTTGGTGGTATTCACTTTTTGTTCAATTGCAATTGCAGGTGCAATGCCTTTGATATAATCTACTTTGGGTTTGTCGAGTCGGCCTAAAAATTGGCGTGCATAACTAGACAAGCTTTCAACATAACGACGCTGACCTTCGGCATACAAAGTGTCAAATGCTAAAGATGATTTTCCAGAACCCGAAAGTCCGGTAATAACTACTAATTTATTTCGCGGTATCGCAACATCAAGGTTTTTTAAATTGTGAATTTGCGCACCTTTTATGAGTATGTTTTTTTTGGTATCTAGTGCTAAAAAATCTATTTCTTCCATTTTCATTAAAAATTACCTCCAAAGATAGTTAATCCGAAGAAAGCGTTATAGTATTTAACTACATCATTTGCCATTTTTGACAAAGTTACGAAACTGTTAAGCTTGTTTTAAGCCATCTAAAAACTATACAACAGCTATACATTTGTTGTTTTTACATATTAATGTTAACAAGTGTTTAGCCCACTAATTAATTGGTGTTCAAGTGAAATAGGCACTTGTTGTAGGAGTAAATGTCTTTTTGCTTTTGTATAGTTTCTTTAGCATCAAAAAAAAATCACATGTCAATATAATGACTAAATTTACATATTATCAAGCATTAACATGTAAAACTATTATTATGAAAAAAATTACTTTTTTAATTGTCCTTATGACTTTTTCATTTGGATATTCTCAAGATCAATTACTAGGTTTTGAAGCCACAGAAACAGGTGGTGTAGATGGAGGACCATTTGGTAATGGACCTGCACCAATAGTTGAAGCAGGAACAGGGTCAAACACAACACAAGTACTCAAAATAGTTGGAAATCCAGCTGGAGAACCATGGCAAGGTATAAACCTGAATTTGACATCACCAACCAATCTAACTGCTACGCAAACGATGACTATGGATGTTTTCTCAGATGTTGCAATTACTTTTCTAGTAAAAGTTACTGGAGGTGTTGGTGGCCCAGCTACTGTTGCTGCTGCTGCATCGCATCCTGGCGGAAGTACTTGGCAAACTATTTCTTTTACTTTTAACACATCATTGGACGGTCAAGGAGCGCCAGCTACTGGAATATACAATAAATTTGTAATACACACTTATTGGGTTGCTGGTGAAACATCATTTTTCCCAGGAGGTAACCCAATTCCAAGACCTGATCGTACTTTTTACGTAGATAATATTAAAGGACCACTTGGAACACCTCCAGTGATACCTACTCCTGCTGATGCAGCACCTGTACCTACTGCAGCTAATGAAACAGTTTATAGTATTTATAATGATACCAATAGTTATACTACTACTTTTCCAGTAGCATATTCCTTCGGAACATTATCTGCTGAACCAGATTTAGATCCTACTTCAGTTGTAAACAAAGCATTACGTTTTAATTTTGGTATTGCAGGATGGGGTCAAGGTGAAGCAAATGCTAATGTTTCATCATATGGTTTTGTTTCTTTTGATTATTGGGCTCAACCAGATTTACCTAATGGTTTTAGATTTGTAATGATTAGCAACAGTGGTGGTGTAACTGAACATGTTTATCAAGTTGGAACGAATGAACCTTTAGTTACAGGTCAATGGAAAAAA
Organism: Flavobacterium sp.; assembly: GCA_965284675.1. Classification (GTDB taxonomy): domain Bacteria; phylum Bacteroidota; class Bacteroidia; order Flavobacteriales; family Flavobacteriaceae; genus Flavobacterium. Next base: position 880,674 of record OZ260109.1, read on the forward strand.
GTTGAGATTCCAATGTCATTTTTTACTGGTATTGGTTTTGCAAGTACAAATTTCTTCCAATGGAAATGTAGTCCATTTAATGATAGTGTTGACAATGCTGGTTATGTTTATGTTGATAATATTATGTTAACTACTACTTCACAATTAGCTAACACTACTTTCAATGCTTCAAATGTAAAACTTTATCCAATTCCAGCTAAAGATTTATTAAATATTGAAGCTCCTTCAATTGTTGAAAGAGTAGCTATATATAATACGTTAGGTCAAGAAGTTCTTAATGAAGTTACTAATAATGAATTAGTTTCTGTTAATGTTTCAAGCTTAACTTCTGGTATTTATGTAATAAAAGCTACAATTGACGGTACTGTTTCTTCAACAAAATTTATTAAAGAATAGATTTTATAGAGTAACAAAGGCTGTCAGTTTGACAGCCTTTTTTTTTTGCTTAATTTTTAAAAGTTTTGAGTCATAAAGATTTTTAATTGACTAAAAGTTTTTCTGTGCATTACAAAGTTTGTGAAATTCTTTCATGTGTTCTATAAGTTTTCTACATCTAATTTTGTTTCCAATGCCGTTTTTGTTGAATCATTGCAAACGAATTAAATTGTGTAATTTACAGATAGTCAGTTATATAGTCTATTGCGGAATGTTTTATAAAGTGGTTAATAAATATCACTTGAACAAACTATAATAATGCGTTAAACATCTCATTGTGAATTTGTTAAAATGGTATTTTTAGATATTATTAACAATAAAAAACTTATACAATGAAAAAAATCACTATTAGTTTAGCATTATTGTCTGTTGCTTTAGGATTTGGACAAAATCAATCCTTTTCTGCAGTTCAGCCTTCGATTACGACACCTATTGGTCAACAATTTGGTGGAGGTGAAATTTTTAGATTTAATCCGGGTATAGTTACGCAATTAGATTCTGGAACTGCTTTTGATTTTACATCAAGTAGGTGGTTTTCTTTTGGAAGTCTCAATACAGGTACACAAACGGTTTACGGTTTGCGTTTTCAGCTGCCTAATAAAGCACTAACTTTAGGATATCAAGACTTAACTGATTTAAATCCAAGGCTTCAATGGATTGGTGCTGGAGCAGGACTTGGTAATTTTGAGTTTAGAGCTGCTAATAGTTTCACTTCTACTACATCTAATTTGGTAGCTACAATGACTAACTCAGGAAATACTTACTTTGGGAATGCATTATTTACGAATACTAAAGTTGGTATTGAATATGCCAATGATTTTTCAACTAACACTGGTTTAACTATAAGAAATAGTATAGCCACAGGATCTAGTTTAACAGGAATTAATTTGATAAATAATGCCTCTGGTGGATATTCGAGAGAAGGAATTAAAATTGAACAATTGGGTAATACTTTTGCAAACCTTGGTGTACGTATGACTTTATCAGGAGGCACGAATATCCGTGGAGTTTCTGCAAATCTTTCCGCATTTCCTTCAGTTGCTACTTCAACCACTTTAGGAGTTGAATCTATTGTTAAGGATGGTTCTACTAGTAATGTTGCTGTTCGGGCTACAATTAGCAATGCAGGTAGTTTTGGGGCAGCTGTTTACGGTATTTCGCCTACAACTAATACAAATTGGCATGCGGGGTTGTTTGATGGAAAAGTTGTCGTAAATGGTTCTTTTTCAGTTCCATCGGATGAAAAGCTTAAAAAAGATATAGTAAAAGAAGACCAAATTTTAGAAAAATTAATGCAACTTGATCCTGTCAACTACAATTTTGCATCTAATGATAAAATAAATCTTCCAGGAGGATTGCAACATGGATTTTTAGCTCAAAATATTGAAAAAACATTTCCAGAATTAATTATCCCTGTGAAAACACCAATTTTTAATAAAGAAGGTGAAGTTCTTAATTATTATGACTACAAAACAGTAAATTATATCGGTATTATTTCGCTTTTGACTTCAGGAGTTAAAGAATTAAATCAAAAAGTAGCTTCTCTCGAGCAAACGATAGAAGAGCTAAGAAATGACAAGACCTCTGATAAAGAAACTAATTCAATTGATGTTCAAACTAAATTCTCATTAGAACAAAACGTTCCTAATCCTTTTGATAATCAAACAGTTATAAATTATGTATTGCCTGATAATACAAGAGCTAGCCTCGTTATTTTTGATATGACCGGAAAATTAATCAAAGAAATTGATTTAAGAGATAAAAAAGGTCAAGTACTTGTTCAAGCCAGTGAAATAGGAAAGGGTATGTTTTTATACAGTTTGGTGAGTAACAATAAAGAAATTATTACTAAAAAAATGATTATTAAATAATTTTACTCTGTTTTAGACTTAAAAGCAAAAACGTTCCATTAATTTGAAACGTTTTTGTTTTTTAACATCCCTAAAATTTGTACTTATGAAATACAGCAATTAAAAGCAATTCTTTTTTTTTATTTTTTTAAAAAAATGTAAAATTAATGGTGTTTTGATTGGTAAAATTTATTTTTATACTTACCTTGTGTTGCATACAATTTAATCCTTTTTTAATATAAAAAAACAGTTATTTATTTATATTTTTTTCTCAAGTATGTACCAATTTCCAAATAAAATAGTTTGCTTTGAAATATAAAATTTTAGTTTTAGTAGTCTTATTTTTTTCAACTACTTATTCGCAAGAATTGCCTCCTATAGTAGAATATAATTCTGCAATAATAAATGTTGGTAATCAGAATTGGATGATTTCGCAAGATAAAAATCACTTTGTTTATTTTGCAAATAATGAAGGCTTAGTCGAATTCAATGGCTCGAGTTGGTCGTTGTACAAATCGCCTAATGAAACGATTGTTCGTTCTGTAAAAGTAATTGGAGATAGAATATATACAGGTTGCTACATGGAATTTGGTTTTTGGGTGAGGCAAAGTGATGGACACCTTAAATACACTTCATTAAGTAAAAAAATAAAGTCTAAAATTCTTGATGATGAACAGTTTTGGAATATATTAAATTACGATCAGTGGGTTATTTTTCAATCGCTCAATCGAATTTATATTTTCGACACCAAAACCAACCAATTCAAAATTATTCTTCCAAAAAGCAATATCTTAAAATCGTTTAAAACCTCAAATGCAATTTATTATCAAACCGTTAATTACGGATTATTTGAGATTGAAAACGGACAAAGTAAAGCGGTGTTGAACAACACAATTCTCAAAGACAAGAAAATCGTCAATATTTTTGCCATTGAAGAAGGATTGTTAATTCATACACAATTCAATGGTTTTTATAAATTATCTGAGGGAAATTTAACCAAGTTTAGTACAGAAGCCGATTCAGAAATAGCGGCAAGTAGTATCTACAGCAGCCAAATGTTATCGGATGGGAGTTTTGCTATTGGTACGATTTCCAATGGCGTTTTTATATTGACAAATGAAGGAAAACTAAAATACCACATTACTCAGAATAAAGGATTACGAAACAATACCGTGCTTTCGCTACACGAAGATTTTGATAAAAATTTATGGGTAGGATTAGACAAAGGCATCAATTGTATCAATTTACAATCTCCTATTAGAAGCTTTTCAGATAAGACAGGTATACTTGGAACCGTGTATGCTTCTGTTTTGTACAAAGGGAAATTGTATATAGGAACCAATCAAGGTTTGTTTTACAAAGAGTATTTAAACGATAATCAATTTAAATTCATAAACGGAACAAAAGGTCAAGTTTGGTCACTTTTCGTTCATGATGACACTTTGTTTTGCGGACATGATTCGGGTACTTTTATAATAGAAGGCAATACATCGCAACTCATTTTTTCTCAATCGGGAACGTGGAAGCTTGAAGCAGTTCCAGGTAAAAACAACATATTGCTTCAAGGGAATTATTTTGGTATTTCGGTGTTGGAAAAAGTGAACAGTCAATGGCGGTTTAGAAACAAAATTTCAGGGTTTAATTATTCAACAAAATATTTTGAAATCTCTTCCTCAAACGAAGTATATGTGAGTCACGAATACAAAGGTATTTTCCGATTTCAACTCGATGCTCAGTTTACCAAAGGATCAAAATTGTTTGTCTATAAAAGTCCAGTTAAAGGGAAGAATGCCAGTTTAACCAAGTTCAACAATACCATCTATTATGCTTATAAAGAAGGAATTTTCAAACTAAATTCAAAGTCTAAACAATTTGAAAAAGATGCATCTCTTAGTGCAGTTTTTGATAATGAAGAATATACTTCGGGGCGATTAGTATTAGACAATTCAAACAAATTGTGGCTTTTTTCAAAAAATTACATCAATTATTTCACGTTGAATAAGTTGAACTCCGACTTAAAAAAGAATGTAATTTCCATACCTTCATCATTGTCAAATTCAATGCTGGGTTATGAAAACATTACGCAACTATCCAATTCATTATATTTAATAGGTACCACAGATGGATATTATACTTTTAATATTAATGAATTGAGTTTCAAAAATCACAATGTATCCATCTCCAATATTAGTGTCAATAAGAATAATGAAAAATTAACGAGTTTTTCTGTTGCAGAAAAAGGGAAGTTTACACACGATGAAAACAACATTACTTTCAGTTACACCGTACCAGAATACAACAAGTACATCATAGCTGAATACCAATATTTGCTCGAAGGTTTTCAAGACGAATGGAGTGAATGGAGTTCAAAATCTACCATCAATTTTAAAAATTTACCACCCGATAATTATACCTTTAAAGTACGTTCTAAGGTTGCTAATTCTCAGCCTGAAAGCAGTGCATCGTATTCTTTTACCATTACTAAACCTTGGTATTTGACCAATTTTGCATTGATTATATATTTTTTGCTAATTTGCTTATTGGCCTATTATATCAATAAATCCTACGGAAAATATTATTCTAAGCAAAAGCAAAAATTGATTGAAGAAAACAATTTACTGCTTGAAATAAAAGAGCTTGAAAACGAACAACAATTGATGAAATTGCGCAATGAACAACTATCGCTCGATGTTAATACTAAGAGTAGAGAACTTGCGCTTTCCACTATGAGTTTGATTAAGAAAGACGAATTATTGTCGTTAATTAAAGAAGATTTAAAGAAAACTTCGGATGAAGCCAGTTCGAGAAGCATTAAATCGGTCATTACGACCATCAACAAAAACATTTCAGACGATAATACGTGGAATGTATTCAAAGAAGCGTTTGATACTGCCGATAAAGACTTTTTAAAGAAAGTCAAACAAGCTCACCAGTCATTAACACCAAATGATTTACGTCTGTGTGCTTATCTACGATTGAATTTATCATCTAAAGAAATTGCACCTTTACTGAACATTTCTGTACGTAGTGTTGAAATTAAGAGGTATCGTTTGCGCAAAAAGATGGATTTACCGCACGAAACGGGACTTGTTGAGTACATACTTTCTATATAATCGGTATAGTATTTTTAAAAATTACCTATACAATACCACATCATTATCTGTTTGAGGTTAAATAATTGTAAAATAAATATTCGCCTTCAACCTTTATTCATTGTTGCTATTATCTTTTTGTTTAAAAAACAGCAAAAAAACTACGGTGTATGTTTTTTGTTGTGGTTGTTTTTATCAATAATATACTTTTTCCTTTCTATTTTTATAAAATCAAAAATGGACAACTAACCATAAAACTAAAACTTTAATTAATCATTTAAATCGAACCATGTCAATGAAAAAAATTATTCTCCTACTAATTTTTTGGTGTTATTCCTCTCTCAGTTATTCGCAAGCAGACAAAGTGGTTGTTGAAAACAATAACTCTCAAATGAAACTTAAAGTCAATGGAAAAGACTTTATGGTCAATGGGATGAATTGGGATTACTATCCAATAGGAACAAATTATTCCTACAGTTTATGGAATCAATCCGACGCTTTAATTCAGCAAGCTCTCGACGAAGAAATGGGATTGCTAAAAAATATGGGCGTAAATACGATTCGTGTTTATGCTGGAATTCCAAAAAAATGGATAGAATACATCTATACCAATTATGGTATCTACACGATGCTTAATCATTCGTTTGGTCGTTATGGATTAACATTAAATGGTGTTTGGACTCCTAATACAGACTATGCTGATTCAAAAACCCGTGAACTTTTATTGTCAGAGGTTAAACAACTAGCTACCGATTACAAAGACACAAAAGGACTTTTGTTATTCCTTTTAGGAAACGAAAACAACTATGGATTGTTTTGGGATGGTGCTGAAACCGAAAATATTCCAATCGAAGATAGAAAATCAACACCGCGTGCACAGGCAATGTATAAATTATTTAATGAAGCTACTTTAGCCATTAAAGCAGTTGATACTTCGCATCCCGTTGCCATTTGTAATGGAGATTTATTGTTCTTAGACGTCATTGCTCGTGAATGTAAAGATGTTGACATTTTGGGAGCTAACGTGTACAGAGGAGTTTCTTTTGGAGATTTATTCGAACGTGTGAAAAAAGAATACGGTAAACCTGTTCTTTTTACAGAATTCGGATCGGATGCTTTTAACGTACTGACCAATCAAGAAGATCAAAATTCACAAGCTTTTTACCTTAAAGGAAACTGGAAAGAAATTTATGAAAATGCTGCCGGAATGGGTAAAGCTGGAAATTCTATCGGTGGATTTACCTTTCAGTTCAGTGATGGATGGTGGAAATTTGGTCAAACTAAAAACTTAGATTTGCACGACGACAACGCTTCTTGGTCAAATGGAGGATACCAAAGAGATTTTACAGAAGGCGAAAACAACATGAATGAAGAATGGTTCGGAATCTGCGCAAAAGGACCAACTAACGAAAAAGGATTGTATCAATTATATCCTCGTGCCGCGTATTATGTATTAAAAGATATTCATCAATTTGATCCGTATGCAAACGGAACTACTTTAGCTTCGGTAAATACTCATTTTGACAAGTCACAAATTATGGATGCTACATTACGTGCTAGAGGCGATAAAGCAGCTTTGGCAGGTAATGATGGTGGAATGTTGAAAATTAGCAATTTAAGAGCCGAGTTTACAACGTTTAACACGGGTGGTACTTTAATAACCACGCCAGAATCAGACGATCCGGCAACCACTAACTATCCAAATAAGTTAGGTTTCGATCACATGCAATCGTACTTCATAGGTGTAGAAGGTAGCCCGTCTGCTAACATGACAGCTAACGTTAATGTAAACATATTAGGTCGTGTGGCTGAAAATCCAATCAATGAAATTTTCTATGAAAATAGAGGTAGAGCACAAGCTTTTGAAACTCCTGATGGAACTTTAGTAGCAAGTGACTTTAACCGAGTTCAAGTGTATAATGCTTCTTATAAATGGAATGCTAAAGATTTCGAGATAAGAGGATTCTACAGAACCGGTCATTACCACTGGGGTTATGAAGGCGATTTCTTTGCTTTGTATTCTGAAGCCAACTACGGTCCGAATTTAGACATCTACAACGGAGAAACACTAGGTTTTGAAGTAGACGGAAAAAGAAGTTTAAACGGAGTAAAAGCTGCTTTTGGTCCGCAGTTATCTTGGGGTGCGAATCCAGCTTATTTTTTAAAATACAGTAAAAAATTAGGTAAAGTTGATGCTACAGTGGTATATCACGAAGATGTGAATCAAGCTGAAGTGTCACAATCCGTATCATCAATTGCTTTCCCAGTACCAAAAACAAGAAGAGCTACAGTACACTTTAAAACAAAACTAGGTAATTTAGGAATTGAAGCTGGTGGTATTTGGGCAGGACAACCATTAAACGGAAGAGAATTTCAAATGATGAAAGGTGATTCTGTAAAAGTGGATAAAATCAATAATAAAGACAATTGGGGAGGAAAAGCAAAACTTACTTTTTCAAAAGGAAGATTTAATATTTACACACAAGGCGCAATTCAAGGTCTTGTTGCTAATGGTGGAGCAGATAATGTTCAGACTTTCACAGGATGGAGATTAAAAGACACCGGAAGTGGTAACCAAATGAACTTCTTAGCAGGTTTGACCTATAATGTGAGTACTAATTTACAAATTGCACCCAACTTTTTATGGCAAAAACCTTTAGTTGAAGCAATGCCAAATGGAGTTGATGCTCCAGGTAGATTGAGAAATATTTTGGATGATCCATTCATTGTGAGAGCAAATAGAGAAACAGTTGGTGGTGAGTTATTATTGACCTATGACCCAACTCCAGCCACTTGGATGTACGAATGGAATAATGATATGGTTGAAGATGCAAAATTAGCATTTAGCACAGGTTTTGTGTTCCGTCATTTACCGACAACAATGGATGCTGCAATTGGATTTTTGGCTGACAGAACTTCATTCGCTTTCGCACGATCAGCTCCAGCTCAAGATTTATGGGAATCAAATACGAGAATTGTTTCAAAACTAACTCCTGATTTTGGTATGATAGCCAATATCTACTTTGGAAACGGTCAAGCAAATGGCGATTCCGAAAGAACAATCAATAGAATGGGTGGCGATATAAGAATGATTTATAGAAAAGTAAAAGTAGTATCGTCTTTAAAACTAAACGATTGGGGTCCTTTTGACTACCACAGAGATTTCAACTTAACCTACCCAGTACAAAGTTCACTAGATATTTCTACCTCAGTAGGTAAACCGAGTTGGTTCATCTTACCTGATACACGTATCGGAATCATGGGGATTTGGCGTTCACTTGACCAATATTCTCCACGATATTCCCCAACTTTTGTACCAGCAAATACGTTTCCTGCCGTTCCAACTTTAAGTCCAGAAGGATTTCCAAATGGTTCTGAATGGGAAATTAGAACATACATTCATATTAATATTGGAAAATAATTTAAAAAAAATTGAAAAATGAAAAATAGTAAATTTAATTATCTAAGAAATTCGCTCTTTTTAGGATTGATTATATTAATCAATATGAGTTGCGAAAGAGAATTATCAGATGAGGCAAAAAATGCCACTTTTGCCAAAACTGCTGAGGTATTCATAGATGCTCCAGTTGGTATGGGAACTGATTTTTACTTTCCTTATGGAGGTTCTAAACCTAACGCTTGGTCTGTTGACGACGAGGTTAGTTATAAAGGTTCTGCATCGATGCGTTTTGATGTTCCCAATGCTGGCGACCCAGAAGGAGATTATGCAGGCGCAATTTTTAGAATAGATGGAGCTGGAAGAGATTTATCGGGTTATGATGCTCTTACATTTTGGGTAAAATCTTCACAAGGTGTAACTATTGGTGAATTTGGTTTTGGGGAAGATTTTTTTCCTAACAAATACATAACTACTATTACTAATGTAAGTGTAGGTACAGCATGGACAAAAGTGATTATTCCAATTCCAGACGCATCAAAATTAGTACAAGAAAGAGGAATGTTTAGATATGCTGCAGGAACTCAAGGCACCAATGGTTATGGATATACGTTCTGGATTGATGAATTAAAGTTTGAAAAATTAGGAACTATTTTACCTTTGCAAGCTTCAATCATGAATGGTGCTAATGTGACAAGATCTTCATTTGTTGGAGTTAACTCCAATGTTGACGGTCTTATTACAAGTTTTAACATGCCAAACGGTATCAATCAATCGGTTACTGTAAGTCCTGCCTATTTTAATTTTGTTTCGTCAAATCCTTCTGTTGCAACGGTTAGTGATACGGGAGTGGTTACTCCTTTAACTGTTGGAACAGCAATCATCACGGCTACTTTTGGCAATGAACAAGCTACAGGTAGTTTAACGATAAACTGTACCGGTGTTTTTGTTCATGCACCAACCCCAACGCGAAATCCTGCAAATGTATTATCTGTTTTTAGTGATGCATATACTAACGTTCCTGTAACGTATTATAATGGATTTTGGACTCCCGGTTCAACGACTGGTTCTGCAGACTTTTCAGTAAATGGCGATAATATCTTAAATTATACTAACTTCAATTATGTTGGAACTGCCTTTACTAATCCAACTTTAAATACTACAGCCATGACCCACGTACATTTCAATATGTACGTTCCTAATGCCGTACCTCCAAACTTTAGTTTTCTAATATCTATTGAAGATTGGGGTCCGAATCAGATCGATAATGGTGGTGATGATACTAGACAGCAGATATTCGTTACTGCAGGCCAAGTACAAGCAAATACGTGGATTACTATAGAAGCTCCTCTTACACTTGCGAATAGAAATAATATTGGACTGATTATTTATGAGAATATTAATGGTTCTTCATTGTCAAATTTTTATATAGACAACGTTTATTTTTATAATTAAATAAATAACTATAGTAACTAACTTAAAAATACTTTAAAATGAATAACTTAAAATTTATTTTTTTTCTAACCGTAATGGGTACTTTGTTTCAAAGCTGCTCCAGCGATGAAAAACAAACTGTTACCACTAAGTTTAATTTGGTATTCGAAGATGAATTTGAGGTAAATGGTGCGCCAGATCCTACAAAATGGTCATTTGATATTGGAAGAGGACCTCTTAACGATGGTTGGGGAAATAACGAATCGCAGTTTTATAAATCTGAGAATGCCATTGTACAAAATGGATACCTTATCATTACTGCTCAATCTGAAGCTTTTGGAGGGGCTAATTTTACATCTTCAAGACTAAAAAGTCGCAATAAATTTGAACAAAAATATGGTCGTTTTGAAGCACGTATCAAATTGCCACGAGGTAAAGGAATGTTTCCCGCTTTTTGGTTGCTAGGTGAAAATTTCTGTGAAGCGCAAACTCAAGTGGGTAATAATGTTACATGCGATAGTTCATTACCAAATTATGAAGCAGGAAACGTACTGTGGCCTCAATGTGGTGAAATTGACATCATGGAATATTTAGGAAACAAACCCACGGAAGTTTTTGGAACTATTCATGGCCCTGGTTTTTCAGGTGGAAATAGTATTTCTAAAAAATATAGTTTGCCGAATAGTCGATTTGATACTGGTTTTCATGTATTTGGTGTAGAATGGACAGAAGATCATATAAACTGGTATGTTGATGATGTTCTATATAATCAAATTACACGAGAAGATGTAGCAGATAAAGGAGGTCAATGGGTTTTTGATAATTCATTCTATATGCTTTTAAATTTGGCTGTTGGAGGTAATTTACCAGGTAGTCCAGATGCAACTACGACGTATCCACAAAGAATGATTGTAGATTATGTAAGAGTATATCAATAAAATGAAAAACAATATAAATTAAATATCATGAACAAATCAATAAAATTATTGAGCTTATTTTTTACAATAATAAGTTTTATAGCTTGCGATAATTCTGACGATGACGCTAGTAATCAAAATGGATTAGTTGCGAAATATACTTTTGCTAGAGAATCTATGCCTGGAAAAATATCTTTTATAAATACTTCGGAAAATGCTGATAGTTTTGTGTGGGATTTTGGAGACAATACAACTTCAACAATTGAGAGTCCAGTAAAGACTTTTACACAAACTGGTGAATACACTGTTACACTTACAGCTAAGAACAGTGCAACAGGAGAAAGTAGTTCGTATTCAAGTACTGTTTCTATAGTCGTCTTTGCCGGTGGATTAGTAACAAATGGCAATTTTGAATCGGGTACTTCGCCATGGACTTTAGGTGTTACAAATCCAATTGGTCCAGGTCTTTTAGTGTCTCAAGGAGGAAATACTTATTTCAGTGTAAATGTAAATGCTGCGGGTAATCCTTTTGATGTAAATCTATCGCATACAGGAATTAACATGACACAAGGAAAAACCTATCGATTAACGTTTGATGCATGGTCAAGTGTCAATAGAAGTATGATAGTAGGTATTGGTTTAAGTGGTAATCCATTTACCAATGCATCAGTAACACGTAACTTAACAACTACAGTTCAAAATTTTAGTATCGATCTAGTTGCTAATTTTACCAATACTAATTCTAGAGTTATTTTTGACATGGGCGCAGCTATCGGAGTAGTAAATATTGATAATGTAATCCTGAACGAACTTCCTTAAAAAAAAATATTTTATCTGTACAAAATAGAGATAGGTATTCACTCTTGCAATCAATTAATTGGAATAAATTTTTTCATTAACTTGATTTTTAAGATGAATAAACTAATAACAATCTAAACGATTTTATGCAATTAATTGAAATAAAAGGCGAAACCTATTACAAAATAGAAAACTCCGACCAAATGAGACCTTTTTTCATGAGTATCGTAAGCGATTCCAATCATTGGTTGTTTATATCAAGCAATGGCGGAATTTCAGCGGGAAGAAAAAACGCAGAATTTGCTCTTTTTCCCTACTATACCGATGATAAAATCACCGAATTTGCGGATATCACAGGAAGTAAATCTATTTTTCAAATTCACTCAGCAAATCAAACGCACATTTGGGAACCGTTTTCAGAGCGATTTAATGACAACTATTCCATCAGTAGAAATTTATACAAAAACAGCTACGGGAATACCATCATCTTTGAAGAAATTCACCACGATTTTCAACTGACTTTTCGCTATCAATGGAGTAGTAGCAACTTGTTTGGATTTGTAAAAACATCCGAACTCATCAATACTTCTGATTCCAATTATTCCATCACATTGTTAGACGGAATCCAAAATGTCTTACCACAAGGCGTGAACAGTGATTTGCAAGCTACAACTAGTAATTTAGTGGATGCCTACAAACGAAGCGAACTTCACGCTGAAAGCGGAGTCGGAATTTTTGCGTTAAGCGCCATCATCGTTGATAAAGCCGAACCTAGTGAAGCCTTAAAAGCCAATGTTGCGTGGTCAATCGGAATTGAAAACCCTACGTATTTGCTTTCTTCACGTCAAGTGGCCGCTTTTAGAAAAAATCAAAAGCCACAACTTGAAACGGATGTAAAAGGTGAAAAAGGAGCCTATTTTATTTCTTCCGATGTCATCCTAAAGTCGAATGAAACCAAAAGTTGGAAGATCATTGCCAATGTCAATCAGAATCAAGCTCAAGTAGTTCAACTCGCAGATTCAATTTCTAATGACAAGTCGCTTGAAACTAAAGTAAACGATGACATTGCATTGGGAACGCAAAATTTAATTGCATTGAATGCTACAGCAGACGGATTGCAATTTACCGCCGACAAACGAAAAGATACACGTCATTTTTCGAACGTATTGTTCAACATCATGCGTGGCGGAATTTTCGACAATAACTATCAAATCGAAAAGAACGATTTTACACACTATATTTCAAAAGCCAATAAAACGGTCTTCGAAAAACAAGTCGCTTTTTTAACTAATTTACCAGAGATTTTCGATTATTCGTACTTGCAGCAACAAGTCGCTAGTAGTGATGACGACGATTTATTGCGTTTGTGTACCGAATATTTACCACTTAAATTCAGCCGTAGACACGGAGATCCGAGTCGCCCATGGAACAAGTTTTCCATCAATACACGAAGCGAAATCGATGGTTCCAAAATTCTCGATTACCAAGGAAATTGGCGCGATATTTTTCAGAATTGGGAAGCGTTAGCGTATGCCTATCCTGAATTTATAGACGGAATGATTCATAAATTTCTCAACGCGTCGACTTTTGACGGTTACAATCCGTACCGCGTAACCAAAGACGGTTTTGATTGGGAAACCATCGAACCCGACAATCCGTGGTCGTACATCGGCTATTGGGGTGATCACCAAATCATTTATTTACTCAAGTTTTTAGAATTTATAGAAAAATACCAACCGGGTAAACTCAACAATTACTTTGATAAAGAGTGTTTTGTATACGCTGCGGTTCCATATACTATAAAATCGTACCAAGATATTCTTCAAAATCCGAAGGATACCATTTTATTTAACCATGAATGGGATGCGAAAATCAATGCCCGCAGAAACCAAAATGGTGCCGATGGCGCTTTGTTACGCGACAACAACGATGAAATCTACCATGTTAATCTCATCGAGAAAATATTGGCTACGGTTTTGGCAAAAATGTCAAATTTTATTCCCGAAGCCGGAATTTGGATGAATACCCAACGTCCGGAATGGAACGACGCCAATAATGCCTTGGTAGGGAATGGTGTTTCGATGGTGACCTTGTATTATTTGAGAAGATTCTTGAAGTTTTTCCAACAATTATTGGAGAATTCCGATCAAGAAACGATAAAAATTTCGAACGAAATGGTCGAATTTTATCATGCCATCAGAGAAAATCTACTTGCCTTTCAATCTTTATTGGCAGAACCAATCAACAATACCGATCGAAAAAAGATACTGGATGCCTTAGGGCAAGCGGCTTCAGAATACCGATACCAAGTCTACAACAGTGGATTTTGGGGAAAGAAACGAACGCATTCAATGGATGGTTTGAAAAAATTTACTCAAGTGAGTATCGATTTTATCGAACATGCTATAAAAGCGAATCAACGTAAAGACAAATTATACCACGCCTACAATTTAATGTCGGTGGAGAACAACGGCGTGTCCATTTCCTATTTGCCCGAAATGTTAGAAGGCCAAGTGGCTGTTTTAAGTTCGGGATTCCTTAACGGAGCACAATCATTGGAAGTTTTGGATGCCTTGCGCAACAGTGCTTTGTACCGAGTTGATCAGAACAGTTATATTTTATATCCTAACAAAGAACTTCCTAAGTTTTTAGAAAAAAATGTTATTCCGAAAGAAAAGATAGCGGCATCCGTTTTATTGCAAAAATTAGTGGATAAGCACAACTTCCAACTCATCAACCAAGACATAAAAGGAGCGTTCCATTTTAATGGGAATTTTCACAATGCTAACGATGTCAAAGAAGCGCTTCTTCAAGTAGGGAATCTTCCCGAATACCAACAATTAGTTGCAAGCGAAACCGATTTGGTGCTTAACATTTTTGAAGAAGTCTTCAATCATAAAGCATTCACAGGTCGTTCGGGAACTTTTTACGGATATGAAGGATTGGGTTCAATCTATTGGCACATGGTTTCAAAATTGCATGTTGCCGTTTTGGAAGTCATTAATCGTGCCACTGAATCGAATGAAAATCAAACGGTGATTGATGCGTTGGTTGCCCATTTTGATGCGATTGGAGCCGGAATAGGAGTTCATAAATCGCCCGAAGTATACGGTGCATTTCCAACCGATCCGTATTCGCACACACCTTTCAACAAAGGCGCACAACAACCCGGAATGACCGGACAAGTGAAAGAAGATATCCTCACGCGCATCGGCGAATTAGGAGTAAACATGAACGACGGTAAACTACAATTTCATCCCACGTTCTTAAACAAAAATGAGTTTTTGTCAGACGATATGGAAGCTGCATTTGTTTTAGTCGATGGAACTAAAAAGAAATTGACCCTCGAAAAAGATAGTTTAGCATTTACGGTGTGTCAAGTTCCAGTCGTATACAAAATTGGAACTTCAACGAAAATTGAATTATATGATGTCAACGGAACTAAAGAAATACAAGATACGCTAGAATTAACGACAGAACAAAGTCAGAAAATCTTCCACAGAACGGGAGAAATTTCTCAAGTAGTAGTGTTTTTAAGTGAAGATAACTTGAGATAATGAACAAGATATTTTACATAATACTACTCCTGTTGCTATCATGTAATCAAAAAAATACGAGCAATTTAGTTTCCAACGAAATGACCGCAGAAAAAATATTAGGGAATGTTGATTATCAAGCCATTTGTTATGGTGGATACCGTACACAAACAAGAGAAAAACAGCCCACTATAGCAGAGATAAAAGAAGATTTGAACATTCTTTCCGCCATGAATATTAAGGTGCTTCGAACGTATAATGTTCATTATGAAGAAGCGTCAAATCTGTTAAAAGCCATAACTGAATTAAAAAAGGAGAAATCCGATTTTGAAATGTATGTCATGCTCGGTGCTTGGATCGATTGTAAAAATGCGTGGACCGAATTGCCACCCATCCACAATCAAGAAAGTGATCGCAACGCCATTGAAATTGAGGAAGCCGTTCTATTGACGAATCAATATCCGGATATTATAAAAATTATTGCAGTCGGAAACGAAGCCATGGTACAGTGGGCCACGAGTTATTATGTAACACCCAACATCATTTTAAAATGGGTGAATCATTTGCAAAATTTGAAGAAAACGAACAAGTTGCCCAAAGAAGTTTGGATTACCAGTTCGGATAATTTTGCCTCATGGGGCGGAGGCGGAAAAGAATATCATGTCGACGATTTGAATCAGTTGATCAAAGCGGTAGATTACATTTCGATGCACACCTATCCGATGCACGATACGCATTACAATCCGACTTTTTGGGGTGTAAAAGAAAGTGAATCGCAGCTGACTGAAAAAGAAAAAATAGATGCCGCCATGGGTAGAGCGAGAGATTATTCGATTGCCCAATACACTAGTGTGGTTAAGTATATGAAGTCGATTGGAGTCGACAAACCCGTTCATATTGGCGAAACCGGTTGGGCCACGATTTCGAACGAACATTACGGAAAAGACGGTTCAAAGGCCACCGACGAATACAAATCGGCTTTGTTTTACAATGAAATGCGCGAATGGACCAACAAACAAAAAATATCGTGTTTCTATTTTGAAGCTTTTGACGAAAACTGGAAAGACAGCGCTAATCCGATGGGTTCAGAAAATCATTTCGGATTAATCAATTTACAATCACAAGCTAAATATGTGTTGTGGAAAAGCATCGATAAAGGCGTTTTTAAAGGGTTAACTCGTAATGGAAAACCCATCACCAAAACCTACAACGGCGACGAAAAGGCGTTGTGGTTGGACGTGAAAACACCGACTTCGATTTTAAAATAGTACAGAAAATGCAAAAAAGTAAGAGTACAATATCCGAGGTTAAATTTTTGATACTAGTCTGTAGTATGGCATTTTCATTGCACAGTTGTAAAGTCACTGACAAACTCAATGTAGAAGTATACGAAACTTCCGCTCAAGGAAATTCATTGAAAAAAATCACCGAATTTTCAGAGAACGGTACACCGCTCATCATCACCTTAAATCCTGAAGAGAAGTTTCAAACCATTACGGGTTTTGGAGGTTCATTTACCGAATCTTCGGCTTCATTACTCAATCGATTGAGTAAAGCCAACCGTAAGAAAGTACTCGATGCGTATTTTAGTGAAGACGGAGCGAATTATTCATTAACCCGCACGCATATTGCTTCGTGTGATTTTTCGTTGAGCAATTACACCTATGCTAAAGTCGAAAACGACCTGCAAATGGAGCATTTTACCATTGAAGATGATAAAGAAGATTTAATTCCGATGATTTTAGAAGCACAATCCATTTCGAAAGATGGGTTCAACATCATCGCTTCGCCGTGGACATGTCCGCCTTGGATGAAAGACAATAAGAAGTACGTGGGCGGAAAATTATTACCCGAATTCAACGATGCTTTTTCCCTATACTTTTCAAAATATCTTGATGCTTATAAAAAAGAAGGTATCAACATTTGGGGAGTGACCGTCATTAACGAACCTCACGGGAATGGAAATAATTGGGAAAGCACGCTTTTTTCACCAAAAGAAATGACCGATTTTGTAATGAATCATATGGGTCCAAAATTAGAAAAAGACGGTTGGGGAAATGTGAAGATATTTGGCTACGACCAAAACCGTGCGGGTATTAAAGAATGGGCAAACGAAATGTATAGAAATGAAAGTACATCTAAATATTTTGACGGAATGGCGGTTCATTGGTACGAAAGTACTTATGAAGTTTTTCCAGAAGATTTACAATACGCACACCAAAAAGCACCTAGTAAATATTTAATCGAAACCGAAGGTTGTGTCGATTCTGAAATTCCGCATTGGCAAGACGATGCGTGGTATTGGAAAAAAGAAGCCACCGACTGGGGTTGGGATTGGGCGAGCGAGAAAGACAAACCCTTGCATCCCAAATACGCTCCCGTTAATCGTTACGCCAACGACATCATTGGTTGTTTGAACAATTGGGTTGATGGTTGGGTCGATTGGAATATGGTATTAGATCGTCAAGGCGGACCGAATTGGTTTAAAAATTGGTGCGTGGCTCCGGTCATTGTTGATCCCGAAAAAGACGAAGTATATTTTACACCTTTATATTACACGATGGCGCATTTTAGTAAATTCATGCGTCCGGGCGCGATAAAAATTGGTTGTACCATCACTTCGAAAGAAGTAGTAACCACTGCAGTGAAAAATCCAGATGGTTCTATAGCGGTGGCGATTTTCAATCCATCCGAAACCAAACAAACCATCGAGTTACAACTCAATAAACAAAATACAATCATTTCTATTGATGCCAAAGCATTGCAGACCGTGATAATCAAACCAAACTAACCAATAATTTAATAACAATACCTAAATTATGTCAAATACTAATTCAACATCATCAGGAAATAAAGTTCCAATCGGACAAAAAATAGCTTTTGGGTTAGGAATGTTGGCAAACCAAATGTTCCCTGCTGCTTTAGGAATTTTTACAGTTGTTTTAGTCGAACAATTGGGGTTTAGTGGATTATTGTTAGGCTTAACGTATTTTATTCCAAAGTTTTATGATGCTTTGTTTGATTTGATAATGGGTTATGTGAGTGATAATACCAAATCAAAATGGGGAAGAAGAAGACAGTATGTTTTAGCTGGAGCAATTATTTTAGGAATTTCATTTGCATTAATGTGGCAATTGTATGCTGAAAACGGTGTTACCTACAATTTTTGGTACTTTTTAGTGATTTCATTGATTTTTTATTCAGGATTGACCATTTTTAGTATTCCTTACGTTGCGATGGGTTACGAAATGAGTGATGATTTCCACGAACGAACTAACATTATGGCTACTTCGCAACTTATAGGTCAGTTGGCTTGGGTTATTGCACCATGGTTTTGGGTTATAATGGCAGATAAATCATTGTTTCCGTCAGGTGATGTGGCTGTAAGAACCTTAGCTGTGTATGTTGCAATAGGTTGCGCCATTTTAGCAGCAATTCCAGCATTTTTTATTCCAAGTAAATCTACACTCAACGAAGATTATAGTCCAATTGATTTAAAAGGGATTTTGGGAAGTTTTGGCGAAATCAAAGAAGGATTAAAAGCTTCGATCGAGATTAAACCATTCAGAAAAATTTGTATTGCTACTTTTTTAATTTTTAATGCTTTTCAGACTACAGCAGCATTTTCGTATTTTATCATCAAGTATTATTTGTTTAAAGGAAATGAAGACGGTTTCGGATTATGGCCTACTTTATTTGGAAGTGTAGGTGCAATTATCACTACGGTTGCGGTTATTCCTATTGTAGCAAGAATGTCAAAAACAATGGGGAAAAAGAAAGCTTTTTTGCTTTCTCAAGGCATTTCTGTAATCGGTTACATTTTGCTTTTTGTATTATTTGTTCCAGGAAAACCATATCTGTTTTTGTTTGCATTGCCATTTTTCTCCTTCGGAATTGGAAGCTTGTTTACCTTAATGATGTCGATGACTTCCGATGTTATAGATATTGATGAACTCAACACAGGAAAAAGAAGAGAAGGAAGTTTAGGTGCTATTTATTGGTGGATGGTAAAATTTGGAACAGCTGTTGCAGGATTGTTAAGTGGATTAATTCTTTCTTTAGTTGCATTTCAGTCCAATGCTGCTACACAAACCGATGAAACCATGTTTTGGCTGCGAATATTCTTTGTAGGAGTTCCAATTCTTGGTACATTGAGTGCAATTTGGGTAATGAGAAATTATGATATTGACGAAGCCAAAGCCAGAGAAGTGAGAGATCTTTTAGATAAACGAAAAGGAAAAACGAAAACGCAATCATCGGCTTATCTTTCTGGGAAATTACTTTCACTGTTGCAGAATGGAAACATAAATACGATTAAAGGAACTGATTTTAGTTCTAAAAGTGATACTGAAATAAAAGAACACTATGAAGAAATTTTGAACAATGGCTTGCATGGTGTTTGTTTTAGTCCGTATGCCGAAGGTCAACAAGCTGGAGATATACTATCAGCGGATCAAATAAAAAGACGTTTGGATATAATTGCGCCTCATACGCGATGGATACGTTCGTTTTCGTGTACAGAAGGAAATGAACTAATCCCTGAAATGGCACATCAAAAAGGACTAAAAACCATTGTTGGGGCATGGATCAGCACTGATAAAAACAGAAATGAGAAAGAAATACAATCGCTAATTAAACTAGGAAAAGCAGGTTTAGTAGATATTGCTGCAGTCGGAAATGAAGCCTTACATCGAAACGAAATTTCAGAGCAAGAACTAATCGGTTACATAAAAAGAGTAAAAGAAGCCCTGCCAAATGTAACAGTTAGTTATGTGGATGCGTATTACCAGTTTTTAGACAAACCTAATCTTGTTTCCGTTTGTGATGTATTATTGGTGAACTTTTATCCATTTTGGGAAGGAGCAAAGAACGAGTACGCTGTTTCCTATTTACAACACATGATGGACGTCACTCAAACGATTGCCAACGGTAAAAAAATCATCATTTCAGAAACAGGTTGGCCGAGTGAAGGCGAACGGGTAGAGGAAGCCATTCCATCTGAACTAAATGCCATGAAATATTTTATCGCTTCGCAGGAATGGGCAGCTACTACTAATGTCGAACTATTCTATTTTTCTTCTTTTGATGAATCTTGGAAAGTGAATCAGGAAGGTATGGTTGGAACGTCATGGGGAATTTGGGATAAAAACGAAAAGCTTAAATTTGAACTAAAAGAAAATTAATATGTCATACAGAGAAGGTCATTATTTTTCGTTAGAAAATGCTAATACTGCGAGTTATAAAGGTGAACATCAGCATATTGATTTTTCGGAATTTTCATCCAAAGCGTTAGCAACCCTGTGGCGCGAAACGTTAGAAAACGGAATGCACGGAATTTGTTTCAGTATGTACGAAGACGGCCAAAAACCAGGCGATATCATTACGCCCGAACAAGTAAACAAACGCATCCAAATTCTAAAGCCGTATACGCAGTGGATTCGCTCATTTTCATGTATTGAAGGAAACGAACACATTCCGCGCATTGCCCATCAAAACGGTATGAAAACAATCGTTGGTGCTTGGCTCGGAGACGACTTAGAACTCAACGAACAAGAAATTGAAAGCCTAATTGCATTAGCAAAAGACGGTTGCGTTGACATTGCCGCTGTTGGGAATGAAGTCATGTACCGAGGCGATTTAACCGAAGATCAATTGTTGGAGTACATTCATCGGGTAAAAGAAGCGTTACCGAATATTCCTGTGGGCTATGTTGATGCGTATTACGAGTTCTCGCATCGACCAAAAATTACCGAAGCCTGCGATGTCATTCTCACCAATTGTTATCCTTATTGGGAAGGTTGTCCGATTGAACATTCGCTGCCACACATGCAAAGTATGTTTGGTTCGGCCAAAGATGCCGGACAAGGAAAACGAGTAATCATCACCGAAACAGGTTGGCCCAGCGAAGGCGGCTCACTGAAAGGCGCAATGGCTTCCAACGAAAACGCCATGCGTTATTTTATTGAAACCCAATCGTGGTCGAAACACAACAACATCGAAATTTTTTATTTTTCTTCTTTTGATGAATCATGGAAAGTTGGAGCAGAAGGCGATGTAGGTGCGTTTTGGGGATTGTGGGATAAAAACGAAAAATTAAAATTCTAACCAAAAGATAGAGTACCAAGTTTAAAGACAAATAGTCTTTGAGCCAATAACGAACAAAAAAGGGAGTAAGTGAGGAGTTACACTTTTTTAGAAACCAGAACAACAATTCATAAAAAGTAAATCATTCATCATGAAAAAGAATACATTATTTTCCGTTTTTCTAACCTTTTTTCTTTCCCTACAATTTGGCTTTTCTCAAGTTGATGTGGTGTACACCGATTTGGTGTGGTCGGACGAATTTGATACAAATGGCGCTGTAAATTCAACCAAATGGTTTCATCAAACACAATTGCCGAGTGGCGGTAGTTGGTTCAATGGAGAAGTGCAACACTATACCGATCAATTGACCAATTCGTTTGTCAATGCCGGATTTTTAAACATTATAGCCAAAAAAGAACCGTATACCGATCAAGGCATCACCAAGCAATATACATCAGCGCGTTTAAATTCTAAGTTTGCTTTTTTATATGGAAGAGTCGATGTGCGGGCTAAAATTCCACTCAACCAAGGAACATGGCCAGCGATTTGGATGCTCGGAAAAAACGTAAACGAAGACGGTGCTTTTTTTGACGCGCAATTCGGAACTACCGATTGGCCGGCATGTGGGGAAATTGACATCATGGAACACGGAATCACACCGTCACAACCCACAAATTACGTTCAAAGTGCGTTGCATACACCTTCGTCTTTTGGAAATACTACGAATATTGGCGGAACCATTGCCAACAATTTAGGAAGTGCGTACCATGTCTATTCGATGAATTGGTCGCCGTTTCAAATTACATTTTTACTCGATGGAGTCGCTTTTTATACGTACAATCCAGCCGTAAAGACGCCAAACAATTGGCCCTTTAATTCAGAACAATATTTATTGTTAAACATCGCAATGGGTGGAATTGCCGGAAACATACCTGCCAATTTCAATCAAGCCGCGATGGAAATTGACTACGTTCGCGTCTACCAAAATACAATTGTGGATACACAAGCACCAACCAATTTCACCGCTACTATCGGAGCTGTAACGAGTTCTACCATCGAGTTATTACTGAATGCGACCGATAATTCGGGTACCGTTGAGTATGAAATTGTATACAGTGGTGGCACGATTTCATTGGCTCATCCATCTGGAACTCAGAAATCGGTTATTGTTCCCAATTTAAATCCAAATACCAATTACAACTTTTCTGTGTCTGCCAGCGATATAGCAGGAAATAATTTTGCCAGCAATCCGATTTTACTCAATGCGACCACTACAGCTGTTTTGGGTTGTTCGGGCACCGATTCGGCTGCGCAACAAGGTTCGCCGTTTTCCATTGGATACAATTATACCTTCGAAACCATCGGAAACAGTGTAAAAATTACATTCGAAATGTTGGATACCGATAAAGTTGGGGTAGTTGCTTTTTTATGGAGACAAAGTCCGTTTGCCGAAACTCAAATGACCAATGTATCCGGTAATATATTTACACATACGATAACTGGACAAACCTTAGGCTCGACGATTAGTTATGCCGTTAAATTTGCCTATGCAGGCGGATTTTCAGTAACCAACTACTTCCAATATGTGGTAGGAAGCAATTGCGCCTTAAACGTGTCGAGTGCGGGTGAGTTGGATCAGTTTTCATTCGTGAATCCGGTCAATGACTACTTGACTATTTATTCTTCAAGTACTATCGACAAAATAGAAATTTACAACATGATTGGTAATTTGGTGATGGAAACAATCAATACAACTACTGTGAATGTACAACATCTTTCACACGGAATGTATCTCGTAGCCGTTTACTCAGGTAAAAACAAAAGTGTCAAAAAGATGATTGTCCAATAAATATTATTTTACGTGTGTTTACTAGAAATAATTATTTTTCTGCCACGAACCTGTCTGCCGATAGGCAGGTTATCGAATGAACAATATAAACATTTGATTTTATTCGAATGTTCATCGGAGATGAACTAATTTTCTATCAATTAGTATACAATATATTAATTTGTGAATTCGTGGCTAAAAAAATAAATTTAACTTATTAATTGTCTATAGTTTATAAAAAAGGCATATCGAACTCATGTTATTTTGGACACTTTTCTAAATATAGTATAAATCAATCCAAACAAAGGCGAAAATAGTTTCTTGCATAAAATCATGTCTAAAAGCTAGTTTTCGCCTTTTTTTACTCCACTTTTTCAATTTTATTGCATTTGAAATGTTAAAATTTAAAATTTTATTTGTATATTAAGAAAATATTATGTTACATTTGGCTATAATTTAATCAAAACTTCAAAAGTCGCCTATCGAATAAAAATTACTTTTTAGAGAAAATCTCAATTTTAACCCGAAATTAAAAAGTAATGTTATGGCTACTATTCAACTCCCAGACGCTTTATTGGTAAAAAATTTTATAGCTGGTGATGAAAGCGCTTTAGCTGTATTAATAACCAGACATCAATCTAAAATCTATGGTTTTATTTATTCTAAAATAGCCGATAGAGATTTAGCGGACGACGTGTTTCAAGATACATTCATAAAAGTCATCAATACCCTGAAATCCAATTCGTACAACGAAGAAGGTAAATTCCTTCCTTGGGTAATGCGTATTGCGCACAACTTAATCGTCGATCAATTCAGAAAGAACAAAAAAATGCCTATGCTTCGTGAGACAGAAGAATTTTCTATATTTTCTATTCTTTCGGATAACGAACCGAATATCGAATCCAAAATCATCTCACAACTCATCGAAAAAGACCTTCAAAAATTGATCAAAGAATTACCTGAAGATCAAAAAGAAGTATTGGTAATGCGTATGTATCAAGACATGAGTTTTAAAGAAATTTCAGACGCAACCGGCGTAAGTATCAATACTGCCTTAGGAAGAATGCGTTATGCACTTATGAATTTGAGAAAAGTAATCGAAAAAAATAATATTATTTTGACCAATTAACAATATTTGGTAAGCTGCTGCGTTATAGAATTATAACAATTAAATATTCTATGGCAAAACTTTACTCTAAAAAAGCATTAGCAACTACCAAAATGTTACCAAAAAAAGAAACAATACAGTTTATTCTCAATTATTCAAAAGCATTGAAAATAATCAAAATTGGTGGCAAGAACTTCGAAATTATTGCTAATTAAGAAATATCCCGATGCATCATCGGGATATTTTTTTTTACTTTTGTCTCCAACTCTTATTTAATTTTAATGAAAAATTATTTTTTCGTACTACTTTCGATTCTACTTCTTAGTTGCAATCAGAAACAAGCCAATGCACAAACCGAAGCTTTTCAGTCGTTGCCCACTATTGAGTCAGTGGTGGCCGATTTTGAAGACGTTTTTACCCCAAAAGAAGAACAACTTTTATCCCAAATCATAGCCGATTTTGAACAAAAAACCACCAACGAAATAGCAGTGGTTACCGTAAAATCAATTGAACCTTATACGGATATATTTACGTATTCACTCGATTTAGCCAATAAAATAGGTGTCGGAAAAAAAGAAAAGAGCAACGGAATCCTAATTGTAGTCAGCCAAGAACTCAGACAAATCCAAATTCAAAATGGCGACGGAATCACACCCCTACTCTCAGACGAAAAAACCAAAGAAATTCTAGACCAATTCATCATTCCACAGCTTAAAAAAGGAGATTATTACCAAGGAATCCACGACGGAATTCAAGAAATCATTAAAATCCTAGAGCACTAATTACTTCTTCAAATCAAATTCCTTCAATAGATCTTTCCGCCCAATCGTTCGCGTAATCACATCTTTTTCCAAACTCCATCCGCGAGCAGGCGAATATTCTCTGCCGTACCAAATAATTTGCAAGTGCAAATCGTTCCATAATTCCCTCGGAAAAATCGCTTTCGCATCCTTCTCCGTCTGAACCACGTTTTTCCCCGAAGTTAAATTCCATCGGTACATTAATCGGTGAATGTGCGTATCCACCGGAAAAGCCGGAACGCCAAAAGCCTGACTCATCACTACACTCGCCGTTTTATGACCTACAGCGGGCAAGGCTTCCAACGCTTCAAAACTCTGCGGTACTTCGCCGTTGTGTTGGTCAATTAAAATGTGCGACAAACCATGAATTCCTTTTGATTTCATAGGCGACAAACCACAAGGCCGAATGATTGCTGCAATTTCTTCTACACTCATTTTAATCATATCGTACGGATTGTCAGCCTTCGCAAACAATAACGGCGTAATTTGATTCACCCGAACATCCGTGCATTGTGCCGACAACAACACCGCAATCAACAACGTATACGGATCTTTATGGTCCAACGGCACCGGAATACTCGGATATAACTCTTTTAACGTATTTATAACAAACGTTACGCGTTCCTTTTTGGTCATTTTTATACTTTTATGACTGTAAATTTATAGCATTTATTTGTATGTGCCTAATCCAGCTTTCCGTTGCAAGTTTTAATTCACAAAGCTGTTTTTGTACCGTCTAAAAAGAGCTTCTCCCGAAGCGTCGGGAGTCGCTTTTTTATCCTTACAAAAACTAGCTTTCTTCATTAAAAGCTTTCCACTGCAATCTGGGGCAAAATAATTATGAATTATGAATTATCATAATTAATTAACTCAACAATCAAAGAAGTCTAACATTCTAAGCAAGTCTAACAATCCTATAATCTCAAAATCTAATAATCTAAAAAAAATGACAAAACTCCAAAAAGGCGACAAAGCACCCGATTTCTCCGGATTTGACCAAGACAACAAATTCCACCAATTAGAAGATTACGCCGGAAAAAAATTAGTAGTGTTCTTTTATCCCAAAGCCGATACTCCGGGTTGCACCGCAGAAGCCTGCGATTTACGAGACAATTTTGAGCGTTTTCAAGCGAATAATTATGCACTATTAGGTGTCAGCGCCGATTCGGCCAAAGCACAAGGTAAATTCAAAACCAAATACAATTTTCCGTTTCCGCTTATAGCCGATGAAGATAAATCGGTGATTGAGGCATTCGGAGTTTGGGGACCGAAAAAATTCATGGGTCGCGAATACGACGGAATCCACCGAACTACTTTTGTCATTAACGAGGAAGGCATCATCGACGAAGTGATATCCGACGTAAAAACCAAAGCCCACGCTGCACAAATATTGAAGTAAACAGATTTTTTTTAACACAGATTACACCGATTAATTTGTGTAATCTGTGTTTTTTTTTGGCACCGAATTCACAGATTAATTTGTTTAATCGTGAACGTTTGGGATTAAAAATCTGTGTAAATCTGTGTAATCTGTGTTTATTTTTTGTAAATGTGAAATTCGTGTTAATTTTTTTTACTCATCAATAATCCCATCAAAAAACGGTTTCATTTCCGTATTGATTTGTTCGCGTAAGTCAACGAGTTTTTTCGCATAGGCTTGCAATTGCTTTTCGCTCTCGGTTTGCGGAATCCATTTTTTAACCGGAATCGGATTTCCCGCTTCGTCCACAGAAACAAAAACAATAACACAATGCGTTTTCTTCTCAAACTGCTGTTCTTTAAAATCCCGTGAATACACATCCACACCAATGTGAATGCTGGTTGTACCCGTGTAAATCACATACGCATTAATTTTAATCACTTCGCCAATGCTGATGGGTTTGAAAAACCGAATTCCGCCGACATACACCGTGACACAATAGTTTTCCGCCCAACTTCGGGCGCAGGTGTACGCAGTTTGATCGATCCATTTCATTACAATTCCACCGTGGACTTTTCCTCCAAAGTTAACATCTGTGGGTTCGCTTATGAATTGAAACGTAATTTTATTGCTTGTGGTCATGGTTGAGGTATTCGTTAATTATTCAATAAAAATTATTTAAACGTTCCGTTGTTGACGTCTTTTATAAATTGTATCAAACCCGTGAAATACGTTTTTTGATCATCGTATTGCGACAAATGGCTTCCGTTTTCGCAGAGTAAAAAGCGACCGTTTTGGACTTCCTTCGACATCCATTCCATGTGTTTTGGATCCATCGTGTCGTAGGTTGCGCCAATCACTAGTGTAGGAACTTTAATATTTTTAAGTTGTGCTGTGACATCCCAGTTTTTTAACGTTGCATTGCCAGTCATTCCGAATTCACTGTGACCTTGCATGTATACATAAATATTCGGATTGAGGTGTTTAAAAAATGTGTTAATCGACGACGGCCATTCGGCTACCGGCATACGCAGTATGTGTTCGGTGTAATAGTGATTCATCAGCAATTCAGTATACCGCGGATTGGCAAAATCGTTTTTCGCTTCGATATCTTTGATTTCTTTAAAAATTTCAGGTTTCATTTGCGGACCTAAAACCTCATTCGCATATTTTCCGTAGGCTGGAGCGCTCGCCATCATGTTGGAAATGATCAATCCTTTGAGAGTATTTTGATACTTTAAGGCATATTCCATGGCCAGAATTCCGCCCCACGATTGCCCTAATAGATAGAAATTGTCTTTATTGAGATTGAGTGCTTTCCGAACCTGTTCTACTTCTTCCACAAAATGTTCCGTAGTCCACAAACTGGTGTCGTTCGGTTTGTCACTGTAGTACGAATCCAATTGGTCGTAGTAAATGTATTCAATTTGTTCGTTGGGCAAAAAGCCATCAAAACATTCAAATTCGTGGTGCGTTCCGCCTGGTCCGCCATGGAGAAGTAACACGCGCATCTTCGGATTGTTACCGATGCGTTTGGTGTACACTTTAAAAGTTCCTTTTGGGGTTGTAATCGGAATCATGGTAATGCCTCCTGTCGATTGATCGGCACTTTTAGAATAATCCAAATACGGAATACTAGCACTTTCGTCAGGAGTAGTTTCTTTTTTTGCGCAACTGCTGAGTACAATACTAAGTGTGATGAGTAGGGAAAATAGGTTTTTCATGGTGATAGATGTAAACCATAAATATAGTAAATAATCAGTTTAATTGTTTTACTCTTTTATATGAATGAATAGAATTAGATTCTTGTTCACGATTTTTTGAATTGTAATGTAAAAATGTTATTTTTGAAAGAGTTAGTAACCAATAGGTTATGTTGTTATTCTTGTATAAACTAATTTCAATAACGAGTTATGAAAGTACTATTCACTCTTTTTTTTACATTCAGTTGTACGCTATTTCTTTCCTCACAAACCCTGACACCAGAAGCAAAATTAATCTTTAAAGATGTTGCTACAAAAATTTCAATTCCAGATAAAAATGCAATTGCGCTACAATCTGGATTTAAATTATTAAAAAATAAAACGTGGAGTTCAGATGATTTTAATTTTAGTCAAGTTACGGCAATGGCTGCCGATTTGAATTCGGATGGTGTGGAAGAAATTTTTATTAGTGCGAGTAGTTCAGAATATTTTGGAAATACAGGAGAAGGTTTTACTTTATTTATGAAAGATAAAAAAGGAAAATACCAAACGTTATTTGTTTTAGAAACCGGAATTCCATCCCTAGTTAAATCGAAAACGAAAGGTTTTTTTGATATTGTAGTAGGCGGACCTGGTTTTGAGTTTCCGCTGTATGCATGGAATGGCACTCAATATAAATTTTTAAAATCAATTAGTGATTCAGAATTGACACAAGCATTGGAAGCCAATGTAACTGAAACACCAGCGGCAAAGCCTGTGGTAGTAAAAGATGAAGCCCTAAGTGCTGATGCAACTGATTTTTTCAAAGACACAAAATCGAAGTTATCCAATGCTCAAAAGAATAAAATCACTCAACTATCCGGGTATGTGGCCAATTCCAATAAGAAAAATAAAAAGGTGAGTCCGCTTCCCGTTGATTTAAATTCAGACGGAATTGAAGAGGTTTTTATATGGACAAAAACGACTTTACTGGGAATTCCATCCAATGAATATTTGTATTTTGTTCCCGATAAAAAACTGGGATATACATCAGCGATTGGAACCCTTCCACAAACGCTGAAAATTGTCATCAACGATAAAAAGGAAGGTTATCCGTTCATTATTACAGGTAAAATGGGAGCAGATCGGTTGGTTTGGCAATGGAAAAATAGCGCGTATGAATCGTATATGAACGTCCTTGCCAAGGATTCTTATTTGTTGAAATTAAAATCAATCGAAGACGCTAGTTTAGAATATACGGGTAAATTATAGTTGTAATTGGATTCTATCTATTTCAACCGCACAAAATAGCAATACTCAGGAATGTTAAAAGTTTGTACTCCATAACCACTTGTCGAAGGAAAAGAGGAATACAATTCCATTGTTTTGGTATTCAAATCGATCGTTTTTACAATGCCGCAATGTCCCCATGTTCCCGTCCAAAATTGCACAAAATCTCCAGGCAAGACATTTGATAGTAGATCAATTGGTTGACCAATTCCTTTGGAGGTCAAGGCATAATATACACCTTTCGGAATTGGTGAGTTTTGTTTAAGTAAAGTATATACATTTTCGTTGGTAATAATTCGAATACGACTTTTATCTGTTTTGGTCAATGGTGCAAATTGTTCTACAATCTGAATGACTAATTCAGTGCAAACGGCTTTTTCATAAGACGATGATATCGTTGGGCCAAATTGGATTACTCTATTAATTACATCTTTATTTTTCTGTGGAATGGAACTTTCCTGCGCATAAGTAATTGCTGTTGATATTAGTAGTGATAAAAGGAATAATAGTTTGGTATACATTTTTTACTAGTAATAAAACTCCCGAAAACGATGAAGTGATTTCTTTATTTAGTTGCTTCCCATAAAACTTGTATTGGAGCAGAGTTACCTGTATTTAAATCAAGCTTTGTCCAAGTTAATATGATATTAGTACTGTCAACTGCAATGGTTGCAATTTGGCCTTCAATTATTTCAAGTCCACTATAATCATAAATAACAACTATGTTTGTCGTTGAATTATTATTGAATGATAAGTTTTGTTGAGTTAAACTCCAAAGTGTTGAAGTTGTGGAGTTGTTCTGTTCAAATATTCCTACACTATCAGAAGAAATAATTGCGCCAAAGTCACCTGGCATCCACTTGGCAGTTATTTTTACCTTCGATGGAATTGCTCCTAATCCATGCGGTATGAATTGAATAGAACTTGCACTATTATATGGTCTTGAAAATACACCAGAACTAGAACTTGTATGATTATTTGAACTATTAGCATATAATGCATAAGGAACACTCAGAAGTTGCGTCGTTCCATTGATTGAGTAGGACGTTCCACCTGATGGATCTGTTTCTGTTTTAACATAATACTCACCACTAGACCAGTCAATTTGAGCTATCGAACCAGAAACTAAAGCTCCATTTCCAATTTTTAAACTTACTAAACCATTAGCATTCGATGTTGGAGTTTGCGTTTCAACAAACACAGGATTTCCATTTATAGAACCTTGCAAAATTGAAATTCTCATACCCACAGTCGAATTGGTAATCAAGTTGCCATCGCTATTTCTAATTACCGATTGGTAACTCATGAGTTGTGGAGCTTGAGCAAAAGCATTGGCAGTGAGTAAAATCAAAAGTATTTTTTTTAAAATCTTAATCATTTTTAATTTTTTTAGAATTGCTTAATTTTTTATTATTTTGAAGGTTTCTACGACCACATTGTTTCTACTCACTTTTAAAAAATAGATCGAGCTAGGAAATGAATCCATTATGATAGGAGTTTCGCTACTGTATATATTTTTATGAACTAATTCTCTTCCATTAGTATCAAAAAGTGTATAAGAAAGATTACTACTATTTTCACTTTCAATAAGTAAGTTAACTACTGATGAACTTGGGTTTGGAAATAGTGTATAGGACAAAGAAAACTCTTCAATTTCATTGTTGCTTAAGGTAACAAATTCATAGGGTTGTTGAACACCTTGGTTGTATTCGCCGTTTAAAGTGATCTCGGATGAATAAAAGACCTGACCTATCGAAAAGCTTTGGCTGCCTCCAATTCCGATAGCAGTATCTCCAGCGCTGGTCGTGTTTTCTTGTGCTCTGGTTGATACAACTGAAAACAATATAAAAAAACAAATAATAGTTGATCTTTTTTGCATTCTCGTTTATTTTTTACGCATTTTGACTTACTACTGAACATTTAAATCTTTGCATCTCATTCCAAAATTTTTCATTTATAGTAAAAAATCCCAACAACAGCGTCATTGGGATATAGTTTTACTGTGAGTATTTACAAGTTACCTTCTTCACTTTCCTTATCCAAATATTCTTGAACAATATTGATGGCGTTGGTCACTACATCGCTTAACGCGGTAATGAATGTGCCTTCTTCGGCGGTGTCGATGGCGTGTTTGATGGCTTCTACTTCTTTCGAAATTATTTCGTGGGTTACCGTTCTGCCTGAAGCTGCAATTCCTTCCATAATCAAACCGATGATTTCTTCTTCGGTTCTGCCGCGTAGGTATTTTTCTTGGCGAATGATGATGTGATCAAACATACGCGCCGCAATGGTCGCACATTCTTTGATGTCTTCGTCGCGTCGATCGCCCACACCGGCAATGATTCCGATTTTTTTGGTCGCTTCTACGCTGCTTAAATATTCTTCTACTCCTTTGTAACCCGCTGGGTTATGAGCAAAATCGATCAACACTTTGAATTTCTTAAACTCAAAAATATTCATTCTTCCTGGCGTTTGTGCGGCACTCGGAATAAAGGTTTGCAACGACAAACTGATGTCTTCTGTTTTGAATCCTTGTAAATACGAAGCTAAAGTCGCAGCCAGTACATTGGCAATCATGAATTTTGCTTTTCCGCCCATGGTCAACGGCACGTGTGTTGCACGCTCGACACGCATTTTCCATTCGCCTTTTTTGATGGTGATGAATCCGCTTTCGTACACTGCAACAATTTTTCCTTCTTTCGAAAATTCTTTGGCTTTCGGATGGTTTTCATCCATAGCGAAGTAAGCGATGTTGCAACTTAATTCTTTGGCAATTTTTATACATTGCTCGTCTTCGGCATTCAAAATGGCCCAACCGTCTTTTTTAATACTTTTTACTACGGTCGCTTTTACACGAGCTAAATCGTCTAACGTATGAATGTCGGATAAACCTAAATGATCTTCCTGAATGTTGGTAATGATTCCGATGTCGCAACGACTGAAACCCAAACCAGACCGAAGAATTCCACCACGAGCGGTTTCCAATACGGCAAACTCTACCGTTGGATCTTTTAAAATGTATTCGGCAGAAATCGGTCCGGTTGTGTCGCCTTTTTCCATCAAATGGTTTTGCACGTAAATTCCGTCTGAAGTGGTAAAACCCACTCGGTAGCCATTATTTTTCACGATATGTGCTAGTAATCGGGTTGTAGTCGTTTTACCATTGGTTCCCGTCACGGCAATAATCGGAATACGACTTGGTTTTCCTGGAGGATACAACATGTCGATTACCGGTGCGGCTACGTTTCTAGGCAAACCTTCCGACGGTGCTAAGTGCATACGGAAACCCGGAGCGGCATTCACTTCTAAAATACAACCTCCGTTTTCTTTTAATGGTTGTGTAAGATTTTCGGCCATGATGTCAACACCGCAAACGTCTAATCCGATTACGCGCGAAATACGCTCGCAAAGGAAAATGTTTTCGGGATGCATCATGTCGGTTACATCAATAGAAGTTCCACCCGTACTTAAATTCGCGGTCGATTTTAAATACACGACTTCGTCTTTACGCGGAACCGTTTCTAGGGTATAATTTAATTTTTCTAATAAATCGGTGGTGTCTCGATCCACGTCGATTTGCGTCAACACATTTTCGTGTCCGTATCCACGTTTCGGATCGAGATTGGTTTCGTCGATTAATTGTTGGATTGTTTGTTTTCCGTCGCCTTTTACGTGCGCTGGTTCTCTTTTGGCGGCAGCGACTAGTTTATTGTCGATGACTAAAACACGGAAGTCAAAACCGGTGATGAATTTTTCTACAATAACACGATGGCTGTACTTTTTAGCATACGCTAAGCCTTCTACAGCATCTTCCCATTTTTTTACGTTGATGGAAGCACCTTTTCCGTGGTTTCCGTCGAGTGGTTTGATTACGATGGGATAGCCAATTTTTTTGATTACAACTTCTAAATCATCGTTATCGACGCAGATTCCGCCATTGGCAACCGGAATCGAAGCTGCGTCGAGCATTTTTTTGGTTTGTTCTTTATTGCAAGCGATGTCAACTGCGATACTACTGGTTTTACAGGTAATGGTCGCTTGAAAACGCATTTGGTTGATTCCGTAACCTAATTGTACGAGCGAATTGGTTCCGAGGCGAATCCACGGAATATCGCGCGCTACGGCTTCTTCGACAATACTTCCCGTTGATGGTCCGAGTCGCACGCGTTCACGGATTTCACGCATTTTCTGAATATCGCCTTCAAGGTCGTAGTCAGTTCCAGCAATCAACGCTTCGGCGATGGCCACGGCACTTTCTGCGGCGAACATTCCGACGTTTTCTTCGGTATAACTAAAGACTACATTGTATATTCCGGGTGTTTTGGTTTCACGGGTGCGTCCGAATCCCGTTTCCATTCCGGCCAGCGTCTGAATTTCGAGTGCGATGTGTTCGATTACGTGTCCCATCCATGTGCCTCGTTCAATACGTGAGAAGAATCCGCCACGACATCCTTCCGAGCAACGGTGTTCAATCATGGTTGGGAACATGGCTTCTATGCGTTCGCGAAAACCATCAATTTTGTTGGTGGGACGTTCTTCCATGTCTTCGAGATCGAGACGCATTTGGATTAATTTTTTTCTTTGTACACTCCAAATATTGGGTCCACGTAACGCTTGAATTTTATCGATTTTCATATGTTGTACTATTGTATTTTATGATGAGGTTGTAATGAATCTGTTAAAAATAAAAAATATTTATTAGTGTGGTGCTTTTTTTATGAGAAAAAGTTTGTTTTTTTTAGACTTCTTTGATTTTTAGAAAGTTAGATTTTTTAGAAAGTTGGATTTTTAGATTATGAGATTGTAAGACATCTTAGAAAGTTAGAACTTTTAGAAAGTTAGATTTTTTACTTTGTACTTATTTTAGAATACTAATTTTCCAAGAAGTCTAAGTCAGTCTAAGAAGTCTAAGAAGTCTAACCTGTCTAAGTTAGTCTAAGAAGTCTAGCAAATTTTCTTAGAAATGCTATACGTCTAATCTAGCCCCGATTGGAGCCGATAGCTCACATTGAGGTACGAAATGTGACTAAAGGCGAAAGCGGGACAACTGTTGAAAGAAAAGAGAATTGTATGCTTCTAATAAAAAAAGTTTCTTCTTGATTTTGTATACCTGACAGGTTTCAAAAACCTGTTAGGTATGAAACGAAGGAATTAATGATAATTGTTGAAAAGTACCGAATAAGTTTTGCTTCAAATTGGTAAATAGGTTTGCGTAGTTTTAAGAAATCGTTATTTTTACCCCATGGAAATAAAAGGAAAATTAATAATAATTGGTGGTGCCGTTGACAAAGGCAGTTTTAGTGAAACCAATTTAGATAAAAATGCTCCCAAAAATCTTAATTTTTTTGAAGAAGGCATTTTAAAACGCGTTATAAAAGAAGCCAAACATAAGGAATTGTCTCGGATCGAAGTCATCACTACAGCT
Organism: Flavobacterium sp.; assembly: GCA_965284675.1. GTDB lineage: Bacteria > Bacteroidota > Bacteroidia > Flavobacteriales > Flavobacteriaceae > Flavobacterium. The sequence goes on from OZ260109.1 coordinate 915,770, forward strand.
TCGAAAATTCCGAGAGAAATTGGTCCCGAATATGTTAAAGCCTTGAGTTATTTAGGTGCTGATAATGTAGATGTGCTGAATATTGAGCGTCGCGAACAAGCGATGGATCCAGAAATATTGGACCGATTGAAAGCGGCCGATGTGGTGATGTTTACGGGTGGCGATCAATTGCGGTTGACTTCTATTTTGGGAGGAACGCCGTTTCACAACATCATTTTGGATAAATACTTCAATGAAGAATTCATATACGCCGGAACTTCTGCCGGTGCTGCCGCTGCATCGAGCAGTATGATTTATCAAGGCAGTAGCAGTGAAGCGTTGTTGAAAGGCGAAGTAAAAATCACCTCGGGCTTAGGCTTGATTGACGGTGTGATTATCGATACGCATTTTGTGCAACGCGGCCGCATTGGACGTTTGTTTCAAGCCGTTGTGGGAAATCCGAAAGTACTTGGAATAGGCTTGGGAGAAGACACCGGTTTGCTGATTTTAAACGGACGACAAATGGAAGCCATTGGTTCAGGTTTGGTTATTTTGGTGGATGGAAGAGAAGTGAAAGATACGAATTTGACGCAAGTTGAATTGGGTCAGCCGATCTCTATCAATCACTTAGTAACCCACGTGATGAGTAAAAACGATACGTTTGACTTGGATACGTTTAGAATGACAATTAAAAGTTCGCAATATGTATAACAGTTGTCGGTTTTCGGTTGTCTGTTAAAACAGTAACTGACAACCAACAACTGACAACCGATAACTATGAAAATAATAATTCACGGAGGTTTCTTTTCGGAATCATCCACCAATCACGAAACAAAAGTAGCCAAACAAGAAGCGTTGTTGCGGATTGTAAAAGATTCGTATGCCTATTTACAAACTCATTCGGCGGTTGAAACGGTGGTGTATGCGGTGTCGTTATTGGAAGATGATGCGTTGTTTAATGCCGGCATTGGTTCGCAAATTCAGAGTGACGGAAAAATCAGAATGAGTGCGTCGTTGATGGATGGCACAACGGAGAAATTCAGTGGTGTGATTAATATTGAAGACGTCAAAAACCCGATTCAGGTGGCCGAAGTTTTGATGAACGTAGACGACCGTGTTTTAGGTGGAAGTGGCGCGACGAATTTTGCACGCCAACACGGATTTGAAGTGTTTTCTACTGAGATTCCGCAACGGCGTTCTGAATACGAAGCGAAATTGGCTTCAACCGGAACCGGAACCGTAGGTTGTGTGGCGTTGGATGTGAACGGGAATTTAGCCGCCGCAACTTCTACAGGCGGAAAAGGATTTGAGATTCCGGGACGCATTTCCGATTCGGCTACCGTGGCCGGAAATTACGCTAATTCGGTGTGCGGTGTAAGTTTAACCGGAGTTGGCGAAGACATTGTTAGTGGAGCAGTGGCCGCCAAAATTGTAACGCGAGTTACCGACGGATTTACATTAGAAAAAGCCTTTGAAAAAACCTTTGCCGAATTAAAACCCTATGATGGTTTTGCCGGCGCGATTGCTATTGATAAAAACGGAAACGTATTCCATTTGGATTCGCACCCGAGTATGGTGTTTGCGAGTTTTGATGGTGAGAAGGAAGAGGTTTTTGGATAGACAAGTTAGACAAGTTAGACAGGTTAGAAAGTTAGACTTTTTAGATTGAAGATTGTCTAAGTTGTCCAAGAAGTCCAAGAAGTCTAAGAAGTATAAGCAAGTCTACTATTCTTAAAGTCTTACAATCCTAAAATCGTACAATCCAAAATTCTAACAAGTCTAAAAAGAACTTTTAAGTTTTTTACAAAAAAAATGACGCTCTACTGGCGTCTCTATTTTAATTTTTTTAGTTGAATTAACTTCCACAGCCTCCACATCCACCACACCCGCTTGAACATCCGCTGTCTCCTGAGCATCCTGTGTTAAAAAAACATCCGCCAGAACATCCCGATCCGTCTGAGTTATTGCCTTTCTTTCGGAAAGAAAAAATAATGATAACCATGATAATGATTCCGATAATCCATCCTGATAGCATATCATTTTCGGTTGAAGTAGCTTGTATCCCGAGGAAGGTCGAAAAAATCAATAGCAAGCCAATGCTAGTTTTCTTCCAATTGAAGCGCGGTTTTTTGATGATCCAATTGCGGTGTTTGTTGACTCTCTCAAAGTGAATTTCACCGAATCGTTCTTGATTGTAGGGCCAAATGTCAATTGGTGGTTCTTGATGGAAGACTTTTTGATAGGCTTCTTTGGTGAGCGAGTAGATGGTGTTGAATTTGTCTTTTTCGCTGGTTCCGCCTTCGGTTGGATTGTGGTGAACCTCTTGATGCAGTGTGTTTTTGCAGAAATCAATCCAGTAGGATTTGGTGTAGGTTAGATGTAAGTGCCATACTTGATCGACTTGGTCGGATGGTGTTGCCCCATTCGGTAGTGTGCAACATAGGTACATAAACTTTTTGTACTCTTCGATAACTTCTTTAGAATAGCTTCTTGTCCAATTGTTTTCCCTTGCTAGTCTGTCTGTGAAGTTGAATTGAATTTGAGCGTTGTCAAATTCGAATTGGGATATCCGATCCCAAAGTTGTTTTTGGTTTTCTGTCATATAATAATTATTACAAAGTTTATGTTTGTAGTGTTAATCAATGGTTAGGTAAACGTTATTTTTAGTTTAATTTTAAAAAAGACTAGAAATGATAGGAATGGAATTGAAAATAGCTTGATTAGCCCCGATTGCAGTGGCACGCAGTAGAACGGAAAGCGGGACGAGTAGTGTGCTACAGATGGACATCTGCTTCTTATAAAAATGAAAAAAAAACGCTGCAATTGTCAATTACAGCGTTTTGTAGTTTATAAAGAAAATAATTTAGTAATCTCTGAGGACATGGACGGTACCCGATAGTGTATGGGTTCCACTCGAATCGGTGTAAGTTCCGTTGAACGTTAAATCTACGTATCCTCCAACAGGTCCGAGTTGGCTGATGACAAACTGCATAGTATTCGAAGCACTCAGACCACTAATTGCTCCGGGAGTTGTTGTAAACTCCATATTAAAATTTGCACCCGTATACGTTCCAACTCCGGGAATATTTGAACCACTCAAATAAAAGAATGACGTGTTTTGCTGTGAGCTGATGTATAAACCATTTCCTTGTGAAGTTTCAAGTCCACAACTGATTCCAGTTATTATTGTATTAACGGGATTATTATCGACTTGATAGGTGATGAATTCATTGGTGGAAGTACATGTAGTAATCACTCCGATATTGGTTACGGGTGCCGTTGCGGTAAATAGTATCGGATCTGTAATTTGTAAATTGGTCATGTCAACACCGAGTAATTCGAATTGCTGACTTGCACCGCAAATATTGGTCACAAATGAGAAAGAACCGTTGGTTACATTTTGGATTATATCTGCAAAATAATTAGGTGCAGACGTGTTAGTTAGTTGAACACTTCCATTAGTCACATTAGTATTGGTACAGGTTTGCAAGGTTCCATTGATGGTTACTGTGGAAATAGTCGAAGGCGAAAGTGTGATGATTGGGTTACTGTTTGAGCTACCAACGGTAAACGGACCAACAGAACTACTATAGACAACATTCCCACAAAAATCTAAAATTTGAACGGTTAGCGTTTCGTTGGCGGGAACAATTCCGCTTACTTGTCCGATACTATTAGTCATTCCTGGCGCAGCCCATGTTTGGCCGGGTCTAATGATAGAAACTATCAGATTTGAAATGGGTTGATTAGCTGTATTATGGACTGTAACAGTCAGATTGCATTGTGGAAAAGGCGCATCGCAATTCCACCACGAAAAGTGACTCACATTGCCTACGTATTTATTTCCAACACGTGTGGCGCTACCTTCTTCTTTCCAGATTCCGTTTTCTTCATCAAACGACCATAACGGAATGGTTGCAGGCGATGAACTTAATTGTGTCGCATCAATGTCTAACGAAATTTCAGCTGTATGACCATTGGCAAGGTTTAATTTTTGTCCGCCACTACCAGTCAGTTCAACATGTAGCATTCCGAAAGTCTCCAATACTCTTGCTTCACCCGCGGTGTTGCTGGCTAAAAGAGAACCGGGCATTAGTTCGCCTAAGTAGGTGTCAGATGGTTTTAAATGATACAAACCAACTTGAACCGATCCCGAGTAAGGATTGCCATTAGCATCTTTGAACGATCCGTCAAATTTTACTTTAGTTCCGTTGGGCAAGCTAACTTCACTATTTGCTCCAGAAGCAACAGTAGCGGTAGGTGTATTTGGAATGAGCATGATGTTCACTCGATTATCACCTGAAGTTGGAACTAAAACTCGTGAGCCATTGATGAATCCGGTTTTGGTAACTTTAACGTGTGCAAACCGTTCTTTTACAGGAGCATTCGTAATCGAGAACGAACCGCTTGTGTTGGTTTGCGCGGATGAACTTCCAATTTGAACTAGCGCATTGGCGACGGGATTTCCAGATGTATCTAGAATTAATCCGTTAAAATTTCGATTTACTGAATTTCCTGCATCATAATTGAATTCGATTGACGGCTCGTTTGAAATGTCATCGGCGTTGTCAGAGCAACTTAGCGTTACCAATAGAAGCATTAAAAAGGATGCGATTTTGGCGACATTGCTTCGGTTTGTTTTAGTGTTTTTCATAATTTCTTTTTTGAGATTAAACATGTTATTTTAAGTAATATCAACTGAGTTCGGGATTTGTTACCCCATGGTTGACACTTTTTTTTCTTTGGGACAAAAATAGATTCATTTGATTTGGTACGAATTGAGTTTTCGACTAAAAATAGTATCGTCATTAGACGGTAAATTTTTATAAAAGTATAATTAATCGCTTCATGTTAAAGATGTTTTCGAATTTAAATTAAAAACGTTAGTGTTTTTTTCTTAGATGAATACACTATCTTTTTTAGCCCTGACCTGCCTGCCTGCCGGCAGGTTGGCGATATCCTCCGATGGTCAAAAACAAAGGCTTTGCCTGTAGTTTTTTGCCAATCGGAGATAAAGCGGAAAGCGGGACGAGTGGTGATAGAACTATGAATTTCTGCTTCTGAACAAAAAAATAGTCTATAAAAAAACCTGTCAGGATTTTGAAGTCTGTCAGGTTTTTTTTGAAAGCGTAAGAATAGTTTTTTTAATTCTTAATAATAAATTTTCCAGTATCAACTATTTTCCCATTACTGCGAACTAAAAAGAAGTAAAATCCAGTTGGGAAATCATAGTTTTTTTGGTATTCCTGTAGTGTGTTTTCAACTGCGAAAGTATCTAAAAGTTGCATGTTGCTATTGAATACTTCGATAGTACCTTGAATAGAATAGTTTTCGGGCATTCTGAAGTTCAATGTTCTGCCAGAAGTGTTTGGAACAGGATATACCGTAATTGAATTATCACCTTGGGTAAAACCAAAAGTATCTAAGGGTAAACTTCCGCACAGATTGTAAACAGTAGTTGTTGGGTTATTGGGATCTGTAAGAATTAGTTTCGTACCATTAGGTGTGTTTACAATGGGTCGATAGTCATCATTAAACATAACAGGTAAGCAATCAGTGCAGCCAACGTATTGTCCGTTATTATTTTCAAAGAGAAGTGTGCCGTTGGTTCGGTAAACTTTGAATTCGGTAGTGACATTGTTTACCATAACAAATTCTAGCGTTGCTTCATCGCAATCGAATAAGCTTTTGGTGATGTAACCTATTCTGTATTCTTGTAACGAAAGTGGTAACGTATATTCGGAAAGATAGGTCGTATAATCCAAATTGTAAATAGTCATTTTTGAAGCCGAGTAATCAATGAAAATAAATTTATAATCGTTATTTCCGATGTCGGAGAATTGAGCATAACCTTGCTCGTTAAATACATGTTCAGTTGTGATTTGTGCATTAGAGTAGGTTGAAATAAAAAGTAAAAAACATAGAATTGTTCTCATAGCATAGTGTTTTAGTCACACTGTAAAAATAATGAATTTAATTCTATTTTGTACTTCAATGGAAAACATAGATCAAATCTCTTACTAGACCTATTTAAAAGAAACTGAAGTAGTAGCGATAGAGAATTGAACTTCTGCATCAAATTTCTTCGATTCTCGAAAATACGGGACAAGCTCTCGCAATGACAAAAATCCCAACCTCGTTTTAAATGAGATTGGGATTGTAATTAGGGTTTATTCACTTATCGTTTAATGACTTTAGATGTAAAACTGCTCGTTTCAGTAGTGATGGTAATGAAATACAGTCCGCTTGATTGATTACTTAAGTCGATGGAATCTGAATGAACTCCGCTTGATTTATCCATTTTTACTTCGGCGATGGTTTGACCTTGAATGGTAGTTACTGTTACGCTTACTTTTTCTGAATTTTCTAAGGAATAGTTGATGTTTACGAAATCAGAAGTTGGGTTGGGGTATACTTTTACTTCGTTGATTTCGGCCATTATTTCAGAATTTGAAAGTGTTGCAGGACAACCTACCATTACGATGATGTTTGAATTTGTGTTGCTTCCCACGCCGAGTTGACCTTCTAAACCTCTACCGGCTGACCACAGATTGGCGCCAATTTCCATGGCATGTGAGTGTACAAATCCAGCTGAGATGAGTTGCCAATTGGTGCCGGTTCCTACTTGATTAAGTACATTGGTATTGGAATTGTTACCGATACCTAACTGACCGAAGTTATTCTGACCTGACGTCCACAAGGTGTTGTCGTTTCGGATGACCATGGAATGGCTTTGACCTGCTGAAATGACTAGGTAAAAATTGATTGCACCGCTTGTGTCTACTACTAACGTTGGAATGTTTACGGCCGTATTGGTTCCGTTGCATAATTGCCCGTTGGTGTTGTTTCCCCATGTGTATAAAAGTCCGTTTGGATTCAGTGCCATGCTGTGGTCGAAACCAGCTGAGACGGCCGACCAACCTGCGGTAGAAATGATGATGGGATTGTTGCTCGTGTTGGTCGTTCCGTCGCCCAATTGTCCGAATGGATTGTTTCCCCATGCCCACAAATCACCTGTAGTTTTGATGGCTAAGGTGTGTTCGCCACCGGCGTCAATTTGCGACCAATCAATTGCTGTACCGACTTGTGCTGGAACATTGGTGTCGATGAATGTATTGTTGCCGAGTTGACCTACATTGTTTCTTCCCCATGTCCATAATGTTCCGTTGTTTTTTAGTGCTACGCTGAACAGCGATCCCGCGGAGACTTCGATCCAATCGGTTGCGGTTCCGATTTGAGTGACATTGAAAGTGGCCGAATTGAATGCGCCATTTCCGAGTTGACCGAAAATTCCGCTTCCCCATGACCATAAGGTTCCGTTTGTTTTTACGGCAAGTGCATGATTTCCTCCAGCTGAAACGGTCATCCAGTCGTTTGCGGTTCCGATTTGGATGGGTAAATTTTCAGAAACTGAGAAATAGCCTAATCCGAGTAGGTTTCCGTTTTGTCCCCAACCCCATAAAGTGCCGTCGGCTTTTATGGCAAGGGTAAAGTTTTGTCCCGCTGATACCTCGCGCCAACAGCTTGAAGTTCCTTGAGCAAATGTAGTTACTGTAAAAAGTAAAGTGATAACGAGTACTTGTAATGTTGTTTTCATGATGAATAGTTTTTAAAGGGTTAATTCAACTATATATCAATTGGGTTTTTAATTTGTTACCCTATTTGCGTGATTTTTTTTTTAGCTAGGTTAGAATGTGTGACTGGCTTAGACTTCTTAGAATGTTAGATTTTAAGATTGTAAGAGTATAAGAGTATAAGGAAGTAGTATTGTATTTATAGTGCGTCTTTCCCGCGTAGGCGGGACACGAGGATATATCCGAATTGGCGAAGCAATCCATCCATGAAAGAAAATAGTTTCCCGACTGCGAGGGAAAGACGATAGTAGCATCACATGAAACTATCTAAATATTATGTTTAATATGTTCTTATCTAAGAAGTCTAAGAAAGTCTAAGCTAATCTAAAATGTCTAATTCTATCTAAGAAGTTTCCAACTAAAGTTCTACGGAGTACTATACGTCTAATCTAGCCCCGATTGGAGGAAATGCCGCGCATGACGGAAAGCGGGACGAGTGTTCAAAGGAAGAAGACATACCTGCTACAAAAAAATCCTGCGCGAACAGGATTTTGGTATACTTTATTAATTGTGTTAGACTTTTACACGATTTTGTTCACTTTCTGAACCAGTGCCGTTGTATTTGGCTTTGTTGGAGGTGTTTTTTCCGAAGCGGTACGTAAAACCAACCATCAATACTCGTGTGTCTCGGGTGCCGAACCAGTTGGCATCGGTGCGTTCTAAGTTGTTGATGCGCCCACGTATTTGATTGGTGAACAACACGTCGCTTAGGTTGAGTTTTAAAGTGCCTAAGTCGTTTAAAATTTTTCGTTGGCAACCGATAGAGATGAATCCGTAATCGCCGATTGTGAATTGCGCGTCTTCTACATTCGTGATGTATTGGCCACTAATTTCACCGCTCCATTTTTTAGAAAATTGGATGGTGTTGTAGGCGTTGATGAACCAATACGTTCCTTTAGCATCGAGTGGTTGGGTATAGAGTTGGCTTTTGTATTCGGAATAATTGACTTCGGTATACAGTGTGGTCGTTAACCATTTGGCGGGGTTGAATTTACTCTGTAATGAAAGAGCAAATTGATTGCTTGTACCAATATTGTTGGGTCGGCTGTAATAGATTTTAGTGATTTCATTCTGATCATTGAGTACTTCTTTTATTTCAATGGTTTCGTTGATTCCGTCTTTGGTGTGAGCGTAGGTAAATGTAGAAGAAAGTAATTCTTTGTAATTGTACGTAAGCGAAAAATTATGGGCAAAAGTAGGTTGTAAATAAGGGTTTCCTTCGTAAAAAGTAAATTGATCGAGCGGACTCGAAAACGGATTTAAGTCTTTATAAAATGGGCGTTCTACTCGTTTACCGTAGGATAAGTTAATGGTTTTTGTCGCTAGGCTGTCGATTTTATAACTCACGTAAACGGTTGGAAAAAGCGAATTGTAGTTGTTTTTAAATTCTGAATACGGTTTGTTTGGGTTTCCTAATTGTTTGCCTTTGAGTTGTGTGTCTTCAAATCGCAATCCGGCTTGGATGTCAATTTTTTTGAACGCTTTACTATAGTTTACATAGGCAGCAGTAATGACTTCATCGTAGAAAAAATGATTGCTTAGATCGTAATTGGGTTGGGTTACGTTGTTTTGTGTTTTGGTATAGATGGCATTGTTGTCAGTTTTGGTGAGACTGGCTTTTACTCCGAAATCGAGTTTGGCTTCTTTTTTTAGTGGCATGGTGTAGTCGCTTTTGAAGGCATAGATTTCGATGTCGGACGGCACTTTTCCGGTTTGAGTGTCGTTGTACGTATTGGTTCCGTTGGGAAGGAAAATATCGTTTTTATAGAGCTGATTGATTTCGGACGAGTATACTACGTAATCCAAATCGGTGGTCAAGGTTTGCTCGGGTTTGAATTGATGACGGAAATTTAAGGTAACCGAACCGTTTTTAAAATCGGTTTCTTCTTTATTATCGGCAATTACGTTTTGGGTTAGGGTTCCGTTGGCATCACGAACGGAAGCCAAGTTGTAACGCGGTCGGTCGCTTGGGTTGAGTAATCCTTTTGTGGTGAGTCCGATCGTGCTTTTTTCAGAAAGGTAATAATCGATTCCGATTTGTGCGTTTATCGATTTGGTATACATTTTCAGGTAGGTGTTTTGCTCAAAAGAAGAACTCGGGCTGCCGTCTGGATTTCTGAATTGACGTTTGATGGTTAGATCCTGAAAAGCTCGAGCTTCGGAGAAACTCAAATTAGAAAACAAGGCAAACTTTTGAGCGTTGTAATTCAGGTTAAGGTTGTTTCGGGTTTTGGCGTATTTTCCCTGACCAGCATTGAGGCCAATGTTTCCGTTGAATCCTTTTAATTTGCTTCTTCGGGTGACGATATTGATGACGCCGGCGTTTCCAGAGGCTTCGTATTTCGCGGGTGGATTGGTCATTAATTCGATGTGCTTGATGGCGCTGGTAGGCAGCGATTTGAGGTAATTTTCTAGTTCGCTTCCGGTGAGGTAGGTAGGTTTGTCGTCGATGAGGACGAGCACACCCGATTTTCCGCGCAATTTGATGGTGCCATTTTCATCGACCATTACGCCGGGAGATTTGGCTAAGGCATCTAAGGCATTTCCGCCAGTATTGGAGATTAAAGCATCGGGATTGACGATCGTTCGGTCGACTTTTTGCACAACAAATGGTACTTTCTTTTCGATTTTGACTTCGTTCAATTGAACGGCTTCGTTTTTTTTCAGAGTAATTTTGGGTAGTTGAACCGAAGGGTTTTGTTCGTTTACCGCAATGGGATTGCTAGTAAAGATGTCGTAGCCATCGTCGGTGATGCTGATGTAGTAGGAGGAAAGCGGTACTTGTTCAAACGAAAAACTGCCGTCGCTTTCGGTTAAATTGGTTTTGGAAATTGTGGTTCCGTCGGATTGGAGTAAGGTGATGAGGAGTCCGTTGATTGGATTTCCGTTCGTGTCGGAAACGGTTCCTTTTATGGTTCCTTTGTTTTGGGCGAATGAAAATGCCGTAAAAAACAGCAATAGTAACGCCGATGACAAATGATTGAGTGATTTCATAGATTTTTTTGATTGATGATTAATTGATTAGTGTTTGTAGTTTGGATTTTGTTACAAGGTTTTTTTAGATTGTAAGATTGTTAGACTGGCTTAGACTTCTTAGAATTTTGGAGTGAAAGATTTAAAGACTGTAAGATTTTAGGATTGTATGACTATAGGATTTTTAAGCACAAAAGGCACAAAAGAAAAGTCATTGTCTAATTTTTTAAAATGTCTAAGTTGGTCTAACTTTCTAAGAAGTCTCAAGCTAAATTTCTACGAAACAATAAACGTCTAACCTAGCCCCGATTGAAGCGGCATCCTTTTTATTGTTTTAAAGAAATGCCCTTCTCCCGAAACTTCGGGAGCGCTCAGGGTGACAAAACAATAAAAAGATAAAGCGGAAAGCGGGACGAGTGTTGATAGAAGGAAGTGCGTTTGCTACCCATAAAAAAAGTCCCAATCTTTCGACTGGGACTTGATTTATAAGTAAGTTAAATAAGGTTGTACAAACGTTTATTTTACTTTTTTGATGACAGCTTTGAAAGCATCTGGGTGATTCATTGCTAAATCGGCTAATACTTTACGGTTCAATTCGATACCGTTTTTCTTAACTAATCCCATGAATTGCGAGTACGACATTCCTTCTAAACGGGCTCCAGCGTTGATACGTTGAATCCATAAAGCACGGAAGTTTCTCTTGTTTTGCTTTCTATCGCGGTAGGCATACACCATCGCTTTTTCTACTGCATTTTTAGCAACTGTCCAAACGTTTTTACGACGACCAAAGAACCCTTTGGCTTGCTTCATTATTTTTTTTCTTCGTGCTCTTTTAGCAACTGAATTTACTGATCTTGGCATACTTTTTTGTGTTTTTTGTAGCAGGCGTCCCGAATTGAATCAAGGGAACTTATCGGCCATACTCCAAGGTTATTTAAAATGTTTTTAACCTAAAGAATTTCTAGTTATTAGTAAATAGTGCTTAGTGAATAGCAAAAAGCTAATTACTAAGAGCTAATTACTAATTACTAATTATATAATTCTTAATTGTTGTTTGATGCTTTTCTCATCTGTTTTGTGAACCAAAGCAGAGTGTGTCAAAGCCAATTTACGCTTTTTCGATTTTTTGGTCAAGATGTGACTCTTGAAAGCGTGTTTTCTCTTGATCTTACCAGAGCCAGTAACTTTAAAACGTTTCTTAGCACTAGATTTAGTTTTCATTTTAGGCATAATTTCCCTAATTTATTTAAATTTAACTTACTTACTTGTCATTGCGAGCTTGCGAAGCAATCTCCTTAATATTTTAATAGGATAACCCACGCGCCACCTGGCTCCTTCGCTAAAAATGTCCACTGGACATTTTCTTTACGCTCGGCCCTACTTCTTTTTCTTCGGAGCGATGTACATGATCATTCTTTTTCCTTCAAGAACGGGTAACGCTTCTACTTTTCCGTATTCTTCTAAGTCTTGCGCCAAACGAAGTAACAAGATTTGACCTTGCTCTTTGTAAATGATTGAACGTCCTTTAAAGAATACAAATGCTTTCAATTTGGCTCCTTCTTTAAGGAATTTTTCAGCATTTTTTCGTTTGAATTCGTAATCGTGCTCATCCGTTTGAGGTCCGAATCGAATCTCTTTTATAACAATTTGAGTAGATTTAGCTTTGAGCTCTTTCTCTCGTTTCTTTTGTTGATACAAAAATTTACCATAATCCATCAACTTACAAACTGGTGGGTCGGCGTTAGGAGAAATTTCTACTAAGTCGACTTCTTGTTCTTCGGCTAATCGTAACGCATCGGAAAATTTATAAACTCCTGGTTCAATATTTTCTCCAACCAAACGCACTTCATTTACGCCACGAATTAAATTGTTAATTCTGTGGGCTGCTGTTTTTTCTACTCGAGGCTGATATCCTCTGTTGTTTCTAATTGCTATGGCTTACTTATTTAAATTAAACTTCTTAAACTTCGAATGTTTTTAATGTTTTGGCTATTTCTTCGTTTACAATTTTGGCAAATTCTTCAATTGTAACCGTGATATTGCCTTTTCCTTCTTGTCCGTGACTGCGTACTGATATGGTTCCGTTTTTCTCTTCTTCCTCGCCGACTATCAGCATATACGGCATTTTCTGCATTTCTGCATCTCTGATTTTCTTCCCAATCGTCTCGTTGCGGTTGTCAATTAGGGCGCGAATTTCGTGATTTTCTAGCAATTCTAAAACTTTTTTCGCATAATTTTCATATTTCTCACTCAAAGACAAGATAATAGCTTGTTCGGGCATGAGCCAAAGTGGGAAATTTCCTGCTGTATGTTCGAGCAAAATGGCGATGAATCGTTCCATCGATCCAAATGGTGCGCGGTGAATCATTACTGGTCGATGCAGCTTGTCATCAGCGCCTTTATATGTCAGTTCAAAACGCTCTGGTAAATTGTAATCAACTTGGATGGTTCCGAGTTGCCAGCTTCTTCCGAGAGCATCTTTTACCATGAAATCTAATTTCGGACCGTAGAATGCGGCTTCACCATATTCTACAACCGTGTTTAGGTTTTTATCGCGTGCCGCATTGATGATGGCGTTTTCTGCTTTTTCCCAGTTTTCGTCACTACCAATATACTTGTCTCTGTTTTCTTGATCGCGCAAGGAAATTTGAGCAGTAAAGTTTTCGAATCCTAACGAACCAAAAACATACAATACTAAATCGATTACTTTTTTGAATTCACTATCCAATTGGTCTGGCGTACAGAAAATATGCGCGTCGTCTTGAGTAAATCCGCGAACACGCGTCAATCCGTGCAATTCGCCACTTTGTTCGTAACGGTATACAGTTCCAAATTCAGCGTAGCGTTTCGGTAAATCTTTATACGACCAGGGTTTGGTGTTGTAAATTTCGCAGTGATGCGGACAGTTCATCGGTTTCAATAAAAACTCTTCGCCATCAGCCGGAGTAGTTATGGGTTGGAAACTATCGGCACCATATTTTGCATAATGTCCGGAGGTTACATACAATTCTTTTTGTCCGATATGCGGCGTTACCACTTGTTCGTAACCTGCTTTTTTCTGTGCTTTTTTCAGAAATTGTTCCAATCGGTCACGCAACGCAGCGCCTTTCGGTAACCACAACGGCAAACCTTGACCTACTTTTTGAGAGAAAGCGAATAAATCCAGCTCTTTCCCTAATTTTCTGTGGTCACGACGTTTGGCTTCTTCTAATAATTCCAGATAATCCGTTAAGTCTTTTTGCTTCGGAAACGAAATTCCGTATACACGAGTCAATTGCTTATTTTTCTCGTCACCACGCCAATACGCTCCAGCAACACTCATGATTTTCATCGCTTTGATGATTCCGGTGTTCGGGATATGACCACCACGACACAAGTCAAAGAAGTTGGCATGGTCACAAAAAGTAATCGTACCGTCTTCTAGATTCGAAATCAATTCGGTCTTGTATTCATTATTTTTATACGTTTCTAACGCTTCCGCTTTCGAAACGGGACGCATTTTGAACTCGTGTTTTTCTCGCGAAATTTCTAAAACGCGGTCTTCAATCGATTTAAAATCGGCGTCAGTTATTTTATGGTCGCCAAAATCAACGTCGTAGTAAAACCCATTGTCAATCGCAGGTCCGAGAGTCAATTTAATACCATTGTATTTCTCTTCCAAAACCTGAGCCATGACGTGAGAAGTTGAATGCCAAAAGGCTTTTTTACCTTCTTTGTCATTCCACGTATATAATATAAGTGAACCGTCGGTGGTTAATTCCGTCGAAGTTTCTACAATTGTGCCATTAAAGGCAGCCGAAATTACATTTCGAGCCAATCCTTCACTGATGCTTTTGGCAACATCCATCGGAGTCGAGCTGTTTGCGAACTCCTTAACCGAACCGTCAGGTAGAGTAATCTGTATCATTCCTAAAATTTTATGGACTGCAAATATATAAGATTAACAAAACACATACAATATATAATAGGATGAATGTTAAAGTATTTTTTATGGGAAGCTATTTCCGGCTGTCCGCTGTATCTGTCATTGCGAGCGAAGCGAAGCAATCTGAAGGAGAGGTTTAGTTTTTTCGCAATGCCAGGATGCCGCTTCCACCTGCCTGCCTGCAGGCAGGTCCGGGCTAGGGCAATTGATGTGTAAAGGAATCTTCATTATTAGGATGAAAAACCTACTAACATATTTAAAAAAGAGCAAAAAGTATCTTTCAAAAAGTTATAATTCAGAGTGTTGAGAAAAAGGTTTAAAAAAGGTTAAAAAAGATTTGGATTGGGTTCAAAAGTTTATTTATATTTGCACCCCGCAAGAGGGAGTTCATTGAGATTTTGTCAGTACAAGTTTTGGAAAAAATAAATTTCAAAATTATTTTCAAAAAAGCTTGTTTGGTAAAAAATAATGACTACTTTTGCACCCGCTTTGAGAGGGAACGCCTTTAAGGATTTCCAGAGAAGAGCAAGGAACCTGAAACAAGGTTCAGGATAAAAGAGAATAGATAAGTTCATAGACATATTGAATTGACAGCCGTTCTAACAGAGATGTTAGGACAAAGAAAAAGAAAGTAAGGCTAATTGATGTAAACAATCGATGTCATCGAAAATATTAAAATATACGATGAAGAGTTTGATCCTGGCTCAGGATGAACGCTAGCGGCAGGCTTAACACATGCAAGTCGAGGGGTAAATAGTTTTCGGATTATTGAGACCGGCGCACGGGTGCGTAACGCGTATGCAATCTACCTTTTACAGAGGGATAGCCCAGAGAAATTTGGATTAATACCTCATAGTATAGTTGAATGGCATCATTTAATTATTAAAGTTCCAACGGTAAAAGATGAGCATGCGTCCCATTAGTTAGTTGGTAAGGTAACGGCTTACCAAGACAATGATGGGTAGGGGTCCTGAGAGGGAGATCCCCCACACTGGTACTGAGACACGGACCAGACTCCTACGGGAGGCAGCAGTGAGGAATATTGGACAATGGGCGCAAGCCTGATCCAGCCATGCCGCGTGCAGGAAGAAGCATCTATGGTGTGTAAACTGCTTTTGTACGGGAAGAAACATCACTACGTGTAGTGACTTGACGGTACCGTAAGAATAAGGATCGGCTAACTCCGTGCCAGCAGCCGCGGTAATACGGAGGATCCAAGCGTTATCCGGAATCATTGGGTTTAAAGGGTCCGTAGGCGGTTTAATAAGTCAGTGGTGAAATCTGGTCGCTCAACGATCAAACGGCCATTGATACTGTTAAACTTGAATTATTGTGAAGTAACTAGAATATGTAGTGTAGCGGTGAAATGCTTAGATATTACATGGAATACCAATTGCGAAGGCAGGTTACTAACAATATATTGACGCTGATGGACGAAAGCGTGGGGAGCGAACAGGATTAGATACCCTGGTAGTCCACGCCGTAAACGATGGATACTAGCTGTTGGGCGCAAGTTCAGTGGCTAAGCGAAAGTGATAAGTATCCCACCTGGGGAGTACGTTCGCAAGAATGAAACTCAAAGGAATTGACGGGGGCCCGCACAAGCGGTGGAGCATGTGGTTTAATTCGATGATACGCGAGGAACCTTACCAAGGCTTAAATGTAGATTGACAGATTTGGAAACAGATTTTTCTTCGGACAATTTACAAGGTGCTGCATGGTTGTCGTCAGCTCGTGCCGTGAGGTGTCAGGTTAAGTCCTATAACGAGCGCAACCCCTGTTGTTAGTTGCCAGCGAGTCATGTCGGGAACTCTAACGAGACTGCCAGTGCAAACTGTGAGGAAGGTGGGGATGACGTCAAATCATCACGGCCCTTACGCCTTGGGCTACACACGTGCTACAATGGACGGTACAGAGAGCAGCCACTACGTGAGTAGGAGCGAATCTACAAAACCGTTCTCAGTTCGGATCGGAGTCTGCAACTCGACTCCGTGAAGCTGGAATCGCTAGTAATCGGATATCAGCCATGATCCGGTGAATACGTTCCCGGGCCTTGTACACACCGCCCGTCAAGCCATGGAAGCTGGGGGTGCCTGAAGTCGGTGACCGCAAGGAGCTGCCTAGGGTAAAACTGGTAACTGGGGCTAAGTCGTAACAAGGTAGCCGTACCGGAAGGTGCGGCTGGAACACCTCCTTTCTAGAGAATGATGATATAGGATA